>NZ_KQ089830.1:1600911-2623636 GCF_001037515.1 Citrobacter sp. MGH110 | reverse complement strand
TATGGCAGCGTGCAAATCGTAGGCCTGATAAGCGCAGCGCATCAGGCATTGTGATTGCGGCTATTGTGTAAAACCGTTCTGCAGACAAATCTGCGTGCTGGTTCTCAGCGTAAAGGCGACTTTGTCTGGGTACTGGCTGTAATAGTTATGTTCTTCTTCCAGCCCTTTTGCCTGCGCCAGACGTACCGTTTCCAGCGAGCAGGTACGGTAGATCAGGTCTTTATTCATATTGGTCTGCTTCTCGCGCTGTTTATCTGCGGACAGCGCCAGCCAGCTTTCGGACAGTGAGTAATCGTAGACCACCCGATTTCCTTTCGCCTGCACGTTCTCAATGGTAATAAATTCGTCGATTTTCAGTCTTGGCTGCCCGCGCATTTTTTTCTTATCTTCTGCGGCGGCATATTGGGCCAGCGCATGAATATCCATACTGGCTATTTTCTGTTTATAAGCATCTACATAAGCGGTAGGTTGCTGATAATGCTGAGCGTAAGCGTTTCTTAATTCCCCGTCATTCATCGTACAACCTGCCAGAAACAGAGGTAATAGCAGTGCCAGTTTTATTTTAGTCATGATGTTATCCCGTTCATTATTTTGATCCCAGTCGCCCATAACAAAATAGAAAAATTATTACAGATGATATTTAAGGTTGTATAAACGAGAGCGCGATGGCACAAGTTCAATTGTCTTAAAATGGCAGGACAGGCGGGAAACCCTGCCAGAATTGGCAGGGTTTTGAACATACTGATAAAAAAATTAATGGCCGATCATCTTTGCCTTCGGGATCAGCTGGAAATACATATGATCGGGCACTGGCGTATCCCAGACATTGGCATAAACGGCATAACCAATGGTGGCAAACAGAATGCCAAGCACCAGTAGCGTCATGGCAACACCTGATAGCGTCCTCTGTCGCCATAACGGTTTACCGTTGTCTTGCGCCCCCGGTGGTGTTTGCAGTGAGAAGCTCAGCGTTGAGGCCACCGGGCAGGATTCAACGCAGGTCATGCAGCCAGTGCATTCCACGGTACGCACCTGAATCAGTCTGTCGACCGGGATATGCGACGGGCAGTTTTTCGCGCATTTTCCGCAGTCGATGCAACTGTCTGCGTTACGGCGGATTTTAAACGGCGAGAGCAGCGAGAACAGGCCGAGCAGCGCACCATAAGGGCACAGATAGCGGCACCAGGCATTGCGAATAAACAGGCTCAGGACGCTGATAACGACAACAAAGATGAGCGTAGCGGGGCCAATATGGCGAAAGAAATCGAGCATCTTCACGTCGATAATCATGCCATAGGCCGACATTAGAAAATACTGAATCCCCTGCGCAGGCATCGACAGGGCGATATACAAAAAGAAACTCAGCAACAGATACTTCAGACTGAGCAGCGGGATATCCAGCCAGCGCGGCAGCGTGAAGTTGCGACCAAATACTTTTTTCCCCAGATTGCCGAGCAGTTCGGACAGCGTGCCCACCGGGCATAGCCACGAACAGAAGGCTTTTTTTAACAACAAACTAATCAGGATAAACGCAACTAACAGCAGCATGGAGGCGGCATGGATAGGCGGAAGAAAACCAGTCTCCAGCGTATAGCGGATATTCATCAAACCCGCGATTGGTAGCCATCCCTCAATACCACCAGGCCTTGGAATATAGACGCTGGTGCCGGCGGTTTCGAAATAGCGGACCCAGTAATAGAACGTTACGCCAATATAAATATTAATAGCCAGCAGGAGAAACTGGGTGGCTTTTCGCCAGCTGCTGGCATTGCGCCAGTCATTCCACGGCAGCTTGCCTCCGATCGTGCCAGGACGGCGCTGCCAGCGTGTTCTCTTCTTCCCGTTCATGGTTTTATACTATCCCTCATATTTCCCCTTCTGCATTCAGAAGGCGTCATCACCGGGATATGCTAGCGCTATTCAGATTTGGTGTATTTGATTTGCATCTTATTACGTGGCTGTTATTTTCATCATGCCAATATGCCTGAATAAAAATAACAGCTCGGTATTTATCGCCGATCAGATAAATACCCTGAATGGGGTATTTATTTCTCTGTGGCGGAGAAGGTTATTCCTGATATACCTCTATGCGATCGCGGCCATTACTTTTCGCCAGATAAAGCGCGCGATCGGCTTTATCAACCAACTGTTTATAGTCGGGATGATAGTCATATTCGGCGATGCCAATGCTGACGGTAATAGAAAATGATTCTGCCGCCGATGCCGCCATGCACATCTCGGCAATCTTCATACGCAGCGTTTCGAGGATAATACTGGCCTGCGACTTGTCTGACTCGACGAGCAGGATCATAAATTCTTCACCACCATAGCGAAACACGTAATCGCTGCTACGGATATGATCATAAATGACCGCTGCGACGTTTTTGAGCGTCATATCACCAGTATTATGCCCATAGTTGTCGTTAATTTGCTTAAAGTAGTCGATATCCAGCATCGCCAGGGTGAAGGGCTTCCGCGCATGTAACGCTAACGAAATCTCACGCCGCATGATGGTTGGAATAAAGCGGCGGTTAAGTAACTGGGTCAGCGAGTCTTTACCATTTTCCTGTTTCACCAGTGCGTCAAACATTGAGGCGAGCAGGAAATGGATTTTTGCCGATAGCTGGCGGACATCCTGCAACAGGCTCATCCTCTCAGGTTCTGTTGGCTGATGCTGATGCGAAAAGGTGGTCGTCATGCGGTTGTCGATCTCTGCTATCAGCGATTCCATTTCTTTCAACAGATTGCTGTTGCCGAGAATGTGTTTTCCTTTATGTGAGAACCACATACCAAAATCAGAATTCGCCAGAAATACCATCTCACCGAAAGGCATACCGATGGCGATGTTATAGATAAACTGATTTTCCCAGTCGGTAAATGAGCGAATTTGCCGTTCGCGCTCGACGTTAACGTCATCGTAAATGGTCTGCAGGCGATACTGCTCCTGCGTATGCAGAGAGTTTTGGTGGCTTGGGGAATAGGAGACGGTCATGGCCTCCAGCGCAGTATCCATTGCCAGGCTGCTGAAACAGATAGCATTGCTCAACAGGGAAGACGAGTCGTCAGCTTTGGTTTTCAATACCCGATACAGCTCATCCTTGAGCTTACGCGCGCCGCGGTTTACCAGATCGATGGGCAGGCCGATACGGGCATGCACCACGCCAATTTCTCGCTGTTTGGCCAGCAGCTGCGGTAGATCTTCGTGCGCGCTGCCAAGCACGCTGCGTAACCAGTCAAACATACTGCCGCTGAGGCGGGTACTGACCTGTTCTGTATTGAGGAACAATGCGCTCTGGGCATGGGAGAGCATATAGTCATAAAAAACGGTCACTAAATGGCGGATCTCTTCATCGCTTAACGATGTGAGGAGCGTGTGAACGTCAGGCGATGTTTGTCGTATCAGCGCCTGCCATTCTGTAAGGAGTAATGTGTCGTTTACCGGTTCAACCTGTTCCATCTCACTGCCACTCAACCTGCGATTAAAAATTCAGGCGGTATTACGGACAATTACCTCACAATGGTCAAGTTAAACTCTCTTATCGATGGCTAATACCTTCATAAATAAGTCTTAGCGCGAAAACACCTATTATTGCGCCAATCACCCGGCTGGCAACGCGTTGGATGCGACCATACGCCCGTCGCACGGCAGGCAAAGAAAATGCCTGGCTGAGAAAAATACGCCAGATAACGGAAGACAACACAATGCCTGCCCAGGCCATCAGTCTGGCCCACGTAGGCGTGTCTGCGCTTAAGGTGACCGAGAAGATACTAATAAAAAACAGTACGGTTTGCGGATTTGATAAATCCGTTAGTAATCCACGGCGGAAAAACACATACCAGGGAGCGGAAAGCGGTTGCTGTAGAGTGGGCATTTGCGGCGTGGCCTGATGGCGGATGCTGTTCCAGGCAAACCACAGCAGATAGGCGCCGCCGACAATCTTAATCAATGAAAATATCTCTTCACACTGGGTGATTAGCGTTGCCATACCAAAAAGCCCAAGGCCGGAGTAAAACGCATCACCCAAGGCAACACCCAGACCGGTCATCACACCTGCGCGTCGTCCGGATGCCAGGCTAGTTTGTACTACCACGAACAGGTTTGCGCCGGGGTTAAAAAAGGTTAAAACAAAGAGGCTGATGGTAAGAACGACGGCGTGCAGAGGTTCCATAGACAACATTTCCATTAGTAAGCGCTTAAGTGACAGCTAACACTATAATTTTAGTGTGTTCATCATTCTGCGTATTCACTCACACTGCGCAGTGAAACGCGCTGAGATTTGCAAATGACTTCATAGATTATTTTGTGCAAACCTGGCGCGTCAGATAACGCGACGGCACAGGTTTTCTGTTATCAACGATTCGCAAAATCTCTTTATATTTCCGCCTGCTCTGGATCTTTTTGCCAGGCTGAACTACTTATTAATCATCCTTGACTCGCATGTCGAATGTTCAGGGGTCGATGATGGCATATATAACAAAATCTGGAGCTTTTATATGAAAACTGGAATTAAAGTACTTATTGGTGCGTTAGCTTTTGTTGTGACCAACGCGTACGCCGCGGAATTTATGACGAAGGTTGAGTTTGAAAAGGTTGAGTCTCAGTATACAAAAATCGGTGATATTTCAACGAGTAATGAAGTCTCTACTTCGGATGCTAAAGAAGACCTTCTGAAGAAAGCTGAAGAGAAAGGTGCTGACGTGGTGGTATTAACCTCCGGCCAAACGGATAACAAAATCCATGGCACAGCGAATATTTACAAGAAAAAATAACGCGCTACTGTAAAAGACACGATACCCGCCGGTCATTGTACCGGCGGTTTTTCTTTTAGCCTGCGCCAGAACGTGGTTCTGCTAATTCCGAGATACCGCGCGGCGGCAGTTTTGTCACCATCAAATTGTGCCAACACCTGTTGCGGCGTCAGCAATGACGATGCTTGCGGTGAGTCTGCAACAATGGCCAGTTCCGGTAACAGCTGTTGTAAAAAATCCACATTCAGCTCTGGCTGCGGCTCGACGCTTAAAAATAGCGCCAGGCGCTCCATCATATTACGCAGTTCGCGGATATTCCCCGGCCAGCCATAATTCAGCAACGTCGGCTGACTTAACCCCAGCCCCTTGCGAACAGGCTCAGAAAACGGCACGTCCAGTTCCGCCAGCGACTGTTTTAAAAAGCCTTCCGCCAGTGGCAGGATATCGGGCAACCGTTCGCGCAGCGGCGGCAGCTTGAGGCGTAAAATGCTCAACCGATAAAACAGATCGGTACGAAATTCCCCCTGTTTCATCTCCTGCTCCAGATTACAGTGCGTGGCGCTAATCACCCGGACATCGACCGGAATCGGTTGATGTCCGCCCACCCGGGTGACCTCTTTTTCTTCGAGCACACGCAGCAGTCGGGTTTGTAACGGCAGCGGCATCTCGCCTATCTCGTCAAGAAACAGGGTTCCGCCGTGAGCGATTTCAAACAGGCCCGCGCGCCCCCCTCGGCGAGAGCCGGTAAAGGCGCCATCCTCATAGCCGAACAGCTCCGCTTCCAGCAATGACTCGGTGATTGCCCCGCAGTTGACGGCAACAAACGGCGGTGAGGGTTTACCGCGCCGATTCTCCTGACGGGTGAAAAACTCACGGTGAATGGCCTGTGCGGCCAGCTCTTTACCCGTTCCTGTTTCGCCCTGAATGAGGACCGGCGCACGCGAACGGGCGTACAGCATAATGGTGTGCCGTACCTGTTCCATCTGCGCAGAGTGACCGCGCATATCTCCGAGCGCGTAGCGAGTGCGCAACGTATCGCCAGAGGCGTACTGACCGTTTCTGCGTAATGTCAGGCGGGTCATATCCAACGCATCGACAAAGGCCTGGCGCACGGTGGCCGCCGAATAGATAAAGATGCCGGTTATACCTGCTTCTTCTGCCAGATCGGTAATCAACCCCGCACCAACTACCGCTTGTGTACCGCCGGCCTTCAGCTCGTTGATTTGCCCACGAGCATCTTCCTCGGTGATATAGCTACGCTGTTCAAGCTGCAAATTGAAAGTTTTTTGAAACGCGAGAAGCGCCGGGAGGGGTTCCTGATAGGTAATGATGCCAATTGACGAGGTGAGTTTTCCCGCTTTTGCCAGTGCCTGTAGCACGTCGAATCCGCTGGGTTTAATCAGGATCACCGGAATAGACAAACGGCTTTTCAGATATGCGCCGTTGGAGCCTGCCGCAATGATGGCATCGCAACGCTCGGTGGCCAGCTTCTTACGGATATAGGCCACCGCTTTTTCGAAACCAAGCTGAATGGGGGTGATGGTCGCCAGGTGGTCGAACTCCAGACTGATGTCGCGAAACAGTTCAAACAGGCGGGTGACCGAGACTGTCCAGATAACCGGTTTATCGTCGTTCACTCGCGGCGGTAGATGCGTATCTGCCATAACTAACCCCAAAAATTAAGGAACCGAGTAGTAGGGTTTAGTTGTGTTTCATAAATGTTGCAATGAAACATGAAGGAACGTTTCATGAAACGATAGCTGACACGCTTTTGTGCAACAAAAATAGAAATATTGGATTTAATCTGTTGTTTTAAAAGATAAAAAATTAAATTGAAGAGAAAATAAGCTCCCTGGCATACCCCTTGCTTTAGAAATATCAACAAACGATAACAAGTTGATAACAAGAGGACGGGATATGTCTCTACACTCCCCAGGGCTGGCGTTTCGCGCAGCGCTCACTAAAGAAAACCCATTACAAATCGTTGGCACCATCAACGCCAACCACGCTCTGCTGGCTCAACGTGCCGGGTATCAAGCGATTTATCTCTCCGGCGGCGGTGTCGCTGCGGGGTCGCTGGGGCTGCCGGATCTCGGCATTTCTACCCTTGATGATGTGCTGACTGATATTCGTCGCATTACGGATGTTTGCCCGCTGCCATTGCTGGTGGATGCGGATATTGGTTTTGGATCGTCTGCATTCAACGTGGCGCGTACCGTCAAGTCGATTTCCAAAGCGGGTGCTGCTGCGCTGCATATTGAAGATCAGATTGGCGCTAAGCGCTGCGGTCATCGTCCGAACAAGGCGATCGTCTCGAAAGAAGAGATGGTCGACAGGATCCGCGCAGCCGTTGATGCGCGCACCGATCCCAACTTTGTGATTATGGCGCGGACCGATGCGCTGGCGGTGGAAGGGCTAGAGGCTGCCATCGATCGTGCCCAGGCGTATGTCGAAGCGGGCGCTGACATGCTGTTTCCGGAAGCCATTACCGAACTTGCGATGTACCGCCAGTTTGCCGATGCGGTACAGGTACCAATTCTCGCCAACATTACTGAATTTGGCGCCACACCGCTGTTTACCACCGATGAACTGCGCAGCGCGAACGTTGCGATGGCGCTATACCCGCTGTCAGCTTTCCGCGCCATGAACCGCGCGGCGGAGAAGGTTTACAACGTGCTGCGTCAGGAAGGTACGCAAAAGAACGTTATCGACATTATGCAGACGCGCAACGAGCTGTATGAAAGCATCAATTACTACCAGTTCGAAGAGAAACTCGACGCGTTGTACACAAAAAAGTAACCGTCGTAGGCCGGATAAGGCGTAGCCGCCATCCGGCAATAAATTAGTACCCTACATATTACAATAATGACGAGGACAACATGAGCGACACAACGATCCTGCAAAATAGTACCCATGTCATTAAACCCAAAAAATCGGTTGCGCTGTCAGGCGTCGCTGCCGGAAATACTGCCTTATGTACCGTGGGTAAAAGCGGTAACGATCTGCACTATCGTGGCTACGATATTCTTGATCTGGCACAACAGTGCGAATTTGAAGAAGTTGCGCATCTGCTGATTCACGGGAAATTACCCACCCGCGATGAGCTCACCGCCTATAAAAGCAAACTGAAAGCGCTGCGCGGATTGCCCGCTAACGTGCGTACCGTACTGGAAGCGCTGCCTGCCGCCTCGCATCCGATGGACGTGATGCGCACTGGTGTTTCCGCGCTGGGTTGTACGCTGCCGGAAAAAGAAGGACATACCGTCTCCGGCGCACGCGATATTGCCGACAAACTGCTGGCTTCGCTCAGTTCTATCCTCCTGTACTGGTATCACTACAGCCATAACGGCGAGCGCATTCAGCCGGAAACCGACGATGATTCTATTGGCGGTCACTTCTTGCATTTGCTGCATGGTGAGAAGCCATCACAAAGCTGGGAAAAGGCGATGCACATTTCGCTGGTGCTGTACGCCGAGCACGAATTTAACGCTTCCACCTTCACGGGGCGTGTGATTGCGGGAACTGGCTCTGATATGTACTCCGCGATTATCGGTGCGATTGGCGCACTGCGTGGGCCGAAACACGGCGGCGCGAATGAAGTGTCGCTGGAAATTCAGCAGCGCTACGAAACGCCGGATGAAGCCGAAGCGGATATCCGTAAACGCGTTGAAAACAAAGAAGTGGTGATTGGCTTTGGTCACCCGGTTTACACCATCGCCGACCCGCGCCATCAGGTGATCAAGCGTGTGGCGAAACAGCTTTCTCAGGAGGGCGGTTCGCTGAAAATGTACAACATTGCCGACCGTCTGGAAGAGGTGATGTGGGAAACGAAAAAGATGTTCCCTAACCTCGACTGGTTCTCGGCAGTCTCTTACAACATGATGGGCGTCCCCACTGAAATGTTCACACCGCTGTTCGTTATCGCCCGCGTCACCGGCTGGGCGGCGCACATCATCGAACAGCGCCAGGACAACAAAATTATCCGTCCTTCCGCCAACTATACCGGCCCGGAAGATCGCGAATTTGTCCCGATTGAAAAACGTTGCTAATGCAAAACCTCTAAAGATAAAAAAACAGGAAATGTACCCTATGTCTGCACATATTTCGAACGTCCGCCCTGAATTTGACCGTGAAATCGTTGATATCGTTGATTATGTCATGAACTACGAGATCACCTCGAAGGTGGCGTATGACACCGCGCATTATTGCCTGCTTGATACCCTTGGCTGTGGCCTGGAAGCGCTGGAATATCCGGCCTGTAAAAAACTGCTGGGGCCGGTTGTACCGGGTACCGTCGTCCCGAACGGTGTGCGCGTACCTGGTACCCAGTTCCAGCTCGATCCGGTGCAGGCGGCGTTTAACATCGGTGCGATGATCCGCTGGCTGGACTTTAACGACACGTGGCTGGCCGCAGAATGGGGTCATCCTTCCGATAACCTCGGCGGTATTCTGGCGACGGCTGACTGGCTGTCGCGCAATGCGGTGGCGGTGGGTAAAGCGCCGTTAACCATGAAAAAAGTGTTAACCGGAATGATTAAAGCCCATGAAATTCAGGGCTGTATCGCGCTGGAAAACTCCTTCAACCGCGTCGGTCTGGATCACGTCCTGCTGGTAAAAGTCGCTTCCACGGCGGTGGTTGCCGAGATGCTCGGCCTTAACCGGGATGAAATTCTCAACGCCGTCTCGCTGGCGTGGGTCGACGGTCAGTCGCTGCGTACCTATCGTCATGCGCCGAATACCGGCACGCGTAAATCCTGGGCGGCTGGCGATGCCACCTCACGTGCTGTACGTCTGGCGCTGATGGCGAAAACCGGTGAAATGGGATATCCATCTGCACTGACGGCGAAAACCTGGGGCTTCTATGATGTCTCTTTCAAAGGCGAATCTTTCCGCTTCCAGCGCCCGTACGGTTCGTACGTGATGGAAAACGTGTTGTTTAAAATTTCCTTCCCGGCAGAGTTCCACTCGCAGACCGCGGTAGAAGCGGCGATGACGCTGTACGAGCAGTTACAGGCCGCAGGTAAGACCGCTGCCGATATCGAAAAAGTGACCATTCGTACGCACGAAGCCTGTATCCGCATCATCGATAAAAAAGGCCCGTTGAATAACCCGGCGGATCGTGACCACTGCATCCAGTACATGGTGGCTATCCCGCTGCTGTTCGGACGCTTAACGGCGGCAGATTACGAAGACGGCGTGGCGCAGGACAAACGCATTGATGCGCTGCGTGAAAAGATTAACTGCTTCGAAGATCCGGCCTTTACTGCCGATTACCACGACCCTGAAAAACGCGCCATCGCGAATGCCATCACGCTTGAGTTCACCGACGGCTCACGCTTTGAAGAAGTGGTAGTGGAATACCCAATCGGCCACGCGCGCCGTCGTAACGACGGTATGCCGAAGCTGGTCGAGAAGTTCAAAATTAACCTGGCGCGTCAGTTCCCGACCCGTCAGCAGCAGCGCATCCTGGATGTCTCCCTGGACAGAACTCGCCTGGAGCAGATGCCGGTCAATGAGTATATGGACCTTTATGTAATCTAAACCTGCGTGCGGCAAGGCGTAAGTTCAACAGGAGAGCATTATGTCTTATAGCGAGTTTTATCAACGTTCTATTACGCAGCCGGAGTCGTTCTGGGCCGAGCAGGCCCAGCGTATTGACTGGCAGCAGCCGTATACGCAGGTACTGGACCACAGTAATCCGCCGTTTGCCCGCTGGTTTTGCGGTGGTACGACCAATCTGTGCCACAACGCCATTGACCGCTGGCTGGAGAAACAGCCTGACGCGCTGGCGCTGATTGCTGTGTCATCAGAAACCGAAGAAGAACGCACGTTTACCTTTCGTCAGCTGTATGACGAAGTGAACGTCGCGGCGGCGATGTTGTTGTCGCTGGGCGTACAGCGTGGCGATCGGGTACTGGTTTATATGCCGATGATCGCCGAGGCGCACATTACGCTGTTGGCCTGCGCACGTATAGGGGCGATCCATTCGGTGGTGTTCGGTGGTTTCGCCTCGCACAGCGTAGCGGCGCGTATCGACGACGCCCGACCGGTGGTTATCGTGTCGGCGGATGCCGGGGCGCGCGGCGGTAAAGTCCTGCCGTATAAAAAGCTGCTCGATGATGCGATCGATCAGGCGCAGCATCAGCCGCGTCATGTGGTATTAGTCGATCGCGGTCTGGCGAAAATGGCGCAGGTAGAGAGGCGAGACCTCGACTTTGCCACGCTGCGCCAGCAGCATCTCGGCGCGCGGGTACCGGTTGCCTGGCTGGAGTCGAACGAAACGTCCTGCATTCTCTACACCTCCGGGACAACTGGTAAACCGAAAGGCGTCCAGCGCGACGTTGGCGGCTACGCGGTCGCGCTGGCGACCTCGATGGACACCATTTTCGGCGGTAAAGCGGGCGGTGTGTTCTTCTGCGCGTCGGATATCGGCTGGGTAGTTGGGCATTCGTATATCGTGTATGCCCCGCTGCTGGCGGGGATGGCGACAGTGGTTTACGAAGGGTTGCCAACGTATCCAGACTGTGGCGTATGGTGGAAAATTGTTGAGAAGTATCAGGTCAGCCGGATGTTCTCCGCTCCAACCGCCATCCGCGTGCTGAAGAAATTCCCGACCGCGCAAATCCGCAATCACGATCTCTCCTCGCTGGAGGTGCTGTATCTGGCGGGTGAGCCGCTGGATGAACCGACCGCCAGTTGGGTAACGGAAACGCTGGGCGTCCCGGTTATCGACAACTACTGGCAGACTGAATCCGGTTGGCCGATTATGGCGATCGCTCGCGGGCTGGACGACCGCCCGTCGCGGCTGGGTAGCCCAGGCGTGCCGATGTACGGATATAACGTGCAGTTGCTCAATGAGGTGACCGGTGAGCCCTGCGAAGCGAATGAAAAGGGCATGCTGGTGATTGAAGGGCCGCTGCCGCCGGGCTGTATCCAGACTATCTGGGGTGATGACGCGCGGTTTGTGAACACCTACTGGTCGCTGTTTTCTCGTCAGGTGTACGCCACCTTTGACTGGGGTATTCGCGATGCGGACGGCTATTACTTCATCCTTGGTCGTACGGATGATGTCATCAACGTGGCCGGGCATCGGTTGGGAACGCGTGAGATAGAGGAGAGTATTTCCAGCTATCCGAACGTTGCCGAAGTGGCTGTGGTCGGCGTGAAGGACGCACTGAAGGGGCAGGTAGCGGTCGCGTTTGTCATTCCGAAACAGAGCGACAGCCTTGAAGATCGCGACATCGCACATTCGGAAGAGAAGGCGATTATGGCGCTGGTGGACAGTCAGATTGGTAATTTTGGCCGCCCGGCGCACGTCTGGTTTGTGTCGCAGTTGCCGAAAACGCGCTCTGGCAAAATGCTCAGACGGACGATCCAGGCGATCTGTGAAGGCCGCGATCCTGGCGATCTAACGACCATTGACGATCCCGCGTCGTTGCAGCAAATACGTCAGGCGATTGAAGAGTAACATCGTGTGATGCCCGGTGGCGCAATGCTTACCGGGCCTTTTAGTATCGTAGGCCGGATAAACCACGCGAGTGGTGCATCCGGCAAAGAGGCTTTTACAGCGCGACGCTTTCGCGACGACGCCGCAGGGAAAAGGGCCCCGGACCGCTAAGGGTAAATACGGAAATCAGCGTGAAGCTCAGCGCAATAATCCCCAGCACCAGATAAGCTCCCTGGAAACCAATACTCTCATACATTTTCCCGGCCAGAACTGACATGAAAATCATGGCTAACTGTTTGAAGAAACAGAAACACACCAGATAAATCGTGGCCGAGAAACGTACTTCGAACTGGCTGGTGATGTATTTGAAGCAGCAGACGATCAGGAACGGTATCTCAAACATATGCAGCGTTTTGAGAATAACGACCTCCAGTGCAGTGGTGGCGAATGACGAGCCAATAATCCTTACCGACATAATCGTACCGGCCAGCAGCAGGGCGTTCTTTCCGCCAATTCGGTTCACAATCAGCGGTGCAAAGAACATGATCGAGGCGTTGAGTAATTCTCCCATCGTCGTGACGTAGCCAAACACGCGGGTACCCTGTTCGCCGGTGGCAAAGAATGAGGTAAAGAAGTTGGCGAACTGCTGGTCAAACACATCGTAAGTACAGGAAACGCCGACCACATACAGGGAGAGGAACCAAAGTTTCGGCTGTTTAAATAACTCCAGCGCCAGCTTCAGGCTGAATGCCGAGTTATTGGCGCCTACCGCATCCGCGACTTTTGCAGAAGAGGGGGCATCTGTTTTTGAAAATAACAGCAGCAATGCCAGAATGACCGCACAGCCAGAGCCTAACCAGAAGACGAATTGGTTATTGATGGTGAACATAATTCCGGCAATCGAGGCGCACAGCGCCCAGCCCACGCAGCCAAACATGCGCGCGCGACCAAATTCAAAGTTGCTTCTGCGGCTGGCTTTTTCAATATAGGCTTCAATCGCTGGGGCACCGGCATTGTAAATAAAGCCAAGGTAAATCCCGCCGACAATTGAACCCAGTAAAATATTAACCTGCAATAATGGGCCAAATACGTAAATAAAAAACGGGGCAAACATTACCAGCATGCCGGTAATTACCCACAGCAGATGTTTACGCAGGCCGAGCTTATCGGACAGTAGCCCGAAAATTGGCTGGAATAACAAAGAAAACAGTGAGATGCAGGCGAAGATGATGCCGGTATCGCCTTTGCTGATATGGTTTACATCGTGTAACCAGATAGGGAAGAAGGGGAAATACGCACCCATAATAAAAAAGTAAAAGAAGAAGAAAAAGCCGAACATCCAAAAGTTAGTGTTTTTTAAATAATACATAACAGACTTCCTATAAATGCGGGCAGGTATCAACCTGCCCTGCTTATATTATTTTTTTTGGCCCCAGACGAACTGGAAGTGGTAGCGTCCGGCGCTCAGCTGGAATTCCGGCGATACGGAAGGACTCCACGAATCATCGCCGCCGACGCCCATATGGAAGCCATCAATATTGAGCCAGGTGCCCGCCTCAGGTTGCAGCAGATGGCGGTGGCTGGTTTCCATCAGTTGCTGCTGGCTAAAGCGGCTGATGTTGAACAGGAAGTCTCCGCGCCACTGGTGCGCACCGTAGTACAGTTCGCGCGTACCGCAGCGCAGACCGTTTTCGCTCGGGAAAACATACGGGGTGTACATCTCATCAAGCGACAGATCCCAGCGATCGAAACAGGCGGCGCCCAGACGGTCCGGGTAGTTCTCATGCGGGCCGAGACCTAACCAGTTCACTCGCTCCGCAACCTGCGCCAGCTGGCATCTCAGGCCGATGCGGGCCGGATGTGGCGTACTGCTGGCAACGTCGACATCCACCGTTACCTGCAATTCACCATTGCCGTCAATACGGTAGCTTTTTCGGCTGACGAACAGCGTTTCGCCCTGATACTGCCAC
The DNA here is from genome assembly GCF_001037515.1 of Citrobacter sp. MGH110. Lineage (NCBI taxonomy): Bacteria > Pseudomonadati > Pseudomonadota > Gammaproteobacteria > Enterobacterales > Enterobacteriaceae > Citrobacter > Citrobacter sp. MGH110. The sequence continues at coordinate 2,609,470 of NZ_KQ089830.1, read as the reverse complement.
GCATGTTCGGTGGTGATCAGTACCGCATTGCTCAGCGTATCGGCAGCACAGTGCAGTAACGTTGCTTCAGCCTGATAGTGACCGGCGGCCTTCCAGCGTTCAACCCAGGCATTAGGGTCGATGCGGGTTGACTCGCTCACACCGATGTCGTTGTCCAGCGGCGCGCGGGTGAACTGGTCAGTAAGCGGGCTTACCAACTGGGCTTCATCGCTAATCCAGTATTGTGTTAGCAGGCCGGAATGACGATCGAATTGCCAGCGTGTGTTGTTGGCCACCACGGTAAAATTGCTCTCACTAACATCCAGCTGTGGTGCGCTGCTGACGCGTGATGGACGTACCAGGCTGAGCTTCTCTTCCAGCTTCCACTGTTGCCAGGCGCTGATATGCCCGGCTTCTGACCATGCGGTCGCCTGAGGCTGCTCTACGCGCACCGTCAACCACAGTTCGCCTGCGGTGTCCGGCATCGGAACGTTCGGCAGGGTAATCACCTGGCGACCCTGTGGGGCGATATCCAGAATGATTTCTCCGGCGGCCAGCGGGTTGCCGTCAAGGGCAATCGACCAGTGCAGAACTTCGTTATCGCTGCGGCGGAACAGATATTCGCTGGTCACTTCAATCTGGCGTTCAGCGCCCGGCAGTAACGTGAACTGGAAAAACTGCTGTTCATGCTTGGCCTCATATAACGCCGGATGCGGAGTGCGATCGGCGAACACCAGCCCGTTCATGCAAAACTGACGATCGTTAGGCGTGTCGCCAAAATCGCCACCGTAGGCTGACCATGCTTTGCCGTTCTCATCATATTTGGTCAGCGACTGATCCACCCAGTCCCAGACAAATCCGCCCTGCAGGCGCGGATACTGACGGAACGCTTGCCAGTATTTGGCGAAGCCGCCAAAGCTGTTGCCCATAGCGTGGGCGTATTCACAAAGGATCAGCGGACGCTGTTCGCCGGGCATCGACAGCCACTTTTTAATCGACCATTTGGGTACTGCGGGGAAGGGCTGATCCTGATCGACGCGGGCGTACATCGGGCAAATAATGTCGGTGGCGGCAGTATCAGCTCCACCGCCCTCGTACTGCACCGGACGTGACGGGTCTTCTGATTTTATCCAGCGGTAGAGCGCGTCGTGATTGACGCCATGGCCGGATTCATTGCCCAGTGACCAGATAATAATGCTCGGGTGGTTGCGATCGCGCTGCACCATGCGCGTGACGCGCTGGCTCATGGCAGGCAACCATGCGGGATCGTCGGTGAGGCGATTCATCGGCACCATGCCGTGGGTTTCAATGTTGGCTTCGTCGACCACATACAGGCCGTAACGATCGCACAGGGTGTACCACAGCGGATGGTTCGGGTAATGGGAACAGCGCACGGCGTTGAAGTTATTCTGCTTCATCAGGATGATGTCCTGCACCATCGTCGCCTCATCCATCACCTGGCCGTTGACCGGATGGTGCTCATGGCGGTTGGTACCGCGAATCAACAGCGGCTTGCCGTTTAACAGCAACAGGCCGTTTTCGATACAAATCTGACGAAAACCAACGTCACAGGCTTCCGCTTCAATCAGTACTCCGCCTGCGGTGTGTAACTGCACAACGGCGCGATACAGATTGGGCGTTTCGGCACTCCATAGCGCCGGTTTTTCGACGTTCAGACGCAGAGTCACCCGGTCATGATAAGCGCCGCGTTCATCAATGATCTCGCTGCCGAGCGGTGAGGTCGTTTCGTGGGTGAGCGTTTCACTTTCCCACAATTGCAGGGTGACGCGTAAATCTTCGTTCTCGTTGCCACCCACTCTGACTTCCGCTTCCAGCGTGGCGCGGCTGAAGTCGTCATTAAAACGGGTATTAATGCGCAGGTCGCGGATTTGCGTAGTGGGCTTATGCAGCAGGGAGACATCGCGAAAAATGCCGCTCATGCGCCACATGTCCTGGTCTTCCAGATAGCTGCCGTCGCTCCAGCGCAGCACCATCACAGCCAGACGGTTTTCGCCGCGCAGCAGATAATCGCTAAGATCAAACTCAGACGGCAGACGGCTATCCTGACCGTAGCCGACCCAGCGACCGTTGCACCACAGATGAAACGCGGAGTTCACGCCGTCAAAAATAATGCGCGTCTGACCTTCCTCTAACCACGCGTCTTCAACATTAAATGTGAGCGAGTAACATCCTGTCGGGTTCTGTGCCGGAACGTACGGAGGATTCACCGGGATTGGGTAGGTGACGTTGGTATAAATTGGCGCATCATAACCGGCCATCTGCCAGTTAGAGGGCACGTTGATGATGTCTGCCTGTGGCAGATCGCTTGTCAGCCAGCTTTCTGGGACAGCCTCCGGCGCGGCAAACCAGGCAAATTGCCACTGGCCATTCAGCGAGCGTAACTGACTCGAACGCTGATTGGTACGTGCATCATCCGCTGAGCGCCAGCTACAGAACGGCGGATGTGCTTCCAGCCGGTTGAGCTGCGTGACGCCGGGATTCTCCCAGTCGCGGCGGGCCAGAACAGCGGAGAGTGAATCTGTGTTCAGGTTCATAACGGTATCCTGTTTGAATTTGTTACTCGCTCACAATTTCAATCAAAATACGAACAAGCGCTCCTTGCTGTAAAGGATGGGGCGTTCAATAAGTGAACTGACTCACACAATTGTTATGCGTTCACAATTTGGGTGTGAGCTGAGAAACTTGCCGCGCCAGCTGGATCAGTGAATCAGCCAGCGCCTGGGGAGTGGTGGTTTGTGTATCGGGAGGCAGAACCGTTTTGCGCTTGACCAGGGTGACGGGAAGCAGTTGGTTACCCACGCTGGAGCCGCCACGGGGGAGTTGCAATAGCCTGTCGACGCTGGTTTCACCCAGCAACGGAAAATCCTGCCTGATGGTGGTCAGCGGTGGGATGTAACAGGCGCTGTCTTCGGTGTCATCGTAGCCAATTACCGATATATCCACTGCAACCCGCAGACCGAACTCGCTGATTGCCCGCATCGCGCCCAGCGCCATTTGATCGTTAGCGACCAGCATGGCGGTAGGGAGGTTACCGTTATTCAGCATGTGCATCGTTTGCTGAAAACCAGACATCGCGCTCCAGTCGCCTTCCAGCTCCACAACGGGTTGTAGCTGGTAATGTGCCAGATACTTGTGCCAGCCCGCATGCCGAAGCCTTGCCGAAACGGAAGTGTGCGGCCCGCTCAGCAGGGCGATCCGTTGATGTCCGTGCTGCACCAGATGTTCAACGCCAAGGCGCGCGCCGTCGTCATGAGAGAAAATCACGCTGTTAATTGGCGTCAGGTCAGAGACATCGAGAAACAACACCGGCACCGTACCGCAGGCAGCGGCCACGGCAATGGCATCTTCTTCATCCAGCGGATAGTTGATGATAAGCCCGGTTACGCGTTGAGAAAGCAGATGGTGGACCGCGGCTTTACAGGACTCAACGCCGCTGCGCTCGACCATGGCGATCACCACGCTGGCACCGGACTGGTCGGCGCGGGATTTTATGGCAGCAACGATTTGTGAGGGGGCATGCAGGGCAAGGTTTGCCGTCACAACGCCAATCAGTGGCGTCTGTTTGCCAGCCAACTGCTGTGCAACGCGGTTAGGAATGTAATTGAGTTCCGCCATCGCGGCCTCAACTTTCTGTCGGGTTTTTGCGGAAACGTGGCTGGCCTGGTTCACGACGCGAGAGACGGTCTGGTAAGAGACACCTGCATGGTCTGCCACATCGTATAGCGTTACCGGTTTCACGTTTATCACCCCTGTCATGACGTTATCTGTGCGCTATGATGCCACAGCGGGACGGTTTTGGGGTATTTGCGCATGGGTTCTGCGAGGCGCATTCCAGGGTTTGAGGATAGTGTGCTGAAGGATTTATCGTCGTTATACCTAACAGAAGAAAAAAGCGAGGACATTGTGAGCGAATCTGCGGCAAAAAATATTCTGTCCATCTACCGACGCCATGCGGATGCTTTTGCCAGCCAGCGCTCGCGCACCTTGTTCGAGAAAAGCTGGCTCGATAAATTTATTTCCGTGATGGGCGGGCAGGGCAGCATTGTGGATATTGGCTGCGGCAACGGTCAGCCGATCGCCGGTTATTTTATCCAGCAAGGTTTTCAGCTTACCGGCGTTGATGGTTCCCCGGCGATGCTGGCGCGGGCCCGAAACACTTTTCCCGCACAGCGCTGGCTGGAACAGGATATGCGCGAGTTGGCACTCAATGAGACTTTCGATGGTCTGATCGCCTGGGACAGCTTTTTCCATTTAACTCAGCAGGACCAGCAAAAGATGTTCCCGATTTTTGACCGCCTCAGCCATCCCGACAGCGCGCTGATGTTTACCAGCGGTACGGACAACGGCATCGCGATGGGGCAATTTGAAGGTGAGCCGCTGTTTCACGCCAGCCTCGCGCCGGATGAATACCGCGCACTGCTGTCAGCACACGGTTTTGCGGTGGTCGAGATGGTGATGGAAGATCCGCACTGCACCGGGCACACCATCTGGCTGGCGCAAAAAAGAGGCTAATCGCCGCGAAAGGTTTTACGCCATTCAGCCGGGCTAACGCCAAAGTGGGATTTAAAATGCTGGCGCCAGGTGACGGGCGACTGAAAACCAACCTGTTCGGCGATGCGTTCAACGGGTAACTGGCTGGACTCCAGCAACGTCTGGCTACGGCGCAGGCGCTCGGCAATCAACCATTCGGCCACGCTTGACCCTGTGGCCTTCATAAAATGACGGGTGAGGGTGCGACGGCTCATCATCACCCGTTGCGCCAGCTCGTCAAGATTATGTGATTCATGGAGATGCTGGCGCAAATAGTCGAGCAGGACGTTGATGCGCTGATCTTTGGTATTTTTCGCCACCGGTTGCTCGATAAACTGTGCCTGGCCGCCCTCGCGATGTGGCGGCACAATCATCCGTCGGGCAATCTGATTCGCCACCGTGCTGCCAAAACGTTGGCGGATGACGTACAGGCAGCAATCCAGCGCGGCGGCGGTGCCTGCCGAGGTAATAATACCGTCGTCATCCACGTACAGCGCGTTGATATCCAGATGAGCTGCCGGAAAGCGGGCCTGAAAATCCTGCTCGAACTCCCAGTGCGTAGCCGCCCGTTTGCTATCCAGCAGACCGGCGTAGCCGAGGACAAACGCACCCAGGCATAACCCAACAATCTGCGCGCCGTTTTGTCGCGCACGATTGAGCGCATCAAGCAGGCTTTGTGGTGGCCGATGTGCCGTGGTACCCCACCAGGGGATCACCACAATGTCGGCGGCCTCCACCGCTTCATAGCCGTAGGCTGCGTTAATGGAGAAGCCATCCTGCGAGGAAACGATGCCCGGCTGTTCTGCACACAGTTGCACCTCAAAACGCTTTTTCGTCGCCACTTTGTCACTGAAAATAATGCACGGCACCGAGAAGTGAAACGGGCTGAAATCTTCCACGGCAACAATGGCGACGTTAAGCGGTTGCATACGAGTCCTCTGTGGAGTTTAAAACGTCAGGGTTTCGCCATCTTCCGGCACGTTAACGAATTGCGCAATCTGGTTGTCGCAGGCGTACTCTTTCAAGGCCGCGCGGGTCAGCAGACAGTGGTTAATCGCCCCCATGTGGGTCGCCACAATTTGTGCTTCGGGCAGCGTGAAGTGGGTTTTTAGCACATCTTCCGCGCCCATGATAATTGGGCCAAACCCGATAACGTGAGCAAAGCCTGCGTTCAGAATGACCACGCCTGGCTGGAAAGTCCGCATGTTGGTTTCCACCTCGTCGCGCCAGATGGTGTCCCCGACCAGATACAGCGTTTTTTCCGCCGGATGCTGGAAGATAACTCCGCAGGCATCACCCAGACGCTCAGCCATTTGCGGGATGGCGTAAGCGCGATCCGAACCGTGCTGGCCGCCGGTTTTACGCAGGGTGATATCACCAAGCGCAGTGTTTTGCGTCAGTACGGTCAGTTGCGTGAAACCTTGTTCCCGCAGTACCTGCGCATCGCGATCGTTTTGCACATAAATCGGTTTGTCTTTCGGTACGACACGAGCCGCGGCTTCATCCCAGTGGTCTTCATGCAGATGGGTCACGATCAGCGCATCAACGTTGAGCAGGGTGTCGATATCGACAGGCAGATCAACGGTCGGGTTGCGGATCTCGGCGCGTGCCGTACCGGCAAAGCCCGGATAAGTACCTTTTGCCGCCAGCATAGGGTCGATCAGAAAGGTTTTGCCACCAAAAGTGATGTGCTGCGTAGCGTTACGGATTTGCGTGATGTTCATGGTGTTTGCTCCACGTGTTAGGTCAGTGGTGTCATCGTAGAGTGTTGTCCAGAAGATGAATGTGGGCAAATGGGCGACTAGCGATGGGATTGGGCCAACTGCGGATTACAGATGTCGATAATGTAATTAGAATTAAAGTAATTTAATATTTCCTTGGTGGCTCGTTATTTAATAAGTAGCCATTATATCGAACTGAATAAGAATGCTGTTATTTAAATACGGAAGGTTTATTAAATGCGAAGTGGTGCCGGAAAACATTATTGATATATGTAATGCATAGTGACCAATAAAACAGATCGCGAACCATGAAATAAGAATGCTATCATTCACACCAGACGCGGCAGGCAACTGCTGGCACACGCATTTACCCCGGAGCAACTGATGAACAACGACATTCCGCTAAAATATTATGATATCGCCGACGAGTACGCGACCGAGGCCGCAAAGCCGGTGAGCGACACAGAACGTGACGCGCTGGCGCACTACTTCCAGCAGCTGATCACTCGTTTGATGAACAACGAAGAGATCAGCGAAGAAGCGCAGCAGGAGATGGCTACCGTGGCAGGTGTCGACGCTCAGCGTATCGATGATATTGCGGAGTTCCTCAATCGTTGGGGTAACGAGTAGCCAAAGACATGGCCTGTGTTTTACACTGCGCGCAAATTGAGTAGGTATACTCTACAAGTAATAGGTTTAATCAGGCGGAAACAGCAATGAACGGAACAATCACAACGTGGTTTAAAGATAAAGGCTTTGGATTTATCAAAGATGAAAACGGCGACAACCGCTATTTTCATGTGATTAAGGTTGCTAATCCTGAGCTGATCAAGAAAGACGCGGCGGTGACTTTTGAGCCCACCACCAACAACAAAGGCTTGTCTGCCTACGCGGTAAAAGTCATACCAGACAGCAAGTACATCTATATTGCAGGCGAGCGTCTGAAGCTCACCTCGATCAAGTCATTCCTGGTCTACAGCGAAGAAGTCCCTGTAGAGACCCGTATCGACAAAGAAAATGCTGTGCTGTCTGTCGGCGTGCTGATGAACAGCATCCGACCGAAATCAGACGTCAAGCCTGGTGAAATGCGCACGCTGAAAAAGCTGGCCATCACTACCTTCCAGGGCACGACGCTGATCTTCTCGGAAGATGAAATTGACATCGACGCGACGGTGAAACTGCTTAAAGTCTGAAACCCTTCAGACTGAATAAAAACCGGAACGCTGCTCTTTTCAGGAGCGGGTTTCGGTTTTTTTTTGATATGTGTAATTTACGTGATTCAGGTATGTAGTGATAAAATTAGTAGGTAGCAATCCGTTTCTGAATAGGTATATATTATCCGTATTAAATAAATATGATCGCCAACTATTTGCAGATTAGTAGCGCGGTTAACTAATAGTGATTCACCGGTATAACTAATGGGGTAATATAAGTGATTTTTAAAAAAATATGGAAAGCTATATCTTCTGAATATATACCATCGGCCATTTGCTTTTTTCTCCTTGCAAAAATGGATTATGAAATAATATCTATCTGGCCACAGAATGAATCGGTTGATGACAGAATTAAACTTTCTTTACTATTCATTCATTTGGTGATGATTTTAGTGATGTTTACTCCGCTAATTAATCGGTTTTTGTCACGAGTAGACAATGAGAAACTTGAAAAGTTTATAGCTCTTCCGCAGAAAGATAAAAACATCACATACATCGATTATTATGATTTTCTGAGCGGGCTTGCTTTATCAGCATTTTACTTATCTATCCTTATTTTTACAATGAAGAGTATTTACGAAGAAGCAGGATGGATAATTTCTGGTATTTATATATTTACAATGTTTGTGTCTTCTATTTCTATTGCTGCATTGTCATTGCTTAGATTTATCTGGTTATTTACAAAGTTTAATAATTATATATATTGGTTTATTGTTTTACTTGCGAGCAGTATGTGTATGGCAGTTATTGGTGCCGCGATGAAAATGGCCTCGTAAAAATGCGCTTAATATCTGGAACAGTGATGATTCCGTTTTGTAATCCGTGGGATGCATTGTTGCAAAGCTTAAAGCCTCTTTTGAAGAGGCTTTAAGCCCTCAGCGACCAGGGAAGTAAAAGACTGTCTTTCCTGGTGTTGAGCATTCTGCCAAAAACATAATTAACAGTATTCCAACTACTTTCTTCATTATCACGAGACTGCCGGATTTACCACGTCATCCATCAGTATGTAACGTGCTTCCTGGCGCGTGTATTGATCGATTAATGGTACAAGTCGCTGGAAATGCTCGCTGGCACAATGTTCATCGAGAGCCGCGTGGTTTGGCCATTCTTCGATAAAAATAAAATGCCCCGGATCTTTTTCATCAATATAGAGGTCGTAAGCAATGCAGTGCGGTTCTTTCTTCGTTGCCGCTATTAGCTCACGATACAACGGGAGAACAGTTTCAATATACTCAGGTTTGATGAAATCCTCAGCAATGACCTTTAACATGCAGCCTCCTGGCAGAAAACGAATGCACACTATGTAATGAAGATATTTTTTGGGCAAGAGGTCACAGAGTTTTATCGGCCGGATAGTGAGTTATGCCAGCTATCAATCAGATGATCCGCATAACTGTGATCCATCTCACCTCCCGGCAACCAAAATCTCCTGCGATTCGACGCCGTCCTCTATCTGTTTCGCCACCTTTTGTAAGGCCGGAAGATGCTTTTCCGCGGCCTGTTCGATGGTCATGGCGCTGGCCATATACACCAAATTCAGGCAGCCGATCACCCGCTGTTCGCTGCGGATGGGGACGGCGATAGAAGCGATTTTCTCCTCCTGATCCCAACCGCGAAAGTTCTGCCCAAAACCGTCTTTTCGCGCGCGGGTCAAAATGGCATTGAGCTTCAGCGGCTCGCGCGCAAGCTGGAACTCTTCTCCCGATCGGGAGGCAAGCATTTCAATCAGTTCCTGCCGTTCATTCTCCGGGCAAAATGCCAGCCAGGTCAGGCCGGATGCGGTTTTCAGCAGTGGCAAACGACGCCCTACCATCGCCCGGTGAAACGACAGACGGCTGAAACGGTGGGTGGTTTCACGTACCACCATCGCGTCCACATCCAGCGTGGAAACGTCGGTCGGCCAGATGACCTCGCGCAGCAAATCCCCCAGCAGCGGGGCGGCGAGTGCAGAAATCCACTGCTCGTCACGAAACCCCTCGCTGAGCTGGCGGACTTTAATGGTTAAGCGAAAGCTGTCATCGGACAGGCTGCGCCGGACGTAACCCTCATCCTGCAGGGTTTCCAGCAGCCGTCTGACCGTGGTGCGATGCAGGCCGCTTAACTCAGCAAGCAAGCCAACACTGGCCCCACCATCGAGCCGGTTTAACATATTTAATAACATTAATCCGCGCGTTAATCCGCGTACGGTTTTGTACTCAGTGCTCTCGTCATTTTTCATATTCATTGACAAATCTACAGGTAAAACAACGTTGTGCACTTAGTGCACATCCTGGCATGTTTTGATTGTAGCGCAAAAACTCGCTTCTATACTGACCGCACAACAAAAAATTATTCACATATTTTTAACAAAACAAATTGCGCCTCACCAGGGTCCGCAATTGCGTTTTGTCCGAGTCGTGAGGTTCTGAAATGACAACAAAAAACCCGGATATCCAACCCGCTGTGCAGCATACCGCGCAGGTGGCGATTGCCGGTGCTGGTCCGGTAGGGCTGATGATGGCCAACTATCTTGGGCAGATGGGCATTGAGGTGTTGGTAGTGGAGAAGCTCGACACGCTGATCGACTATCCTCGCGCCATCGGCATTGACGATGAAGCGCTGCGCACTATGCAGTCTGTGGGGCTGGTCGAGAACGTTTTGCCGCACACCACACCGTGGCACGCAATGCGCTTTCTCACCCCGAAAGGCCGCTGTTTTGCTGATATCCAGCCGATGACCGACGAATTTGGCTGGTCGCGCCGCAATGCTTTTATTCAGCCGCAGGTGGACGCGGTGATGTTGGAAGGGTTGTCGCGTTTTCCCAACGTGCGCTGCCTGTTCTCCCGCGAGCTGGAGGCCTTCAGCCAACAAAACGGCGAAGTGACGCTAAATCTGAAAGCGCCAGACGGTCAACGTGAAACGGTGAAGGCTCAGTGGCTGGTGGCCTGCGACGGCGGCGGCAGCAACGTCAGACGTTCTCTGAACGTGCCGTTTGAAGGTAAAACCGCGCCGAATCAGTGGATTGTGGTGGATATCGCCAACGATCCGCTCAGCACGCCGCATGTGTATTTGTGCTGCGATCCGGTGCGCCCGTATGTCTCTGCCGCGCTGCCGCACGCGGTGCGCCGTTTTGAGTTTATGGTTATGCCGGGGGAAACCGAAGCGCAGCTTAGCGAGCCGCAGAATATGCGCCAGTTACTGAGCAAAGTGCTGCCGAACCCGGACAACGTCGAGCTGATCCGCCAGCGCGTGTATACCCATAATGCTCGTCTGGCCGAACGTTTTCGTATTGACCGCGTGCTGCTGGCGGGCGATGCGGCGCACATTATGCCGGTCTGGCAGGGTCAGGGATACAACAGCGGCATGCGCGATGCTTTCAACCTGGCATGGAAACTGGCGCTGGTGATTAACGGTAAAGCCGACGATGCGCTGTTGGATACCTACCAGCAGGAACGCCGCGACCACGCCAAAGCGATGATCGACCTCTCCGTGACCGCTGGCAACGTACTTGCGCCGCCCAAACGCTGGCACGGCGCGGTACGCGATGGGGTTTCCTGGCTGTTGAACTATATTCCGCCGGTCAAACGTTACTTCCTTGAAATGCGGTTTAAGCCGATGCCGCAGTACCACGCCGGGGCGCTGGTGCGTGAAGGCGACGCGAAAACTTCACCGGTCGGCAAGATGTTTATCCAGCCGAAGGTGACGCTGGAATCGGGCGAAGTGACGTTGCTCGACAACGTCATCGGACCGAATTTCGCGGTGATTGGCTGGGGCTGTAACCCACTATGGGGCATGAGCGAGGCGCAGATCCAACAGTGGCAGGCGCTGGGGACGCGTTTTATCCAGGTCGTGCCGGATACGCAGATACATACCGATCAGGATAACCACGACGGCGTTACCCGCATAGGCGATACGCAAAACCGCCTGCGCGCGTGGTTTGCCCAGCACAACGCCGCGCTGGTAGTCATGCGCCCGGACCGCTTCGTGGCCGCCATCGCCATTCCGCAAACCCTGGGCAGCACCCTGAATAAACTGGCGTCGGTGATGACGCTCACTCACGCTACTGCCGACATTCCTGTTGAAAAGGTTGCCTGATATGCACGCTTATCTTCACTGTCTTTCCCACTCGCCGCTGGTGGGCTATGTCGACCCGGCACAGGCTGTGCTCGACGAGGTTAACGGCGTGATCGCCAGCGCTCGGGCACGTATTGCGGCGTTCGAACCTGAACTGGTCGTGCTGTTTGCCCCCGATCACTACAACGGATTTTTCTACGACGTGATGCCGCCGTTCTGTTTAGGCGTTGGAGCTACGGCGATCGGCGATTTTGGTAGCGCGGCGGGGGAATTACCGGTGCCGACAGATCTGGCTGAAGCCTGCGCCCACGCGGTAATGAAAAGCGGTATCGATCTCGCCGTGTCCTACAACATGCAGGTCGATCATGGCTTCGCGCAGCCGCTGGAGTTTTTGCTCGGCGGCCTGGATAAGGTGCCGGTGCTGCCAGTGTTTATTAACGGCGTCGCCACGCCGCTGCCGGGCTTTCAGCGTACCCGCATGCTCGGTGAAGCGATTGGCCGTTTCGCCAGCTCGCTGAATAAGCGCGTGCTGTTTTTAGGCTCCGGCGGGCTATCGCACCAGCCGCCGGTACCGGAGCTGGCGAAGGCCGATGCCCATATGCGTGACCGCCTGCTCGGCAGCGGCAAACAGTTACCTGAAAACGAGCGCGAGCTACGCCAGCAGCGGGTGATCAGCGCCGCCGAGAAGTTTGTGGTCGATCAAAACACGCTACACCCGCTTAACCCTGTCTGGGATAACCGTTTTATGACCCTGCTTGAGCAGGGGCGTTTGCAGGAGTTGGATGCGGTCAGTAACGAAGAGCTGTCCGCGATGGCGGGCAAATCAACGCACGAAGTTAAAACCTGGGTTGCCGCCTTTGCCGCCATTTCTGCCTTTGGCAACTGGCGCAGCGAAGGCCGTTATTACCGCCCGATCCCGGAGTGGATCGCCGGATTCGGCTCCCTGAGCGCCACTACGCAGAACTAAAACAGAACTGAATATGCAGGAGAACATCATGACTTACCAACCGCAAACCGAAGCCGCTACCAGTCGTTTTCTGGAGGTGCAGGAAGCAGGCGAAACCCTACGCGTGCATTTCAATGACTGTGGGCAGGGCGAAGAGACCGTCGTGCTGCTGCACGGATCCGGTCCTGGCGCGACGGGCTGGGCAAACTTCAGCCGCAATATCGATCCGCTGGTACAGGCCGGATACCGGGTGATCCTGTTGGATTGTCCTGGCTGGGGCAAAAGCGATGGGATCGTTAACCGCGGTTCGCGATCCGATCTCAACGCCCGCATCCTGAAAAGCGTGGTCGATCAGTTGGATATTCAAACAGTCCACCTGCTGGGTAACTCGATGGGCGGTCACAGTGCTGTGGCGTTTACCCTGAGCTGGCCGGAGCGCGTGGGCAAACTGGTGCTAATGGGTGGCGGAACGGGCGGCATGAGCCTGTTTACCCCGATGCCGACCGAAGGTATCAAGCGCCTGAATCAGCTGTATCGCGAGCCGACCATCGAGAATCTGAAGCTGATGATGGAGATCTTTGTCTTCGACACCAGCGACCTGACCGAGGCGTTGTTTGAGGCGCGCCTGAATAACATGCTGTCGCGTCGCGATCACCTGGAAAACTTTGTCCAGAGCCTGGAGGCCAACCCGAAACAGTTCCCGGATTTCAGCCCGCGTCTGGGTGAAATCAAAGCTCAGACTCTGATTGTCTGGGGACGCAATGACCGCTTTGTACCGATGGATGCCGGTCTGCGCCTGCTCTCCGGAATTGCCGGTTCTGAGCTGCATATCTACCGCGACTGCGGGCACTGGGCGCAGTGGGAACATGCGGATGCCTTTAACCAACTGGTGCTGAACTTCCTCGCACGCCCTTAAGGAACGGACATGACGAATCGTAATCTTGAGCAGCTAGCCGCCGATTTACGTCAGGCTGAAGAAAAAGGGGAAGCCATCGCCCCACTGCGTGAATTGATTGGTGTGGATAACGCCGAAGCGGCCTACGCCATTCAGCGCATCAACGTGCAGTACGACGTGGCGCGCGGGCGTCGCGTGGTCGGGCGCAAAGTGGGGCTGACGCACCCGAAAGTGCAGCAACAGCTGGGTGTCGATCAACCGGACTTCGGTACGCTGTTTGCTGATATGTGTTATGGCGATAACGAAACCATCCCGTTTTCCCGTGTGCTGCAACCGCGTATTGAAGCCGAAATTGCGCTGGTGCTGAACCGCGATCTGCCCAATACCGACACCACTTTTGACGAGCTTTACAACGCCATAGAGTGGGTACTTCCCGCGCTGGAAGTGGTCGGCAGCCGTATCCGCGACTGGTCGATCAAATTTGTTGATACCGTGGCGGATAACGCCTCCTGTGGCGTGTATGTGGTCGGCGGTCCGGCACAGCGTCCGGCAGGATTAGATCTGAAAAACTGCGCGATGAAAATGACGCGCAACAACGAAGAGGTCTCCAGCGGGCGCGGCAGCGAATGCCTGGGACATCCGATCAACGCCGCCGTCTGGCTGGCGCGCAAAATGGCCAGCCTCGGCGAGCCGCTGCGTGCCGGAGACATTATTCTCACCGGAGCGTTAGGCCCGATGGCGGCGGTGAATGCGGGCGATTGTTTTGAAGCCCATATCGACGGTATTGGTTCAGTCGCCGCCACCTTTTCAGCGGCGGTTACAAAAGGAAGTCAGTCATGAGTAAGCGTAAAGTCGCCATTATCGGCTCCGGCAACATCGGTACCGATTTGATGATAAAAATTCTGCGTCACGGCGTGCATCTGGAAATGGCGGTGATGGTCGGTATCGATCCAGAATCTGATGGCCTGGCGCGTGCCCGACGCATGGGCGTTTCCACCACCCATGAAGGGGTGACAGGGCTTATCGCCATGCCGGAATTCGCTGATATCGACATTGTGTTTGACGCCACCAGCGCAGGCGCGCATGTGAAGAACGACGCTGCGCTACGTGCCGTTAAACCAGGCATCCGCCTGATCGACCTGACGCCCGCGGCAATCGGTCCTTACTGCGTGCCGGTGGTGAATCTGGCAGCCAACGTTGATCAGCAGAACGTCAATATGGTGACATGCGGCGGACAGGCAACCATCCCAATGGTGGCGGCAGTTTCTCGCGTGGCAAAAGTCCATTACGCGGAGATTATCGCCTCGATCGCCAGTAAATCGGCGGGGCCGGGTACTCGTGCCAATATCGACGAGTTTACCGAAACTACCTCGAAGGCGATTGAAGTGGTCGGCGGCGCGGCAAAAGGCAAAGCCATTATTGTCCTTAACCCGGCCGAACCGCCGCTGATGATGCGTGACACGGTGTATGTGCTGAGCGAAGCGGCCTCTGAGGTTGAAGTTGAAGCGTCGATTAATGAGATGGCGGCGGCGGTGCAGGCCTACGTGCCGGGCTATCGCCTGAAACAGCGTGTCCAGTTTGAAGTCATCCCGGAAGATAAACCGGTGAATCTGCCGGGTATCGGCCAGTTCTCTGGGCTGAAAACTGCGGTGTATCTGGAAGTGGAAGGCGCGGCGCACTATTTACCAGCCTACGCGGGCAACCTCGACATTATGACCTCCAGCGCGCTGGCGACCGCTGAGAAGATGGCGCAGTCCCTCGCTCGTCAGGCAGGAGAAGCAGCATGAACGGTAAAAAACTTTATATCTCTGACGTGACCCTGCGCGACGGTATGCACGCTATTCGTCATCAGTATTCACTGGAAAATGTGCGCCAGATAGCCAAAGCGCTGGACGACGCACGGGTTGATTCTATTGAAGTGGCCCACGGCGACGGTTTACAAGGTTCCAGCTTTAACTACGGCTTTGGTGCGCACAGCGACCTGGAGTGGATTGAAGCGGCGGCGGACGTGGTGAAGCATGCCAAAATTGCCACGCTGTTGCTGCCGGGTATCGGCACTATTCATGACCTGAAAAATGCATATCAGGCCGGCGCACGGGTAGTGCGCGTGGCGACCCACTGCACTGAAGCAGACGTGTCGGCCCAGCATATTCAGTATGCGCGTGAGCTTGGCATGGATACCGTCGGCTTTCTGATGATGAGCCATATGACCACACCGGAGAACCTGGCGCAGCAGGCGAAGCTGATGGAAAACTACGGCGCGACCTGTATTTATGTGGTCGATTCCGGCGGCGCAATGAACATGAGCGATATTCGCGCCCGCTTCCGCGCACTGAAAGCGGTGCTGAAGCCGGAAACAGAAACCGGAATGCATGCGCATCACAACCTGAGTCTTGGGGTGGCGAACTCCATTGCCGCGGTAGAAGAGGGGTGTGACCGTATCGACGCCAGCCTGGCCGGGATGGGCGCAGGCGCGGGCAACGCGCCATTGGAGGTATTTATCGCCGCTGCGGATAAGCTTGGTTGGCAGCACGGCACCGATCTCTACGCACTGATGGACGCCGCCGACGATTTAGTGCGTCCATTACAAGACCGTCCGGTGCGGGTGGATCGTGAAACGCTGGCGCTGGGCTATGCCGGGGTGTACTCCAGCTTCCTGCGTCATTGCGAAGTGGCGGCAGCACGCTATGACCTGAGCGCAGTAGATATTCTGGTGGAACTGGGCAAACGTCGGATGGTGGGCGGCCAGGAAGATATGATCGTCGACGTAGCGCTGGACCTGCGCAACCGCAAATAAAAAATGATTACGCGGCTGGCAACGTATCAGCCGCGATTCACCTGCATCGTGACCTCAGAGGGACATCTTATGACGACCCGTACCCCCGCATCTTACCGCCTGACGTTGACCGTTGGGCTTTGCTTTTTAGTTGCCCTGATGGAAGGGCTGGATTTACAGGCCGCCGGTATCGCTGCTGTCGGTATCGCCCACGCGTTTGCGCTGGATAAAATGCAGATGGGCTGGATCTTCAGTGCGGGCATTCTCGGACTGCTGCCCGGCGCGCTGGTGGGCGGCATGCTGGCTGACCGCTATGGGCGCAAGCGCATTCTCATTGCCTCTGTGGCGCTGTTCGGCCTGTTCTCGCTGGCGACGGCGATTTCCTGGGATTTCTCATCACTGGTTTTTGCCCGTCTGATGACCGGTGTCGGGCTGGGCGCGGCGTTGCCGAATCTGATCGCGCTGACCTCCGAGGCGGCGGGCCCGCGTTTTCGCGGTACGGCGGTGAGCCTGATGTACTGCGGTGTGCCGATTGGCGCGGCGCTGGCGGCAGCGCTCGGGTTTAGCGGCCTGGCCTCCGCCTGGCAAACGGTGTTCTGGGTAGGCGGGGTGATCCCGCTGCTGCTGGTGCCGCTGTTGATGCGCTGGCTGCCGGAATCTCAGGTTTATACCCAACAAACGCAGGTGGCCGCCGCACCGTTGCGCGCCCTGTTTGCGCCAGCGACGGCGAGTGCCACGCTGCTGCTGTGGTTGTGCTATTTCTTCACCCTGCTGGTGGTGTATATGCTGATCAACTGGCTGCCGATGCTGCTGGTGGAGCAGGGCTTTCGGCCATCGCAGGCGGCAGGCGTAATGTTTGCTCTGCAAATTGGCGCGGCCAGCGGCACGTTAATTCTCGGGGCGTTAATGGATAAACTGCGCCCGGTGGTGATGTCGCTGCTGATCTACACCGGGATGTTGGCTTCACTGCTGGCGCTGGGTACGGTGTCGTCATTGAGCGGCATGCTAATGGCGGGATTTGTGGCGGGGATGTTCGCCACCGGCGGGCAAAGCGTGTTGTATGCGCTGGCGCCGCTGTTTTACAGCACGCAGATCCGCGCCACAGGTGTGGGCACCGCCGTCGCAGTCGGGCGTCTGGGAGCGATGAGCGGCCCGCTGCTGGCAGGGAAAATGTTAGCGCTCGGTACCGGAACGGTAGGGGTGATGGCGGCTTCTGCGCCGGGCATTTTGCTGGCAGGCCTGGCGGTATTTATTCTGATGAGCCGCAAATCGCAGATGCCGATCCCGGCCAGCGGTGCTTAAGCATTCATCCGGTTGTGTGAGTGGGGAGATTTGGTTCCTACTTCCGGGTGAACGCCGTCAGTCAACTGTGTTGCCAAAGTTTAGATAAAACATGGCAACGGAGGCGTTATGAGCTGGCGGCCCTTTTTGTATCTGATTATTAATCCCCACCCGCTATTAAGCGCCCGACGCGGTCATCTGCGTCTGGTGCAGGGTTGACTTTGCATTCTGTTAACAAACGCGGTATAACAAACCTTCTTTGGATGTTTAGATGTCCATACGTTTAGAAGGTTATATGCAAACAACACAACAAAATGCGCCACTGAAGCGCACAATGAAAACGCGTCACCTGATTATGCTTTCCTTGGGCGGCGTGATTGGCACAGGATTATTCTTCAATACCGGGTACATCATCTCCACCACTGGAGCGGCGGGAACGCTGCTGGCCTATCTGATTGGCGCGCTGGTGGTCTGGCTGGTTATGCAGTGTCTGGGCGAGCTGTCGGTCGCGATGCCGGAGACCGGGGCGTTTCACGTTTATGCCGCGCGCTATCTTGGTCCGGCTACCGGGTATACCGTGGCCTGGCTCTACTGGCTGACCTGGACTGTGGCGCTGGGTTCGAGCTTTACCGCCGCTGGATTCTGTATGCAGTACTGGTTTCCACAGGTGCCGGTATGGGTCTGGTGCGTGGTGTTCTGCGCGATTATTTTTGGTCTGAATGTTATCTCCACGCGCTTTTTTGCCGAAGGGGAGTTCTGGTTCTCGCTGGTCAAAGTGGTCACTATCATCGCCTTTATCATCCTCGGTGGGGCGGCGATTTTCGGCTTTATTCCGATGCAGGATGGCTCGCCCGCGCCGGGGCTGAGTAATATCACGGCAGAAGGCTGGTTCCCGCACGGTGGCTTACCGATTTTGATGACTATGGTGGCAGTGAACTTTGCTTTTTCGGGTACCGAGCTTATCGGCATTGCCGCCGGTGAAACGGAAAACCCGCGCAAAGTTATCCCGGTAGCGATTCGTACTACCATCGCGCGACTGATTATTTTCTTTATCGGCACCGTGTTTGTGCTGGCAGCGCTGATCCCGATGCAGCAGGCGGGCGTGGAGAAAAGCCCGTTTGTGCTGGTGTTTGAGAAAGTAGGGATCCCGTACGCCGCTGATATTTTTAACTTCGTGATCCTGACGGCTATTCTTTCTGCAGCGAACTCCGGGTTATATGCCTCCGGGCGCATGCTGTGGTCGCTGTCGAATGAACGTACGCTACCGGCCTGTTTTGCGCGAGTAACGAAAAACGGCGTTCCGCTGACGGCGCTGTCGGTCAGTATGCTCGGTGGTGTGCTGGCGCTGTTTTCCAGCGTGGTGGCCCCGGACACGGTATTTGTTGCGCTGTCGGCAATCTCCGGGTTTGCGGTGGTGGCGGTGTGGCTGAGTATCTGCGCCTCGCATTTTGTTTTTCGTCGCCGTCATCTGCAACAAGGTAAGGCATTGAGTGAATTACATTATCGCGCGCCGTGGTATCCGCTGGTGCCAGTATTAGGTTTTGTGCTGTGCCTGGTGGCCTGTGTAGGGCTGGCATTCGATCCAGCGCAGAGAATTGCGTTGTGGTGCGGGTTACCGTTTGTTGCGTTGTGCTATGGTGCTTATTTCCTTACTCAACCCCGAAACGCAAAACAGGAGCCAGAACATGTCGCAGAATAATCCGTTACGCGCTCTCCTTGATAAACAGGATATCCTGCTGCTGGATGGCGCGATGGCGACGGAGCTGGAAGCGCGAGGGTGTAACTTAGCCGACAGCCTGTGGTCAGCCAAAGTGCTGGTAGAAAACCCGGAGCTTATCCGCGAAGTGCATCTTGATTACTACCGGGCGGGGGCGCAATGCGCGATCACTGCCAGCTATCAGGCGACGCCGGCGGGCTTCGCCGCGCGAGGTCTGGATGAAGCGCAGTCGAAAGCGCTGATTGGCAAAAGCGTGGAGCTGGCTCGTAAAGCCCGTGAAGCGTATCTGGCAGAGAACCCGCAGGCGGGAACGCTTCTGGTGGCGGGATCCGTCGGGCCTTACGGCGCGTATCTGGCGGATGGCTCTGAATACCGTGGCGATTATCATTGTAGCGTTGAGGCATTTCAGGCGTTTCATCGCCCGCGCGTGGAAGCCTTGCTGGATGCCGGGGCCGATCTGCTGGCCTGCGAAACCCTGCCGAATTTTGCCGAGATTGAGGCGTTGGCTGAGCTGTTGACCGCATATCCGCGTGCGCGGGCGTGGTTCTCATTTACCCTGCGCGACAGCGAGCACCTGAGCGACGGTACGCTGCTGCGTGACGTGGTTGCGTTGCTGGCGGGTTATCCGCAGGTGGTGGCGCTAGGCATTAACTGCATTGCGCTGGAAAACACCACCGCTGCGTTGCAGCATTTACACGGTTTAACGGCGCTGCCGCTGGTGGTGTATCCGAACTCGGGCGAGCATTACGATGCCGTGAGCAAAACCTGGCATCATCACGGTGAACATTGCGCGCAGCTGGCGGATTATCTGCCGCAGTGGCAGGCCGCTGGCGCACGGTTAATTGGCGGGTGCTGTCGCACCACGCCTGCGGATATTGCCGCGCTAAAAGCGCGCAGCTGAGGGTTTTATCGGGTCTACATCGTTCATTGTAGGCCTGATAAGCGCAGCGCATCAGGCATTGCCGGATGGCGGCGCAAGCGCCTTATCCGGCCTACATCGTTCATTGTAGGCTTGATAAGCGCAGCGCATCAGGCATTGCCGGATGGCGGCACAAGCGCCTTATCCGGCCTACAAAGCCACAAAACGTTATGCCGCATCCGCCAGAACAAACATGCCGTACGGATGGATTTCGAGATAATACTGTTCGCCGACGTCCGGTTGCAGGCGCGTAGCGTTGACCTGCAATAAAATCTCCTGCCCGTGCCATTCCACCGTCACTTCATACTGCGGCCCCATATAGGCGACATGGCGGATCACGCAGCGCTGGCTCTCCTCGCCGCGATCGCTGAGCGTGATCGCTTCCGGGCGCACACCGACCATCCCTTCGCCCTGTGTACCAAAGTGCAGCGGGCGCGGCAGATGATAGCCGTAGATATCAACGTATCCGTCGCTGAAGGTTGCCGGGAACAGGTTGGCATCGCCCATAAAGCTCGCCATAAAGCGGGAGGCGGGCTGGCGGTAAAGATCCTGCGGTGAGCCGATCTGCATGATGTGTCCCTTGTTCATCACCAGCACGGTATCGGAAACCGCAAAGGCTTCGCTCTGATCGTGGGTGACGTACAGCGAGGTGATATCAAACTGCTTTTGCAGCTCGCGGATCTTGTCGCGCATGCTGCGACGCAGGTTGGCGTCGAGGTTACTCAACGGCTCATCAAACAGCAGCACTTTCGGCTTGAGGATTAGCGCGCGGGCCAGCGCCACGCGCTGCTGCTGACCGCCGGAGATCTGATCGACAAAGCGGTCTTCGAATCCTTCCAGATCCACCATCGCCAACGCCTCTTTGACGCGGGCTTTCAGCTCTGCGCGCGGTACGCCGAGCATTTTCAGGCCATAACCGACATTCTCTCCCAGCGACATATGCGGGAACAGGGCATAGGACTGAAACACCATACAGATATCGCGCTGCTGAATAGAGCGATGGGTGACGTCTTCGCCATCAATGAAAATTTGCCCTTCGCTCGGTTTTTCCAGCCCGGCAACCAGGCGCAAAATAGTGGTTTTGCCGCAGCCGGACGGGCCGAGCAGCGTCACCATTTGCCCCTGCGGGATGGTGAGGTTGATATTGTCGATTACCGTATTACTGCCAAATCGTTTAGTGACGTTGCGCAGTTCAACGAAATTTTTCTGAGTCATAGTGCGCTCCATTACGCCTGGTTTTTGGCTTTTGAACGGGAGGTGCGTGATTCACCGATCAGCCAGTCAAAGATGAAAATAATCGCCAGCATCACCACGATCAGAATGGAACCGTAGGCAATCGCTACACCGTATTCGCCATCTTCCACGCGGTTGAGGATGTAGGCCGTCGCTACGCGGGTATCCGGCGTGACGAGGAACACGATGGCGCTAACGGTGGTAATGGCGCGCACAAAGCTGTAAATCAGCGCCGAGAGGATCGCCGGGCGCAGCAGCGGCAGTAGGATGTGCGTAATGGTACGCAGGGAACCGGCGCGCAGGCTGAGTGAGGCTTCATCCAGTGATTTATCGATTTGGCCTAAGCCCGCGATACCCGCCCGGATACCGACCGGGACGTTACGCATCACCATTGAGATAATGACAATCGCCGCCGTACCAGTGAGGTACACCGGGGCGCTGTTAAAGGCCAGAATGTACGATACGCCCGCGACGGTGCCCGGAACGGCAAAGCACAGCATGGTGGTGAACTCGATGGTCTTCTTGCCTTTAAACTGCTGGCGCACCACGATCCATGCGATCAGCAGGCCGAAGATCGCGGTAATTGGCGCGGCAATCCCGGCGTAGAGCAGGGTGTCGAGCAGTGAAGGCCACGCGCCGTCGCTCATCCCCTGACCGAACAGTTTGGTAAAGTTCGCCAGCGTCAGGGTGTAGTCCACGCCCCAGTTGACGGTGAAACTGCCGTAGAAAATGCTGCCGTAGAGCAGGGCGTTAAAGGCAATCCACACTGCCAGCAGCGCGACCACACTCCATACCAGCGTTACCGGCAACGGCTGTACGTCGCCCCGGTAGGATTTGCCGGAAACGGTGACGTATGAGCGTTTACCAATCCACATATACTGCACGCAGAACACCAGCAGCGAAAACAGCAGCAGGAAGGCACCCAGCGTACTGGCGGCCTGGTAGTCAAGCTGCGAACCGGTGATGTAGAAGTAGATTTGCGTTGCCAGCACGTCGAAGTTTCCGCCGAGCACCAGCGGGTTACTAAAGTCGGCCAGTGACTGCACGACCACAATCAAAAAAGCGTTAGCCAGTGCGGGTTTCAGCAGCGGGACAAACACGCCGTTAAAGGTCTGCCAGCGGCTGGCACGCAGGGTGTATGACGCTTCTTCCAGCGACGGATGAATGGTTTTGATTGCTCCGTCGAGGATCATAAACGCCATCGGCGTAAAGGCCAGAACCTGCGCCAGCCAGATGCCGGTAAAGCCATACAGCCAGTTGGTGTTGGTTAAACCAAACCATTCGACCATAAACTCGGTGATGTAACCGGAGCGTCCCATCATCAGCGTGACGCCTAAACCGACGACAAACGGCGGAGTGACGATCGGCAAAATCGAGAAGATACGTCCGATTATGGCGCTGCGTCTGGCGATACGGGTGGTGTAGATAGCCAGTACCAGACCAAAGAAGGTACAGCCGACGCCGACGGCAATCGACAGCATAATCGAGTTGAGGATCACCTGAATGATATGTGCCTGCGACAGCACATTCATAAACGCCAGCGGGGCAAATTCCCCGGCGTCGTTGGTGAACATCGGAATGAAAATGGCGATGCTTGGCCAGACGATAAAAATACCGATCAGCGCGACAATCGCGGTAAGCGAGCCGATGACGAAACGGTCACCGCCCAGCCATTCGAGGCGGGTGAGCGCCAGGGTCATGATTGCGCCAAGCGCCACAAACAGCACGATGGTGGCATAGCCTAAGCCGCGACCTTCAAGGGTGGCGCTGGCGACAATAAAGGCCATACAGAAAAATGCCCAACCCGCGTCAAGATAATGGCGGCTGCGCTGTTCGCGCCTGGCTTCATGGAATGGGCGCACCAGCAGCAGGCTTGGCAGCAGATACCACAGCCAACTGATATTGAACTGCGACCAGCCGTAGGCGGCGAGTATTTCTTCCCGCGTTGACTCCAGCAGACCGTAGTCCAGGCCCCAGCTAGGCAGCAGGGCAAACGCCAGCCAGCCGAGCAAAACCCAAAGAAATATCGCATCCCGTTTTTTCACGGGATGGAGTGCAAGTGTGTGTGACATAGCGTTTCCGGTAATGTAGGCCGGGTAAGGCGTTTACGCCGCACCCGGCAAATGAACGCAACGTGGGCTTATTTACCCATCTTAACTTCGCTAACCCACTTATTGATCAACGCCTTACGTACGTCAGTCGAGCCGTACTTATCCATGTCGTAATTGATAAGCTTCAGGTCGTCGAGCTTCAGCGAGTTAGGGGAGGTCTCGGCGGTGGTGTTGGTCAGGATCTGATAGGATTTGCCTTTCTTCCACGCCAGCTCTTGCGCGTCTTTCGACAGCACCCAGTCAACGAACAGTTTGGCGTTGTCGACGTTGCGCGCGCCTTTCAGGATGCTGACGCCGCCGATTTCATACCCGGTGCCTTCGCAGGGGGAAATCAGCTCCAGCGGTGCGCCCTGTTCTTTTTCCAGCGAGTAGTCGTGCAGGAAGCCAATGCCGATAGCCGTTTCGCCGCGAGCGGCGTTACGCGCCGGGGCAATGCCGGATTTGGTGTATTGAGAGACGTTGGCATTGAGCTGTTTCAGGTAATCAAAGGCCTGATCTTCACCCCACAGTTGAGCAAAGGTCGCCAGCGCGGTGTAGGCGGTACCGGAGCTTTGCGGGTCAGCAATCTGGATTTCGCCTTTGTATTCCGGTTTGGTCAGATCCTTCCAGCATTTTGGCACCGGCAGGTTTTTCTCTTTCAGGCGCTGGGTATTAACGCCAAAGCCCAGAATACCGACGTAAACCGCCGAAGAGAGATTACCTTTGACCTTCGCGGGATCGCGGAATTTCTCCATGATCTGTTCGAGGTTTGGTGATTTATACGGCTGCAGCAGACCCATTTCACCGGCCTGGGATTGCGGATCCAGCGTACCGCCGTACCACACATCCGCCTGCGGGTTTTTCTTCTCTGCATCCACTTTCGCCAGCGTACTGCCCGAGCCGTTGCGAATGAATGAGGTTTTCACATCATATTTTTCACCGAAGGCTTTGGTTTCGGTTTCGCACATCTCGTTGGTGGCGCTGCAATACACCACCAGACGGCCCTGCGCCTGGGCTGCGTTGCTGAAGGCCGCCAGCGTCAGAGCGGAAGCAATCAGGGTAGAGGTAAGCGTCAGTTTCATTGTTTTATCCTTTGACTGAGAGAAGGGGTAATGCCCGCAATGAGCAACGGCATCAGCAATAAACCCATAAAGACAGCGGCAACCGAGAGCAAACTGAACATTCCCGACCAGCCGTAATGTTCTATGACCAACGACAGCGGCCAACCCGCCAGCGCGGCCCCCAGATAGGCGAAAAGCCCGAGAAAACCGGTAATTGAACCTGCCGCCGCTTTGTGTCCGCATTCAACGGCTGCGAGGCCAATTAGCATCTGTGGGCCAAACACAAAAAAGCCCACGGTAAAGAAACACACTGCCAGTAACGCGTAGTGGTGCACTGGTGCCAGCCACAGCGCGGCGACGGAAACCATCAGCCCCAGCGTGAACAGCAAAATCATCGGCGCACGCTGACCGCTGAACAGCAGATCCGATCCCCATCCGGCAAACAGCGCCCCCAGCAAACCGCCAACTTCGAATAGCATCACCGTGGCATTAGCGCTGAGCAGATTTACGCCGTGGCTTTCCGTCAGCCAGATGTTGCCCCAGTCGTTGAGCGCAATGCGGATCAAATAGACCAACACATACGATACGCCGAGCAGCCAGATCATCGGGTTTTTCAGCATGGTGGTACGTAACATTTGCCACAGCCCCATCGGCGGGCTTTGCTGTTCCTGACGTAGCTCCAGCGGGTCATGCCGCCATTCCCCAACCGTGGGTAATCCTTCTTCCTGGGGCGTGCCTTTCAATTGCAGGGTGAGCCAGATTCCCAGTGCCATACTGATTATCCCCGGTGCCAGCATGGCCGCCTGCCAGCCCCACCAGTGGGCGGCAAAAGCGCTAATCAGCGGGATAATGGCGCCACCGATGTTGATCGACATATTCCAGCAGCCCCACCAGAAGCCACGTTCGTTGCGCGAGTACCAGTGGGTCAGTAGTCGGGCACAGGGCGGCCAGCCCCAGCCCTGAAAAAATCCGTTCAGCGTCCAGACCACCAGCAGCAGCGTCAGCGATTCACCAAAGGCGAACAGCACGTTTAAAACGCCAGTGGCAAACAGACCAATACCCATAAATGCGCGCTGTCCGTGGCTGTCGTGCCACAGCCCGGCGGTGAATTTCGACAGACCATAGGTCAGATAAAACAGTGACCCGAGCAAGCCGATATCGCCCTTATCCAGACCCAGATCCGTTTGCAGCGCCGGGAGGACATAGTTAACGCTTTTGCGCGTCAGATAAAACGCGGCGTAACCAATTACCATACACATCAGCAGCCGGGGGCGTAGCGCCCGGTATTGTTGGTCTGTTTCGCTGGCTGAGCGTGTATGCATGGCAGTCTCCGTTTGTGCTGACTATAGGAAAGTGAAAGCAAAAGGGGATGAGAGAAAGTCCGCAGTGACTAAGACTTTTTCCTGGTTAGCGACTGGTTTGTTGCAAATTTGTGGGCAGGTTAACAATTACTCGCGTGCCGTTGTTTGATTCGAGCGTCAGTTCACCGCCAAGGGCGCTCACCCGCTCACGCATCCCCTGGATACCGAAACCGGGAATTTTTTCTGGCAGAATACCAACGCCGTTGTCAGCGACGTCCAGAAACAAGCAATGTTCCCGCTGGCGCAGCGTAATCGACACATCGCTGGCATCGGCATGTTTACAGACGTTATTGAGTAACTCCTGCAACAGGCGATACAGCGTGAAGCGCACCGTTTCGTTTTCTGGCGTATTTTCTAGCTGATAATCAAAGCGGCAGCGAATACCCCGTTCAGCAAAAGCAAATTCATTCACCAGATGATGTAGTGCATCTTTAAAAGACAGTTCATCGAGCGCGGGGGGGCGCAGCTGGCGCAGCAGCTGACGGGTGGAGTGGTGAATACGCCGGGCCAGGTCGTTGATTTGATTCGCAGCCTCAAGCGTTTGCTCACGACCCGGTGCGCGTTTGACCAGTTGCGACTGAATTTGAATGGCGGTGATGTTCTGACCAATTTCGTCGTGCAGTTCCCGCGCCAGGCTTTTGCGCGTGTTTTCTTCGGTGCGGATCAGCTGTTCGGTCAGCGCGCGACGCGCCGCCAGTTCGGTTTCCAGACGCTGGCGATAATGGTGCAGGTTTTGCGCCAGATGCTGCTGGCGGCTGATGGCGATCCCCAGCCCTATACCCAGCAGAGCCTGGGTGGCGAGGAAAATCTCCAGCTCCAGTAAGTTACTGAACCCGACGCCGATTTGCCGGGCGATAGTGATCATCATACTGCCGAGCAATCCTGACAACACGCCGCCCTGCCAGCCAAATTTCCACGCCATCACCACGTTTGGTAAAAACACCACGATTAGCAACAGGCGCTCGATCTCCGGCGACAGCACCATCTGAGTACCGATGCCAATAATAAAAAACAGGCTACACCAGATGATAAGCGAGGTGCGCAGCGGGGGATTGGTGGTATCCAGCCCGAGCAGATGATAGCGGTGCTGCTGGCGCAGAAATTCATAGATCAGATAAACAAACGGCGTCAGCAACACGCCGCCGGTAAACGACGCCAGGCCAATCAGCGTTGCCGGGCTCTGGATAAACGGTGAAAGCAGGGCGGTATTGAGCAATGAGGTGAGCGTTACGGCGGCCAGCAGCAGCGTTAAGCGTTGCCAGTAAAGGGGAAAGCGGTGCCAGTATGACTGGCCGATGCTCGCCGGAATCAGGCTAATTAACGGCGCAGCCAGCAGGATATAGCCATTCAGTAATTGCTCGCTGTGCAGCCAGAACAACATCAACACCGGCGGCAGTATCAGCGCGGGCCAGTAACGGCGAGAAAGCAGAATTAACAGCGCGAGATAGACGCCGTGCGGCAGAAATAGCGCCGCCTGCTGGCCGTTGTGGGTCAGATAAAACCCCAGCGTCCACAGCATCAGCCAGCCCGATCCCCAGGCCAGCAGAATAAACAGAGAAATAACCCAATGCCGAAGGCTACGCGACATTAATGCCCCGTCAATAGTTGGTGGTCGAGGGCAAAATGCACCAGATCGATGGTGCTGTGGCATTGCAGTTTGCCCAGCACGTTCGCCCGATGAACGTGCACCGTCTTGTGGCTGAGGTCGAGCTTGAAGGCGATCTCTTTTACGCTGTCACCTTTAACCAACAGATCAAACACTTCACGCTCGCGCGGGGTCAGAACTTCCAGAACCTGCGCGGGCTGCTCGCCGCCGCGTAGTGCACGCAGCGCATCGGCGCACAGGTAATGGCCGCCCATGCCTACTGAGCGTACAGCCTGCACCAGTTCTTCCGGGCCGCAGCGTTTGGTCAGGTAGCCGCTGGCGCCAGCGTCCAGCGCGCTTTGCACAAACGTGGGCGAGTCATAAATGCTGAGAATAATGGCGCGAAAACCGGGCTTCTGCGCCCGCAGTCGTTTTAACAGGCTCAGGCCATTTTCATCCGGCATGGCGATATCCATTACCGCGACGCTGACATCATCATGCAGAAGTGCAGGCCAGGCTTCCGCCGCGCTGCTGTACTGACCGGTAACGTTCAGATCGTCTTCGAGACTGAGTAATTGCGCAAAGCCGGAACGCACCACCACATGGTCATCCACCAGCACAACATGAATCATGATATTGCTCTCTTGCTGACAATGGCCTCTATGATGCCTGCCAGCGCCGCGCTGGCAATCATCGTGGCGCGGATATGTAACGAATGTAACAAAATCGCAATAATTTGCCGGGTGTTGTAGCGAGTGTAGGCCTGATAAGCGCAGCGCATCAGGCATTGATTGCCGGATGGCGGCGCAAGCGCCTTATCCGGCCTACGTTCCGTAATGAGCGAAATAGCTAACTATTGCCGCTTTTTTTCTAAAAACGCTTTGTTCTTAGCCAGAATTTTTAATTCCTTTATCAAAATGTGCCGCAACGAAATACTGCCTCCATAACAAGACAGGGGAGCAGACAATCATGGCTATTTCATCGCGTAACGCACTTCTTGCCGCACTGGCATTCATCGCATTTCAGGCGCAGGCGGTGAACGTCACCGTTGCTTATCAGACCTCCGCCGAACCTGCCAAAGTGGCGCAGGCGGACAACACGTTTGCCAAAGAGAGCGGGGCGACCGTTGACTGGCGCAAATTTGACAGCGGGGCGAGCATCGTTCGTGCGCTGGCATCCGGTGATGTGCAGATCGGTAATCTTGGCTCCAGCCCGCTGGCGGTCGCTGCCAGTCAGCAGGTGCCTATTGAGGTTTTCCTGCTGGCATCAAAGCTCGGCAATTCTGAGGCGCTGGTGGTGAAGAAAAACATCAGTAAACCGGAAGATTTGATTGGCAAACGCATTGCCGTGCCGTTTATTTCCACCACCCATTACAGCCTGCTGGCGGCGTTGAAACATTGGGGGATTAAACCCGGCCAGGTGGAGATTGTGAACCTGCAACCACCAGCGATCATTGCCGCATGGCAGCGCGGAGATATTGATGGTGCGTATGTCTGGGCACCTGCGGTCAACGCGTTGGAAATAGACGGTAAGGTGTTAACCGACTCCTCGCTGGTTGGCGAGTGGGGGGCACCGACGCTGGACGTGTGGGTGGTGCGCAAAGATTTTGCCGAGAAGCATCCTGAGGTGGTGAAAGCCTTTGCCAAAAGCGCTATCGATGCCCAGCAGCCTTATATCGCTAATCCTGATGAATGGCTGAAGCAGCCGGAGAATATCAGCAAACTGTCGCGTTTGAGCGGTGTACCGGAGGCGGATGTTCCGGGGCTGGTGAAAGGTAACACTTACCTGACACCGCAACAGCAAACCGCTGAGCTAACCGGCCCGGTGAACAAAGCGATTATCGACACCGCGCAGTTCCTTAAAGAGCAGGGCAAAGTCCCCGCTGTCGCGACAGATTACAGCCAGTACGTGACCGATCGCTTCGTGCAATAAATAAGGAGGCGATGATGCTGCAAATCTCTCATCTTGCCGCCAGCTACGGTGGAAAACCGGCGCTGGAGGATATCAACCTGACGCTCGATAGCGGTGAACTGCTTGTGGTACTCGGGCCTTCCGGTTGTGGGAAAACCACGTTGTTAAATCTGATTGCCGGGTTTGTGCCGTATCAGCATGGCAGCATCACGCTGGCGGGTAACAGGGTTGACGGTCCGGGGGCAGATCGCGGGGTCGTGTTCCAGAACGAAGGACTGCTGCCCTGGCGCAACGTGCAGGACAACGTGGCTTTTGGGCTGCAGCTGGCGGGCGTGGACAAGCCACAGCGTCAGCGTATTGCTCTGGAGATGTTGCAGAAAGTCGGGCTGGAGGGCGCGGGAAAACGCTTTATCTGGCAACTTTCCGGTGGACAACGTCAGCGCGTCGGCATTGCCCGGGCGCTGGCGGCCAACCCGCAGCTGTTGCTGCTGGATGAACCCTTTGGTGCGCTCGACGCCTTTACCCGCGAGCAGATGCAAACCCTGCTGCTGAAGCTGTGGCATGAGACTGGCAAACAGGTGCTGCTGATTACCCACGATATTGAAGAAGCGGTGTTTATGGCGACAGAACTGGTATTGCTGTCCCCAGGACCAGGCCGGGTACTGGAACGTCTGCCGCTCAATTTCGCCCGTCGCTTTGTGGCCGGAGAGTCGAGCCGCAGCATTAAGTCCGATCCGCAGTTTATCGCCATGCGCGAGTACGTGTTAGGTCGTGTCTTTGAACAACGGGAGGCATTCTCATGAGCGTGGTGATTAATGATAAACCCCGTCGCCAGCGGGTGCTGAACTGGCGCTGGCCGTTCTCGCGGCAGATTACCTTAAGCCTTGGTACGTTGGCCGTCATTCTGGCGGTGTGGTGGACGGTGGCGGCGCTGCAGTTAATCAGTCCGCTGTTTTTACCGCCGCCGGGACAGGTTTTACAAAAGCTGATCGTCATTGCCGGGCCGCAAGGGTTTATGGATGCCACGCTGTGGCAGCATCTGGCGGCCAGTCTGACGCGTATTGTTATCGCGCTGCTGGCGGCAGTGCTGCTGGGCGTTCCGGTTGGGATCGCGATGGGGCTGAGTCCGACGATGCGCGGCATTCTCGATCCGATCATTGAACTGTATCGTCCGGTTCCTCCCCTGGCCTATTTACCGCTGATGGTCATTTGGTTTGGCATCGGTGAAACCTCCAAGATCCTGTTGATCTATCTGGCGATTTTCGCCCCTGTGGCGATGTCGGCGTTGGCGGGGGTGAAAAGTGCGCAGCAGGTGAGAGTGCGCGCCGCGCAGTCGCTGGGGGCAAGCCGTGCGCAGGTGCTGTGGTTTGTTATTTTGCCGGGGGCATTACCGGAGATCCTCACCGGGTTACGCATCGGGCTTGGCGTGGGTTGGTCGACGCTGGTGGCAGCTGAACTGATCGCTGCCACGCGAGGGTTAGGATTTATGGTGCAGTCAGCCGGTGAGTTTCTGGCAACGGATGTGGTGCTGGCAGGGATCGCGGTCATTGCCGTTATAGCATTTATTTTAGAACTGGGTCTGCGCGCGCTTCAGCGTCGCCTGACGCCCTGGCATGGAGAAGTACAATGAGTGAACGTCTGAGCATTACCCCGCTGGGGCCGTACATTGGCGCACAAATCACTGGTGCGGATTTGACGCGTCCGCTGAGCGATAATCAGTTTGAACAGCTTTATCATGCGGTACTGCGCCACCAGGTGGTGTTTCTGCGGCAGCAGGTGATTACGCCACAGCAGCAGCGCGCACTGGCGCTGCGTTTCGGCGATCTGCATATTCACCCTGTCTATCCGCATGCCGAAGGGGTAGAGGAAATTATCGTACTGGATACCCATAACGATAATCCGCCGGATAACGACAACTGGCACACCGATGTCACCTTTATCGACATGCCGCCTGCCGGGGCGATTCTGGCAGCAAAAGAGCTGCCATCGGCCGGGGGAGACACTCTATGGACCAGCGGAATTGCCGCTTATGAGGCATTGTCTGAGCCGTTTCGTCAGCTGTTGAGTGGCCTGCGGGCAGAGCATGATTTCCGTAAATCATTCCAGGAATATAAATACCGCAAGACACCAGAAGAGCATCAGCGCTGGCTGGAGGCCGTCGCTAAACATCCACCGTTGCTACATCCTGTGGTGCGGACCCATCCGGTAAGCGGTAAACAGGCACTGTTTGTGAATGAGGGATTTACTACGCGAATTGTCGATGTGACGGAAAAAGAGAGCGAGGCGTTACTGAGCTTTTTATTCGCACATATCACCAAACCGGAGTTTCAGGTGCGCTGGCGCTGGCAGCCCAACGATGTGGCGATTTGGGATAATCGCGTAACACAACATTATGCCAATGCGGATTATCTGCCGCAGCGGCGTATTATGCACCGGGCGACGATCCTCGGGGATCAGCCTTTTTATCGGGCAGGGTGATTGTTGGTGGGGTTTTACTTATCGGGCCTGGAACTGTTGGCCCGATAAGGCGAAGTCGCCATTCGGCAACAAAGCGGTTAGCGCAGGATTTTTTTCTCAGCCAGATCCAGTGCGAAGTAACTGAAGATCAGATCCGCGCCAGCGCGTTTGATCGAGCCTAAGCTTTCCAGAACCACTTTCTCTTCATCTATTGCACCTGCCATCGCCGCGAATTTGATCATCGCGTATTCACCGCTGACCTGATAAGCGCCAATCGGCAGCTCGGTGCGCCCGCGGATATCACGCAGAATATCGAGATACGCGCCAGCAGGTTTCACCATCAGGCAGTCTGCGCCCTGGACTTCATCCAGCAGCGATTCGCGAATCGCTTCACGGCGATTCATCGGGTTCATTTGATATGTTTTACGATCGCCTTTCAGCGCCGTGCCTGCAGCTTCACGGAACGGGCCGTAGAAAGAAGAGGCAAACTTGGTGGAGTAGGACATGATCGCAGTATCTGTGAAGCCCGCGGCGTCCAGAGCCTGGCGAATCGCCTGTACCTGGCCGTCCATTGCGGCGGAAGGGGCGATGAAATCTGCGCCCGCTGCTGCGGCAACGACTGCCTGCTTGCCGAGGTTAGCAAGGGTTAAGTCGTTATCAACGCCGTGTTCGCATAATACGCCGCAGTGACCGTGCGAGGTGTATTCACAGAAACAGGTATCGGACATGACGATCATTTCCGGTACGGTCTGCTTACAGATACGCGACATGCGCGCCACCAGACCGTCTTCTTTCCAGGCATCGCTGCCGGTCTCATCGGTGTGATGAGAAATCCCGAAGGTCATGACCGAGCGGATGCCTGCATTAGCAATACGTTCGATTTCGCGCGCCAGGTGTTTCTCTGGAATGCGCATCACGCCGGGCATGGCGTCGATAGCTTTGTAATCGTCGAGTTCTTCTTCAACAAAGATCGGCAACACCAGGTCATTTAAGCTGAGTGTTGTCTCTTCAAACATAGCGCGCAGCGCAGGGGATTTGCGCAGGCGACGAGGGCGTTGGATTAGGTCTGTCATGGTATGCCTGATGTTTGTGGAATCGAAGGCCGTAGTATACCCGAACCTGAGGGCGAGGGGTTTACGAAAGTTGGCGTTATGCCGAGGTTATGTTGATGTTACCAATGCTTGGTATTATGTGTTATCTCTATTTTTGCAATTATGACTATTTTAAATAGTGATTAGTTTTATGGTGAATTTAGTTTAATTTAATTTTTAATTAAGTGGCGAGATTTAACGGTATTTATTTGCTGACGTTTGATTTTTAAGCTAATCATAATTTCAATATATTGTTTCGCCAATGGTTTTACATGTAACTGTCTAAAATAAAAATGATTTTTACGTTTATTTGCTGTTTCGAATAATTTGCATATCTATTGTCCGTAATCGGACTTAAACCAAAGAATAATTGAACCTTTCCTTTGTGAAACCGCATAATCTTCCCCGCGAAACATAAAATGTTTTCTTTGCATTGATAATTGATGGATCAACTATATTACGTCCCTGAGGAGGGATGACAAATGCACACTTGGAAAAAGAAACTTGTAGTCTCACAATTAGCATTAGCCTGCACTTTGGCAATCACTTCTCAGGCGAATGCTTCAACTTACGATACCTGGACCTATATTGATAATCCGACTACTGCTCTTAACTGGGATAGTATGGATGCAGCTGGTACTGTAGATGGTAACTATGTAAATTATAGTGGCTTTGTCTATTACAACAACACCGATGGCGATTTCGATCAATCTTTTAACGGTGACACTGTTAACGGTACGATTTCTACTTACTATCTGAATCATGATTATGCTGATGGTACAAATGGTAATCTGAACCAACTGGATATTGCTAATTCAGTTATTCATGGTTCGATTACTTCTATGCTTCCAGGTGGCGATCTTGGTCATAACGGTAGTTATGATGCTGGCTATGGTTACATTCAAGCTGGTGATGCTATTATCGACACGACATGGCATGACGGTGATATTTTCACTCTGAATATTGCTAATTCCACCATTGATGATGATTACGAAGCACTTTACTTCACCGATTACTATAAAGATGGTGATGTCACTAAATCCACTAATGGAACGTTTGACGTAAGCGAAGGTGTTGCTGTTAATCTTGATGTGGAAAGTAACATCAATATTTCCAACAACTCTCGCGTTGCGGGTATTGCCTTGTCTCAAGGAAGTACTTACAACGAAGCTTACACGACAGAATCCCATACTTGGGATAATAACATTAACGTCTCTAATTCTACCGTAACTTCCGGTTCAGATACCATTCTGGAAAGTTCCGGTTACGGTCACTTCGGCACTTCCAGTGAGCCGAGCGACTATACTGGTCCAGGTGATGCTGCATTGTCTTTCACTGATAGTAATGCATCTAACTACGCGATGAAGAATAATGTGTACTTCAGTGATTCTACGCTGATGGGCGATGTTGAGTTTGCCAGTACCTGGAATGCTAACTTTGATCCGACTGGTCATGATTCCAACGCTGACGGCGTGCTTGATACCAACGGTGGTTGGGCAGATGATAGCCTGAACGTCGATGAACTGAATCTGACTCTGGATAATGGTAGTAAGTGGGTTGGTCAGGCTACTATCGATGCTCAAACCATTTATCCAGCAAACATGTTTGATGTTGCTACCAATAGCCTGACTCCTGGTGGGGTAGCTGAAGCCAATGGTTGGGGACGTGTCGTTGACAATAAAGTATTCCAGAGTGGTGTGTTCAATGTAGCGTTAAACAACGGTTCAGAATGGGATACGACAGGGGATTCTCTGATTGATACCCTGACTGTTAATAATGGCTCTCAGGTTAATGTTTCTGATTCTGGTTTGAAATCAGATACCATTAATTTAACCAATGGTTCTTCACTGAATCTTGGTGAAGATGGTTATGTTGATACCGATCATCTGACAATTGACTCCTATAGTACTGTTGATCTGACCGAATCTACTGGCTGGAGTACTTATGCCAACCTGTATGCTAATACCATCACTGTGACTAACGGTGGTGTATTGGATGTGAACGTTGGTCAGTTTGATACTGAAGTTTTCAACACTGATAAACTGGAACTGACCAGTGGCAATTATGCTGATAATAGCAACCACGTGGTTTCCGGTGTATTCAACATTCACAGCAGCGATTATGTTCTGAATGCCGATCTGGTGAACGACCGTACCTGGGATACCACTCAGGCTAACTACGGTTACGGTACTATCGCAATGAACTCCGATGGTCACCTGACTATCAATGGTAACGGCGATATCAACAACGGCGACGAACTGGATAACAGCTCTGTTGACAACGTTGTGGCAGCAACCGGTAACTACAAGGTTCGTGTTGATAACGCGACTGGCACTGGTTCTGTTGCGGATTACAAAGGCAAAGAGCTGATCTACGTTAATGACGTGAATACCACTGCGACCTTCTCTGCAGCTAACAAAGCTGACCTGGGTGCTTACACCTATCAGGCACAGCAGCAGGGTAACACCGTTGTTCTGCAGCAGATGGAACTGACAGACTACGCGAACATGGCGCTGAGCATTCCGTCTGCTAACACCAATATCTGGAACCTGGAACAAGATACCGTTGGTACTCGTCTGACTAACGCGCGTCATGGTCTGGTTGATAACGGTGGTGCATGGGTTAGCTACTTCGGTGGTAGCTTCGATGCAGATAACGGCACCATTAACTACGATCAGGATGTTAACGGCATCATGGTCGGTGTTGATTCCAAAATTGATGGTAACAACGCTAAGTGGATTGTCGGTGCTGCAGCAGGCTTCGCGAAAGGTGATATGAGCGACCGTACCGGTCAGGTGGATCAGGATAGCCAGACTGCCTACATCTACTCTTCTGCTCACTTTACCAACAACATCTTTGTTGACGGTAACTTAAGCTACTCTCACTTCAACAACGATTTGACTGCTAACATGAGCAACGGTCAGTATGTTGATGGCAGCACCTCTTCTGATGCCTGGGGCTTTGGCTTGAAACTGGGTTATGACCTGAAACTGGGTGACGCAGGTTACGTAACGCCATACGGCAGCGTATCCGGTCTGTTCCAGTCTGGTGATGACTATAAGCTGAGCAACGACATGAAAGTTGACGGTCAGTCTTATGACAGCATGCGTTATGAACTCGGTGTCGATGCAGGTTATACCTTCGCTTATAGCGACGACCAGGCGCTGACCCCGTACTTCAAACTGGCCTACGTTTACGACGACTCTAACAACGATTCTGACGTAAACGGCGACTCTATCGACAACGGTGTAGAAGGTTCTGCGGTACGTGTTGGACTGGGTACTCAGTTCAGCTTTACCAAAAACTTCAGCGCATACACCGATGCTAACTACCTCGGTGGTGGCGATGTTGATCAAGACTGGTCTGCAAATGTTGGTGTTAAATATACCTGGTAAGACATCTCTTGTTGTTAAAGAAAAGATAATCTAACTCAGAAAAATGCCCGTCACGGATTTGACGGGCATTTATTGCAAGGGATGCCCAAATGTTGTCTGCAAATAAACCGCTTGTGGAATTTGGTAAGCTTGATAAATGTTTGTCAAAATATGGCAAACACTTTGAGTGTGATAACGATAAAGAAATAATTTATTCCAGTGATATAAACAGTGACGATACCTTTATCATTTTAAATGGTGTAATTTCCCTGAGGCGAGGGGAGAATGTGCTGGTCGGTATTGCGCAGGCACCGTTTATTATGGGGCTTTCAGATGGTGTGATAAAAACAGATATACAATACAGATTAATCACGGAAAGCGATTGTACGGGATACCATCTACCCGCCTCGCAAACAATTAATATAATTGAAGAGTGCCAGCTTTGGCGTGAAGCTTTTTGTTGGTTGGCATGGCAAAACTCCATGCTTGAATTACGCGATCTGCAGTTGATCGGCAACAACTCCTACGATCAGATCCGCGCGACATTGATCTCTATGACGAAATGGGATGAAGCCCTTCGTTCACGCATCGGCGTTATGAACTATATTCATCAACGCACACGAATTTCACGCTCGGTTGTCGCTGAGGTTCTCGCAGCATTGCGTAAAGGCGGTTACATTGAAATGAATAAAGGCAAACTGGTGTGCATTAACCGTTTGCCTTTTGAGTATTGAATCAGGATGCAGGAATGACCTGTGGCTTGTACCCGCTCAATTCTGCAACCAGTTCGTTGATACCGTCGCTCATATTGGTAAAACGGGTTAGCGGAGAGCGCGTCACTACGACAAATGCCCCAACGTTTTGCTGTGGGATCATCGCCATATAGGTAATGAAGCCACCGCCGCCACCGGTTTTTTGAATAATTCCCGGTCTGCCATTCTTCGGCGCCATGTAGACCCAGCCCAAACCAAGCGCATCGGCTCTGCCTGGAACGTCCATTCCCACCACTTTAGTTAACTGCGTACGCTGGTAAATCAGCGTCTGCATCCGGTCGGCCTGCTGGCTACGATGATAAAAGTCAGAAGAAAGATACTGCTGCATCCAGCGCATCATATCGCCAGGCGTTGAATAGACGCCGCCGCTGCCCATCGCTGCCAGCGTATTGTTACAAGGACTGGCACCTTTTTCCGCGACCATCAGGCGTCGGCACTGATCGGGAGATGGCGTAAAGGTGGTGTCTTTCATCCCCAGCGGACGGGTGATTTTTTCTTCAAACAGCTGCGGATAAGGCTTACCTGACGCGGTACCCAGCGCATCGGCCAGCAGATCAAACGCCAGGTTGGAATAAGAAGCCTGCGATCCTGGTGCGGCTTTAAGCGTAGCCGTTGAGAGATAGCTCCAGCGCTGCTCGCGGGTTGGCCAGACAAACACCGGGCGCTTGGCCGCGCCGCCTGGCTGTTCGCGCGGCAGTGCGCTGGTATGTGTCGCCAGATTCACCAGCGTAATTGGTGTTCCTTGATAAGTGGGTACGCGTGCGCCAGGAGGTGCATATTTACTCAATGGATCGTTGAGTTTGACCGTGCCCTGATCGAGTAATTTCACCAGCATTTCGCTGGTCATTAATTTGGTAATTGAGGCAATGCGGATTACGGAATCCAGTTGCGGGTGAACATTATTGCCGGGGCGTGTTTCACCAAAACTGCGAAATACACGCTGATTACCATCAATCACCACGAGCGCCATCCCCGTAGCACCACTGCCGTAAAATATATGGTCGGCATAACGATCAACGATATCAGAGGCGAAGACCGGATCGGTTATAGGCTGTGCCGCCTGGACAGATGTCAATGACGCCGCACACAGCGCGGCAGAAAAAAGCAGACTACGTTTCAACGGTGGTGTCCATGAGTTAGAGAAAGTGAAAAAGGATGTCGTGCGTATGCGTATTTATACTACTCATCGGCGTATTGCAAAGCGCTTATCAACCAATGATAGTGGGAAAAACGTAACGATGAGTAAACACAGGAGTTTCCTGGATTGCGGATGTTCGCTTTTGTGATCTCACGCTGTGATAATCTGCACATACTGGAACGTTGTCGAGTGTGAAAACCACAGAAACAATTCTTCATAACCGAGGTGCGAACTAAGTGCCTCGTTTTTGGTCACAATTGTCGGTTTCAGCTTGTGTTTTTGGGCGTAAGCCGTCTGGCCTCCGCACTCTACGGTGGCAAATGCACAGCAGTCGTCATAACGATAAGAAGTTAGCAGGAGAGCACTATGTTTAAGTCTTTTTTCCCAAAGCCGGGGCCGTTCTTTATTTCGGCATTTATTTGGGCACTGGTCGCCGTTGTATTCTGGCAAGCAGGTGGGGGAGCCTGGGTTGCACATATTACCGGCGCGTCGGGAGACGTACCTATTAGCGCAGCGCGTTTTTGGTCGTTGGATTACCTGATTTTTTATGCGTACTACATTCTTTGTGTCGGGGTGTTCGCGCTGTTCTGGTTTCTCTACAGTCCACACCGCTGGCAGTACTGGTCTATTCTGGGCACATCGCTGATTATTTTTGTGACCTGGTTTCTGGTTGAAGTCGGCGTCGCCGTCAACGCCTGGTATGCGCCATTTTATGACCTGATTCAAACTGCGCTCAGCGCACCACACAAGGTGAAGATTGAGCAGTTCTATCATGAAGTGGGCATTTTTCTCGGTATTGCGCTGATAGCCGTAGTCATTGGCGTGATGAACAACTTCTTCGTCAGCCACTATGTGTTCCGCTGGCGTACCGCGATGAACGAACACTATATGGCGCACTGGCAGCATTTGCGTCACATCGAAGGCGCAGCGCAGCGTGTGCAGGAAGACACCATGCGTTTTGCTTCTACGCTGGAAGATATGGGCGTCAGCTTTATCAACGCAATTATGACGCTGATTGCCTTCCTGCCTGTACTGGTTACGCTCTCTGCCCATGTTCCTGACCTGCCGATTGTTGGACATGTGCCTTATGGCCTGGTGATTGCCGCGATTGTCTGGTCGCTGATGGGAACCGGTTTGCTGGCCGTGGTCGGGATAAAACTTCCTGGGCTGGAGTTTAAAAACCAGCGCGTGGAAGCGGCCTATCGTAAAGAATTGGTCTATGGCGAAGATGATGGCAACCGTGCGACGCCACCGACGGTGCGTGAACTTTTCCATGCGGTACGGCAAAACTACTTCCGTCTCTATTTTCACTATATGTACTTCAATATTGCCCGTATTCTTTACCTGCAGGTTGATAACGTTTTCGGCTTGTTCCTGCTGTTTCCGTCGATTGTTGCCGGTACGATTACGCTCGGCCTGATGACGCAAATCACTAACGTGTTTGGCCAGGTGCGCGGCTCGTTCCAGTATCTGATTAACTCCTGGACAACGTTAGTAGAACTGATGTCTATTTATAAGCGTCTGCGCAGCTTTGAACGAGAGCTTGATGGTCAGGATATTCAGGAAGTTACCCATACGCTGAGTTAATAATAAGGAGATGTTATGTCGACGGTTTCCCGTCTTTACCCCTTGTCTGGTCTGGCAGCACTGGTGCTGGTGGGATGCAGTAGTCAACCCGCGCAGCCGCTAAAAAAAGGGGAGAAAGCCGTCGATGTGGCGAGCGTGGTGCGCCAGAAAATGCCCGCCAGCGTGAAAGACCGGGACGCATGGGCGCAGGATTTGGCAAAGACCTTTGAAAGCCAGAAGCTGGCACCAACGGTTGAAAATATCTGTTCGGTGCTGGCGGTTGCGCAGCAGGAGTCAAACTTCCAGGCCGATCCGGCTGTTCCTGGTTTAAGCAAAATAGCCTGGAAAGAGATTGACCGTCGCGCAGAACGCATGCATATCCCGCTGTTTGTCGTGCATACCGCGCTAAAGATTAACTCGCCAACGGGGAAAAGCTACAGCGAGCGTCTGGATACGGTGAAGACGGAAAAACAGCTTAGCGCCATCTTTGATGATTTCATCAACATGGTGCCGATGGGGCAGACATTGTTCGGATCGCTTAATCCGGTACATACCGGTGGTCCAATGCAGGTCAGTATCGCGTTTGCTGAGCAGCACACCAGCGGGTATCCGTGGAAAATGGCGGGGACGGTACGTCAGGAAGTGTTTAGCCGCCGTGGTGGGTTATGGTTCGGTACGTATCATCTGCTCAACTACCCGGCGAATTACAGTGCGCCAATCTTCCGTTTCGCCGATTTTAATGCCGGGTGGTATGCGAGCCGCAATGCAGCTTTCCAGAATGCGGTCAGTAAAGCCAGCGGAGTGAAGCTGGCGATGGACGGGGATTTGATTCTCTATGGCAGCAGTGAGCCGGGCAAAACGGAGCTGGCGGTACGTAAACTGGCCGGGAAGCTAGGGATGAGCGAGAGTGAGATCCGCCAGCAGCTGCAAAAAGGTGACAGCCTGGCCTTTGAAAAAACCGCATTGTACGAAAAGGTTTATAAGCTGGCGGAGGCGAAGACCGGGAAAACGTTACCCCGTGAAATGCTGCCGGGCATTCAACTGGAAAGCCCGAAGATCACGCGTAATCTGACTACTGCGTGGTTTGCTAAACGGGTGGACGATCGTCGGGCGAAGTGTATGAATCAGTCATCTTTATGATGACGGTGACGCCAGCGCATGACCGCCGCTATGACGCCAAGAATCAGGCTTCCGGCCAGGAAGGGGATCAGTCCAAAGAGGGTACCGACGCCTAAACCGATTTCAACCCGCGGGCGTCCTGTCTCCTGCATTTGCAGCTGCATCAGTTCTTCATAGATGCCGGGCGCGTGAGCCAACAGATTTAAAATCTGTGCACCCGCCCAGAAGCAAAACAGCACAAATACGGCATACGCAATGTTGCCGGGCAGGGAGGAGGGATCCCGATACTTGCCCTTAAACAGGGATTTTGAGAGCGTAAAATCAGCCATAAAGACCTCCGGAAATAACCTGCTTTTTTTGACGTAATGCCTGGAACTGAGAGTGAGTCTGACAGGTGATCGGCAATGTCAATATCAGAATGATGGTAATTTCAGGTAGAGATTATTCCTGGATTTCGGTTTTTTGTTGGCGGTCACAATTATGTAACCTTAAGTTAAATTGAGTTACATTTAAGAAATTCCGCACAGGCCACAGACGCCCTCGGGGAAATGTGCGAGGATGCCTCCCTGTGTTGTATTTTCACCGGAGCTGTTATGAACCTGCCTGTAAAAATCCGCCGAGACTGGCACTACTATGCCTTCGCTATTGGGCTTATCTTTATTCTGAATGGCGTGGTGGGGTTATTAGGTTTTGAAGCGCAGGGATGGCAAACTTATGCGGTGGGGCTGGTGACCTGGGTGATTAGCTTTTGGCTGGCCGGATTAATCATCCGTCGCCGCGTTGAAGATGATGAAGCAAAGGATGCCCAATAGCTCTATCAGGCATCCTGACGGGTTTACATACTGGTTTTCAGCGCGCTATCCGCAGCATGGCGTTCCAGCGCCAGTTCGATCAGGCGAGTGATCAAATCGGTATAGCCTAAACCGCTCGCCTGCCACAGCTTCGGATACATACTGATGTTGGTAAAGCCAGGCAGCGTGTTGATCTCATTGATCACAACGTCGTTTTCAGCAGTTAAGAAGACGTCCACGCGCGCCATGCCGGCACAGCCCAGAGTCTGGTAGGCCTGAATGGCGATTTCGCGGATCTTATCGTTAATCTCTGGCGCAATTGCTGCCGGAACGACAACTTTGGCACCGTTATCGTCAATGTATTTAGTGTCGTAAGCGTAAAAATCGCTGTTCAGCACGATCTCACCACAGGTACTGGCCTGCGGATGATCGTTGCCCAGTACCGCACATTCGATCTCGCGGCCTTTGATCCCTTGCTCCACAACGACTTTATGATCGAATTCAAATGCCAGCGCGACGGCCTGATCGTATTGGGCTTCGCTGGTTACTTTACTGACGCCAACGGACGATCCCTGGTTGGCCGGTTTTACAAACAGCGGCAGACCCAGGCGGGATTCCACTTCACTAAAGCTGATGCTGTTGCGATTCGCGCGAGTGAGCGTAATAAATGGCGCGATATTTAACCCGGCATCACGCAGCAGACGTTTGGTCACGTCTTTATCCATACAGGCAGCAGAACCCAGCACATCAGAACCGACAAACGGCAGGTTCGCCACGCGCAGCATGCCCTGCAGAGAGCCATCTTCACCCAAAGTACCGTGTACGATCGGGAAAATAACATCGACCGTCGGCAGCGGTTGACCGTTTTGTGCATCGATCAACTGGTGCTCTTGTTTACCCGGTACCTGCGCCAGGCTGGTCTCAGAAGGTCGCAACGCAATATGCGCCGGATCGTTTGAATTGAGCAGATAGTTACTGGCATCGCTGACGTGCCATTGCCCTTGTTTATCAATACCTAACAGCACAACGTCAAAGCGAGTCTTGTCGATGGCATCGACAATATTTTTTGCCGATTGCAATGACACTTCATGTTCCGCTGATTTACCACCAAATACGATTCCTACCCGCAACTTTGCCATCTTAAAAACCCATTCCATGAATGCAAAGCACATACATTACCACGACAAAACGCAGGTTTCCTCGGCTTCTGGCAGATTGTTTTGGCGAATGACAGGGGATTAGAAGGGGACATACACGCAGATCGCGCGGGAAGCACAATCCCCTGTTTATATTATGGGTTTGATGTGAGCTATATCACAAATATGATGAGCGGGAAGATAAAATCCTAAACTGTGATTTATCGCACCTGTAGACCCTTATTCGGCTAAGTAATTTGTTAAGCTGCTCGCAGTTTTCAGCTAATTATCGTTATGAGTCCTTATGGAATCCTGGAGAGTTAACCTTATTTCCGTTTGGTTCGGGTGTTTTTTTACCGGACTGGCGATTAGCCAAATCTTGCCTTTTTTACCACTCTATATCTCCCAACTGGGCGTGACCTCGCATGAAGCGCTATCAATGTGGTCCGGATTAACGTTCAGCGTCACCTTTCTGATTTCAGCCATTGTTTCTCCGATGTGGGGCAGTCTGGCCGACCGCAAAGGACGCAAGCTGATGCTGCTGCGGGCCTCACTGGGGATGGCCATTGCGATTTTGCTACAGGCATTTGCCACTAACGTCTGGCAGCTTTTTCTGCTGCGCGGGGTGATGGGGTTAACCTCCGGCTATATTCCTAATGCGATGGCGCTGGTTGCGTCCCAGGTTCCACGCGAGCGCAGCGGCTGGGCGCTGAGTACGCTCTCTACGGCGCAAATCAGCGGCGTCATTGGCGGACCGCTGATGGGAGGCTTTATCGCCGATCATGTTGGCTTACGGGCGGTATTCTGTATTACCGCCGCCTTGCTGGTGGTGAGTTTTCTGGTCACACTGTTCTTGATAAAAGAGGGCGTTCGCCCGACGATTAAAAAAAGCGAACGTCTGAGTGGGAAGGCTGTGTTTGCCTCGCTTTCGCATCCAGCGTTGGTGATCAGCCTGTTTTTTACCACCATGGTGATTCAACTGTGTAACGGCTCAATTGGGCCTATTCTGGCGCTGTTTATTAAATCAATGGTCCCGGACAGTTCGAATATTGCTTTTCTCAGTGGGCTGATAGCCTCAGTACCGGGCATTTCTGCTCTGATTTCCGCGCCCCGACTTGGTAAATTAGGCGACCGTATTGGTACTGAGCGGATTTTAATGGCGACGTTAATCTTCGCGGTGGTGCTGTTTTTTGCCATGTCGTGGGTTACCACGCCGTTGCAGTTGGGAATTCTACGTTTTCTGCTCGGCTTTGCTGATGGTGCGATGTTGCCGGCGGTGCAGACGCTGTTGGTGAAATACTCCAGCGACCAGATAACCGGACGCATCTTTGGCTATAACCAGTCATTTATGTACCTTGGCAACGTCGCAGGGCCATTGATGGGGGCAACGGTTTCGGCAATGGCGGGGTTCCGTTGGGTGTTCATTGCTACAGCAAGCATTGTGCTTATCAATATCTGGCAACTGGCTATCGCGTTGCGACGTCGGCGCGAGGCTCGTTGAGGTCCTGATTAACAACGCTGCTTGTCAGCGTTGTTAATCCATAATTGTGTATTATATATTTGTGTGATTATTAATTTTCTTACCTTTTTATATTGAATCATCCTGCTTCAGGACTCATTTTCCCTTATTTTGTGTTGTGATTGTTTTCGCAAATCGTTTTATTTCTTATAAAAATACAACTTTCATCCTCTAGGCAGTCGTGAGCCTTAATGATAACGTGACCCATATTTTGTTAAGGGAATAGGCAAATGAAAAACCTCGTCACTGAGTTGTTACTTAAGCTCGCGCAAAAAGAAGAAGAATCGCAAGATCTGGCGGCACAGGTCGAAACGTTAGAGCGGGTAATCATCGAAATGCTGCGCAATATGGCGTGGAACGATCGGCAAATATTTATTCGTCAAATTGAGGGGGCGCTGGCTGGCGGAAACCACATGCCCGCGTTTCTGACGAACATACATAATGCTGGCGAGTGCGTACCAAAAGCGTTGTGATCCATCTGTGGTGGGGTAACCACAAATTATCATAAAAGTGTCACATCAAATACTTATAGTCGCTTTGTTTTAATTTTACCGTATTTATACATGGAGAATATAAAGTGAAACAAAGCGCTCTGGCTATTGCCCTGTTACCTTTGCTGTTTACCCCGGTTATTAATGCAGAAACATCTACTGTAGCGGTTATGGATAATCGTGCTGCTCAGGGAGATATCACCACGCCGGGTGGCGC
The DNA here is from genome assembly GCF_001037515.1 of Citrobacter sp. MGH110. NCBI lineage: Bacteria > Pseudomonadati > Pseudomonadota > Gammaproteobacteria > Enterobacterales > Enterobacteriaceae > Citrobacter > Citrobacter sp. MGH110. Next base: position 2,564,505 of record NZ_KQ089830.1, on the reverse strand, counting down.
TCGCCGATTGTCTGCCGATCAAACGGCAGCTCTGCGCGAATCCCTGAACGATAAACCGGCCAAAAATATAATTTTACTGATTGGCGATGGGATGGGCGACTCCGAAATAACGGCAGCGCGAAATTATGCTGAAGGCGCGGGCGGCTTTTTTAAAGGTATTGATGCTTTACCGTTGACCGGACAATACACACATTATGCGTTGGATAAGAAAACGGGCAAGCCCGATTATGTGACAGATTCAGCAGCATCTGCGACAGCATGGACAACCGGCGTGAAGACCTATAACGGGGCGCTGGGTGTGGATATTCATGAAAAAGATCACACCACGATTCTGGAAATGGCCAAAGCGGCAGGTCTGGCGACAGGCAACGTTTCCACGGCTGAATTGCAGGATGCCACGCCGGCCGCACTGGTTGCCCATGTCACTTCGCGTAAATGCTATGGTCCGAGCGTGACGGCTGAAAAATGCCCGACGAACGCGCTGGAAAAAGGCGGTAAAGGGTCAATTACCGAACAATTATTGAATGCTCGTGCGGATGTTACGTTAGGCGGCGGGGCAAAGACTTTTACTGAAACCGCTACGGCAGGTGAGTGGCAGGGTAAAACGCTGCGAGAACAAGCCCAGGCCCGTGGTTACCAGATGGTGAGTGATGCCGCGACGCTGGCGGCTGTTAGCGAAGCGAATCAGGATAAACCGCTGTTGGGTCTGTTCTCAGACGGTAATATGCCAGTGCGTTGGGAAGGGCCGAAAGCGTCTTATCACGGCAACCTGGATAAGCCGGTAGTGACCTGTACGCCAAATCCAAAACGTAACGACAGCGTGCCAACGCTGGCGCAGATGACGGATAAAGCGATTGAGCTGTTAAGCAAAAATGAGAAAGGTTTCTTCCTGCAAGTAGAAGGCGCGTCGATCGATAAACAAGATCACGCCGCTAACCCGTGTGGACAAATTGGTGAAACGGTCGATCTGGATGAAGCGGTGCAGCGTGCACTTGCCTTTGCGAAGAAAGATGGCAACACCCTGGTTGTGGTAACCGCTGACCACGCGCATGCCAGCCAGATTGTCGCACCGGATACTAAAGCACCCGGTTTAACGCAGGCGCTGAACACTAAAGATGGCGCGGTGATGGTCATCAGCTATGGCAACTCTGAAGAAGAGTCCCAGGAGCACACCGGCAGCCAACTGCGTATTGCAGCCTATGGCCCTCATGCGGCGAATGTGGTTGGCCTGACCGATCAAACCGATCTGTTTTACACTATGAAAGCGGCGTTAGGACTGAATTAAGCTGACACCCGACGGCAATACTTTTGCCGTCGGGTGGTATTTTTATCGTTAGCAGCCAAACTTACCTGTGTGTCGTCGTTCAGAAAAGGATGGTGCTATGAAAATTACATTATTAATGACGTTACTCTTTGGCCTTATTTTTTTAACTACCGTCGGTGCTGCCGAGAAGACGTTAACCCCGCAACAACAGCGTATGACCACCTGCAATCAGCAGGCCACGGCGCAGACCTTAAAAGGGGATGCGCGTAAGACCTATATGAGTGATTGCCTGAAAAACAGTAAATCTGCGCCTGAGGAAAAGAGCCTGACGCCGCAGCAGCAGAAAATGCGTGAATGCAACGTCAAGGCGACGGAGCAGTCTCTGAAAGGCGATGATCGTAATAAGTTTATGAGCGCTTGCCTGAAAAAATCTGCTTAGCACTTCCGGGTGAGCAGGTAAAATCGCTCACCCGAAATATCATACTTCCGCCACCAGACCCCTTCCTATAATTTGGGAAATTTGTTTCAGAATATTCCCAAATACGATGAATGATGAAAACTTTTATCAAAAGAAGGTCGTCCCGAATGAAGCATTTATATTGCTTCATCAAAATGACCACCAACGTTCCGGTCTGCGATTTGCCCGACGAATCAGGCTGCCGCGAGCGGTGGGACTGGGGGGAATGTTTTTCCCTATCGCGTCGGTATTAGTTTCTCAGCCAATAACCGGAGGCTGGTGGCTTTTGCTGGTGGGATGGGCGTTTGTCTGGCCGCATCTGGCATGGCAATTGGCAAGTAAAGCTATCGATCCACTGCATAGCGAATATACCAACTTAAAAGCCGATGCCATCCTCGCCGGGATGTGGATGGGGATTATGGGGATAAACTTGCTGCCATCCACGGCGCTGTTGATGATTATCTGTATCAACCTGATGGGCGCAGGGGGTATGCGTGTCTTCATCGCAGGCGCCGTGTTGATGGTGGTTTCCTGCCTGGTGACGTTACAGTTAACGGATATTCCCGTGGCTTTTAGCAGTACGCAACTGAGTGTGCTGCTGTCGCTGCCGGTGTTAGTGGTTTACCCGTTGCTATTTGCCTGGGTGAGTTACCAGACGCTCATCAGGCTGGCAGAACATAAACGTCGCTTACAGGTTATGAGTACGCGAGATGGGATGACCGGGGTTTATAACCGACGTCATTGGGAACTGTTGCTGCGGAATGAATTTGATAATTGCCGCCGCCATCAGCGTGATGCCACGCTCCTTATCATCGATATCGACCATTTTAAGAGTATCAATGATACCTGGGGCCATGACGTCGGGGATCAGGCCATTGTTGCACTGACCCGCCAGTTACAGATGACCTTACGCGGTAGCGATGTGATTGGTCGCTTTGGCGGTGATGAGTTTGCGGTAATCATGTGTGGCACGTCAGCGAGCAGCGCGATTGCAGCGATGTCTCGTGTTCACGAACGGCTTACCCAACTGCGTTTATCTTGCGCGCCGCAGGTTGACCTGCGCATTAGCGTGGGCGTTGCGCCGCTGACGTCTGAAACTGAACACTATCGAGAATGGTTAAAATCAGCAGATATGGCTCTCTACAAAGCAAAGAATTCCGGACGTAACCGCACTGAAGCGGCGGCCTGACGTCCGGCGGTGTTAACTCAGGAGCGGCTGAGTTTTTCCGACTGCTCCATGCACTTAATCATCGCTTCAATCACCGATGAACGGAAACCGCGTTCTTCCAGGACGCGTACCGCCTCAATGGTGGTTCCACCTGGCGAGCACACCATATCCTTCAATTCGCCAGGATGTTTACCCGTTTCCAGAACCATCTTCGCCGAACCCATTACCGCTTGTGCTGCAAATTTATAAGCCTGTGCGCGGGGCATCCCCCCCTGAACGGCGGCATCTGCCATCGCTTCGATAAACATAAATACATAGGCCGGTGCTGAACCGCTGACGCCAACGACCGGATGAATCATTGCCTCCGCAATGACTTCAGCTTCGCCAAAGCAGCGGAAGATATTGAGCACGTCGGCCGTATCTTCCGGCGTGACTAAGGCGTTTGGCGTGACGGAGGTCATTCCGGCGTTCACCAGCGATGGCGTGTTTGGCATCGCGCGAATGATTTTACGGTCATGACCCAGCGCGCGGGCAAGCTGATCGAGGGTAACACCGGCGGCAATCGAGACGACAAGGGAATCTTTGTTCAGGCTGGAGGTAATTTCGCTCAGCACCTTAATCATGATGCCTGGTTTTACGGCCCCAAAAACAATATCAGCGATCTGCGCGACTTCTTGTGCAGACTGCGCCGCATTAATGCCGTACTGGTCGTGTAGCGCGGCGACCTTATCGGGGGAAGGGGTGTAGACCCAGATTTGTCCGGGGAGAACCTGACCGCTGGCGATCATGCCGCCAAGAATGGCTTTGCCCATATTACCGCAGCCGATAAAACCAATTTTCTTGTCCATCTTGTCACTCCCTATGGATGATATTCATTGTTTTATACCCGTCATACTTCAAGTTGCATGTGCGTTGGCTGCGTTCGCTCACCCGAATTACTTACCAGAGTAAGCTCATCGGGACTCACTCTCTTGCCGCCTGCCTGCAACCCGAATTATTTAGGGTAAATCTGGGAAAGCTAAGCTTAGCGCGGAATGAATATGTTCAGAAGGAGAAACAGCACTTTGCCTGAAAGTAAAAGCACGCGACAATGTGCGACAGCACACCAGTGGGGAGAAGTTATGACAATATGGGTGGATGCCGATGCGTGTCCGAATGTGATTAAAGACATTTTGTACCGCGCCTCTGAGCGCATGCAAATGCCGCTTGTTTTGGTGGCCAACCAAAGCCTGCGCGTCCCGCCTTCGCGTTTCATCAGCACATTACGTGTGCCTGCGGGCTTTGACGTGGCTGATAACGAGATTGTGCGTCAGTGCAGCGCCGGTGATTTAGTGATAACGGCAGATATTCCGCTGGCGGCTGAAGTGATTGAAAAAGGTGCGGCGGCGCTTAACCCGCGCGGCGAACGCTATACCGAAGCGACGATCCGTGAGCGTCTGATGATGCGTGATTTTATGGATACACTGCGAGCCAGCGGTATCCAGACCGGGGGGCCGGACAGCCTTTCGCCCCGCGACAGACAGCATTTTGCGGCTGAACTGGATAAGTGGTGGCTGGAAGTTCAGCGTAGAAAATAGGGTGTGTAATTTATTATTTACACTTTATTCATTGTGAATTCTTGTTATAGTAGGGGTTAACTCATCTCGCCATTCTTTCTGTAATTTTTTCTTTACAGTTTTGGCGATGTACTAGTTTGATGATATGATTATATTTTTAACCGCATCAGATCCCGCTTGTTGGCGGCTCTCTGGGGAAATTCTGTGATGACGCAACCTCTTTTTCTTGTTGGCCCCCGGGGGTGTGGTAAGACGACAACCGGTATGGCGCTGGCAAAGGCTATTGATTTCCAGTTCGTTGATACCGATCGCTGGTTGCAATCGCACGTGCAAATGACCGTGGCGGAAATCGTCGAAAGAGAAGGATGGGAAGGGTTTCGTGCCCAGGAAACGACCGCTCTGCAGGCTGTCACCGCTCCTGCCACGGTTGTTGCGACCGGCGGCGGTATCATTCTTACCGAATTTAATCGTCATTACATGCGCAGCCACGGCGTGGTTATCTATCTAAGCGCACCGGTATCGGTACTGGTTGATCGTCTGGAGGCCACGCCTGAAGAAGGATTACGACCGACTCTAACCGGCAAACCGTTGACCGAAGAGGTTCAGGAAGTGCTCGCCCAGCGTGATGTTCTGTATCGTGAGGCTGCGCACTATATCGTTGATGCCACCAATCCGCCTTCGCAGGTAGTGGAAGACATTCTTGGGATACTGGCGCAGGCAGCGCCACGGTTGCAGGGCGGTGTCTATACTTAATGTTCATCCAGTGAAAAGGAAGAACTATGCCGACACAACCACCTTACCCACGTCAAGCGACCATTGTTACGGTTGAAAAAGGGACGCCAGGCCAGACGGTAACCTGGTATCAACTTCGTGCCGACCACCCTAAACCGAATTCGTTGATCAGTGAGCATCCTTCAGCTCAGGAAGCGATGGATGCTAAAAAACGCTACGAAGACCCCGATAAAACCTGATATGAAGACCGCTCTGGCACGAGTCTTAAAAGTGCCAGTCCGGGCGTACATCACATTATTTTAAATTTCGCCGTATACAGTAAAAATTGAAAATTAAACAATAACAATCCAGTACTGGAATGATCTGGAATCTTTACACAATACACCGCCGATCTACTGCTACGCTTTTGAGCATTTGTAGCACAGGTCAGCGCCCGGCACTTATCCGGGATTTCACAGCAAAGTAAGAAGACGGTGGAGCAACAAATGAGTACGTCGTTGGCTATCCTCACGATTGGCGTTGTGCCGATGTGTGAGATGTTACCGCTCCTGACGGAATATATTGATGAACAGCACATTACTCACCACAGTCTGCTGGGGCAGATGCAGCGAGAAGATGTGATGGCTGAGTACGGAGCTTCACCCGGTGACGAGCTGTTATTAACGCTGCTTAGCGACCACCAACTTGCTCATGTCTCACGTCAGAAAGTGGAACGCTCGCTGCAAAGCATTGTGGAAGTTCTCGATAATCAGGGATTTGATGTGATCCTGCTGATGAGTACCGCCTCAATTACCCGTCTGACCGCCCGCAATAGTATCTTGTTGGAACCTATACGCATTATTCCCCCGTTAGTGGCTTCGATTGTCGAAGGGCATCAGGTTGGGGTCATTGTACCTGTTGCTGAATTGCTCAAAGCCCAGACACAAAAGTGGCAGGTGTTACAAACTCCGCCAGTGTACGCCGTGGCGAATCCAGTAGAAGGTTCTGAACAACAGCTGATTGATGCCGGGAAATATCTCCTTGAGCAAGGTGCTGATGTTCTTATGCTGGACTGCCTGGGGTTTCATCAACGTCATCGTGATTTACTGCAAAAGTCGCTGGATGTCCCGGTTCTGCTGTCCAATGTGTTGATTGCCCGACTGGCTTCGGAATTGCTGGCGTAATTTTGCGTGACAGGTGGAACGTCAGCCCCCTATATTGGTTCCTAACTTAATCACGAGATAGGGCCAGTTGTATGCTTCAAAGTAATGAATACTTTTCCGGCAAAGTAAAATCGATCGGTTTTACCAGCAGCAGTACTGGCCGCGCCAGTGTAGGCGTGATGGCTGAAGGTGAATATACCTTTGGTACTGCGGCACCTGAAGAGATGACGGTAGTTAGTGGCGCACTGAACGTGCTGCTGCCAGGGGAAACCGAGTGGAAAGTGTATGCCGCAGGAGACGTGTTTAACGTACCGGGCAACAGCGAGTTTCATCTGCAGGTAGCAGAGCCAACATCCTATCTTTGCCGTTACCTGTAAGCGTAAAAATGACGAATGGCGATATTGAGTCGCCATTCGCTAAACACGGCTTAACGTTGTGCTTCGCCGCCTAATCCTTCCACCAGACTTTTAATCAGCGCCGCCAGTTCACCTGTCATCAGGATGAAATCGGCATCAAAACGCTGAGCATAATCTTCGCGGTCGATATCTTCATTCTGATCGCGCAGTTCGTCGCTGAACTTCAGGCGCTTAATGGAGCCGTCGTCACACATAACGAACTGAATGCGCTGCTGCCAGTCGAGGGCCAGCTTAGTGACCAGTTTGCCCGCTTCGATATGCACGGCGATTTCGTCGCAGACCAGATCCTGTTTTTTCGCGCGGATCACACCGCCGTCTTCAAGGATCGCTTTCAGTTCAGCTTCATCCAGCAGTTGGAAGCCCTGCGCCGTGGTGCCGGAGCGAACCCATTCGGTCAGCGTCAGCTCAATAGGGTTTTCCATCGTCAGCGGAACGACCGGCAGCGAACCGAGACTCTTACGCAGCAGCGCCAGCGTATCTTCGGCTTTTTTCGCGCTCGCACAATCAACCATGATCAGATCGTTGACGGTATCGATCCACATCATTGTCTGGCTGAAGCGGCTAAAGGCGCGCGGCAGCAATGAGTGTAGAACTTCATCTTTCAGCGAGTCTTTTTCGGTCTTCTTAAGTTTGCGACCTTGCTCAGCTTCCAGTTTGAATATTTTGGCTTCCAGCGCCTGTTTGATAACCGGCGACGGCAGAATTTTTTCTTCTTTGCGGGCGCAGATAATAATTTGGCCATTGGCGGTATGCGTTAATGCATCGCTGTGCGATCCCATCGGCGGAACCCAGCCCATTTTTGCCATATCCTGGCTACCGCAAGGGGTGAACGTCATTGATGCCAGCTGTTTTTCCATCTCTTCGGCACGCAAAGAAACATCGCGGCTAAGACGGTAAACCATTAAATTTTTGAACCACAGCATGATAATTTCCACGGCCTTGTCGTTAAATCCAGCGGGCATGATAGCGAATTGTCGCTATGCTTGCATTGTTAATCGGGAAGAGGAGCAAACAGTGCGTATAGGTATCGATTTGGGCGGTACGAAAACGGAAGTTATTGCGCTTGGCGAGGTGGGCGAACAGCTTTTTCGCCATCGCCTGCCCACGCCGCGTGATGATTATCGGCAAACGATAGAAACCATCGCCACGCTGGTGGAGATGGCGGAAAACGCCACCGGGCAGACGGGAACCGTGGGAATGGGCATTCCAGGTTCAATCTCGCCTTACACCGGGGTGGTAAAGAATGCCAACTCGACCTGGCTTAACGGACAACCTTTTGACAAAGACCTGAGTTCGCGTCTGAATCGTGAAGTGCGGTTGGCAAATGATGCCAACTGTCTGGCGGTTTCAGAAGCGGTGGATGGTGCGGCGGCCGGGGCGCAAACCGTGTTTGCGGTGATTATCGGCACCGGATGTGGCGCAGGCGTGGCACTGAATGGTCGGGCGCACACGGGTGGTAACGGTACCGCGGGCGAGTGGGGGCATAATCCGCTGCCATGGATGGACGAAGATGAGCTGCTGTTCCGACAGGAAGTCCCCTGTTATTGCGGTAAACAAGGCTGCATTGAAACCTTCATTTCCGGGACCGGCTTTGCCACCGACTACCAGCGTCTGAGCGGTAAGCAGCTCAAAGGCAATGAAATTATCAGTCTTGTTACTGCGCAGGATGCTCTTGCGGAGCAGGCGTTGAGCCGCTATGAGCGTCGTCTGGCGAAATCACTGGCACATGTGGTGAATATTCTCGATCCGGACGTCATTGTGCTGGGGGGCGGAATGAGTAATGTCGACCGACTGTATCAAAACGTTCCGACGTTGATTAAGCAGTTTGTCTTTGGCGGCGAATGCGAAACGCCTCTACGCAAGGCGCTACACGGGGATTCCAGCGGTGTACGCGGTGCGGCCTGGCTGTGGCCGCAGGAGTAAGGTTCGCGTAGCCGGGTAGCGCAGATGCTATCCGGCAGCGTGTGTCATCTGGGGTACTGCGCGCTTCAGGCGACCGTACAGCAACAGTGACGACATCGCAGAAAACGACAGCAGTGCCGCCGGCAGCGTCACGTAGTTGTAGGCAAAGCCCAGCGTCAGCATCATGCCACCGCTGTAGGCGCCAATCGCGCTGCCGAGGTTAAAGGCAATTTGCCCGCCAGCCGCACCCAGCAGCTCCCCTCCTTTAGCATTTTGCAGCAATAAAATTTGCAGCGGTGCCGACAGGGCAAACAGGCCCGCGCAGCAAATAAAGGCGAAGGTCAGCGACGCGGCTTTGATCCCGCCAAAGGCAAAGAGTAACAGCAGAGCCAGCACAATCACGAAGTCGGTTATCACCGCAATGCGCAGCGGCGTATAGCGACCAGACAGCCGACCGCTCAGCAGATTTCCCAACACCATTCCTAATCCTACCAGCATCATGATGAAGGTCATCAGCGCTTCGGAAAAGCCGGAGATGAACATCATGTATGGTTTGACATAGCTGAACCAGGCGAAAACCCCGGCGTTACCAAACATGGTGGCGGAGAAAATGAGCCACGGGGCGGGGCTTTTCAAAAAGTGAAATTGTTCGCGCAGGTTTCCTTTTGCTTCATCGCTGATGTTGGGCACCCAAAAAGCGACCGAGACCATCACGGCGATATTAAAGACGGCAATCAGCAGGAACGTATAGCGCCAGCTAAATTCCTGACTCAGCCAGGTGCCGATGGGAATGCCAACCAGATTGGCAACGGTCATACCCGAAATCATGCCCGCGACAGCGGCAGTGACTTTTCCCGGGCGGGCGAGCTTCGACAGGATAATTGCGCCAACGCCAAAAAATGCGCCGTGCGGGAAGCCTGAAACCAGCCTACCCACCGCCAGCATAAAATACGAGGAGGAGAGGGTGAAAATGGCGTTGCCAATCACACACAGCGTGACCAGAAACAGCAGAATATGCTTGAGCGAAAAGCGGCTGGAAAAGAGTGCAATAATGGGCGCGCCAAGCACCACGCCAAAAGCGTAAAACGAAATCATATGGCCAGCGGCAGGAATGGAAATTCCCACGTCCCGCGCCAATTCGGTGAGTACACCCATGATGCCAAATTCGGCCATGCCCAGCCCAAACGTCCCCAAGGCTAAAGAGAAAATGACTTTTTTCATACCACCTGTCATACACAGCAACAACAGCTAAGTAGGGCTAATGCTATCATATTTGTGAAGTCTGAACGAACGATTGCAATTATTCTTGAAAGCAATTATTTGCATGTTAGATGCCGATAACATACGGACTCGGAATTGTAGTCTTTTCAATATATAAAATACACTAAAATAATGTTTTATTGATGGGCGGTTTCTGGTTGGGAATGGGTTGTTGTATTCATAACGAATATGAATCGATAGTGATTTATTTTTTATATATAAAATGCATAGCTATAAATTATTTAAATATTGTTTTTCTTTGTGTGATTAATTTATTTTAACTTGCTGTTTTATAATGGTATTGTTTTTTGTCTTTGTGCTATTGATGAAATAAAAATCATATTATATTATATATGCCGACCACAATATCCATTGGGTTAGAACGCATAAGATTCTATCTTTCGGACCTCTTCTGAGGACTGTTTTGGATTTTTATATGCAAAAGTCTTTGGCGGGAATTTCAGAGGCAGCATTCGAAAGATAATAAAATTTATTATAGGGAAATTTCACATGAAAAAGAAAGTACTCCTTTCTGCCTCTTTGTTGCTTGTTGCAGCTATCAATGTTGCGCATGCGGCAGATTTAACTGATGACCAGGGCACCGTCACTTTTACCGGTACTATTATTAACCCGCCTTGCCAGGTTGAGACAAACAGCGAAGATGTTCAGGTACCCTTTACCCCGCTGGGGACGAACGCCTTTGCTGGTATTGGCGAAGAAGCGTCTCAGGTTCAGCCGTTTGCAATTAAACTGACTAAGTGCCCGGAAAATACTGTGGTAAACCTGACCTTTGCAGGTGATACCGCAACGGAAAATACGCAGCTGAAAGCGCTTACTGGCGGCGTTGATACCGGTGTTGGCATTGTGGTTTATGGCGCTGATGCCAGCAATGATAAAGTCGTTTTTAACGACGAAGCGAACTCTGCTTTTGCTCAAACGACCGGGGCAAGCGAAGAAAATGACCTGACGTTTAACTTCACATCAAAAGTTGTGGCAACCGTTGATCCGGCGAGTATCAAAGGCGGCGAGTTTGCCGCAACCACAACCTATACCATTTACTATCCATAAGGGATGTAGAGTGGGTGTGACGTAAGTTCAGACAGGATATGCCATAGGATAATCAGGGTATGTCCTGTAATTCTTTTCGAGATTTAGCCATAAGGGATGAATGATGAATCTCAACATTTCTGGTTTGCTGTTTTCAGCAATATTCATTCTTTTTCAAAACACTGCTTTGGCAGGGGTGCAAATTAGCAATACACGTATTATTTATCCTGGAGATGTGGATGAAGTTCAGGCAACGGTAAAAAACACGGGTAATGGTAATCAGCTTGTTCAGGCATGGGTTGATAACTTCGATAAGAATGATAAAAGTAAGCCTCCTCTTATTATTACTCCTCCGTTATTTAAACTTATTGGCGGACAGACGAATATCCTGCATTTTATCTCAGTCGATAAAAATGGCATCCTGGCAAAAGATCGTGAACAAATTTTTTGGGCTAATATCAAGTCTATCGAAGCGACGCCTAAAGTGTTAGTTCAACAAAGTAAGCTACAATTGGCTACCCGCAGTCGTATTAAGCTGATATGGCGACCAAAAGGATTAAATAAAAGCGACGCGCAAGAAGCATACAAAAGTCTGATATTTTCTGTTTCAGGTGGACGTTTGGCTGTGGATAACCCGACGGCATATTATATTTCTTTGCATAACATGACCGTTGACGGCAAAGAGGTAAAGCCGCCGAAAGATACGCTTTCCGCTGTGTCTATGATGATTTCACCCTATTCAAAAATGATCTATTCCCTACCGGGTGGGAACGCTAAGTCTGTTCGGTGGAGCGCAATCGACGACTACGGTAATGCCACTTCCGAACAGGAAAAGTCACTTTAAATTTGGCGGATAAGGATATCCACAATATGCGGCCTATCAATAATTATCATGAAATACTCTCATTGAAATTATCAGCTATTGCCACCGCGTTGATGTTGTGTAGTCCGTTTTGTATCGCTGAATCACAAGTTGCTGATGATGAGTTTAATATTGATGCGCTACGTTTTGATTCCCCAATAGACAGCGCAGAGACGATCCGTACTTTTTTAGACGATAATGCACTTGCACCAGGCGTCTACCTCAGTTCTGTTTATTTTAATAATCATTTTGTTGAAAAAAAGAATGTGACGTATGTGCTTAATGAAGCCCATACCGCACTCATTCCCGTGTTAAAAAAATCAGAACTGGCCGCCTATGGCGTCAATGTCAGCAAAATGCCATTGATGAAAACGATGTCTGATGACGCCACGGTTGATGATATCGGACGTTACATTGAAGAGGCTTCCTGGACTTTCTCCACTCAGCAACAACGGCTGGATATTCGTGTTCCGCAAGTTGCTGTTAATCAGGAAGTGCAGGGGTATATCGACCCTGATAATTGGGATGATGGGATACCTGCTGCCCTGTTGGGTTATTACTATAGCGGCTCTAAAACACACTACAGCTCTCAGGGCTCGTCGACACAAAATTACCTGAGCTTAAACAGTGGACTGAATGTAGGGCCGTGGCGCATACGAAACAATGGAAATTACCAAAGCGGAGATGGTTGGGAAAACATTTCGACGTATATTCAGCGGGATATAAAGCGCCTGCGTAGCCAACTGACGCTCGGCGATAGCTCTACTGCGGGAGATATTTTTGACAGCCTTCCGATTCGTGGTATTCGTCTGCAAACAGATACCGCTATGCTGCCCTATAGCCAACAAGGGTTTGCGCCGGTGATCCGGGGGATTGCGAAAAGCGATGCTAAGGTGACCATTAAGCAAAATGGCTACACCCTCTATCAAACCTATGTTAGCGCAGGGGCGTTTGAAATTACGGATGTACCGCAGGTATCTTCCGGCAGTGATTTCGATATAACAATCACGGAGGCTGATGGGAGTGAGCGTAGATTCGTTCAGACGTCGTCTTCTTTACCTATCATGCAGCGACAGGGGGCATTGCAATATAGCGTTGCCGCCGGGCATTACCAAAATAATGATACATCAGAGGATCCTAATCTGGTCGAAGCGCAACTTATCTATGGGTTGCCTTATGGTTTTACCGTGTATAGCGGCGTGTTGGGCAGTGATTTTTATCGTTCCGCGGCATTAGGTTTTGGTATCGATCTTCATGATTTTGGCGCGTTTTCGTTTGATGCCACAACGGCCAGAAGCGAAGTGGCTGATAACGTCTGGCAGGGGATGTCTTATCGTGCCCAGTATGCGAAGAATATCGATACGACCAACACCAATCTTACGCTTGCGAGTTATCGTTACTCTACCCGTAATTTTTATACGTTTACGGAAACGTTAAATAACCGAACTAACGATATTGATGACGACAGTTTTTATGCTTATCGCAATACCAATAACCGTCGTAGCCGCTTTCAGGTAAATATCAGCCAGAGCCTGAATGAGCTAGGTTCTTTCTATATCTCCGGTTATCAGCAAGATTACTGGGGACTGGCGGGATATGAGCGCACGGTTTCTGTCGGTTATAACCAGAACTGGGAACGGATCCGATTTATGCTCAACTATTCGTTGACGCAAACGCCAACCTCACATCGTGATGAGCAGGTTTCATTTACTGTCAGTATTCCCTTAGATAAATGGTTACCCAGTGCCTGGGCGAATTATACTTATACAGATAACCGTCATCGTAGTCAGCAACATCTGATTGGGATCAGTGGTACTGCATTGCAGGATGATAACCTCAATTATAATCTCCAGCAGTCCTGGGGGAATAATGGAATGGGGGAGAACGGAAGTATGAATGCCACCTGGCAAGGCTCTTTTGGCTCTGTTTCTGGTGGGTACAATTATGACAACAACAGCCGGCAAGTGAATTATAAGTTACAAGGTGGGATTATCGGCCATGCTGGCGGGATTACCTTAGCACAGTCGCTACCTGAAACGGTGACCTTAGTCGATGCCGACGATGAACCTGATATTAAAGTAGAAAACAGTACCGGTGTATATACTGATTCCTATGGCTACGCCGTCATTCCATATGCCTCACCCTATCGAACGAATAACATTATATTGAATACGGCAAGTAACCCTCAGGTTGATATTGCGGAACCCGTCAAACAGGTGATTCCTTCGCGTGGTGCGGTCACACTGGCAACATTTTCTGCACGCACCGGTATACGTGTTTTGTTATCGCTACAACATAATGGAAATAACGTTCCTTTCGGCGCGCTTGCGGCATTGACAGGAGAAAACGAAAAAAATTATGCCAGTATCGTGGGTGATAACGGACAGGTTTATTTAACCGGTGTATCGGCAGGCGATCGCGTTATGGTGAAGTGGGGTGAGAAAGCAACACAGCAGTGTACCGCGCAGATTGCTATTCCTGCCGATGAACTTACCAACAAAGCCGTTGCTATATTAGCGGCAGAGTGTAAATAAAGGTGAAAGTGATAATGATATCCTTCATTAGGTATGTGATTGTATTTTTTGTACTAAACTGGTCAGTGGTAAGTTATGCTTCATGTTATTATAAAAATGATACGACAGCTGCAACCTATACGGTCACCGTTCCGACTATTAACGCTCAGCGCGATGTCCCTGCAGGAACTGTCCTATGGGATAGCGGTTATCTTAGTGCTCCAAATCAATCGGATATATTTTGTAATGGGGTGCACCCAATCTATCGTGGATATGATGACTCATCATTGACGCTGGTAAATGGTGTTGAAGAATATGTTTATCAGACGAATAACCCAGGTATTGGGATTAAAATTTGGTGGTTGTCTGTTGATAGTGGCAAAAGCTACTCACCAAGTGATGCCCGTATTTTTTATTCTCCGGCAAAGGCCGAAGGTAATAAAACATGTAAGGGGTGTGAATACACAAATGTATCGGCAATGTTTGAGGTGCGATTAATCTCAACCGGGCAACCTATTACAGATACTCCCTTGCAATTATCACGATTTAGTGCTTCCAGAATATATGAATCCGCCGCTCAACTTCATATTAACTTTACCGATGCAGATGTGGTGGTTAACAGTGCCAGTTGTGTGCTTAATAGTAAGAATATTTCTGTTAATTTGGGGCGTTACTTTAAAACTGTCAGTCTGAATAACCCGGGTGATACTGGTGATGCGGTTGATTTTAAAATTGATTTGACGTGCGATCAGGATACCAATGTCAATGTATTATTTTCTGGTACAACGGCAGCAGGCGATAGCACTATTCTGACATTAAATGATCTTGATTCTCCGACGTCTGCGCAAGGTATCGGTGTGCAAATTTTATATAACGATCGGTTAGTGAATTTTGGCGAGCTCCTGTCCACGATAAAAAATGGTGTAGAAGGGAGCGTCGCTCTGCCGTTTAAAGCACACGTCATACGTTTAAATGAAAACTTGCGGGCCGGCGAAATCAACGCCACGGCGACCTTTGATATGATTTACCGCTAGCGGTTGTTTTTTAAGCGTAAGAATAATATGCAGGAAATGATATTGCCGATCTTGTCGGCAATATCAATACGTCGAAAAATCAGCGTCATTCCACTCTGAAAGTGTTGTCGAGTTTGCTGTAGCCCAGCCCGTTGATTTTTTTCACTTTGATTTGCACCGGAATGCGTTCTTTCATTGCTTCGACGTGGCTGATCACGCCAATGGTTTTACCGCTAGCGTTGAGTGCATCCAGTGCGTCCAGCGCGGTATCCAGCGTTTCGCTGTCCAGCGTACCGAAGCCTTCGTCGAGGAACAGGGAGTCAATTCGCGTTTTGTGGCTGACCAGATCGGACAATGCCAGCGCCAGCGCCAGACTCACCAGGAAGCTCTCGCCGCCGGAGAGCGTACGCGTGTCACGCACCGCATCGGCTTGCCAGGTATCGACCACTTCCAGCTCCAGCGCTTCGCTGGCCTTGCGCTGCAACAAATAGCGACCGTGCAGACGGGTTAACTGGTTGTTGGCAAGCCAGACCAGGTTATCCAGCGTCAGCCCCTGGGCAAATTTGCGGAACTTATCTCCCTCTTTCGAGCCGATCAGCGCATTCAGATAGCCCCAGTCTTCGACCTGCTGCGCGACTTTTTCAATCTCCTGCATCAGCGCCTGCTGCTGCTGGCGGTTTTCAGTATCCTGCCTGAGCTGCTGGCGAATTTCTCCCTGACGAGTGGTGTTATCCCGCAGCAGTTGGGTGAGCTGCGCCAGCGTGTCGCGAAGATGTTGTGCCGTGAGCGTGAGATCCACCCCGGTTGGTTGCTGCTGTTGATGAGTCACCAGCGCCTGCTGGGCCTGATTAAGCAGCGTTTGTGCCTGTTGTTGCTGGTTTTCCAGCGATTGTTTCAACAGCTCAAGACGGTTGAAGGTCTCTTCATCCAGCAAGGCGGCGATAAAGGCGTCACGATTGTCAAAGATGCTGGCCTGCAATGCGGCATCAAACTGCGCCTGAATGTCTGCGGCGCGCTGAACGTCCTGTGCTTCCTGCTGCTGCAAGGTTTGCCACTGTCCCTGTAAAGAGAGGCAATCGTCGTGCACCTGCCGCCAGTTTTCCAGCGACAGATCCTCAATGATTTCAGAAAGAGCCTCTGATTCTGGCAGCGTTTCCAGCAGCGGCGCAAGCTGGGCAATCCGGGCCTGTATCTCGGTCAGTTCATTCTGGCGCTGTTGCCACATTTGCGCTTCGTTCGCCCGTTCGCTTAACCATGGGGAGACTTCGTCCTCGGGCGGAAGGGCCAGACCATGACGGTCCAGCTCTGAGGTTAACGTCGCCTGGCGCTGGTCAATATGCTGTTGGAGTTGAGTAATCTGTTCGGTATGCGCGGCGATTTGCGCCTGCAGGGTATGACGCAAGCTTAACTGGTGAAGCTGTTGTTCGTACTCTTCCTGAGCGGCCAGCCACGGGGCAATGTCATCCTGCGGTTGTAGCGATACGTTGAGGCTGGCGGTAACGGTCAGCCACTCTTGAGTAAGTGCTTGCTCCTCCTGAGAAAGCCTCTGTGCTTCATGTTCATCGCGCTGAAGTTGCTGCGTTATCGCCTCAAGCTGCCCGCGCAGGGTTGAACCCTCATCGGCCAGCGTTTTGACCTCTTTTTCCAGCGCTTCACGTCGTGCCTGATTTACGCTCAGCTCAAGCGTCTGGTAACGCGCGATAGCCGGATGTGTAGTAGAGCCACAAAGCGGACAAGGTTTGCCGGATTCCAGTAATACCCGATGGCTTTCCAGATCTTTGATGCGGGCTTCCTGCTCGCAAATGAGTCTCACATCGGCAAGTTGCTGATTTTTATCTTTATAGCGCTGACGTTTCTCGGCTAGTACCGTGTTGCGCTGGGTCAGCTCTTGCTGGCGCTGCAGCAGTGAAGCGCGTAGCTGTGCCAGCTGCTTTTGCTTCGGGGCGATTTGCCCGTGCAGATTACTGAGGCGCTGGCGTAATGGACGAAGCTGCACATGTTGAACCAGCGCTTCTGTCACTTCCTGCGGGGAAAGGGTCAGCGCAGGAAGCGCCAGTGCATCGAGCTTACGTGTGTCGTTCTCCCGCAGCTGTTGCCACTGGCGTAGCTGGGCGCTGGCGTCGGACTGTTGCGCCAGCAGCGCTTTCCATCCTGCCAGTTCGCTACTCCATAAGCGGAAGCGGTCATGTTCGTTCAGCCAGTCGGTTAACGTCTGTTGTTCGGCGAGTATCACGGTCGATTGCGTGTGCGCTTGCTGACGGATACACCCGCGCAGCGCTAAGCTGCTTTGTAAGCGAGTATTCACTTCCTGAATCTTCTGGCGCGTACGCTCGATAGTAGCCGTTTGTTCCTGGATTCGCTCCCAGTGAGGGCGCAATGCTCTGGCCGGCTGCGCCAGGCTCAGCGCTGCCAGCTGCGGCTGCGCGTCTTCTTGCGCCTGAAGTGCTGCCTGTAATGCCTGCTGATGGCGGTTTATGTCCGTCTGAAGCTCATTTTGCCGAATAAGCCAGTTGAGGTGCTGTTGCTGGGTTTGTTGGCTGGTAAGGTATTGTTTTTCTTCGTCAGTAAGTACCTGCAAACTTTCCGTCAGGGACTGCACCTGCTCTGGTGCTAACAGCGCCACGCCGCTGGCCTGGGCCTGCAGTTTTTCCAGCTCCGTACGCGCTGACTTGTGCTTTTCAAACACCATGGCGGAGATTTGGCCGTAGATCTCAGTACCAGTTAACTCTTCCAGCAGCTCGGCGCGCTCTTTCGGTTTGGCATTAAGAAAGGCGGCAAACTGCCCCTGAGACAGCAGCATCGAACGGGTAAAACGCCCGTAATCCAGCCCGGTAAGCTCGGCTGTCATCTCCAGCTTGTCTTTGACTTTATCGGCGAGGATTTTACCGTCAGCGCAGCGGGCCAGCTCTACGCGCGGGACCTGCAGGTTGCCCTCGGGCTGATTGCGCGCCCGGTTCTGGCTCCAGAATGCGCGGTAGGCTTCGCCGCGCACCTCAAACTCAACTTCGGCCAGACACTCCGCGGTATCGCGGGTCATCAGGTCATTTTGCGACTGTGATACGGTATTCAGGCGCGGTGTTTCGTGGTACAGGGCGAGGCAAATCGCGTCCAGCAGGGTGGTTTTCCCCGCGCCCGTTGGCCCGGTAATGGCGAACAACCCGTTGCTGGCAAAAGGTTCTGCTGTGAAATCGACTTTCCATTCTCCCTTCAGGGAGTTGAGGTTCTTCAGGCGCAGGCTGAGAATTTTCATGCTTCACTCTCCCCGGCAAGCGTGTGTAAGGTTGCGCTAAACAGCTGATTCAACCGCTCACGCTGAGGCTCCTCGAGCTCTTCCAGCGCCAGGCGGCGGTCAAAAACTTCCGTTACGCTTAGCTCGCTTAACGTTTCGCGTCGTTCATTGGCCATAATACGTTCACGTTGTTCCCGACTGCGGCGCACCAATAACACCTCGACCGGTAAATCTTCGGTTAAGGCCTGGATCTTACGTTGCATGTCATGCAGATAGTCGTCGGTGGTGATTTCAATATCCAGCCATATCGGCGGCTCTTGTGGCACGTTACGCCACTGTTCAAGCTGGGTGGTAATGGCGGCTAAATCGCCTTTCAGTACCGCAAGCGGCTGGGTGACCGGTACGGTGAGATTTTCAACGGCGCTGAGTTTCCCCGCTTCAAAGCTCACCAGATGTACACATTTGTTTTTGCCGCACTCGTCAAAACTGAGGGCAATCGGTGAACCGCAGTAGCGAATATGGTCCATCCCGCCGATAACCTGCGCCCGGTGAATATGTCCCAGTGCGATGTAGTCCGCGGGTGGAAAGTTTTGCGCCGGAAAGGCGTCCAGCGTACCGATATAAATGTCACGTACGGCGTCACTTTTACTGGCGCCAACGGTGGTCAAATGCCCGGTCGCAATGATGGGCAGGTTTCGATCGCCACGCAGCGTGCAGGCGTCCTGATACTGCTGCTGGTAATAGTCGGTGATCGCCCCCAGCAGATGCTGCTGTTTTTCTTGTCCGGTTAGCCCGGCCTGGCTGGTAATGATGTCACGTGGTCGTAAGAAAGGAACCGGACACAGGATCGCTCCCGGCGTGCCATCACGTTGCGGCAGCACCTGCGGCGCATGGCCGGCGCTGGCAACGACCGTGGTGTTGAGAAACGCCAGAATATCGCGGGATTCATTGAGCGTGGCGACGGAATCGTGGTTGCCTGCCAGCACGACCAGATGACAGCCAGTTTGCTGCAGATTGACGACAAAACGGTTATACAGCTCACGGGCGTAGCTTGGCGGTGAGCCGGTATCGAAAATATCACCCGCCACAATAATGGCATCCACCTGCTGGGATTGCGCCGTCTCCAGCAGCCAGTCGAGAAAGGCCTGATGTTCAGCGGCGCGGCTCTTGCTGTAGAAATTTTGGCCCAGATGCCAGTCAGACGTGTGAAGGATGCGCATAAGAGTTCCATGACGATAAAACAGTGGCGGGGATTATAACCTTTCAGGGACGGTAATATCTTGTCTCCGGGCTGTCATAATTCGTCTGGCTGCGTTAAACCTGGACTATCTTTTCATAAATCTGTCATAAAACTGACGCATAATGGCACCGTATTGATGGCAAACGATTTAATTATAAACAGGGCAAATCATGGCGAGACGTATTCTGGTCGTAGAAGATGAAGCTCCAATTCGTGAAATGGTCTGCTTCGTGCTCGAGCAAAACGGTTTTCAACCCGTAGAAGCCGAAGACTATGACAGTGCTGTGAACCAACTCAATGAACCCTGGCCGGATCTTGTCCTGCTTGACTGGATGCTTCCCGGCGGCTCGGGTCTACAGTTTATTAAGCATCTCAAGCGCGAAGCCATGACGCGGGACATCCCCGTGATGATGCTGACGGCGAGGGGAGAAGAGGAAGATCGCGTCCGGGGTCTGGAAACCGGTGCGGATGACTATATTACCAAGCCGTTTTCTCCCAAGGAGCTGGTGGCGCGTATTAAAGCTGTGCTGCGTCGAATTTCCCCCATGGCGGTGGAAGAGGTTATTGAGATGCAGGGGCTGAGTCTTGATCCCACTTCGCATCGCGTAATGACCGGCGAAGAACCGCTGGATATGGGGCCGACCGAATTCAAACTGTTGCACTTCTTTATGACTCACCCCGAACGCGTATACAGTCGTGAACAACTCCTCAATCATGTCTGGGGAACCAATGTCTACGTAGAAGACCGGACAGTGGATGTGCATATCCGCCGCTTACGTAAAGCGCTGGAGCACAGCGGACACGATCGTATGGTGCAGACAGTTCGTGGGACGGGATATCGTTTTTCGACCCGCTTCTGACTGACAAGAATCAGGGCCTGATGGATTAGGCCGTTTATGGAGTAAGACGTTTGCTAGAACGATTGTCATGGAAAAGGTTGGTACTGGAGCTGATCCTGTGCTGCATACCGGCATTTATCCTTAGCGCTTTTTTCGGTTACCTGCCCTGGTTTTTACTGGCGTCGGTAACGGGCCTGCTTATCTGGCATTTCTGGAATTTATTACGTTTATCCTGGTGGTTATGGGTCGACAGAAGTATGACGCCGCCGCCGGGGCGAGGCAGTTGGGAGCCGTTGTTATATGGGCTGCATCAAATGCAGCTTCGCAACAAAAAGCGCCGTCGAGAACTGGGTAACCTGATTAAACGTTTTCGCAGCGGGGCGGAATCCCTACCCGACGCGGTGGTGTTGACCACCGAAGAAGGCGGTATCTTCTGGTGTAACGGACTGGCTCAGCAGGTTCTGGGACTGCGTTGGCCGGACGATAGCGGGCAAAATATTCTTAACCTGCTGCGCTACCCGGAATTCACACAATATCTGAAAACGCGCGATTTTAGCCGGCCAATCAATCTGGTGCTCAATACCGGACGGCATCTGGAAATTCGCGTGATGCCCTATACCGATAAGCAATTGTTGATGGTGGCGCGCGACGTTACCCAGATGCACCAACTGGAAGGTTCACGGCGTAACTTTTTCGCCAACGCCAGCCATGAGTTGCGCACACCGCTGACGGTGCTGCAAGGCTACCTGGAAATGATGCAGGAGCATCCGCTGGAAGGGACAACGCGCGAAAAAGCACTGCATACCATGCGTGAACAAACGTACCGTATGGAAGGCCTGGTGAAACAGCTGCTGACGCTGTCAAAAATTGAAGCTGCGCCGACGTTGCAGCTGAATGAGAAAGTCGATGTACCCATGATGCTGCGCGTGATCGAGCACGAAGCGCAAACCCTGAGCCAGCATAAACATACGTTTACCTTTGATGTCGATAACAGCCTGAATGTGCGAGGCAACGAGGAGCAGTTGCGTAGCGCTATCTCGAATCTCGTGTACAACGCGGTTAACCACACACCAGCAGGAACGCACATTACCGTACGCTGGCATCATGTGGCGTCGGGGGCGGAGTTTTGCGTGGAAGACAACGGTCCGGGCATTGCCCCCGAGCATATTCCACGTTTGACCGAACGTTTTTATCGTGTGGATAAGGCGAGATCGCGACAAACGGGTGGTAGCGGGCTGGGGCTGGCTATCGTGAAACATGCGCTGCATCACCACGACAGCCGTTTGAACATCGAAAGCGAACCAGGCAAAGGGGCGCGATTTAGTTTCATGATCCCGGAACGTTTCATTGCCAAAAGTAACGGCTAAGACGTATTCGTAAGATAATCTTTCCAAAAGCCAGCGCAAGCTGGTTTTTTTTATGTGGTCAATAGATGCCTCCTGAATTTTACGACGTTTGATTGTTTTTTGTTCGAATTATTACCCATACCTTTTTCCATGAAATGGTGTTTTGTGCTAACCCTATTTTTCATATCGCTATATTGTTCTGGTTTTTGGATCCCACCTTGCTTTAAAACGTTATAAGCGT
The DNA here is from genome assembly GCF_001037515.1 of Citrobacter sp. MGH110. Lineage (NCBI taxonomy): Bacteria > Pseudomonadati > Pseudomonadota > Gammaproteobacteria > Enterobacterales > Enterobacteriaceae > Citrobacter > Citrobacter sp. MGH110. The sequence goes on along the minus strand of NZ_KQ089830.1, from coordinate 2,542,278 downwards.
TTAAATTGCGCTCCAGGTGCTGTCATACCGACTGCATTTACGCGGTAAATCGAAAAACTATTCTTCGCCGCGCCAGGTCGGGAGTGTTTCCCGCTGGAATTGAGCAAAAATGCCGCTGTATTGTCCCCCAGGGAAAGGCAAAAATTTACTATTTTCAACACCACATCCACAGGCAGTAAGACTTTATGACCCATCAGTTAAAATCGCGCGATATTATCGCTTTGGGATTTATGACATTTGCACTGTTCGTTGGTGCAGGTAACATCATCTTCCCCCCAATGGTTGGTTTGCAGGCAGGTGAACACGTCTGGACTGCGGCTTTTGGCTTTTTGATTACGGCCGTTGGCCTGCCGGTGCTTACCGTTGTCGCGCTGGCGAAAGTCGGCGGTGGTGTGGACCGACTGAGCACGCCTATCGGTAAAGTTGCCGGTCTGCTGCTGGCGACCGTTTGCTATCTGGCCGTTGGGCCGTTATTTGCTACCCCGCGTACCGCGACGGTCTCTTTCGAAGTCGGGATTGCACCGCTGACTGGTGACTCTGCGTTGCCGCTGTTTATCTATAGCGTTATCTATTTCGCGATTGTCATTCTGGTTTCGCTTTATCCGGGCAAACTGCTGGATACGGTGGGCAATTTCCTGGCACCGCTGAAAATTCTGGCACTGGTGGTCCTGTCTGTCGCTGCAATCATCTGGCCAGCTGGCCCGATCAGTAATGCGATGGAAGCCTATCAAACTGCGGCGTTTTCTAATGGCTTCGTGAACGGGTATCTGACCATGGATACGCTGGGCGCGATGGTGTTTGGTATTGTTATCGTTAACGCCGCTCGCTCGCGTGGTGTTACTGAAGCGCGTCTGCTGACCCGTTACACCGTTTGGGCGGGTTTAATGGCGGGTGTGGGCTTAACGCTGCTGTATCTCGCGCTGTTCCGTCTGGGTTCAGATAGCGCGATTCTGGTCGATCAGTCTGCTAACGGCGCGGCGATTCTGCATGCGTATGTTCAGCACACCTTTGGCGGTGCAGGAAGCTTCCTGCTGGCGGCGCTGATTTTCATCGCCTGTCTGGTCACCGCGGTTGGCCTGACCTGTGCGTGCGCAGAGTTCTTTGCCCAGTACGTTCCACTGTCTTATCGTACGCTGGTATTTATCCTCGGCGGCTTCTCGATGGTGGTTTCCAACCTGGGTCTGAGCCATCTGATTCAGATCTCTATTCCGGTGCTGACGGCTATCTATCCGCCATGTATCGCACTGGTTGTATTAAGCTTTACCCGCTCATGGTGGCATAATTCTTCCCGCGTCATTGCACCTGCGATGTTTATCAGCCTGATTTTTGGTATCCTTGATGGCATTAAAGCTTCTGCAATTGGCGACGTGTTACCGGCCTGGACCCAGCGTTTACCGCTGGCGGAGCAGGGGCTGGCGTGGTTGATGCCAACAGTCGTGATGGTGGTCCTGGCAGTTATCTGGGATCGCGCCGCGGGTCGACAAGTGACCTCCAGCGCACACTAATATCACTGACAATAAGTTTTAACCACGGGGCTATTAACATGGCCCCGTGGTTTTTTTATTGTGTTAACAGGTTAGGAATCGATGGAAAGTAATAACAAGCTAAAGCGTGGGCTGAGCACCCGGCACATCCGCTTTATGGCATTAGGTTCAGCAATTGGTACCGGGCTGTTTTACGGCTCGGCCGACGCTATCAAAATGGCGGGGCCAAGCGTATTGCTGGCCTATATTATCGGCGGTGTCGCGGCGTACATTATTATGCGTGCGCTGGGCGAAATGTCTGTTCATAACCCGGCAGCCAGCTCCTTCTCGCGCTACGCGCAGGAAAACCTCGGACCGCTGGCAGGCTACATTACTGGCTGGACCTACTGTTTTGAAATCCTGATTGTCGCCATTGCCGATGTGACAGCCTTCGGCATATACATGGGCGTCTGGTTCCCGGCGGTACCGCACTGGATTTGGGTACTCAGCGTGGTGCTGATTATCTGCGCCATCAACCTGATGAGCGTGAAGGTGTTTGGTGAGCTGGAGTTCTGGTTCTCGTTCTTCAAAGTCGCCACCATTATCATCATGATTGTCGCCGGTTTCGGTATCATCATTTGGGGGATTGGCAACGGCGGGCAACCAACCGGTATCCATAACTTATGGAGCAACGGTGGCTTCTTCAGCAACGGCTGGCTCGGCATGGTGATGTCGCTGCAAATGGTGATGTTTGCCTATGGCGGGATTGAGATTATCGGGATTACCGCAGGCGAAGCCAAAGACCCGGAAAAATCTATTCCGCGCGCCATCAACTCCGTACCAATGCGTATCCTGGTGTTTTATGTGGGGACGCTGTTCGTCATTATGTCTATCTACCCGTGGAACCAGGTGGGTACCGATGGTAGCCCGTTCGTTATGACGTTCCAGCATATGGGCATTACTTTTGCTGCCGGGATCCTCAACTTTGTGGTTCTGACTGCGTCGCTGTCGGCTATTAACTCTGACGTCTTCGGTGTGGGGCGTATGCTACACGGCATGGCGGAGCAGGGCAGTGCCCCGAAAATGTTCGCCAAGACGTCGCGTCGTGGCGTGCCGTGGGTGACGGTAATGGTGATGACTATCGCGCTGCTGTTTGCGGTGTATCTTAACTACATCATGCCGGAAAACGTCTTCCTGGTGATCGCCTCTTTGGCGACCTTCGCCACGGTATGGGTGTGGATTATGATCCTGTTGTCGCAGATTGCTTTCCGTCGTCGTCTGCCGCCGGAAGAGGTCAAAGCGCTGAAATTTAAAGTTCCGGGTGGGGTAACGACGACCGTTGTTGGCCTGATTTTCCTGGTCTTTATCATCGCGCTCATCGGCTATCATCCGGATACCCGCATTTCGCTGTACGTCGGCTTTGCGTGGATTGTCCTGCTGCTGGTCGGATGGGGATTCAAGCGCCGTCGCGAGCGCCAACTGGCTGAAGCACAGTAATATTTTTGCCGGGTAGCTTTGCGTTACCCGGCAATTTTCTCCTCCCCCGAACTCCTCCCCCAATAAACGTTAAGATGATGAGTGATCCTGCACTTCGCTATGGCAAGGTGACGTCATTATCATCAAAGGGGATACGTGATGTTGAACGCCTGGCACCTTCCGGTTGCCCCATTTGTTAAGCAAAACAAAGATCAACTGACGATTACATTATGGCTGGCGGGGGAAAATCCACCCCAGCGGGTGACGCTACGCGCAGAAAACGATAACGAAGAGATTTCGCTGGCTATGCACAAGCAGCGCAGCCAGCCGCAGCCGGGTGTGACCGCGTGGCGAGCGGCGATCGATCTCTCCAGCGGGCAGCCTCGTCGACGCTATAGCTTTAAATTACTTTGGCTCGATCGTCAGCTGTGGTTCACCCCGCAGGGATTCAGCCGTTTTCCGCCTGCGCGTCTGGAGCAGTTTGCGGTTGATGTGCCGGATAATGGTCCGCAGTGGGTTGCCGATCAGATTTTCTATCAAATTTTCCCGGACCGTTTTGCCCGCAGCCAGTCGCGTGAAGCGGGCCAGGATAACGTCTATTACCACCACGCCGCCGGACACGACATCGTGCGGCGCGAATGGGACGAACCGCTTACGGCTCAGGCCGGTGGCTCCACGTTTTATGGCGGGGATTTGGACGGCATCAGCGAAAAGCTACCGTACCTGAAAACGTTAGGGGTCACGGCGCTGTACCTGAATCCTGTATTTACCGCCCCGAGCGTGCATAAATACGATACCGAAGATTACCGTCATGTTGATCCGCAATTTGGCGGCGACAGGGCGCTACTGCGTCTGCGGCACAACACCCAACAGCAGGGCATGCGTCTGATTCTCGACGGCGTCTTTAACCATAGCGGCGATTCGCACGCCTGGTTTGACCGACATAATCGGGGAACAGACGGGGCGTGCCATAACCCAGAATCCCCCTGGCGCGATTGGTATCATTTTTCAGCCGACGGCGTTGCGCTCGACTGGCTGGGATATTCCAGCTTACCTAAGCTGGACTTTTCCTCGGAAAGCCTGGTGAATGAAATTTATCGTGGTGAAGACAGTATCGTCCGCCACTGGCTGAAAGCGCCGTGGAGTATGGACGGCTGGCGTCTTGATGTGGTGCACATGCTGGGAGAGGCCGGAGGCGCACGTAACAACCTACAACATGTGGCCGGAATTACGCAGGCGGCAAAAGAAACCCAGCCAGAGGCGTATGTGGTGGGTGAGCATTTTGGCGATGCGCGCCAGTGGTTGCAGGCTGATGCAGAAGATGCCGCCATGAACTATCGCGGCTTTACTTTCCCCCTCTGGGGATTTCTCGCCAATACCGATATCTCATACGACCCGCAATCCATTGATGCCCAGACCTGTATGGCGTGGATGGATAACTACCGCGCGGGGTTGTCGCATCAGCAACAGCTGCGGATGTTTAATCAGCTCGACAGCCACGATACCGCCCGCTTTAAATCTCTGCTCGGTAAAGACGTCGCACGGTTACCGCTAGCGGTGGTGTGGCTGTTTACCTGGCCTGGCGTGCCCTGTATTTACTACGGTGACGAAGTGGGGCTGGACGGGAACAACGATCCGTTTTGTCGCAAACCGTTCCCGTGGCAGCCTGAAAAACAGGACGCTAACCTGCTGGCGTTGTATCAGCGGCTGGCAAAATTACGCCACCAGAATCAGGCGCTGAGCCACGGTGGTTGCCAGGTGATTTACGCCGAGGATAACGTGGTAGTGTTTGTTCGCGTGCTAAACCGACAGCGCGTCCTGGTAGCGATTAACCGTGGCCACGCTTGTGAAGTGGTCCTGCCAGCCTCGCCATTACTGAGCGTAAGTCAATGGCAGCACAAAGAGGGCAACGGCATGCTTGCCGACGATATCCTGACGTTGTCGGCGATTTCCGCCTCGGTATGGATAGGTCATTGATATAAGCGCGCAATCTCCGGGCTTGCCAGCAGCGTTTCCCGCCACCAGCGCTGTGCCAGCCCATCGCGGTTATTGCGCCATGCCATATAAGCCACGTCTTTTTGGCGAAATGAGATAACCGTTTTTTCCACCAGCTCGCCCGTGGTAAGCCACGGGCTGGCAATATGGCGGGGGAGAAATCCGCAGCCCATACCGGCTCGTAGTAGCATCACCTTACTGTGGAAGTCATCGACGCGGATTTGCGCCTGTTCCTCCATCAGATTGGTTTGTAACGGATGGCAGAAGCGGGCGCTGTCGCTGATAACAATCGCCCGATGCAGGCATAACTGTTCGTTGGTCAGGCCGTCTGCTGCTGCGGCCAGCGGATGCTCAGGCGCAACGACAAACACATTGTCCAACGTGCCGAGCATTTTATAGGACCAGGCTGCAGACGTTGGCGGTTCATTAATTGCCCCCAGAATAATATCGGCTCCATTATGGGTCAGCTCCTCCCAGGAGCCCGCCAGCGTATGGTGGGTAAAACTGAGGCGAGTTTGCTTATTGAGCGCATGAAATTCATCGATAATGGGCAACAGCGCGGAGAAAGGGAAGGAGTCGTCCAGCGCAATTGCCAGCTCTTTTTCCCAGCCTGAACTCAGCTGTACCGCCTGCTTTTCGAGATCTTTTGCCGCATTCAGCAGCAAACGCCCTTTTTCCAGCATCATCTGTCCGGTATCGGTAAATTTTGCCCGGTGCCCGGAACGGTCAAGCAGCTCGATATTCAAATCGCTTTCCAGCTTCTGAATCATATAGCTGAGTGCGGCAGGGGTTTTAAACAGCGACTCGGCCGCTGCGGCAAATGAACCCTGTTTGTCGAGAGCGTCGAGAATAAGCAAAACATCCAGATTAATGCGCATAAGCAGAAAATATCCTGAAAATTAAACCCTTCTGTTGTACCGAATGAAGAAAAACAATGCCAGTGAATAAATTAGATGAGTCATGCGCATTTTTTTGATGTTGTTTAGGATATATCGCAACACAAAATTAATAGTTTCACAGGATGGTAAGTTTTCTTTAATAACTCGTTAGAAATTTCCCGCTATACTCAACAAGCTTTCTGATTCAGGATCCTGCTGCTGACGGCAGATACAGACCGTTGCCTTTTAACTTATTGATTAAGAAGGTGTGCTATGTCTATTCGGGAACTGATTGACCCTCAAAACTCTACGCTTATTTTTATTGATCATCAGCCGCAAATGTCATTCGGTGTGGCGAATATTGATCGCCAGACTTTAAAAAATAATACCGTGGCATTAGCGAAAGCCGGGAAAATATTCAATGTTCCGGTGATTTATACTTCTGTAGAAACCAAAAGTTTTAGCGGATATATCTGGCCGGAATTGTTAGCGGTTCATCCTGATGTCAAACCCATTGAACGCACCTCAATGAACTCCTGGGAAGATGCGGCGTTTGTGAAAGCAGTGGAAGCGACCGGGCGTAAAAAACTGATTATCTCCGCGCTGTGGACCGAAGTATGTCTGACTTTTCCGGCGCTGATGGCACTGGAGGCAGGCTATGAAGTTTATGTGGTAACTGATACCTCCGGCGGCACGTCCGTAGATGCTCATGAGCGTTCTATCGACCGCATGGTACAGGCAGGTGCCGTACCCGTAACCTGGCAACAGGTTCTTCTCGAGTACCAGCGCGACTGGTCCCGCAAAGAAACCTACGACGCCGTAATGGATCTGGTACGCGAGCACAGCGGCGCCTACGGTATGGGCGTGGATTATGCCTATACCATGGTGCATGGCGCGCCGGAACGTAAAGCTTAAATACATGTCATCCTTCATGTTGCATCTTTGTTGGCTTCGCTTGCGTACCCCGGTCACTTACTTATGTAAGCTCCCGGGGATCCACAGCCTTGCCGCCTCGATGCACCATGAATGATTTTGTGTATTGCTTTCCTGGCCTAAGTGGCCTGTTTCCTGTCAACAAGGAACCCTTCATGGCGCAGAACAAACATGTGACGTTGGTAATTACTCACACTCTGCTACCTGAGCAGGCGCAGCGGTATGAGCAGTGGCTGGGGAAAATCATGCCTGTAGCGGCTGAATTTCCCGGTCATCTCGGGGCGAACGTGATTCGCCCGGCAGATGGCAACAACCTGTGGAACATCATTATCCGCTTCGACACGCTTGAGCATCTGTATAGCTGGACCCAGTCCGATACGCGCCGCGTGTTGGTCGAAGAGATTGCTCCACTGCTGGCTGAAGGTGACAAAACCGAAATTCGCACCGAAGCAGCATTCTGGTTTACGCCGCCCGCGCCCCATGTACGCCAGCCCAAACGCTGGAAACAGTTTCTGATAACCCTGCTGGTGATATTTCCCAGCACCAATCTGGTGCCGTGGTTGACCGGCATTGTGCTGCCTGCAATGAAGGGCTCGTTACTCCTGCATCTCATCAATGATGCCTTTGTGGTTGCGCTGGTGGTCTGGTTCTGGATGCCCATCGTAACCCGTCTGTTTGCCGGATGGCTGAAAAAAGCCTGACCGGTATCTCAGGAGATTGTTATGTCTCAAACTGCCACACTGATTCTGACTCACGGAAAAATTCATACTCTCGACAGGCAAAGTCCGCAGGTCGAGGCGGTGGCGATCGCCAACGGAAAGATCCTGGCGACCGGTAGCCACGAACGGGTAATGAGCTTTGCCGCCGAAGGGACGCAGGTTGTCGATCTGCAAGGACATACGGTGATTCCGGGCCTGAACGATTCGCACCTGCACCTTATTCGTGGTGGACTGAATTACAACCTGGAATTGCGTTGGGAGGGCGTGCCGTCACTGGCGGACGCGCTACGTATGCTCAAAGACCAGGCTGACAGAACGCCGTCGCCACAATGGGTACGCGTGGTGGGCGGCTGGAGTGAATTCCAGTTTGCCGAACGTCGCATGCCAACCCTCGAAGAACTGAATGAAGCCGCTCCGGATACTCCGGTTTTTGTTCTGCATCTCTACGACCGGGCTTTACTCAACCGCGCCGCGCTGAAAGCGGTTGGCTATACCAAAGCGACGCCGGATCCGGCGGGCGGTGAGATTGTGCGTGATAGCAACGGCAACCCGACCGGAATGCTGATCGCTAAACCGAACGCCATGATCCTTTATTCGACGCTGGCAAAAGGACCAAAACTGCCGCTGGAAATGCAGGTTAACTCGACCCGTCAGTTTATGCGTGAACTGAACCGTCTGGGACTGACCAGCGCCATCGATGCGGGCGGCGGCTTCCAGAACTACCCGGAAGATTACGAGATCATTGAGCAGTTACACGCTAACAAACAGATGACGGTACGTATTGCCTACAATCTGTTTACCCAGCGTCCGAAGCAGGAACTGGAAGACTTTGAACGCTGGACCGATATGCTCAAGCCAGGGCAGGGAACCGACTTCTATCGTGCCAACGGGGCGGGGGAAATGCTGGTCTTTTCTGCAGCGGATTTTGAAGACTTCCTTCAGCCACGTCCGGATCTGCCGGAGGGGATGGAAGATGAGCTGGAGCGCGTGGTTCGTCACCTGGTGGAGCATCGCTGGCCGTTCCGCCTGCACGCCACCTACGATGAATCTATCAGCCGAATGTTGGACGTATTTGAGAAAGTTAATCGTGATATCCCGTTCAATGGCCTGCACTGGTTCTTCGATCACGCCGAAACAATTACTGAACGGAACATTGAGCGTGTAAAAGTACTGGGCGGCGGGATTGCGGTCCAGCACCGTATGGCGTTCCAGGGAGAGTATTTTGTCGATCGCTACGGCAAAGACGCGGTTAAACATACGCCGCCGGTGGCGAAAATGCTGGCGGCTGACGTTCCGGTCGGGCTGGGGACTGACGCCACCCGCGTGGCCAGCTACAACCCGTGGACCGCGCTCTACTGGCTGGTTTCGGGCCGTACCGTTGGCGGGATGGCAATGTACGATGATAACAACCGTCTGCCGCGTGATGTTGCCCTGGAACTGTGGACGGCCGGGAGCGCCTGGTTTTCCAGCGAGCAGGGTAAGAAAGGGCGCATCGAGAAAGATCAACTGGCCGACCTGGTGGTGCTGTCTAAAGATTACTTCAGCGTGCCGGAAGAAGAGATCAAAAGTATCGAGTCGGTGATGACCGTTGTTGATGGCAAAGTGGTTTACGCCGCCGGGCATTTCACCCCGCTGGCACCACCTGCTATTCCGATTGTGCCGGACTGGTCGCCAGTGGTGAAGGTGCCGGGGCACTATCGCTCAGCGCCACCTGCTGCGGCGAAAATTGGCGCAATGGTGCAGATGCACCAGTGCTGCGGCAGCTGCGGCGTACACGGTCACCAGCATGATATTGCGCGGAAATCGGGGATTCCGGTGTCAGATGACCGGGCTTTCTGGGGCGCGCTTGGCTGCTCCTGCTTCGCGTTTTAATCGCTTATCGGATCTGCTAACAATAAAAAAGGCCCGCATTTGCGGGCCTTTTGTCGATTCATGCCAATTACAGGCTGGAAACGTTCTCGGTCAGGTATTTTGCCACGCCGTCCGGAGACGCGTTCATACCTTCTTTACCTTTTTCCCACTGTGCCGGGCAAACGTCGCCGTGCTCTTCGTGGAACTGCAGCGCGTCAACCATGCGCAGCATTTCGTCGATGTTACGACCCAGCGGCAGATCGTTAACCACCTGGTGGCGAACAACGCCGTTAGCGTCGATCAGGAAAGAACCGCGCAGCGCAACGCCCGCTTCCGGGTGCTCGATGCCGTAGGCTTTCTGGATTTCGCGTTTGATGTCAGCAACCATTGCGTATTTCACTGCACCGATGCCGCCTTTGTCGACAGGGGTGTTACGCCATGCGTTGTGGACAAATTCAGAGTCGAAGGAAACGCCAACAACTTCAACGCCGCGCTTCTGGAATTCTTCGTAACGTTTGTCGAATGCGATCAGTTCAGACGGGCAAACGAAGGTGAAGTCCATCGGCCAGAAGAACAGAACGGTGGTTTTACCGTTGGTATGCTGTTTGAAGTTGAAGTTTTCAACGATCTCACCGCTACCCAGTACCGCAGCTGCTGTGAAATCCGGAGCCTGACGAGTTACCAGTACCATATAATTCTCCTGCAAAGTTAAGGGGTTTTTGGAACGCAACGCGGGCCAGTATAGAGAGTGTTCGGGGATAAGACAAAGAGGCGCTGGCAATCAATGAGACAGGTTTTGTCTATCAATCTTTTGCCGGACGGCGGCTACTGCTTATCCGGCGGGGAATGCGGGCTGCGATCAAAGGGTTTTACACCGCGCCTGTTCCATCATTTGCGGATAAAACTGCCAGAATCGTTCTTCTAACGCATCGTAATGCGTATCGAGGTCATACCATGAGTCGCGTAGGGCATCGAGCCGTGGACGGCGGCTGGCCATGCCGTTCAGGACGTTCTGGATAAAATCCATGTCCCGGTAGCGCTCAAGCCATTTCTCTGACCATATATAGTTGTTCAGATTGATAAAGCGCGGCGGCGATTCCGGCAAAATAGTGGTTACCTGGGTACGGGCATAGCGCACAAAGTCTGTCAGCGAGAAGTCAGGGGAGATTTCCGACCAATGGCGCGACAGAAAATGATCCCACATAACGTCCAGCGTAATCGGCGCGACGCGGCGCGTTTCGCTACGAAACCACTCTTTGGCTTCACGCACCTGCGGTAAGTTATCGGTCATCACGTCGATACGACGATGCATGAAGATGCCTGCTACCACATCAGGCGAGTAGTGCGTTTCCGGATTACCCCGGACAAAATCGGCCAGCAGATTGCCGGAAAGCGAGCTATCGGCAAGGTGAGCGAGATGCAAATGTGCAAGAAAATTCATAGTTAAACGTTTATCCAGAGGGGTAAAGGTTGCAGGGAGAACGCCCCGGCACTAGACTACCCGCCTCTTATTTTAGTCTGAGTCAGTGTCATGCGCGTTACCGATTTCACCTTTGAACTACCCGAATCCCTGATTGCCCACTATCCGCAAGCTGAGCGCAGTAGCTGCCGCTTGCTGTCTTTGGACGGGCCGACGGGCGCGCTGACGCACGGTACTTTCACCGATTTGCTCGATAAGCTCAACCCTGGAGACTTGCTGGTCTTTAACAACACCCGCGTCATTCCTGCGCGTCTGTTTGGTCGTAAAGCCAGCGGCGGCAAGATTGAAGTGCTGGTCGAGCGTATGCTGGATGACAAACGTATTCTGGCGCATATTCGTGCCTCGAAAGCGCCGAAACCGGGTGCCGAGCTGCTGTTGGGCGACGACGAAAGTATTAAAGCGACGATGGTCGCCCGCCATGACGCGCTGTTTGAAGTTGAGTTTAACGACGAACGCAGCGTGCTGGATATCCTCAACGCCATCGGCCATATGCCGTTGCCTCCGTATATCGACCGTCCGGATGAAGACGCCGACCGCGAGCTGTACCAGACCGTGTACAGCGAAAAACCGGGTGCCGTCGCTGCGCCGACCGCGGGTCTGCATTTTGACGATCCGCTGCTGGCTAAACTGCGCGATAAAGGCATTGAAATGGCGTTCGTCACCCTGCACGTTGGAGCGGGTACTTTCCAGCCGGTGCGCGTAGACACCATCGAAGACCACATTATGCATTCCGAATATGCGGAAGTGCCGCAGGATGTGGTGGACGCGGTGCTGGCGGCGAAAGCGCGCGGTAATCGCGTGATTGCGGTAGGTACCACCTCCGTGCGTTCGCTGGAAAGTGCGGCGCAGGCGGCCAAAAACGATCTCATCGAGCCGTTCTTCGGCGATACACAAATCTTTATTTATCCAGGCTATAAATATCAGGTGATTGATGCTCTGGTCACCAACTTCCACCTGCCGGAATCAACGCTGATTATGCTGGTTTCCGCATTTGCTGGTTATAAAAACACCATGCACGCCTATCATGAAGCGGTAAAAGCGGAATATCGCTTTTTTAGTTACGGGGATGCCATGTTTATCACGTACAATCCGCAGGCTATTTCTGAGCGACCGTGAGAAGGCTATCTCACTCGCCATCCTCACGTACTGCGTGTACGCTCCGGTGGCTGTGCGCTGGTCGCCCCCAAACTGGCTGCGCGGATTGCGCCTTCGCCAGTGGGTTAATATATTTTTACTCCGTGGAGTGATTCCGTGGGGAAAGTTTAATCATCAGACTGTCTCTCTGATGCAGGAGAAAAAATGAAATTTGAACTGGATACCACAGACGGTCGCGCTCGCCGCGGCCGCCTGGTTTTTGATCGTGGCGTAGTAGAAACGCCTGCTTTTATGCCGGTCGGTACTTACGGCACAGTAAAAGGCATGACGCCGGAAGAAGTTGAAGCGACCGGCGCACAGATTATCCTCGGCAACACTTTCCACCTGTGGCTGCGCCCGGGTCAGGAAATCATGAAACTGCACGGCGATCTGCACGATTTCATGCAGTGGAAAGGGCCGATCCTCACCGACTCCGGCGGCTTCCAGGTGTTCAGCCTGGGCGATATCCGTAAGATAACCGAGCAGGGCGTGCATTTCCGTAACCCGATCAACGGCGATCCGATTTTCCTCGATCCCGAGAAGTCGATGGAGATTCAATACGATCTCGGTTCCGATATCGTGATGATCTTCGATGAATGTACACCGTATCCGGCCGACTGGGACTATGCTAAACGCTCAATGGAGATGTCTTTGCGTTGGGCGAAGCGCAGCCGTGACCGTTTTGATAGTCTCGGCAACAAAAATGCGCTTTTTGGCATCATTCAGGGCAGCGTTTACGAAGATTTACGTGATATCTCCGTCAAAGGTCTGGTAGATATCGGCTTTGATGGCTACGCTGTCGGCGGTTTGGCTGTCGGTGAGCCGAAGGAAGATATGCACCGCATTCTGGAACATGTTTGCCCGCAGATTCCGGCAGATAAACCGCGTTACCTGATGGGCGTCGGCAAACCAGAAGATCTGGTTGAAGGCGTGCGTCGCGGTATCGATATGTTTGACTGCGTGATGCCAACGCGAAATGCCCGTAATGGTCATTTGTTTGTGACTGACGGCGTGGTAAAAATTCGTAACGCGAAACATAAAAGCGACACCAGTCCGCTCGATGCTGAGTGTGATTGTTACACCTGTCGCAATTATTCGCGCGCTTACTTGCATCATCTCGACCGTTGCAACGAAATATTGGGCGCGCGACTCAACACGATTCATAACCTTCGCTACTACCAGCGTTTGATGGCGGGTTTACGCAAGGCTATTGAAGAGGGTAAATTAGAGAGCTTCGTGACCGATTTTTACCAACGTCAGGGTAGACCAGTTCCACCTGTGAACGTTGATTAATTTTAATAATGAGGGAATTTGAATGAGCTTTTTTATTTCTGATGCGGTAGCGGCAACAGGTGCTCCGGCGCAGGGCAGCCCGATGTCTCTGATTCTGATGCTGGTGGTGTTTGGTCTGATTTTCTATTTCATGATCCTGCGCCCACAGCAAAAGCGTACCAAAGAACACAAGAACCTGATGAACTCCATTGCGAAAGGCGATGAAGTACTGACTAACGGTGGTCTGGTGGGTCGCGTGACTAAAGTAGCAGAATCTGGCTACATCGCTATCGCGCTGAACGACACCACTGAAGTGGTTATCAAACGTGATTTCGTAGCTGCCGTTCTGCCGAAAGGCACCATGAAGGCGCTGTAATTTATTGTTTTCCCAAAGGGAACTGCCGTGTTAAACCGTTATCCTTTGTGGAAGTATGTCATGCTGATCGTCGTTATTGTCGTCGGTCTGCTCTATGCGCTTCCCAACCTGTATGGTGAGGATCCGGCTGTTCAAATCACTGGCGTGCGCGGTGCCGCCGCCAGTGAGCAAACGCTGATCCAGGTCCAGAAAACGTTACAAGAAGATAAAATCACACCTAAGTCTGTGGCTCTGGAAGAGGGTGCTATTCTCGCGCGCTTCGACTCCACTGATACCCAACTGCGCGCACGTGAAGTATTAATGGGCGTACTGGGCGATCAGTACGTCGTGGCGCTTAACCTTGCTCCGGCAACCCCGCGCTGGCTGGCTGCCATTCACGCAGAACCGATGAAACTCGGTCTTGACCTGCGTGGCGGCGTTCACTTCCTGATGGAAGTGGATATGGACACCGCGCTGAGTAAGTTGCAGGAACAAAATATCGATAGCCTGCGCAGCGATCTGCGTGAAAAAGGCATTCCTTATACTACCGTTCGCAAAGAAGATAACTACGGTCTGAGCATCACTTTCCGTGATAGCAGCGCCCGTGATGAAGCTATCTCTTACCTGAGCAAACGTCACCAGGATCTGGTTATTTCCAGCCAGGGCAGCAATGCTCTGCGTGCGGTAATGACCGATGCGCGCCTGAGCGAAGCCCGTGAATACGCGGTACAGCAGAACATCAACATTCTGCGTAATCGTGTTAACCAACTGGGTGTTGCTGAGCCGGTGGTACAACGTCAGGGTGCTGACCGCATTGTGGTCGAACTGCCGGGTATTCAGGATACCGCGCGTGCGAAAGAAATTCTGGGCGCAACCGCGACGCTGGAATTCCGTCTGGTAAATACCAACGTTGACCAGTCTGCTGCGGCATCCGGGCGTGTACCGGGTGACTCGGAAGTGAAACAATCTCGTGAAGGTCAGCCGGTTGTGCTGTACAAGCGCGTGATCCTGACCGGTGACCATATCACCGATTCCACTTCCAGCCAGGACGAATACAATCAGCCGCAGGTTAACATCTCGCTGGATAGCGCAGGTGGTAACATCATGTCCAACTTCACCAAGGACAACATCGGTAAGCCGATGGCGACCCTGTTCGTGGAGTACAAAGACAGCGGTAAGAAAGATGCCAACGGTCGTGCAGTACTGGTGAAGCAGGAAGAGGTGATTAACATCGCCAATATCCAGTCTCGCCTGGGTAACAGCTTCCGTATCACCGGTATCAACAACCCGAACGAAGCACGCCAGCTTTCCCTGCTGTTACGTGCCGGTGCGTTGATTGCGCCGATTCAGATTGTTGAAGAACGTACCATCGGCCCAACCCTGGGTATGCAGAACATTAAACAGGGTCTGGAAGCATGTCTGGCCGGTCTGGTGGTGTCTATCCTGTTCATGATCTTCTTCTATAAGAAGTTCGGTCTGATTGCGACCAGTGCGCTGATTGCTAACCTGGTGCTGATTGTCGGTATTATGTCGTTGCTGCCGGGTGCTACGCTGAGTATGCCGGGGATTGCGGGGATCGTCTTAACCCTTGCCGTCGCGGTCGATGCGAACGTACTGATCAACGAACGTATCAAAGAAGAGTTGAGTAACGGGCGTTCGGTGCAGCAGGCCATCAATGAAGGTTATGCGGGCGCATTTAGCTCCATCTTTGATGCGAACATTACGACGCTGATCAAGGTCATCATCCTGTACGCAGTTGGCACCGGGGCAATTAAAGGGTTCGCGATTACTACCGGTATTGGTGTGGCGACGTCGATGTTTACCGCGATTGTCGGTACACGTGCCATCGTAAACCTGTTGTATGGCGGCAAGCGCGTCAAAAAGCTGTCAATCTGAGGAGTGCGAAGTGGCACAGGAATATACTGTTGAACAATTGAACCACGGCCGTAAAGTCTGGGACTTTATGCGCTGGGACTACTGGGCTTTCGGCATTTCAGGTTTCCTGCTGATTGCGGCCATCGTGGTGATGGGCGTACGCGGGTTTAACTGGGGTCTCGATTTCACCGGTGGTACGGTTATTGAAATCACGCTGGAAAAACCGGCCGATATGGACGTGATGCGCGATGCGCTGGAGAAAGCGGGCTTCGTTGATCCGCTTCTGCAGAACTTCGGCAGCAGCCACGACATTATGGTACGTATGCCGCCAACTGAAGGTGCAGACGGCGGTCAGGTGCTGGGTAGCAAAGTGTTGAGTGTGATTAACGAATCCACCAACCAAAACGCCGCGGTGAAGCGAATTGAATTCGTGGGTCCGAGCGTGGGTGCAGACCTGGCGCAAACCGGTGCGATGGCGCTGATGGCGGCGTTGATCTCCATCCTGGTGTACGTCGGTTTCCGCTTTGAGTGGCGACTGGCGGCAGGGGTAGTTATCGCGCTGGCGCACGACGTGATTATCACACTTGGGATCCTGTCGTTGTTCCATATCGAGATTGACCTGACTATCGTCGCATCACTGATGTCGGTAATCGGTTACTCGCTGAACGACAGTATCGTTGTATCTGACCGTATTCGTGAAAACTTCCGCAAAATTCGTCGCGGTACGCCTTACGAAATCTTTAACGTGTCACTGACTCAAACGCTGCACCGTACGTTGATTACGTCCGGTACAACGTTGATGGTTATTCTGATGCTGTTCCTGTTCGGTGGTCCGGTACTGGAAGGATTCTCGCTGACGATGCTGATCGGTGTTTCTATCGGTACTGCGTCTTCTATCTACGTGGCATCGGCGCTGGCGCTGAAGCTGGGTATGAAGCGTGAGCACATGCTGCAGCAGAAGGTCGAGAAAGAAGGGGCGGATCAACCGTCGATTCTGCCTTAACCCATCCAGGAGTGAAGATACTGGAATCCCGATCGCAAGGTCGGGATTTTTTTTGCCTGTGAATTAGCGACAGGTAATTATCTTTTCCTGTCGCCACACTACTGACAGTATGCTGTCAGTAGCCCTGTCATATAGTCCTCCTGAGATTACCCACACAGGCAGGAGGAAGTATGAGCAATGTAATTAATTGGTTTGAAATCCCCGTGGTACAAATGGATCGCGCCATCGCTTTTTATGAGCCAGTAATGCAGGTTTCTTTGCGCCGGGAGAACATGGACTGCGCTGAGCTCGCCGTATTTCCGCATCAGGATCCCGCTCCCGGCGGGGCGCTGGCTAAATTTGACGGTATTACGCCTTCAGCGCAGGGCGCTATTATTTATCTGCATACGGACGATTTGGCTGCAACGCTTGAACGCGTCGCCACTGCTGGCGGTCAGTGTGTGTTTGGCCCACTCGAACTGGGGCAGGACATTGGTACGATTGCGCTATTTACTGACAGCGAAGGCAATCGTGTTGGTTTACATCAACCCGCGTAATATTTTCAGCACTGAGGATTAAAATGAGCAGACGCGCCGACCGCTTGTTTCAGATTGTGCAAATCCTGCGTGGCAGGCGAGTGACAACGGCGGCGCTGCTGGCAGAGCGTCTTGAGGTTTCTGAACGGACGATTTATCGCGATATCCGCGATCTCTCTTTATCCGGTGTGCCTATTGAAGGCGAAGTGGGCAGCGGATACCGCTTAATGGCCGGGTTTGATCTACCGCCGTTGATGTTAACGCATCACGAATCAGAAGCATTGATGGTAGCGATTCGATTGCTGAAAACATGGGGTGGGGATTCACTCTCACAGGCGTTGGAATCCGCGCAGGAAAAAGTGTTGGCGATATTGCCGCCAGAGAGTCGGCGCAGAGCCGAGCAAACGCGGATTTTCGCGCCAGATTTTGGTAATCAGCCGCATTCACGTAGTGCCTTCGATCTCATACATCGCGCGGTTTCAGCACAGCAGGTGCTGGCGCTGCATTATCGTGATGAGTCCGGGAATCTCTCCTGGCGCGACGTTCAGCCGCTGGGATTATTTTTCTGGGGCGAGCACTGGCTGCTGGTTGGCTGGTGCGAGAAGCGTGACGATTATCGTTGCTTTCGCGTTGATCGATGTCTGAAGATTACGCCACTCGACAGGCATTTTCGCGAATCGGCAGATCGCTCGCTAAGTGACTTTTTGCGTAAAGTACGCTGTGAAGACCAGCCATAAAAAAGCCAGCGGTTAAGCTGGCTTGTCTGCGAAACATTGTCTGGATTAGAAGTTGTAACCTACGACCAGGTAACCACCCCAACCGGTAGATTTCGCGCTGAAGTCGCCTTCGCCCCAGTTCAGGGTATCTCCACCTTTCCACTGGCCGCCGTTATGGAAGTAACGCGCTACGACGGAGTAGTGCCAGTGATCGTAGTTCAGCGCCAGGACGTGGCTGGATGCGATAGAGTTGCTGGTGCGGTTCGGATCATCACCCAAATCTGAGCCCCAGTCGAAGTTGGTGAAGCCGATGTAGGTCAACTGGCCGCCCCAAACCTGGGTGATCGGCACAAAGTATTTCACTTTGAAACGGTAGCCATCCCACTCGTTTTCGTTGGATGCGCCATAGTTCTGCCACTGGTATTTAGCATACACGTTCAGGGACAGACCCATCGGCAGACCGGTATCGATATCGGTACCCAGACCCATATACCAGGTGCTCTGGCGGCTGGCTTTGTTATCACCCATATCGTAGATGTAGTTGTTGGCGAAATACCATTCTTTGAACGGACCAAAGCTCAGGTCAGCACCGGTCAGTTTGTCGATGGAGAAACGCGGTTCGATTTCCATAAACAGCGGGGAACCGTCAGACCAAATACCTTTATCGTTGCCGTTACCCCAGTCGAAGGTTTTCGGAATATCGATGTAGCCATAGAAGTCAAACCAGTCTTTTTTGGCAAACGCTTCGTATTCCAGATACACGTCGTTGTTCAGTTTCGGGGAGAAACGGGTGTGATAGCTACCCACCACGTTGACACTCTGGTGCCACCAGTCGGACAGATATTGCGGTTTGTCATTTTCTGCTGCGTTGGCAGTAAAAGACGAGGAGAGCGCCAGCACTGCACCGGCTGCAAGTAATGTTTTTTTCATATGTATGCCACTGTTTGAAATCCCTTTCGGGAGTGAAAAATGCGCAATTTGCGTTTCTAAATATTTCGTAATTCTTCGGAGCCTATTATAAAAATCATTGTTCACAAAAATATGTCTTGTTTCACAGTTCTATCATTTACGTAATCGATTGCGTTCACGTTTGCGTACTTTAGGCGGCGAATTGTACTGGCTCCCATGAATGTTGCCAAGTTTTACCAGAAATATCGGTTATGTCAGGGGAGTAACAAAAAGAAGCAGAGTGATGTTGCGGAACGCACAAAACGTTCCGCAAAAAAGTTTATTGGCTAACAGGCTGGACGTCGTGGATGCGCACAAATCCTAACTGATCTGGAGTGAGGCCATTTATCTGTAACGGAATGTCTACGTCGCTGGGAGCAAGAATACTCGCCGGAGCGTTGACCAATTGGTTATGAACGTTCACTTCCTGATAGTTGTCCGTGGTGCCCTGAATTTGCCCGTATTCGACGGTGGCGCTAAAGGCGGGTAAAGGCGTGTTGGATTCACCCTGAATTCGTAGCGTCAGGCGCGTACCATCGGCGTTCGGCGCAATGTTCACCAGCGACATGCGTAAGGTGCCAATCTGGCTGTCCAGTCGTGCCGGGGTTTTGGAGCCCGGCAGCAGATAGGCGCCGCTGGTTGATTTTGCATTCAACATATTTTGTTGCGTAATTTTTACCGTTTCCTGATTAAGCTGCGTCATCTCTTTATTCAACGTGCTAACGCTTTGATGCATCTGGCGTACTTCGCTTTGCTGTGCGCAGGCACTAAGACTAAAGAGACTTCCCACCAGGAGAATTCTTAGGTAACGTCTTGTCATTGTGATTACTTCCTTCATTGTCGCGATAGCATAATGGTAGTGTGCACTGAGCACGAAGGCATCGATCCTTTGTCTCAAAAGCGCAGCGCCTTTGTTGTCACGGCAGTTCAGGGTAAAATAGATTCTGTTAACCACTGAGGTACAGGACGCCGTATGCATTGCCCATTCTGTTTCGCCGTAGACACTAAGGTAATTGACTCTCGTCTTGTAGGCGAGGGCTCCTCGGTACGCCGCCGTCGGCAGTGTCTGGTCTGTAACGAACGTTTCACCACTTTTGAAGTGGCTGAACTTGTTATGCCGCGCGTTGTGAAAAGCAACGATGTGCGTGAACCCTTTAATGAAGAAAAGCTGCGCAGCGGCATGCTCAGAGCGCTTGAGAAACGGCCTGTCAGCGCAGATGACGTCGAAATGGCGTTAAACCATATCAAATCACAGCTGCGTGCGACGGGTGAGCGTGAGGTGCCGAGCAAGATGATTGGCAACCTGGTGATGGAGCAGTTGAAAAAGCTCGATAAAGTCGCCTACATCCGCTTTGCCTCTGTCTACCGGAGTTTCGAAGACATCAAAGAATTTGGCGAAGAGATTGCTCGCCTACAGGACTAAGCCATGCAGGATGAATTGTACATGGCGCGCGCGCTAAAGCTTGCTGCGCGCGGACGTTTTACCACTCACCCCAACCCCAACGTGGGCTGCGTGATTGTGAAAGATGGGGAGATCGTCGGTGAAGGATATCATCACCGAGCGGGCGAACCGCATGCCGAAGTTCATGCTCTGCGGATGGCCGGAGAAAAAGCGCAGGGGGCAACTGCCTACGTGACGCTTGAACCCTGTAGTCATCATGGTCGCACGCCGCCGTGTTGCGATGCGCTGATTGCGGCGGGGGTGTCGCGTGTGGTTGCGGCGATGCAGGATCCCAATCCGCAGGTCGCAGGACGTGGGCTCTACCGTTTGCAGCAGGCGGGTATCGACGTCAGCCACGGGCTGATGATGAGCGAAGTTGAGCAACTGAATAAAGGCTTCCTCAAGCGCATGCGTACGGGATTCCCGTATCTTCAGCTTAAGCTTGGCGCGTCGCTTGATGGCCGTACAGCGATGGCCAGCGGTGAAAGCCAGTGGATCACCTCGCCACAGGCGCGCCGCGATGTGCAACGCTTGCGCGCGCAAAGCCATGCCATTTTAACCAGCAGTGCGACGGTGCTGGCAGACGACCCTCAGCTTACCGTGCGTTGGTCGGAGCTTGGGGAGTCAACTCAGGCGAGTTACCCGCAGGAAGAGCTGCGTCAGCCAATCCGCATTGTTCTTGATAGCCAGAATCAGGTCACACCGGCGCACCGAATTGTGCAACAGCCTGGAGAAACCTGGATTGTCCGGACTGAAGACGACCCTCGTAGCTGGCCGGAGACGGTGCGCAGCCTGAAGGTGCCGGAACATAACGGACATCTGGATCTGGTGGTGCTAATGATGCAACTGGGCAAACAGCAAATTAACAGTATTTGGGTTGAAGCTGGCCCAACGCTCGCCGGGGCATTATTACAGGCCGGTTTGGTCGATGAGCTAATCGTGTATGTTGCGCCTAAACTGTTAGGCAGCGATGCGAGAGGATTATGTGTGCTTCCAGGCCTTGAGAAACTGGCTGACGCACCCCATTTCAAATTCAATGAGATACGCCAGGTGGGCCCGGACGTTTGCCTGCATTTAACGACTGCGTGAGGCTTTCTGATTTAGAGGAAGCAGCGCACAGAATATTATGATAAAATCCGCCCCCCTTACGGGGCCATAAATCGAACCCGAAGGAAGAATATGAACATTATTGAAGCTAACGTTGCTACCCCGGACGCTCGCGTCGCCATCACCATTGCGCGTTTCAACAACTTTATCAATGACAGCCTGCTGGAAGGTGCTATCGACGCCCTGAAACGTATTGGCCAGGTTAAAGATGAAAACATTACCGTTGTTTGGGTTCCAGGTGCATATGAGCTGCCACTGGCCGCTGACGCACTGGCAAAAACCGGTAAATACGACGCGGTGATTGCGCTCGGTACGGTGATCCGTGGCGGTACCGCGCACTTCGAATATGTGGCTGGCGGTGCAAGCAATGGCCTGGCGCATGTCGCTCAGGACAGTGGCATTCCGGTAGCCTTCGGTGTTCTGACCACCGAAAGTATTGAACAAGCCATCGAACGTGCTGGCACTAAAGCCGGTAACAAAGGCGCAGAAGCTGCACTGACTGCGCTTGAAATGATTAATGTATTGAAAGCCATCAAGGCCTGATTTTTGTAAGGGGAAATCCGTGAAACCTGCTGCTCGTCGCCGCGCCCGTGAGTGTGCCGTCCAGGCGCTCTACTCCTGGCAGTTGTCCCAGAACGACATCGCTGATGTTGAATACCAGTTCCTGGCGGAACAGGACGTTAAAGATGTCGACGTTCTGTATTTCCGTGAACTGCTGTCCGGGGTGGCGACTAACAGCGCGTACCTGGATGGATTAATGAAGCCTTACCTGTCTCGTCTGTTGGAAGAGCTGGGTCAGGTAGAAAAAGCCGTACTGCGTATTGCGCTGTTTGAATTGTCTAAACGTAGTGATGTGCCGTACAAAGTGGCCATCAACGAAGCGATTGAACTGGCAAAAACCTTCGGCGCTGAAGATAGCCACAAATTCGTGAACGGCGTACTGGATAAAGCAGCACCTGTGATTCGCCCCAACAAAAAGTAATCCCGAGGCCGGCTGGATGGTGGAACCTGTTTCCGCTGTCCCCGGCTTTTTCTTTTTTTTCTGCTGAGGCATAACGTATGGCATGTGGCGAGTTTTCCCTGATTGCCCGTTATTTTGACCGCGTAAGAACTTCTCGTCTTGATGTCGAAACCGGTATTGGTGACGACTGCGCACTTCTGAACATCCCTGAAAAACAAACGCTGGCGATCAGTACCGATACGCTGGTGGCAGGCAACCACTTTCTCCCCGACATTGATCCGACCGATCTCGCCTGGAAAGCACTGGCGGTGAATTTGAGCGATCTGGCGGCGATGGGGGCGGATCCTGCGTGGCTGACGCTGGCGCTCACGTTACCTGACGTCGATGAAGCCTGGCTGGAAGCCTTCAGCGATGGCCTGTTTGAACTCCTCAATTACTATGATATGCAGCTGATTGGCGGTGACACCACGCGTGGGCCGCTGTCGATGACGCTGGGTATTCATGGCTACGTCCCCGTTGGGCGGGCCTTAAAACGCTCTGGCGCGAAACCGGGTGACTGGATTTATGTTACCGGCACGCCGGGCGACAGTGCGGCCGGGCTGGCGATTTTGCAGAACCGATTGCAGGTTGCAGATGCAACAGACGCGGACTATCTTCTGCAACGCCATCTGCGTCCCACGCCGCGTATTTTGCAGGGACAAGCCCTGCGCGATCTGGCCAGTGCGGCTATCGATCTCTCCGATGGCCTGATTTCCGATTTGGGACACATCGTTAATGCCAGCGGCTGTGGCGCACGGGTTAACGTTGATGTGCTGCCATACTCCACTGCATTGTCACAGCACGTTGAGCCGGAACAGGCCCTGCGCTGGGCGCTCTCGGGAGGTGAAGATTATGAGTTATGCTTTACCGTACCGGAAATTAATCGTGGTGCGCTGGAAGTGGCGCTGGGAAATCTCGGCGCAGCGTTTACCTGTATTGGGCAGATGAGCGCGGACGTGGAAGGCATTCACTTTACGCGCGATGGAAAACCCGTCACGTTTGACTGGAAAGGATATGACCATTTTGCCGCGCCTTAAAAAAGATGTCGCCAAAAGCCGCCTGAGTATGCGCAATCCGTGGCACCTGTTAGCCACCGGTTTTGGCAGCGGGCTGAGCCCAATTGTTCCAGGCACGATGGGATCGCTGGCGGCAATCCCTTTTTGGTATTTAATGACCTTCCTGCCGTGGCAGCTGTATTCGCTGGTGGTGATGTTATCTATCTGTATCGGCGTTTATCTGTGCCATCAAACGGCGAAAGATATGGGCGTGCACGATCACGGTAGCATTGTCTGGGACGAGTTTGTCGGGATGTGGATTACCCTGATGGCGCTGCCGACCAACGACTGGCAGTGGGTTGCCGCCGGATTTGTGATTTTCCGTATTCTGGATATGTGGAAGCCGTGGCCGATTCGTTGGTTCGATCGCAACGTGCATGGCGGGACGGGGATCATGATCGACGATATTGTGGCCGGAATACTCTCTGCCGGAATTTTGTATTTTATCGGTCATCACTGGCCGGTAGGTATCATTTAACCCTTTTCAGCGGCTATTGTAGGCCCGATAAGTGCCGCGACATCGGGCGATCAGTGCCGGATGCGCTATGCTTATCCGGCCTACAATCTACAACCTCGCTTATTTAAATCCCACCACCGGATGCTGTTTGTACGGCGTTTCCAGCTCGGCAATCTGCTCCGGCTTCAACGTTAAATCTACCGCGTTGAGCAACTCATCCAGCTGTTCCTCACGTGAAGAACCAATAATTGGCGCTGCCACGCCGGGTTTGCTCAGCAGCCAGGCCAGCGCAACCTGTGCCCGCGTTACACCCAACTCCTCACTGACACCGGTCAGTCGTGCGGCGATTTGCGCGTCGTTTTCATCGCTCTCGTTGTACAAATTTTTACCGACTTCATCGGAAACCAGACGTGCGGTCGTTTCTCCCCAGGGACGCGTCAGGCGACCGCGCGCCAGCGGGCTCCATGGGATAACGGCCACGCCTTCCTGATAGCAAAGCGGCAGCATTTCGCGTTCTTCTTCGCGGTAGATTAGGTTGTAGTGATCCTGCATGCTGACGAACTGCGCCCAGCCGTGTTGCTTCTGTAAGGCCAGAGCCTGGGCAAACTGCGAAGCGTGCATGGATGAGGCGCCAATATAGCGAGCTTTACCGGCTTTCACGACGTCGTTTAGAGCCTCCAGCGTTTCTTCGATTGGCGTGTTGTAATCCCAGCGGTGAATTTGCAGGATGTCCACATAGTCCATACCCAGGCGTCTGAGGCTATCGTCGATTGAGCGCAGAATTTGTGCGCGGGATAATCCTTCCGCTAAATCATCAACCTGGTGAAAAACCTTGGTAGCGACCACGACATCTTCGCGGCGGGCGAAATCACGCAGCGCGCGGCCGACAATCTCTTCGCTGCTGCCAGCGGAGTAGCTGTTGGCGGTATCGAAAAAGTTAATGCCGCCCTCAAGGGCGTGTTTGATTATCGGGCGGCTGCTTTCTTCAGGTAGCGTCCAGGCGTGATTGCCGCGATTGGGTTCGCCAAATGTCATGCAACCCAGGCAAAGGCGGGAGACCCGTAGGTCGGTTTTTCCTAAGATGTTGTATTTCATCAATCCACTCCTGCTTAGCTCGTGATGAATTAAGCATAGCAGGAGCGGGGAGGGGATTATGCCAGCCAGGCCTTGATTTTGGTCTCAATTCCGGCGGCATTCAGACCCAGATCGGCACGAGCTTCATCCTGAGTTCCCTGCGGGATGAAGAAGTCTGGTAGGCCAATGTTCAGCACCGGGACGGGCTTACGATGGGCCATCAGCACTTCGTTTACGCCGCTGCCAGCACCACCCATAATGGCGTTCTCTTCAATGGTAACCAGCACCTCGTGTTGGGCAGCCATTTCAAGGATCAACGTTTCATCCAGTGGTTTTACAAAGCGCATATCGACCAGCGTGGCGTTCAGCGACTCTGCGACCTGAGCGGCTTCCGGCATCAGGGTGCCGAAGTTGAGAATCGCCACTTTTTCCCCGTGACGTTTCACGATGCCTTTACCAATTGGCAGTTGTTCCAGCGGGGTCAGCTCAACGCCTACCGCGTTACCGCGTGGGTAGCGCACGACCGTTGGACCATCGTTGTAGTGATAGCCGGTGAACAGCATCTGGCGGCATTCGTTTTCATCACTCGGGGTCATGATGACCATTTCCGGGATGCAGCGCAGGAAGGAGAGATCGAACGCCCCCTGGTGGGTTTGTCCATCTGCGCCAACAATCCCTGCCCGGTCAACGGCGAACAGGACCGGCAGTTTCTGGATGGCTACATCGTGCAGCACCTGATCGTAGGCGCGTTGCAGGAAGGTCGAGTAAATGGCTACCACCGGCTTGTTGCCGCCAATCGCCAGACCGGCAGCAAACGTCACAGCGTGCTGCTCGGCAATCGCCACATCGAAATAGCGGTCCGGGAACTTACGTGAAAACTCCACCATTCCGGAACCTTCGCGCATTGCCGGGGTGATTGCCATCAGCTTATTGTCTTTCGCCGCGGTCTCGCACAGCCAGTCACCGAAAATTTTTGAATAGCTCGGCAGGCCGCCACTGCTTTTCGGCAGGCATCCGCTGGACGGATCGAATTTGGGTACCGCGTGGAAGGTTATCGGATCTTTTTCCGCAGGCTCGTAGCCACGACCCTTTTTGGTCATGATGTGCAGGAACTGCGGGCCTTTCAGATCGCGCATGTTTTTGAGCGTAGTAATAAGCCCCAGCACGTCGTGACCGTCCACCGGACCGATATAGTTAAAGCCCAGTTCTTCAAACAGAGTCCCCGGCACAACCATACCTTTAATGTGTTCTTCAGTACGTTTGAGCAGTTCTTTAATCGGCGGCACGCCGGAGAAGACTTTCTTCCCGCCTTCGCGCAGCGAGGAGTAGAGTTTGCCAGAGAGCAGCTGTGCCAGATGATTGTTCAGCGCGCCAACGTTCTCTGAAATCGACATTTCGTTGTCGTTGAGGATAACCAGCATGTCGGGCCTAATATCGCCCGCGTGGTTCATCGCTTCAAACGCCATCCCTGCGGTGATGGCACCATCACCAATCACACACACGGTACGGCGCTCTTTACCTTCTTTCTCGGCGGCAACGGCAATACCGATACCTGCGCTGATGGAGGTTGAAGAGTGCCCAACGCTCAGTACGTCATACTCGCTTTCACCGCGCCATGGGAACGGATGCAGGCCGCCTTTCTGACGAATGGTGCCGATTTTATCGCGGCGACCAGTCAGAATTTTGTGCGGATAAGCCTGATGTCCCACATCCCAGATTAACTGGTCAAACGGGGTGTTGTAGACATAGTGCAGCGCGACGGTGAGTTCCACCGTGCCCAGACCAGAGGCGAAGTGCCCGCTGGAACGGCTTACGCTGTCGAGCAAATAGCGGCGCAGTTCGTCGCAAAGCTTTGGCAGGCTCTCTTTTGGCAGCAGACGTAACTCCTGGGTGGAGTCGACCAGCGCCAGGGTCGGGTATTTGGCTATATCAAAACTCATCGCAAGCTCATGGGATATGTTGGTTTATTTATCACGCTGGATTATGTAGTCCGCTAGCGCTTCCAGTGCCGAGGTATCGAGTGACTGTGCGGCCAGCAGACTTAGCGACTGGCGGGCGTCCTCGATTAAATCCCGGGCTTTATTCTGGGCTTGCTCAAGACCCAGAAGTGCAGGATAGGTACTTTTGCCAAGCTGCTGGTCAGCACCCTGACGTTTACCCAATGTTGCAGTATCGCCTACCACATCCAGGATGTCATCCTGAACCTGGAAAGCCAGACCGATGCTTTCTGCGTATTTGTCGAGTATTGGCAGGCATTCTCGCCCTTTATCGCCAGCACTTAACGCCCCCAAACGCACGGCGGCGCGAATCAATGCTCCGGTTTTATGGCGGTGAATCCGCTCCAGCGCATCCAGCTCAACCTGATGACCTTCAGCTTCCAGATCCAGCGCCTGACCGCCGCACATACCGGCGATGCCGCTGGCCTGAGCCAGTTCAGAGATCATCGCGATGCGGTCACGGTCAGTGACTTCCGGCATTGGGGCGTCGCTGATAATGGAGAATGCCAGCGTTTGTAGCGCATCTCCGGCCAGGATCGCATTTGCCTCGCCAAATTTTACGTGGCAAGTCGGCAGACCGCGTCGCAGGTCATCGTCATCCATCGCGGGCAAATCATCGTGCATCAGCGAATAGGCATGAATGCATTCGACGGCGGCAGCGGGAGCATCAAGCGTACTCAGGCTGACCCCAAACATCTGACCGGTCGCATACACCAGGAACGGGCGCAGGCGTTTACCGCCTAATAATGCGCCATATTGCATGGTTTCTACCACGGGAGTGTTCTGAAAGGGCAGTGGCGCGATAAAACGGCTCAGTGCCTGGTTGGCCTGCTCAACGCAAGCCTGTAGCTGCTGCGTAAAATCCATTTACTCATTATCCGGTGTAAAAGGCGTAAGGGCGGCGTCTTCAGTATCTGACAGCAGGATTTGTACGCGCTGTTCAGCCTGTTGCAATTTGACCTGTCCCTGACGCGCCAACTGTACGCCACGTTCGAATTCGTTCAACGCTTCTTCTAACGGCAGGTCGCCGCCTTCCAGACGGGTAACAATTTGTTCCAGCTCGCTCAGCGCGGTTTCAAAACTGGCGGGCGCTTCATTTTTCTTCGGCATAATGAATGTCTGACTCTCTGTATTGGCAGCACAAGACTATGGTAACGGACTCGCACTGATAAGCAAATAACGCGCAATGTGCACAGTAGCCGCGTGATGGTGATATACTTGCGCGCCTGGATGCAGTCGCGGGTATGGGCTGCTGTATTTTTTTCCATTACAAGTCATTCAGACTTGCCTAAGAACCATTGCCGCCATGAAGTTTATCATTAAATTGTTCCCAGAAATCACCATCAAAAGCCAATCTGTGCGTTTGCGCTTTATAAAAATTCTGACAGGGAACATTCGTAACGTTTTAAAGCACTATGATGAAGACCTTGCCGTTGTCCGTCACTGGGATCACGTTGAGGTTCGCGCTAAAGATGAAAGCCAGCGCCTGGATATTCGCGACGCGCTGACCCGTATTCCGGGTATCCACCACATTCTCGAAGTAGAAGACGTGCCGTTTACCGATATGCACGATATTTTCGAGAAGGCACTGGTGCAGTATCGCGATCAACTGGAAGGTAAAACCTTCTGTGTACGCGTTAAGCGTCGCGGGAAGCATGAGTTTAGCTCCATTGAGGTGGAACGTTATGTTGGCGGTGGACTGAACCAACATATTGAATCTGCACGCGTGAAGCTGACGAAGCCGGATGTTACGGTAAATCTTGAAATCGAAAACGACCGTCTGCTGCTGGTTAAAGGCCGCTATGAAGGTATTGGTGGTTTCCCGATTGGGACGCAGGAAGACGTACTGTCGCTGATTTCCGGCGGTTTCGACTCTGGTGTATCCAGCTACATGCTGATGCGTCGCGGCTGCCGTGTACACTATTGCTTCTTTAACCTTGGCGGCGCAGCGCATGAAATCGGCGTTCGCCAGGTGGCGCATTACCTGTGGAACCGCTTCGGTAGTTCGCATCGCGTGCGTTTTGTTGCTATCAACTTTGAACCGGTGGTCGGTGAGATCCTGGAGAAAGTTGATGACGGCCAGATGGGCGTGGTTCTCAAACGTATGATGGTTCGCGCGGCGTCGAAAGTCGCTGAGCGCTACGGCGTACAGGCGCTGGTAACCGGTGAAGCACTGGGCCAGGTGTCCAGCCAGACGCTGACCAACCTGCGTCTGATCGATAACGTTTCTGACACCCTGATCCTGCGCCCGCTTATCTCCCATGATAAAGAGCACATCATCAATCTGGCGCGTGAAATTGGTACCGAGGACTTTGCCCGTACCATGCCGGAATACTGCGGTGTAATTTCAAAAAGCCCGACGGTGAAAGCGATCAAAGCGAAGATTGAGGCCGAAGAAGAAAACTTCGATTTCTCTATCCTCGATAAAGTGGTTGAAGAAGCGAACAATATCGATATTCGCGATATCGCCCAGCAGACGCAGCAGACCGTGGTAGAAGTGGAAACCGTGAGCGGTTTCGGCCCGAATGACGTAATCCTTGATATCCGTTCTGTGGATGAACAGGATGATAAACCGCTGAAGGTTGAAGGTGTGGACGTCGTTTCTCTGCCATTCTACAAGCTGAGCACTAAATTCGGCGATCTGGACCAGAGTAAAACCTGGCTGCTGTGGTGTGAACGCGGGGTGATGAGTCGCCTGCAGGCGCTTTATCTGCGCGAGCAGGGCTTTGAAAATGTGAAGGTGTATCGCCCGTAATTGAGTAAACACCGTGTTGTAGGCCGGATAAGGCGGTTACGCCGCCATCCGGCAATATAACGATATTATTCAAAACGAACGGGAAGCGTCTTCCCGTTCGACTCCCAGACCCCCTGATAGACACCGTTTTTTAATTCCAGCGTTATCTTCTCTTGCGTTTGTTCAGCCGCAGATGTCTTCAGTTCATAATGTTGATTGTCGGCTGTGTCGCATTTGCCGGTCAATTCAATCGGTGCGCCAAATTTTTGGTAAAAGTAAGCCCCTTCAAAAAAATCACCGTATTTGCAGTCCACCTTCAACACAATACGCATGCTTTTTCCCAGCGTGCCGTACATGACTTTGCCGTCAATGCCGGGCGCTGGCGGAACTGGTGTTGTACTCTTTGCGGTAGTCAGATATTGGCCGTACGGTGTGAGTCGATTTTGCAGTTCCGCGGTTGGGATTTTCGTTGTGAAATCACCCAACTCGTCGAGCGCACGGCTGGCGTGGTTGCTACAGCGTCCGTTCAGGAAAGCCAGATGGTCTTTTTGCAGGGAGAATTTGTCGATGTAGTACAAACCGTCGGTGTAGGTTGCGCACGATGCGTAGAATTCGGCATAGTTAAAATCTTCACCTTTCTCTTCTTTTATTTGTTCTGGTGTTTGCGAATTATGCGCCGTAACAAAGGTATCGATTTGGCCGCGGATATCTTTTCTGGTGCGGGTGTTTAATTCGGCGATTGTAGCCCGGGAAAAGAGATCGTTAAGGGTAATTGCCGCACCGCTGGCTAAATCGAAGCTGATCGGCACATTGTACGACTCGCAATACGCCCCGCAACCTTCGACAAACATGTTGAGCGTCAGGATTTTTGCGTCGCGATACTCAACCGTGTAGTCAAGGTTTGCGGTGGGATTCATGGCTGATTTCGCAAACTGATTTACTGTGGCCTGTGGAGTATTACCCGGTAGCTGATTGATAAAGCTTGCGAAAATATAATCGTTAATGCGTTTTGCAACGTTGGGGTTATCCGTCGAGGAAAACCATGGCACGCGATACTGCATTTCAGTGCTTCCGGGATAGCGATATTCAATACTCTTTATTTCGAGTTGCGTCGCAGTGGCATAACCGGAAAGGAGCAGTAAAGCCACTCCACTCAGATATCCTTTCATTATGATTCCTTATAAGGGAGTGGCTCGAAGATTTACTCGTAGTAGTTATAGATTCCCGCGGCCATCACCAGTTGTGACGCCACCTCGTGAGCTTTTTCGCGACTCACCAGCAGATCAATGATTTTTAAACCGAAATCGATTGAGGTCCCCGGTCCCTGACTGGTTAACAGATTGACGCGCGGATCCCATACGACGCGCTTGTCCTGCCACTGGTCAGCGGGAATTTGGTCTTTCAGCGCCGGAAAACCGGTCATGTTACCGATGGGGAAAATATCGTGTGGGACGAGTACGGTGGCGGCCGCGGCGCAAATTGCCGCGACAATGCGCCCGGAACGATGAAACTGTTTCACGGTTTCGATTAGCAGCGGGCTGTCGCGAAAACACTCGGCGCCTTTAATACCGCCCGGTAGCACGATAATGTCGAAATCGCCATCAGCAACTTCGACTAATGGCGCATCCGCCAGCAGCTTCACTCCGCGTGAGCACACGATCGTCAGGTCGCCATCGCTGGCGACGCTAGCGGTCGTGACCTTAATTCCGCCGCGCACCAGCAGATCGATAGTGGTGACCGCTTCGGTCTCTTCACTACCAGGGGCGAGACATACCAGTGCTTGAGCGCTCATACTCACTTTCCTTTCTCTTTACCATTTCAAACAGTTGGGCGTTTTCCGGGACGGCGATGCCGTGCGCGCGGGCGCGTTTTAACAAATATCCGGTAATGTAGTCGATCTCTGTATGACGCAGGGCACGAATGTCTTGCAGCATTGATGAGATATTTTCCGCCGTACTGTCAATCACTTGCTCGACATAATAGCGTAAATCATCCACAGATGTGTGGTGGCCTTCGCGTTCAATGACCGCGGCCACTTCCTCGCAGATGAGTGCTATTTTTTCAGGATGATGGCGTAACTCGCCGTTTGGGCAATCCCATAATGCGGTCAGCGGGTTAATGACGCAGTTGACGGCCAGCTTTCGCCACAGCTCGGCGCGAATAGTGTCGTGCCAGGCGACGTCCGGTAGCACCTCTTGCAGGACTTCAGCCAGATAACTGAAATCACCGTCTTGTTCACGTGCCGGACCAATGCGCGTTGTTCCCTGAGCGACATGAATGATGACGTTGCCGTCACGGCGTGCTGCGTGGGTGGTGGTACCTATCAGCAGAGGTTGCTTAATGTTATGCAGCTCTTCAATTGTCCCCATGCCGTTGTGAATCAGCAGAATGGGAGTAGCTTCAGGCAGAATTGCGGCCAGGCCTTTTACCGCATCAGAAACCTGCCAGGCTTTAAGGGTGACCAGTAGCAGGTCGCTTTTTGCCAAAAAGTCGGGGTCGTTTGCCGTCAGGGATTCATTAAAAACTGACCCATCCGTGTCGATCAGGTTTACGCTGCAATAGGGTTGCGGTACGCGTAGCCACCCTTGCACCTCATGTCCATGTTTGCATAGCGCGGTAAGCCAAAGCTGTCCTAGCGCTCCACATCCCAGTACGGTAATTTTCATTCTTCCTCCTCACCTGCAACAGCACCAGGTGTTAATCCATATCGGCCGTACCCCATTATTGTTCGCAGGTATCAGTACCACGTACAATTAAAGGATACAGCCTAGTATAGCGCTGTCTGTTGGGTAACTTTGCAGGTATTATGCTTCGCATCAAAAATGAAGGGAGAGGAAAAGATGCCATCTTTCGATATTGTCTCTGAAGTTGATCTTCAGGAAGCCCGTAACGCGGTAGATAACGCCAGCCGCGAAGTGGAGTCACGCTTTGATTTTCGTGGCGTTGAAGCGACTTTTGAGCTGAATGAGTCAAATAAGACGATTAAGGTGCTGAGCGAATCTGATTTTCAGGTCAATCAGTTGCTGGATATTCTGCGTGCCAAGCTGCTCAAACGCGGTATTGAAGGCACGTCGCTGGACGTACCAGAAACCTTCGTGCACAGCGGTAAAACCTGGTTTGTTGAAGCTAAGCTGAAACAAGGCATTGAAAGCGCAGTGCAAAAGAAAATCGTTAAGCTGATCAAAGACAGCAAACTGAAGGTGCAGGCGCAGATTCAGGGCGAAGAAATCCGTGTAACCGGCAAGGCGCGTGACGACCTGCAATCCGTTATGGCGCTGGTTCGCGGCGGCGACCTCGGTCAACCGTTCCAGTTCAAGAACTTCCGCGATTAAGTCGTTATGTCAGATGGCGTAAGCCGCCATCTGACAAATCTCATCTTTACGCCTGGCTGATGGCCTGCTCAACCTCAAATCGATTGGTGACTTTGCTGTCGATTTTCACGTAGGCCGAATGTTCTTTCGCGACAATTAACACTTCGCTTATCCCTTCTTTAGCCAGCAGACGCTGCTTCAGGGTGTCATCCGCAGCAATTTCAGGTGGGATTTCCGCCCGCAGGCTGCTGACATACGGCGGCTCTTTCATTGTACTCGCCACCAATAACCACACTGCCGCCAGAAGCGCACCGGCCAGGAATACGGCCTGACCATCAAACATTTCAACCACCCAACCGCCGAGCGAACCGCCAATCGCCACGCCAAGAAACTGGCTGGTGGAGTAAACGCCCATTGCCGTGCCTTTATAGCCAGCCGGAGACTCTTTACTGATAAGCGAGGGGAGGAGGGCTTCCATCAGGTTGAAGGCGAGGAAGAATATCTGCACGCCCGCAATCAACCCCCAGAAACGCACGTTAGCGCTCCACAATACAATCTCTGCAATAAGTATCAGTAACACGCAGGCGAGGAACACGCGTTTCATGCGGCGCTTCACTTCGGCGTAAATGATGAACGGCACTACGGAAACAAAGGACAGCAGCATCGTCACCAGATAAATTTTCCAGTGCTCTGCTGCAGGGAAGCCTGCTTTCGCCAGTTGACCTGGTAAGGCGACGAAGGTGGACATCAGCAATATGTGCAGACACATGATGCCAAAGTTGAGCTTCAGCAGTTTGGGCTCTGCCAGCACTTTGCTGAAGCTGCCTTTTACCATGCCCGACTCGCGGTTCAGCACGTGGGTAGTGCTATTGGGAACGACCCAAATGGTCAGCACGATACCCGTGCTAGCAAGAGCTGCAATCATCCAGAACAGCGCGTGTAGCCCCAGCGCATGGGT
The DNA here is from genome assembly GCF_001037515.1 of Citrobacter sp. MGH110. Taxonomy (NCBI): domain Bacteria; kingdom Pseudomonadati; phylum Pseudomonadota; class Gammaproteobacteria; order Enterobacterales; family Enterobacteriaceae; genus Citrobacter; species Citrobacter sp. MGH110. The sequence goes on along the minus strand of NZ_KQ089830.1, from coordinate 2,508,531 downwards.
AACTATTGGTCCCAGCACCATCGCAATGGCGAAGGTGATACCAAAGCTGACACCGATAAACGCCATCGCTTTGGTACGGTTTTGCTCACGGGTTAAGTCGGAAAGTAGCGCCATTACGGCAGCAGCAATCGCGCCAGAGCCTTGCAAGGCCCGGCCAAGAATAATTCCCCAGATTGAATCGGAGAGAGCAGCAATTATGCTGCCGAGAACAAATACCGCCAGCCCGCCGACAATAAGCGGCTTACGACCGATGCGGTCAGAGAGCAGGCCAAAGGGGATCTGGAAGACGGCTTGAGCCAGACCATATATGCCGATGGCAAGGCCTATCAGCGCTTCGCTGGCACCCTGTAGCGCCATACCGTACGTGGTCAGAACTGGCAGGACCATAAACATGCCAAGCATGCGCAACGAGAATACGGTCCCTAAACCCCAGGTGGCGCGCAACTCACCGGGCGTCATTTTGTAATCGTTCATTCCCACCTCTGTATTAATTTCGCGCCTAGTGTAAAGCGCTAAGCAGGCTGGGTAAATATGCGCTTTATTAACAAATGTTGGGGTTGTGAGGGGCGTCGGCTGGAGACGAAAATGCCGGATAGCGATCTGAACGTAACTTATCCGGCCTACAAGCTATGTGCTTTTTTGTAGGCCGGATAAGGCGTCAGCCGCCATCCGGCATAGAAGGTGTGACGATTAACTTACCAGACGTAAGTCAGCAGGTTCTGCGAGTTTGGCACCATAAAATCGACCGACATCATCACGCTGAGCGCGGTAATGGCGATGATAGAGAAGCCGAACAGCTTGCGCGCCCAGACTCTGTCATCTTCCACTTTATAACCACGCAGCGCCATGCCCAACCACCAGACGCTCACCGCCGCGGCAACAATCAGGTATTTATAACCTGCATAGCCGCCCAGGGTTAGCATCAGCGTGGCGATAGCAAACGCCACGATGTACAGCGTGATATGGTTCTTCGCGACTGAAATACCTTTCACCACCGGCAGTACCGGGATGTTGGCAGCCTGATAATCCTTGAAGCGGAAAATCGCAATCGCGTAAGAGTGCGGCATCTGCCACAGGCTGAAAATAGCCAGCAGAATCAACGCACCGCTATCGAACTCACCGGTTACGGCACAGTAGCCAATCACCGGCGGCGCAGCGCCGGAAAGTGAGCCAATCAGCGTGCCATAAACGGAATGGCGCTTCATGTACAGGCTATAAACGCCCACATAGACCACGAAGCCCATTACCCCCAGCCAGCAGGCCAGAGGGTTCGCGCCAAACCACAGCAGCATAAAGCCAGCAATACCCAGCAGGGTGGCGTATACCAGCGAGACCGCAGGGGAAATCAGACCTTTAACCAGCACGCGGTTTTTGGTCCTCTCCATCTTCCTGTCGATATCCCTGTCGATGTAGTTGTTAAATACACAACCCGACGCCACAACCAGTGACACCCCAACCAGCGTGTAGATAAACAGGGGATAATCAATGCTGCCTTTCGAGGCCAACAGGAATCCCCCAATCACCGAGATCAGGTTGCCAAAGATGATGCCTGGTTTCGTTACTTGCAGGTATTGCTTAAACATCATAATCGCCGCTCTTAGTGCATCATCATGTTGTAGTTAAGGTTCCACATAATCCAGATGGAGCCCACAACCAGGATGGCGATGATTAGCACAGTAAAGACAAAGGCCGTCATGTTCCAACCTTCATCAGATTTGCTATTCATGTGCAGGAAGCACACCAGGTGCACCAGAATCTGTACCACTGCCATTGCCAGAATAGTTCCCAGAATGACGGCCGGTGAGGCAGAACCTGTCATCACCATCCAAAACGGAATGACCGTCAGGATGATCGACAGAATAAAACCTGTCATGTAGGTTTTTACGCTGCCATGGGATGCGCCGCCGCTCTCGTTAGAATGACTCATTACATCGCCCCCATCAGATAAACAACAGTGAACACACAGATCCACACCACATCCAGGAAGTGCCAGAACAGGCTCAGGCACATGATGCGGGTACGGTTAGTACTGGTCAGACCGCGACGAGCAACTTGCACCATCAGCACCGCCATCCAGATAAGACCGGAGGTGACGTGCAGACCGTGCGTACCGACCAGCGCGAAGAACGCAGACAGGAAGCCGCTGCGATCCGGGCCCATACCGTTAACAATCAGGTGATGGAATTCATAGAGTTCCATCCCGATGAATCCGGCACCGAACAAGAAGGTCAACGCCAGCCAGGAGATAACCTGGCTCTTGTTGTTCTTGTACATGGCAATCGCTGCCATGCCGTAAGTAATGGAGCTGAATAACAGCAGGAATGTTTCAACCAGAACGAACGGCAGTTCAAAAATGTCCTTACCTGTCGGGCCACCTGCGGTGCCGTTCACCAGAACGGCATAGGTTGCAAACAGAATAGAGAACAGAATGCAGTCGCTCATCAGGTAGACCCAGAATCCGAAGATCTTGGTCTGGCCTGCATCGTGGTGCCCGTGTTCGTGCGCGTGGGCAGTCGCGTGCGTTAAAGTATCAGTTGCCATTTTTCAGCCCTGCCTTAGTAATCTCATCGAAATGCTGGTTTTCCAGTTTTTCGACTTCCGGGACCGGCACGTAGTAATCCACGTCTTCATCAAAGCTTTTCACAATCCAGCTGATGATCATGCCTGCGAAGCTTGCAATCGCCAGCCACCAGATATGCCAGATCATGGCGAAACCAAACAGTGTTGCGAAGGCGGTAATGACGATACCGGCACCGCTGTTCTTCGGCATATGAATTTCTTCATAGTGCGCAGGCTGCTTGTACGCTTCACCTTTTTCTTTCATTTCCCAGAAGGCATCACGCTCGTGAACGTGCGGCACAACGGCAAAGTTATAGAACGGAGGCGGGGAAGAGGTTGCCCACTCCAGCGTACGACCACCCCATGGGTCACCGGTCAGGTCACGATTCTGCTCGCGGTCGCGAATAGAAACGAAGATCTGAATCAGCTGGCACAGGATACCCAGTGCAATCAGCGCGGCACCGCAGGCGGCAACGACCAGCATCGGATGGAACTGTGGATCAATCTGCTGGCTGAGGCGACGGGTCATACCCATGAAGCCCAGCACGTACAGTGGCATAAATGCTACGAAGAAGCCGATGATCCAGAACCAGAATGCGCGTTTACCCCAGGTTTCGTTCAGCGTGAAGCCAAACGCTTTTGGCCACCAGTAGGTCATACCAGCGAAACATCCAAATACGACGCCGCCGATGATAACGTTATGGAAGTGCGCAATCAGGAACAGACTGTTGTGCAGAACGAAGTCCGCACCCGGCACCGCCAGCAGTACACCGGTCATGCCGCCGACTGAGAAGGTGACGATAAAGCCAATCGTCCACAGCATTGCTGAGTGGAATACGATACGGCCCTGATACATGGTGAACAGCCAGTTGAAGATCTTCACCCCGGTCGGGATGGCGATAATCATGGTGGTGATACCGAAGAAGGCGTTTACGTTAGCGCCTGCACCCATGGTGAAGAAGTGGTGCAGCCAAACAACGAACGACAGAACGGTGATACACACGGTTGCCCACACCAGCGAGGTGTAACCAAACAGACGTTTACGTGAGAAGGTTGCCGCGATTTCGGAGAACACACCGAAGACTGGCAGAACCAGAATGTACACTTCTGGATGGCCCCAGGCCCAAATCAGGTTGATGTACATCATCATGTTGCCGCCCATATCGTTGGTAAAGAAATGGGTGCCCAGATAGCGATCCAGGGTCAGCAACGCGACGGTAACCGTCAGGATTGGGAAAGAAGCGATAATCAGGATGTTTGCACACAGAGATGCCCAGCTAAACACCGGCATCTTGAACATGGTCATTCCTGGTGCACGCATCTTAATGATGGTCACAAAGAAGTTGATACCGGTTAGGGTTGTACCAATACCGGACAACTGGACTGCCCATATCCAATAGTCGACCCCGACGCTTGGACTGTACTCTATTCCCGAAAGTGGCGGATACGCCAGCCAACCGGTCTGCGCGAATTCACCCACGCCCAGAGAAAGGTTAACCAGGATTACGCCGACAACGGTGAACCAGAAGCTCAGGTTGTTCAGGAACGGGAATGCAACGTCACGTGCGCCGATCTGCAGCGGAACCACCAGGTTCATCAGACCGATAACAAATGGCATTGCCACGAAGAAGATCATAATCACGCCGTGAGCCGTGAAGATCTGGTCGTAGTGGTGAGGAGGCAGGAAGCCTGCTTCACCTGCAGAAGCCAGCGCTTGCTGACTACGCATCATGATGGCGTCGGCAAAGCCACGAATCAACATGACGATTGCGACGATGACATACATGATGCCAAGGCGTTTGTGGTCAACCGAGGTTAGCCACTCTTTCCACAGGTAGGTCCACTTACCGAAGTAAGTGATAAGGCCCAGTAAGGCCGCACCACCGATGATAATGGCAGCAATCGTAACCATGACAATAGGTTCATGGAACGGAACTGCATCCAGCGTCAATTTTCCGAACATCGTATTCTTCCTCGGCCCCTTAGTGAGCGGATTCCGCGTGGCTCATGTCCATGCCTTCCATTCCTTCGTGTGCGCTGTGCTCACCTTCGGGTTGGGTCATGTCCATGCTCTTACCGTGAGCCATAAATTTGTTAATAACATCTTTAAACAAATCCGGTTTCACGTTGGAGAAGTATTCCACCTGGTTGTATTCGCTTGGCGCAGCCACTTTCTCGAACGCTGCCATGTCGCTCATGGTGTTCGTGGACTGTTTAGCTTTAGCAACCCATTGGTCGAATTCGGCGCGGTCCTTTGTTGCGATAGCCTTGAACTTCATACCGGAGAAGCCTGGTCCGCTATAACTTGCGGAGATACCATCATAAGTACCGACTTCGTTGGCGATCAGATGCAGTCGAGTCTGCATACCGGCCATGGCATAAATCTGGCTACCCAGACGCGGGATAAAGAAGGAGTTCATCACGGAGTTGGAAGTCACTTTGAATTCAACCGGAGTATTCGCCGGGAAGGCGATTTCATTCACGGTAGCGATACCCTGTTCCGGATAGATGAAGAACCATTTCCAGTCCATGGAAACCACTTCGATGGTAATGGGCTTCTCGTCATGCGCCAGCGGTTTGCTTGGCTCAAGAGCGTGAGTGGTTTTCCAGGTCAGAACGGCAAGGAAAATGATGATTAAGATCGGCACCGTCCAGACCACAGCTTCCACTTTATTGGAGTGTGACCAGTTCGGGCTGTACTTCGCATCTTTATTGCTTGCACGATACTTCCAGGCAAAACCAACAGCCATCAAGATGGCGGGAATAACGACAATCAACATCAGGCCAAATGCCGTCAGTATCAATGACCGTTGTTCCAGTCCAATCTGTCCTTTAGGGTCAAGCAGCGCAGAATTACAGCCACTGAGTAATGCAGTGCCTGCAATTAATGACAACCATCCCAAACTTTTATTGTATTTCCTGAGTCTCATTTAACGACCTCAATTCCACGGGACCGGGTGGCGTTTAAAGTGTGAGGGCATTTTACGGGAAGGTTACATTACTGTAAACATCTCTAGATCTGTGTTACTGGGTTCTGCCGTGCATGTCACATATGTTGCAATATATGTCGCTTTGGCTTTAAGAACCTGTTGCAACATCACGTTATAACGAAAGCGGGCAGGTGGGGGGCGTACTGAGGGCAATTGGTATAACCAATACGAAAATAAAACAATTGCTTAACAATCGATTATCAATAAACGGACAATTGAGGAACAAAAAATAAATCTTTCGTGGCTGAATCGAGTAAGGAAAATAGTATATATAAAAGGCGTCAATAATTTCCAAATTCTTTGGCGCACAAAATAACAAATATTATTTTTAGCAGTTGTTGCTTATTTCGCCGTTATAATTACGTAGGGTGATTACAACGACCAAATATGCTCGTCATACTTCAAGCTACGGGTGTGTTGGCTTTCCTCGCTCACCCCAGTCACTTACTTATGTAAGCTCCTGGGGATTTGCTGCGTCGCCGCGTGATTCGGCCTCTCGGCCTCTCCCCTACGGGGCCAGCGCAAGCGCTGTTCAAAACGCTCACGCCTTTTGTCCCGTAACTCGAATTATTTAGAGCATAAATATGCAACATCATGCCAGACGGGTTTTGCGCAGTGCCAGATAATCCAGCAATCCACCAAAAACGACCCCGCAGACCGCGACCACCACTGAGACTTCAAGCAGTTCCGGCAGGAAGGAGAAGTTGGTGTAATCCAGCGCGTTCATGGTTAACAGCAGCAGCCAAACCAGCAGCAGGCAGCAGCCCGCAACTAGCGTCATTAATGCCAGACTGTATGCTCCACGAAATTCCGTGCGCGGAATGAAGCTTTCATTTTGCCAGCTATGTTCCAGGGTCTGGCGACATACCAGCAGCAGTATCAGGCCGGGGATCGCGGCAAATACGGAGAACAGATAAAACGTCGGCCAGCCGTGTGCTTCGACAAACCAACCCGCTACCGGGCCAACGTAAACGCGACCAACGGCTGAAAGCGCGGAGAGCAGGGCGAACTGGGTCGCTGAGAAGGACTTATTGCACAGCGTCATTAATAAGGCGACAAACGCCGCCGTGCCCATTCCGCCGCACAGGTTTTCAAAGAAGACGGCCGCCGCCATGCTGAACATGTGTTTGTCAGTGATGGACAGTAGCCAGTAGCCCGCATTCGACGCCCCTTGCAGGATGCCGAAAATAAGCAATGCGCGGAACAGAGAAAGGCGCTGCATCAGGATCCCACCGTACAGCGCGCCAACAATGGTCGCCAGTAGCCCCAGTGTCTTATTCACCACGCCAACTTCACCCGCATCAAACCCAACGCCGCGGATTAAAAAGGTGGTGGTCAGGCTCATGGCGAAAGCATCCCCGAGCTTATACAGCACAATAAGCAGCAGGATCAGCCATGCGTTGTTACGACCAAAGAAGTCTCGCAGCGGAGCCGCAACCGCCTGTTCCAGCGTTTTAGGCACTGGAATGGTGTCAGTCGGTTCAGGTGCTAACAGGGTGGCGATGATACAGGGAATCAACAGCGCAGCCATCAGCCAGTACATCCCTTGCCAGCCCAGCCAGCGATCGGCCATCCACAAGGCCAATCCGCCTGAAACCAGCATCCCTAATCGATAGCCCAGCACGCTGATAGCCGCGCCGGTACCGCGGTCTTCTGCGGGCAATACGTCGGTTTTCCAGGCATCAAAGACGATATCCTGCGATGCCGAGCAAAAAGCGATCACTACTGCGAGTGCGGCCATCCAGCGTAACTGTGTGCCAGGCTCCAGAAAGCCCATCGCAGCGATAGAAATTAACAACAGCACCTGGGTCGCCAGCAGCCAGCCGCGACGCCGACCTAAAAACGGTGGCGTGTAACGGTCCATCAACGGGGACCAGAGAAATTTAAATACGTAGGCCTGACCGACCAGGGAAAAGAAACCGATGGTTTTAAGATCGATATTCTCGACTGTCATCCACGCCTGAAGCGTACCGGAGGTGAGTGCGAGCGGTAAACCGGAGGCGAACCCCAGAATGAGCAGGATAGCTGAACGTGGTTGCTGAAAAATACGTAAGTATTGACTGGACATGGGCTTCTATAGGCCCGACGAACGCCGGGCCATATGGGCAGAAATTAACGAGCGTTCTGCTTGATGAAATCGTGAACGCTGGTGTCCTGAGACATATCAGCGATGGTGTCGGTCAGCACGCTGTTAACGGCATCAGCGATATTTTTGTTAGAGGCTTGCAGTGCACCTTCAACAGAATAGCTTGCGCGGTAGTTTTTGGTCATCTTGTTGCCGTTGGCGGCGGTCGCAATGATGGCGATGTCTGCTTTGGTGGCGATGTTATAGCGCACGCTACCCTGAGACACGTCAGCATACAGCTGGCTAACAATGATTTGCAGGTTGACTGCACCGTTCGGTCCAATCATATAACCACGTGCGGTCATCTGTTTTTCCAGTACTTCTTGCAGCAGGAAACGCAGGTCGCGGGATGCGGTCAGGGTCACCAACTGGTTGTCGCGGGTGACTTTTGCCAGTGCTTGATCCTGGCGCTGGTCGGCTCCGTTGATGCTAACGGTCACACCCATCAGGCTTGGGTCCTGCTGCGGCAGGGTAATTTTCGGGGAGACTTCAATAGTGGTCGGCGGTGTTGCGCATCCAGCTAACATAAACAGCGCGACAAACGGGACGAGGATTTTTTTAAACATGCCAGGGCTCTCAGCGAATCTAAATTGTATGGTTAGAGAAAATTCCCGCCATCATAACATCGCCAACGATGAGGGGAAGTGGGTAACGCATGTAAATTCATTGTGTTGTCCGTTTTATGACTTTGTGGAGACTATAAACGGACTTTTTGCAATAAATTGGAGTGAGGAATCAGTGAACTTCATCCGTTTGAATGAGAAAATCAGACAAGCGCTAATTTTTTGTTGCTAAGGTGTAATGAAAACGGTAAAAGCGGCTAGTATTTAAAGGGATGGGTGACATCTCAGCGTTGTCGGAGGAAAAATTTCATGATGATTCGTGAGCAAATAGAAGAAAAATTAAGGGCAGCGTTCGAACCCGTGTTCCTCGAAGTTGTGGATGAAAGCTATCGTCACAATGTCCCGGCTGGTTCTGAAAGCCACTTTAAGGTTGTACTGGTTAGCGATCGCTTTACAGGTGAACGTTTTCTTAATCGTCATCGGATGATTTACAGCACGTTAACGGCGGAGCTTTCCACAACCGTTCATGCGCTTGCCCTGCATACCTACACTATTAAGGAGTGGGAAGCGTTGCAGGATACGATTTTTGCATCGCCTCCGTGTCGTGGAGCGGGAAGCATCGCGTAAAAACGGATTTGCAACAACCGACGCTTTTCCAGTATGTTGCTACAGATTATGTGAAAACGGCCTGCGGGCCGTTTTGTTTTGTCTGAATTCTGGGGCAGTCGTACAGTATTCAGACAAAAATTAGCCGGGAATTGTGAAAAAAGCCGCAGCAACGCGCGATAACCGTTCTCGACTCATAAAAGTGATGCCGCTATAATGCGCGTCTTATTTTTCGGAATGTCTTCGGGATGATTCTGACGACAGGGAATGTGATTGCTTATGAGAACATCCCAGTTCCGCGAAGCCAACAACCTGTGCTTGCGGAGAAGAGTTGACCGAGCACTGTGATTTTTTGAGGTAACAAGATGCAAGTTTCAGTTGAAACCACTCAAGGCCTTGGCCGCCGTGTAACGATTACTATCGCTGCTGACAGCATCGAGACCGCTGTGAAAAGCGAGCTGGTCAACGTAGCGAAGAAAGTGCGTATTGACGGTTTCCGCAAAGGAAAAGTACCGATGAATGTTGTTGCTCAGCGTTATGGCGCGTCTGTTCGCCAGGACGTTCTGGGTGACCTGATGAGCCGCAACTTCGTTGACGCGATCATCAAAGAAAAAATCAATCCGGCTGGCGCACCGAACTACGTTCCGGGCGAATACAAACTGGGTGAAGATTTTACTTACGCGGTAGAGTTTGAAGTTTACCCGGAAGTTGAGCTGACTGGCCTGGAAGCAATCGAAGTTGAAAAACCGGTTGTTGAAGTTACCGACGCTGACGTTGACGTAATGCTGGACACCCTGCGCAAGCAGCAGGCTACCTGGAAAGACAAAGACGGCGCTGCTGATGCAGAAGACCGTGTAACCATCGACTTCACCGGTTCTGTAGACGGCGAAGAGTTCGAAGGCGGCAAAGCGTCTGACTTCGTACTGGCGATGGGCCAGGGTCGTATGATCCCGGGCTTTGAAGAAGGCGTTAAAGGCCACAAAGCTGGCGAAGAGTTCACTATCGACGTGACCTTCCCGGAAGAATACCACGCTGAAAACCTGAAAGGTAAAGCTGCGAAGTTCGTTATCAACCTGAAGAAAGTTGAAGAACGCGAACTGCCGGAACTGACTGAAGAATTCATCAAACGTTTCGGCGTTGAAGATGGTTCCGTAGCAGGTCTGCGCGCTGAAGTCCGTAAAAACATGGAACGCGAGCTGAAAGGCGCTGTGCGTAACCGCGTTAAGTCTCAGGCGATCGAAGGTCTGGTAAAAGCTAACGACATCGACGTTCCGGCTGCTCTGATCGACAGCGAAATCGACGTTCTGCGTCGTCAGGCTGCACAACGTTTCGGCGGCAACGAGAAACAAGCTCTGGAACTGCCGCGTGAACTGTTCGAAGAACAGGCTAAGCGTCGCGTAGTTGTTGGTCTGCTGCTGGGCGAAGTGATTCGTACCAACGAACTGAAAGCTGACGAAGATCGCGTTAAAGGCCTGATCGAAGAGATGGCTTCTGCTTACGAAGATCCGAAAGAAGTTGTTGAGTTCTACAGCAAAAACAAAGAGCTGATGGACAACATGCGTAACGTCGCTCTGGAAGAGCAGGCTGTTGAAGCCGTTCTGGCGAAAGCGAAAGTGACTGAAAAAGCCACTTCCTTCAACGAACTGATGAACCAGCAGGCGTAATTCGTCGCTTTTTTAGCTCGAATTTCGTACGCAAGCCCGTCACCTTTTGGTGGCGGGTTTTTTTTTGTCACGCATTTTGCATGGGAAGAGTGCGAAAACAGCGTTTCAGTGTTAGCGTTACAACAAAAGATTGTTATGCTTGAATTATGGCGATGTCGTACCCATTACTGAGGGACTAGCTGATAATCCGTCCATAAGGTTACAATCAGCACAGCAGGTTTTTTCAAATTTTATCCAGGAGACGGAAATGTCATACAGCGGCGAACGAGATAACTTTGCACCCCATATGGCGCTGGTGCCGATGGTCATTGAACAGACCTCACGTGGTGAGCGCTCTTTTGATATCTATTCTCGTCTACTTAAGGAACGCGTCATTTTTCTGACCGGCCAGGTCGAAGACCATATGGCTAACCTGATCGTGGCGCAGATGCTGTTCCTGGAAGCAGAAAACCCAGAAAAAGATATCTACCTGTACATCAACTCCCCTGGTGGAGTGATCACTGCCGGGATGTCTATCTATGACACCATGCAGTTTATTAAGCCGGACGTCAGCACCATTTGTATGGGCCAGGCGGCCTCAATGGGTGCGTTCCTGCTGACCGCCGGGGCGAAAGGCAAACGTTTTTGCCTGCCTAACTCTCGCGTCATGATCCACCAGCCTCTGGGCGGTTACCAGGGCCAGGCAACGGATATTGAAATTCATGCCCGTGAAATCCTGAAGGTAAAAGGGCGCATGAACGAACTTATGGCGCATCATACGGGTCAATCTCTTGAGCAGATTGAACGTGATACCGAGCGCGATCGCTTCCTCTCCGCTTCTGAAGCGGTAGAGTACGGTCTGGTCGACTCGATTTTGACCCATCGTAATTAATGCCCAGTGCGCAGGTGTGCCGCTATAATTACCTGGAGCGGCACAACGCTGACTAGCGTCTTGCGCCTGAGAATGGCATTTGCGTCGTCGTGTGCGGCACAAAGAACAAAGAAGAGGTTTTGACCCATGACAGATAAACGCAAAGATGGCTCGGGCAAATTGTTGTACTGCTCTTTTTGCGGCAAAAGCCAGCATGAAGTGCGTAAGCTGATTGCCGGTCCATCCGTGTATATCTGCGACGAATGTGTTGATTTATGCAACGACATCATTCGCGAAGAGATTAAGGAAGTAGCACCGCACCGTGAACGCAGTGCGCTGCCGACGCCACATGAAATTCGCAACCACCTGGACGATTACGTTATCGGTCAGGAGCAGGCGAAGAAAGTGCTGGCGGTCGCGGTATACAACCATTACAAACGTCTGCGCAATGGCGACACCAGCAATGGCGTCGAGTTGGGCAAAAGTAACATCCTGCTGATTGGCCCGACGGGTTCCGGTAAAACGCTGCTGGCTGAAACGCTGGCGCGCCTGCTGGACGTTCCGTTCACCATGGCTGATGCCACCACGCTGACCGAAGCCGGTTATGTGGGTGAAGATGTTGAAAATATTATTCAGAAACTGTTGCAGAAGTGCGATTACGACGTGCAGAAAGCACAGCGTGGGATCGTCTATATCGATGAGATCGACAAGATTTCTCGTAAGTCTGATAACCCATCTATTACCCGTGACGTTTCCGGCGAAGGCGTACAGCAGGCGCTGTTGAAACTGATCGAAGGGACGGTTGCTGCCGTTCCGCCACAGGGTGGTCGTAAACATCCTCAGCAGGAATTCCTGCAGGTTGATACCTCCAAGATCCTGTTTATCTGCGGTGGTGCATTTGCCGGTCTGGATAAAGTGATTGCTAACCGTGTTGAAACCGGCTCCGGCATTGGTTTTGGCGCAACGGTAAAAGCACAGTCTGATAAAGCCAGCGAAGGTGAACTGCTGTCGCAGGTCGAACCGGAAGATCTGATCAAATTTGGTCTGATCCCTGAGTTCATCGGTCGTCTGCCGGTTGTGGCAACACTGAGCGAGCTGAGCGAAGAAGCGTTGATCCAGATCCTCAAAGAGCCGAAAAACGCCCTGACCAAGCAGTACCAGGCGCTGTTCAATCTTGAAGGTGTCGATCTGGAATTCCGTGAGGAAGCGCTGGATGCGATCGCTAAGAAAGCGATGGCGCGTAAAACCGGTGCTCGTGGTCTGCGTTCTATCGTCGAAGCCGCGCTGCTCGACACCATGTACGATTTGCCTTCTATGGAAGACGTCGAAAAAGTGGTGATCGATGAGTCGGTGATTGGCGGTCAGAGCAAGCCATTGCTGATTTACGGTAAGCCGGAAGCGCAGCAGGCATCTGGCGAATAATTCATCAATTCATACAGACATTTAATTAAAAAGGGGGGATTTTATCTCCCCTTTTATTTTTCCGTAAACATGGCGTTGAATGTGTGGGAAACATCCCCATATACTGACATACATGTTAAAGGTGGTGTGAAGCACAGTCGTACCATCTGATTACCTGGCGGAAACTAAACTAAGAGAGAGCTCTATGAATCCTGAGCGTTCTGAACGCATTGAAATCCCCGTATTGCCGTTGCGCGATGTGGTGGTTTATCCGCACATGGTCATACCCTTATTTGTAGGGCGGGAAAAATCTATCCGTTGTCTGGAAGCGGCTATGGACCATGATAAAAAAATCATGCTGGTCGCACAGAAAGAAGCGTCAACGGATGAGCCGGGTGTAAACGATCTTTTCACCGTCGGGACCGTGGCCTCTATTTTGCAGATGCTGAAACTGCCTGACGGCACCGTAAAAGTGCTGGTCGAGGGGTTACAGCGTGCGCGTATTTCTGCGCTGTCTGACAACGGCGAGCATTTCTCTGCGAAAGCAGAGTACCTTGACTCGCCTGCTATTGATGAGCGCGAACAGGAAGTGCTGGTGCGTACCGCTATCAGCCAGTTCGAAGGCTATATCAAGCTGAACAAGAAAATCCCACCAGAAGTGCTGACGTCGCTGAACAGCATTGACGATCCTGCACGTCTGGCGGATACCATCGCTGCACACATGCCGCTGAAGCTGGCTGACAAGCAGTCCGTGCTGGAGATGTCCGACGTTAACGAACGTCTGGAATATCTGATGGCGATGATGGAATCTGAAATCGATCTGCTGCAGGTTGAGAAACGCATTCGCAACCGTGTGAAAAAGCAGATGGAAAAATCTCAGCGCGAGTACTATCTGAACGAGCAGATGAAAGCTATTCAGAAAGAACTCGGTGAGATGGACGATGCACCGGACGAAAACGAAGCGTTGAAGCGTAAAATCGACGCGGCGAAAATGCCGAAAGAGGCAAAAGAGAAAGCGGAAGCAGAACTGCAGAAGCTGAAAATGATGTCTCCTATGTCGGCGGAAGCGACCGTGGTGCGTGGCTACATCGACTGGATGGTACAGGTGCCGTGGAATGCGCGTAGCAAGGTCAAAAAAGACCTGCGTCAGGCGCAGGAAATCCTCGATACCGACCATTATGGTCTGGAGCGCGTCAAAGACCGTATCCTTGAGTACCTCGCGGTTCAAAGCCGTGTAAATAAAATCAAGGGGCCGATCCTGTGTCTGGTTGGACCGCCGGGGGTAGGTAAAACCTCTCTGGGGCAGTCCATCGCTAAGGCAACTGGGCGTAAATACATCCGTATGGCGCTGGGCGGCGTGCGTGATGAAGCCGAAATTCGTGGGCACCGCCGGACCTATATCGGTTCTATGCCGGGTAAACTGATCCAGAAAATGGCCAAAGTGGGCGTTAAAAACCCGCTGTTCCTGCTTGATGAGATCGACAAAATGTCTTCCGACATGCGTGGCGATCCGGCTTCCGCACTGCTTGAGGTGCTGGATCCAGAGCAGAACGTGGCGTTCAGCGATCACTACCTGGAAGTGGACTACGATCTCAGCGACGTAATGTTTGTTGCGACCTCTAACTCCATGAATATTCCGGCACCGTTGCTGGATCGTATGGAAGTGATCCGTCTGTCCGGTTATACCGAAGACGAAAAGCTGAACATTGCCAAACGTCACCTGTTGCCGAAACAGATTGAGCGTAATGCGCTGAAAAAAGGTGAGCTGACGGTCGACGATAGCGCCATTGTGGGCATTATTCGTTACTACACCCGTGAAGCAGGCGTACGTAGTCTGGAACGTGAAATCTCTAAACTGTGCCGTAAAGCGGTGAAACAGCTGCTGCTGGATAAATCGCTGAAACATATTGAGATCAATGGCGACAACCTGCACGATTATCTGGGTGTACAGCGCTTTGACTATGGCCGCGCGGACAACGAAAACCGCGTTGGTCAGGTGACGGGTCTGGCGTGGACGGAAGTTGGCGGCGATCTGCTGACTATCGAAACCGCCTGCGTACCGGGTAAAGGTAAGTTGACCTACACCGGTTCTCTGGGTGAAGTCATGCAGGAGTCGATTCAGGCTGCGCTGACCGTGGTGCGCGCGCGTGCGGAAAAACTGGGTATTAACCCGGACTTTTACGAAAAACGCGACATCCACGTTCACGTACCTGAAGGAGCTACGCCGAAAGACGGTCCAAGTGCGGGTATTGCTATGTGTACAGCGCTGGTTTCTTGTCTTACCGGTAACCCAGTTCGCGCCGACGTGGCGATGACGGGTGAGATCACCCTGCGTGGTCAGGTTCTGCCTATCGGTGGTTTGAAAGAAAAACTGCTGGCGGCACACCGTGGCGGCATTAAGACGGTCTTAATTCCCGATGAGAACAAACGTGACCTGGAAGAGATTCCGGACAACGTAATTGCCGATCTTAATATTCACCCGGTGAAACGTATTGAGGAAGTTCTGACTCTTGCGTTGCAAAATGAACCCTCTGGAATGCAGGTTGTGACGGCAAAATAGTGACCTCGCGCAAAGAGCATTAATAAAAACAGGGCTGGCAGGCCATTTCGGGCTTGCCAGCCTTTTTTTGTATAGCTAATTTAGATAACGGATTAGGCTTGCCATCATTAACGGGTGTTGTAAGGGCATGGCAGGCCTGATATAACTGCTGCGCGGTCGCACTTTGAAGGATTCAGGTGCGATATAAATTATAAAGAGGAAGAGAAGAGTGAATAAATCTCAACTGATCGACAAAATTGCTGCAGGGGCTGATATCTCTAAAGCTGCGGCTGGACGTGCGTTAGATGCAATTATTGCTTCTGTTACCGAATCTCTGAAAGAAGGTGATGACGTAGCGCTGGTAGGTTTTGGTACTTTTGCCGTTAAAGAGCGTGCTGCCCGTACTGGTCGCAACCCGCAAACAGGTAAAGAGATCACCATCGCCGCGGCTAAAGTACCGGGCTTCCGTGCAGGTAAAGCACTGAAAGACGCGGTAAACTAAGTGATTTCCCCTTTGGGGATGTGACGAAGTACAAGGGCGCATCGACTGATGTGCCTTTTTTATTTGTAATTCCGGTACTTTCTACGCGTTGTGGGCTGACAATTGCCCCTGTTTCTTGTCACAATAGACCTTTGTGCGCAGCGTTCAGGAAACGCTATGCTGCGTGAAGCATATATACTCAAAATCCTTGTTGCCGTTGTTGTCATCAACGCGGGGGCAGCAGAAAGGATAACGCGTATAGTCATCTACAGCGGAGTGTGGTTACACCATGATGGACAGCTTACGCACGGCTGCTAACAGTCTCGTGCTCAAGATTATTTTCGGTATCATTATCGTGTCGTTCATTTTGACCGGCGTGAGTGGTTACCTGATTGGCGGGGGCAATAACTTCGCCGCCAAAGTGAATGGCCAGGAGATCAGCCGCGGGCAGTTCGAGAATGCGTTCAACAGTGAACGTAACCGCATGCAGCAACAGCTGGGCGATCAATACTCCGAGCTGGCCGCGAACGAAGGTTATATGAAAACGCTGCGTCAGCAGGTGCTGAATCGTCTTGTTGACGAAGCACTGCTGGATCAGTATTCCCGCGAGCTTAAGCTCAACATCAGCGACGATCAGGTTAAACAGGCCATTTTCGCCACGCCTGCGTTCCAGGTGGACGGCAAGTTTGATAACAACCGCTACAACGCGATTGTGAATCAAATGGGAATGACTGCAGACCAGTATGCTCAGGCATTACGTAATCAGCTTACGACACAGCAGCTGATTAACGGTGTTGCCGGTACGGACTTCATGCTGAAAGGTGAAACGGACGAACTGGCGGCGCTGGTCGCACAGCAGCGTATCGTGCGCGAGGCGACGATTGACGTTAACGCACTGGCCGCGAAGCAGTCTGTTACCGAGCAGGAAGTTGCCAGCTACTACGAGCAGAATAAAAACAACTTTATGACGCCGGAACAGTTCCGCGTGAGCTACATCAAGCTGGACGCTGCTGCAATGCAGGAGACGGCCAGCGATGCTGATATTCAGTCTTACTATGACCAGCATCAGGATCAGTTCACTCAGCCGCAGCGTAACCGCTACAGCATCATTCAGACCAAAACGGAAGATGAAGCCAAAGCGGTACTGGACGAGCTGAACAAAGGCGGTGATTTTGCTGCGCTGGCGAAAGAAAAATCTGCCGATATCATCTCTGCCCGTAAAGGCGGCGATATGGGATGGCTGGAAGATTCCACCACCCCGGATGAGCTGAAAAATGCTGGTCTGAAAGAAAAAGGCCAACTGTCTGGCGTAATTAAGTCTTCCGTTGGTTTCCTCGTTGCGCGTCTTGACGACGTACAGCCTGCGCAAGTTAAACCGCTGAGCGAAGCCCGTGACGAGATTGCGGCAAAAGTGAAGCAGGAAAAAGCGCTGGATGCGTACTATGCGCTGCAGCAGAAAGTCAGCGACGCGGCCAGCAATGATAACGAATCTCTGGCGGGTGCAGAGCAGGCTGCGGGTATGAAAGCGGTTGAAACGGGCTGGTTTAGCCGTGACAGCCTGCCGGAAGAACTGAATTTCAAACCAGTCGCTGACATCATTTTCAATGGTGGTCTGGTTGGTGAGAACGGTACGCCTGGCAGTAACTCCGATATCATCACCGTGGACGGCGATCGTGCGTTCGTGCTGCGTATTGCAGAGCACAAAGCCGAAGCCGTGAAGCCACTGGCTGAAGTGAAAGAGCAGGTAACTGCGCTCGTTAAGCACAATAAAGCAGAGCAGCAGGCGAAGCTTGATGCCGATAAACTGCTGGCGGATCTGAAAGCCGGTAAAGGCGATGAAGCGATGAAAGCGGCGGGTCTGAGCTTTGGCGAGGCGAAAACGCTGAGCCGTACGGGTCAGGATCCGCTGAGCCAGGCTGCCTTTGGTCTGAGCCTGCCGGCGAAAGACAAACCGAGCTACGGCGTCGCGAACGACATGCAGGGTAACGTTGTTCTGTTGGCGTTGGACGAGGTGAAAGCCGGTTCTATGCCTGAAGCGCAGAAGAAAGCGATGGTTCAGGGGATCACTCAGAACAACGCGCAGATTGTCTTCGAAGCGCTGATGAGCAACCTGCGTAAAGCCGCAAAAATTAAAATCGGGGATGCGCTGGAACAGCAGCAATAACCGAGGCAGTTCGCAAAAAATTGCAAAAAGTTGTATCTACCAAAGGCCGCTTTCGCGGCCTTTTCCATTTCTGATATTTGCCGTTTGTCTGCCGTTCTGCACCTCGCTATCGTGATTCCACTGTTAACAAACAAGGAGAAAACAGTATGAAACATGGAATCAAAGCTCTGCTTATCACTCTTTCATTGACCTGCGCTGGTATGGCCCAAACCGCATTGGCGGCTGAGCCTGTCGCCAAAAGCCAGGCGACTCAAACCAAAGCGGAAAACCCAGGGGCGGCACAAAGCAAAGCCACACTGCCCGCTAAAGCAAGCGACGATGAGGGCACCAGGGTAAGCATCAACAACGCTTCTGCGGAGGATTTAGCGCGTGTCATGAATGGCGTGGGTCTAAAGAAAGCGCAGGCGATTGTGAGCTATCGTGAGGAGTATGGGCCGTTTAAAACGGTGGACGATTTAAAGCAGGTGCCGGGCATGGGCAGTTCACTGGTTGAGCGTAACCTGGCAGTTTTAACACTTTAATAACTTGCAGAGCGCTGAAAGTTTGCCAGACTGTAGAGGTCATACCAGTTATGACCTCTTTACCCAAAAATCTGTTCCTATAAAAACAACGTAAGGCTCCTGCGCTATGCAAACACAAATCAAAGTTCGTGGTTTTCATCTTGATGTCTATCAGCACGTTAACAATGCCCGCTATCTGGAGTTTCTGGAAGAGGCTCGCTGGGATGGTCTGGAAAACAGCGACAGCTTTCAGTGGATGACCGCACACAACATCGCTTTTGTGGTCGTGAATATTAATATCAACTACCGACGACCTGCGGTGCTGAGCGACCTGCTGACTATCACCAGTCAGGTTCAACAGTTAAATGGCAAAAGTGGTGTGTTAAATCAGACCATTACTCTGGAGCCGGAAGGGCAGGTGGTGGCAGACGCGCTGATTACGTTCGTCTGTATTGATTTGAAAACGCAAAAAGCGTTGCCGCTGGAAGGGGAGTTGCGCGAAAAACTGGAGCAGATGGTGCAGTAGTGGCTGCGACTGCCGGAAGGCGACGCTCAAGCGTCTTATCCGGCCTACAAGAGTTGCTGCAACTGCATGTAGGCCGGATAAGCAAAGCGCCATCCGGCAATACAATCACTTTAACCCGGTTTTCTGCTTCATTGCCGCCATCACTGCCGATTTATCCGCCAGATAATGGTTCAGGCCGTTGGCACGCAGATTACACGCCGCACAGTGACCGCAACCGTCACCTTTGATGCCGTTATAGCAGGTCAGCGTTTCTTCGCGTACCAGGTCCAGCTTGCCCCAATAATCGGCCAGTGCCCAGGTTTCGGCTTTATCGATCCACATCAGTGGGGTTTCAAAGCGAATATCTTTCGCCATCCCCAGGCTTACAGCATGGTTCAGGGCTTTAACGAACTCATCGCGACAGTCCGGATAGCCGGAGAAATCGGTCTCACAAACGCCGGTAATGACCGCCTCTGCCTGCACCTGGTACGCGTAAATTGCTGCCAGCGTTAAGAACAGAATATTGCGTCCTGGCACAAAGGTATTGGGAATGCCGTTCGCATCCGGTTCGTAATCGGGTACCGGAATGTTATCTCGGGTCAGGCTGCTGACAGCCAGTTCACTGAGCAATGTGACATCAAGCACTTTGTGCGCGCGCGCGCCAAGTTTTAAGGCCAGGTCACGTGCGACATCAATCTCAGCGCGATGGCGCTGACCATAATCAAAGGTCACGCAGTGCACTTCATCATACTGATGCAGCGCTTGCGCCAGACAAGTCGTGGAGTCCTGACCTCCACTGAATACAACAACGGCACGTTTCATGGCTTTTCCTGACAAAATAACGAAGCCCTTATGGTAGCGCCTGGGCGTGCCGTCGACCAGCTTCTTCACGCGGAAGGAGGTGGCAGCCAGGCTTCGGTAAACTCGAACCAGCCACGAGGATTCAGGCGTACGCCGTTCACGCCCGGTGGCGCGCTGATGCGATACTGATAATTGAACAGTGGCGTCAGGGTAGCGTCATGCATTAGCGTGGCGAAAACTTGTTGTAAAGCCGCGTGGCGATCGTCCTCATCGGCCTGAATTTGAAGGGCATCCAGGGTCGTTTGCAAATGTGTGTATGCTGGCGCATTCAATACATGTGACCAGAGCTGATCGCAGCGCAACCACTGTTCGAGAGTATATTCAGGTGCCTCACCAATCAGCCTGTCGCCCATCATCAGGTCGGCCTGGGCTAAGGGATGATCGCCATCCCAGTTTTTAGCATTATGAAAAATAAGCGTTAATTCACAGCCGAGCAGCGCCAACGCCTGGCGAAGCTGTTCAGCCATAGCGTGAAGTTCTACCGGCAGGTGATAAGCCAGCGTCAGCTTTTCCGGCAGCGCTACCTCGTCGAGTTCATCCCATTGCGGGATAGTCCATCCAGGCAGCAGAGCATTGCTTGGCGTGATCAGATTTTCATCCACTTCAAGCGTTTGTAGCAGGGAAGAACGGTGGATGATATTGATTAGTCTACGGGCCTGCTGCGTATTCAGGCGCGCACTTTTTCTGAGCGTGAGATAGCAAAAACCAAGACTGATCCCGCTGCTTACCTGGCTTAGCATAGGCAATTCTTCGGGTTTACCAATCGCAATTTGCACCGGATGGCGACAACTGGTGCCCAAATCCTGGGAGAAGAGCTGCGGGGTTATCCAGTATTCAATGGCTTTTAGTAGCGGATGACTCAGATGGTAGTGATCGTGACTCTCGATACGCACCAGCTCAGGAGTAAACAGCGTCAGCCGGAACGGGCCGGTACCCACAAACGGGTGCTCAGGATGCGCCAGGTGACTGCTGTAGCTTGCCAGACGGTGCGCCAGCCAGTAGTCGGGACGATGCAGAATAAAGGTCAGACACTGGGGATGCGTCACCTCAATGCGCTTTACGCTGATAAACAGCTTATTCAGCGCGGGGAGTTCTAACAGCTTCAGCAACTGCTGATATAGCTGTGTGCTGCTGACCGCATCGCCGTTATGCCAGTACAGGGTGGAACGAATATAGAAATCCCAGCGCAGGCCGTCAGCGGAGATATTCCAGTGGTGGGCTAAGTCTCCACAGGGACGTTGCGTAGTGCTGTCAAACCGGGTCAGGCCAGAGAAAACTTGTCCAGCGAGGTGTTGCTCCGCGCGACCGGGGAGAAACCCGGGGTGCAAGGGGTCGAGCGGGCGGTAATAGGGTATACGCAGGGTTGGCGTGTCGTTTTGCCACTGACCGCCCATAAACGGTTGTAACAGTGTTCTTAATTCACCCGGCGCCAGCTGAGCCAGTTCCAGTACGCTAAGCTGCTCGCCCTTTTGCAGCGCCTGTTCCATCATGGTGTTGCGCAGTGAATCTGGCGTCACTAAAAACCGCAGCTGCCCGCGTTTCCCGCGTCCCGACTGGGCATGCCACTCCAGCCAGCCTGCATCCTGCGCTTGCTTTAGCAGGGTACGCACATGGCGTTCGCTACAAAAACAGCGTTCGGCCAGTTCCCCGACGGTCACCGACTGCGGTTCGCCGTTCGAGGGCAGCCACAGGCGTTGGTACTGGTTCAGGCGATTAAGCAGACGCATTGATACTTTTTCCTTCAGGATGTTCGCTAACGGTTTATGCGTAGAGAAACCCGGAACAATTCATTTTATCTATTCACTATTACTTCCGTATATCTCAGGTGATACTGGATCACAAGTTAACCGCGTCACAGTGTGGAGAAAGAAATGGCTCGTCTGGCTGCATTTGATATGGATGGCACCCTTTTGATGCCGAATCACCATTTAGGTGACGAAACGCTTTCAACGCTGTCGCGCCTGCGTGAACGCGATATTACTCTGACATTTGCTACCGGTCGCCATGTGCTTGAGATGCGTCATATTTTAGGCTCGATCTCACTGGACGCCTTTTTGATCACGGGTAATGGCACGCGCATTCACTCTCTTGAGGGCGATGTGTTACACCGTCAGGATCTGGATCCGAATGTCGCGGATATTGTGTTGCATCAGAAGTGGGACACTACCGCCAGCATGCATGTCTTTAATGACAATGGCTGGTTCACCGGACAAGAGATCCCCTCGCTGCTGCAGGCGCATGTGTATAGCGGATTTCGCTACCAGATCGTCGATGTGAAACGTATTCCGGCGCATCAGGTTACGAAAGTCTGTTTCTGCGGCGATCATGACTCTCTGATCCAATTGCGCATTCAACTGAATGAAGCGCTGGGTGAACAGGCGAATCTCTGTTTTTCCGCGTTTGATTGCCTTGAGGTGCTGCCGCTGGGCTGTAATAAAGGATCGGCATTGGCGGTGTTGAGCGACCATTTAGGTTATTCAATGGCCGAGTGTATGGCGTTTGGCGATGCCATGAACGATCGCGAAATGTTAGGCAGCGTTGGGCGCGGCCTGATTATGGGTAACGCGATGCCGCAACTGATTGCTGAACTGCCTCATTTATCGGTGATTGGGCATTGCCGTAATCAGGCAGTGTCACACTTTTTGACGCATTGGCTGGACAATCCACATCTACCTTATTCCCCCGAATGAGAGAGCCCTTCCAGCAAGCCAGACTTCGCGTCTGGCTTTTTTTTATCCCATTAATGGGTGTTCAGTAGTTGGGCAAGCTCCGCTTTCCACGGCGTTAAATCACCGATGTGCGCGTCGACCCACTGTGGGTTGTAGTAGGTTTCCAGATAGCGTTCGCCGCTGTCACACAACAGTGTCACCAGCGAACCGATAACGCCTGCATCGCGCATACGAGCGGCAAGTTGTAGCGTTCCCCACATGTTTGTGCCGGTAGAGGCGCCGACCTTGCGGCCCAACTGCGTTTCCAGCCAGTGTGCGGTGGCCACGCTTGCGGCATCCGGCACGCGCAGCATTTCATCGACCACGTCAGGAATGAAAGACGGTTCGACACGCGGGCGGCCAATGCCTTCAATTTTACTTCCTACCGGACTGCGTAACGTGGCATCGCGATCCTGCCAGAAGGGCAGAAAGACCGAGTTTTCCGGGTCTACCACCATCAGTTGAGTATCGTAGCCCTGACAGCGAATATAGCGGCCAATGGTTGCTGAGGTGCCACCGGTTCCGGCGCTCATCACAATATGGCGGGGAACGGGGTTGGGCTCGCACTGCATCTGACGAAAGATGCTGTCGGCGATATTATTATTGCCGCGCCAGTCGGTGGCGCGCTCAGCGTAAGTGAACTGGTCCATGTAATGACCGTTCAGCTCACGCGCCAGTTGCTCAGAGGCCGCATAGATTTCGCAGGCGCTTTCCACGAAATGACAGCGACCGCCGTAAAATTCAATCTGTTCAACTTTACGTTTTGCCGTACAGGAAGGCATGACGGCAATAAATGGCAACCCTAACAGTCGAGCGAAATAAGCCTCAGAGACCGCCGTTGAACCGGACGATGATTCAATGATGGTGGTGCCTTCTTTGATCCAGCCATTGCACAATCCGTACAGAAACAGTGAGCGCGCCAGACGATGCTTCAGACTCCCGGTCGGATGCGTGCTCTCATCTTTTAAATAGAGCTGAATTCCCGGGAACGCCGGTAGCGACAGGCGAATGAGATGCGTATCCGCAGAACGCTGATAATCCGCGTTGATTTCATTGATGGCGTTTTTAACCCAGGAGCTATTCATCATTAATAGATATCCATTTGTCATTTTGTGCCCAGAATAGCGAAAAGCACGGAAAAAATTGTTGCCATTTAGCCTTTAAAATAGAATGTAAGGAGAAAATTCTTCTCTGTGGAGTGGATATGTTAGACAAAATTGACCGCAAGCTACTCGGCTTACTGCAACAGGACTGCACCCTTTCTTTGCAGGCATTAGCAGATGCCGTTAATCTGACTACCACCCCTTGCTGGAAACGTCTCAAACGACTTGAGGATGACGGTATCCTGCTGGGCAGAGTCGCCCTGTTGGATCCAGAAAAACTGGGGCTGGGCTTAACGGCGTTTGTGCTGATCAAAACTCAGCATCACAGCAGCGAATGGTATTGCCGCTTTGTCACTGAAGTGACCGGAATGCCCGAGGTTCTGGGGTTCTGGCGTATGGCAGGGGAGTATGACTACCTGATGCGAGTGCAGGTTGCTGATATGAAAAGCTATGATGAATTCTATAAGCGCCTGGTGAACAGCGTACCGGGCCTGTCTGACGTCACCTCCAGCTTTGCCATGGAACAGATTAAATACACAACTGCTCTACCTATTGAATAATTCTCCCGGCGCTTATTGCCGGAAATCTTGTCAGGACATAACGCGTGCGATTATTTGCTCAATTAAGCTGGTACTTCCGCCGGGAGTGGCGTCGCTACCTCGGGGCAGTGGCCCTGCTTATCATCATCGCTATCCTTCAGCTTATTCCGCCGAAAGTGGTCGGGATCATTGTGGATGGCGTGACGACTCAACGCTTCACCACCGAGCGGCTGCTGATGTGGGTGGGGACAATTGCCCTGATTGCCGTGGTGGTTTATTTGCTGCGTTATGTCTGGCGCGTGCTGCTCTTTGGCGCATCCTACCAACTGGCGGTTGAGCTGCGGGAAGATTATTACCGTCAGTTGAGTCGCCAGCATCCAGAATTTTATCTGCGGCACCGTACGGGCGATCTGATGGCGCGGGCAACCAACGATGTCGATCGCGTCGTATTTGCCGCCGGAGAAGGGGTGCTGACGCTGGTAGATTCGCTGGTTATGGGGTGTGCGGTGCTGATCGTGATGTCAACGCAGATAAGTTGGCAACTGACGCTCATTGCGCTGCTGCCGATGCCGGTGATGGCGTTGATGATCAAACGTTACGGCGATCGACTCCATCACCGTTTTAAGCTGGCGCAGGCGGCGTTTTCCAGTCTCAACGATCGTACTCAGGAAAGCCTGACCAGTATTCGTATGATCAAGGCCTTTGGGTTGGAGGATCGGCAGTCGGCATTATTTGCCGCTGATGCTGAAGATACCGGTAAGAAAAACCTGAGTGTGGCGCGCATTGACGCCCGCTTTGATCCTACGATTTATATCGCCATTGGTATGGCTAACCTGCTGGCGATTGCCGGGGGAAGCTGGATGGTGGTTCACGGCTCGCTGACGCTCGGGCAGCTCACCAGCTTTATGATGTATCTCGGTCTGATGATTTGGCCGATGCTGGCGCTGGCCTGGATGTTTAACATCGTCGAACGCGGCAGCGCCGCGTATAGCCGAATTCGCGCCATGCTGGCAGAAGCGCCGGTAGTGGATGACGGTACTGAACCGGTGCCGGAAGGACGCGGGGAGCTGGCGGTGGCGATTCGCGAATTTTGTTACCCGCAAACCACCCACCCGGCGCTGGAAAATGTGAATTTCCAGCTCAAACCTGGACAGATGCTGGGCATCTGTGGTCCGACCGGTGCGGGAAAAAGTACGGTACTGTCGCTGATCCAGCGTCATTTTGATATCACCCAGGGCGATGTGCGCTTTCATGATATCCCATTAACGCGCTTACAGCTGGATAGCTGGCGCAGCCGACTGGCGGTTGTCAGCCAGACGCCATTCCTGTTTTCCGATACCGTCGGTAATAACATCGCCTTAGGACGCCCGCAGGCCACGCAGGAAGAGATCGAGCATGTGGCGCGCCTTGCCAGCGTTCATGAGGATATTTTACGTCTTCCTCAGGGCTACGACACCGAAGTGGGCGAACGCGGGGTGATGCTGTCTGGCGGGCAAAAACAGCGTATTTCTATCGCTCGAGCGTTACTGCTGAACGCTGAAATTCTGATTCTGGATGATGCGCTGTCGGCGGTGGATGGTCGTACCGAACATCAGATCCTACATAACCTGCGCCAGTGGGGCGAAGGCAGAACCGTGATTATCAGCGCACACCGTTTATCGGCTCTGACGGAAGCCAGCGAGATTATCGTGATGCAGCATGGGCATATTGCTCAGCGCGGTGAGCATGAATCTTTAGTGCAACAGCCCGGTTGGTATCGCGACATGTACCGCTATCAGCAACTTGAAGCGGCGCTGTCTGATGCACCAGAGATAAACGAGGAGGCGGCTAATGCGTAGTTTCGGGCAATTATGGCCAACTCTGAAAAGACTGCTGGCGTATGGTTCCCCATGGCGAAAACAGCTGGCGATTGCGGTAGTCATGCTATGGGTGGCTGCGGCGGCGGAAGTCAGCGGTCCGCTGCTGATTAGCTATTTTATCGATAACATGGTGGCGAAGAACATTCTGCCATTGGCGATGGTTGCCGGGCTGGTTGCGGCCTATGTCGGTCTGCAACTGCTGGCGGCAGGTCTGCATTACGCGCAGTCATTGCTGTTTAACCAGGCGGCGGTTGGCGTAGTACAACAGTTACGCACCGACGTAATGGACGCTGCGCTGCGCCAGCCGCTCAGCGCTTTTGATACTCAGCCCGTCGGGCAGCTTATCTCCCGCGTGACCAATGATACTGAAGTTATTCGCGACCTGTACGTGACGGTGGTCGCAACGGTCCTGCGCAGCGCGGCCTTAATCGGCGCGATGTTAGTGGCAATGTTCAGCCTGGAATGGCGCATGGCGCTGGTGGCAATGGCCATTTTCCCGGCCGTGCTGGTGGTGATGGTGATTTACCAACGCTACAGCACCCCGATTGTGCGTCGGGTGCGCGCTTATCTGGCGGATATTAACGATGGCTTTAACGAAGTCATCAACGGCATGAGCGTTATCCAGCAGTTCCGCCAGCAGGCAAGATTTGGCGAGAGAATGGGCGAGGCAAGCCGCTCGCACTATATGGCGCGTATGCAAACCCTGCGACTGGATGGTTTTTTGCTGCGTCCACTGCTGAGCCTGTTCTCGGCGCTGATCCTCTGCGGTTTGCTGATGCTGTTCAGTTTTACCTCTGGCACCTCCATCGAGGTTGGCGTGCTGTACGCGTTCATCAGCTACCTCGGCCGTTTGAACGAACCGCTGATCGAGCTGACCACCCAGCAATCAATGCTGCAGCAGGCGGTTGTCGCTGGTGAGCGAGTGTTCGAACTGATGGACGGGCCTCGTCAGCGCTATGGTGAAGACGATCGCCCGCTCAAAAGAGGAGACATTGAGGTGGATAACGTTTCATTTGCCTATCGCGACGACAATCTGGTGCTGCAAAACATCAGTCTGTCCGTGCCTTCGCGCAGCTTTGTGGCTTTGGTCGGACACACAGGCAGCGGCAAAAGCACGCTGGCCAGCCTGCTGATGGGATATTACCCGCTGACGCAGGGGGAAATCCGCCTTGACGGACGTCCGTTGTCTTCTCTGAGCCACGGTGCGTTACGTCAGGGCATCGCGATGGTGCAGCAGGATCCGGTGGTGATGGCGGATACCTTCCTGGCAAACGTCACGCTGGGTCGCGATATCTCAGAAGAGCGGGTCTGGCAGGCGCTGGAGACTGTGCAACTGGCAGAACTGGCTCGGGGTTTGAGCGAGGGGATTCATACCCGGCTGGGCGAGCAGGGCAATAATCTCTCCGTTGGGCAGAAACAGCTGCTGGCGCTGGCGCGGGTATTGGTTGAAACGCCGCAGGTGCTGATTCTCGATGAAGCCACGGCCAGTATTGATTCCGGTACTGAACAGGCCATTCAGCACGCGCTGGCGGCGGTCCGTGAACACACTACGCTGGTGGTGATTGCGCATCGGTTATCGACGATTGTCGATGCGGATACCATTCTGGTGCTGCATCGCGGTCAGGCGGTTGAGCGTGGTACGCACCAGCAATTACTGGCGGCGCAAGGCCGTTACTGGCAGATGTATCAGCTGCAACTGGCGGGGGAAGAGTTAGCCGCCAGCACACAAGAGGATTCTGTTATCGCCTGACGGCGCAGTGCTTATCCGGCCACGCGGTATCGTAGGCCGGGTAAGGCGTTTACGCCGCCATCCGGCAATCAACAATCTGGTGCAAAAATGTAACGCACTATGCACCGTTATAGTGCGTTTTTTCTTTTTCTCTCCCGGCAGTACCCGGCGAACCTGAATCATTCCGCGTTTTTCATTCCTGGCACACCCCTTGCAATATTCCTCTCGTGTATCTGCAGCCACTACTGAATTCTGACTGGAGGGGATCTATGAAGCTGGTTACCGTGGTAATCAAACCGTTCAAACTGGAAGACGTCCGTGAAGCACTGTCGTCTATTGGTATTCAGGGGCTGACCGTCACCGAAGTGAAGGGGTTTGGCCGACAGAAAGGTCATGCTGAGCTGTACCGTGGGGCTGAATATAGCGTCAATTTTCTGCCAAAGGTGAAGATTGATGTGGCGATTGCCGACGACCAACTGGATGGCGTGATTGATGTCATCAGTAAGGCGGCATACACCGGAAAAATTGGCGACGGCAAAATCTTCGTCGCCGAGCTGCAACGTGTGATTCGTATTCGTACCGGCGAAGCCGACGAAGCCGCACTGTAACTTCTGGCACACAGTGATAGGAAACCAAAAAATGAAGATAGCAACGATGAAAACGGGTATTGCTTCACTGGCGCTACTGCCGGGACTGGCGATGGCGGCACCGGCGGTTGCGGATAAAGCAGATAACGCTTTTATGATGATTTGTACCGCGCTGGTGCTGTTTATGACTATCCCTGGCATTGCGTTGTTCTACGGCGGTTTGATTCGCGGTAAGAACGTGCTGTCGATGCTGACTCAGGTGACGGTGACATTCGCTCTGGTTTGTATTCTATGGGTGGTTTATGGCTACTCACTGGCCTTTGGCGAAGGGAATAATTTCTTCGGCAACTTCAACTGGGTATTGCTGAAGAACATCGCGCTGACGGCGGTCACGGGGAGCTTCTACCAGTACATTCACGTTGCTTTTCAGGGATCTTTTGCCTGCATCACCGTTGGGCTGATTGTCGGGGCGCTGGCTGAGCGTATTCGTTTCTCTGCGGTGCTGATTTTTGTGGTAGTGTGGTTAACGCTGTCGTACATCCCCATTGCACATATGGTTTGGGGCGGCGGATTGCTGGCTTCTCACGGCGCACTGGATTTTGCGGGCGGGACGGTCGTGCACATCAACGCAGCGATTGCCGGTCTGGTTGGCGCGTATCTGATTGGCAAACGCGTCGGTTTTGGCAAAGAAGCCTTTAAACCGCATAATCTACCGATGGTCTTCACCGGTACCGCTATTCTCTACATTGGTTGGTTTGGCTTTAACGCCGGTTCAGCGGGAACGGCGAATGAAATTGCTGCACTGGCCTTCGTCAATACCGTGGTCGCCACCGCTGCCGCCATCCTCGGATGGATCTTCGGTGAATGGGCGCTGCGTGGCAAACCGTCTCTGCTGGGCGCCTGTTCCGGTGCTATTGCGGGTCTGGTGGGCGTAACACCTGCATGTGGCTACATCGGTGTCGGCGGGGCGCTGATTATCGGTGTCGTTGCGGGGCTGGCTGGCCTGTGGGGTGTGACTATGCTGAAGCGTTTTCTGCGCGTGGACGATCCGTGTGACGTGTTTGGCGTGCACGGCGTGTGCGGTATTGTTGGCTGCATCCTGACCGGGGTTTTCGCTGCCAGCTCACTGGGCGGCGTGGGCTTTGCTGAGGGCGTGACCATGGGGCATCAACTGCTGGTGCAACTGGAAAGCGTGGCGATAACCATTGTCTGGTCCGGCGTGGTGGCCTTCATTGGCTATAAGCTGGCGGATATGACGGTGGGTCTGCGCGTACCGGAAGAGCAGGAACGCGAAGGTCTGGATGTGAACAGTCACGGCGAGAACGCTTACAACGCTTGATGTTTCAATCTGCCGGATGGTAACGCTTTTGCGCCACCATCCGGTAATTCTCAATTGCGATTACGCATTACCCCTTCCTGCACGGTTGAGGCTACCAGCACGCCGTCCTGCGTATAAAACTCCCCGCGTACAAAACCTCTGGCACCGGAGGCAGAAGTACTCTCGACGTTATACAACAGCCACTCATTAATATTGAACGGACGGTGGAACCACATTGAATGGTCAATGGTGGCGATCTGAATCCCTTTTTCCAGAAAACCAATCCCGTACGGTTGCAGCGCTACAGGCAGGAAGTTCAGGTCTGAGGCATAACCCAGCAGATATTGATGGACGCGCAGATCGTCCTGCAGCTCGCCGTTTGCACGGATCCATACCTGGCGCGCCGGAGGTGCGACGTGACCTTTTAAGGGGTTATGAAATTCAACCGGGCGCACTTCCAACGGACGATCGTTGATAAATTTTTCTTTCAACAGCGGCGGCAGCAAATGCGCCACTGACCGGGCAATTTCTGTTTCTGATTTCAGCTCATCGGGACCCGGCGCATCCGGCATGGTTTTCTGATGCTCAAATCCGTCTTCCGGTGCCTGGAAAGAGGCGGTCATGTAAAAAATGGGTTTACCATTCTGAATTGCGGCAACGCGGCGCGCGCTGAAGCTGTTACCATCACGCAAGACTTCTACATCATAGATGATGGGTTTTTGGCTATCGCCGGGGCGTAAAAAGTAGCTGTGGAAGGAGTGCACCAGACGCTCTTCCGGTACGGTTTCTTTGGCGGCATACAGCGCCTGACCGACAACCTGTCCCCCAAAAACCTGACGTAACCCTAAGTCTTCACTTTGGCCCCGAAAGAGTCCTTCTTCAATTTTTTCCAGATTTAACAATGTCAGCAAATTTTTCAGCGCCAGACTCATACGTGCTCTCCAGGTTATATCGATCTCGCAGTGAGGTAGGCAGAGTATAACGCAATTTTGAAAGTGGTCCGATGGGTGCAATTGTCTGAATTAAAGGCCTATTACAGGCAAAAACAGCTGTCTTGTGCCACACTTAGTCACGTTATGTTTTTGTTAACCACTCTTCTGGCGAGGAAAGTTCTCGCTGGTGCATAGATGATAAGGAGAATTTAATGAAACTCGTGCACATGGTAAGTGGTTTAGCGGTTGCGGTCGCTCTGGCGGCCTGTGCTGATAAAAGTGCAGATATTCAGACACCTGCGCCAAGCCCTAATACGTCAATTGCTGACACACAGTCTAAAATTCAACAGCCAAATGTTTCTGGTACGGTATGGATCCGCCAGAAAGTGGCCTTGCCACCCGATGCGGTGCTGACCGTCACGCTGTCAGATGCGTCGCTGGCCGATGCACCGTCAAAAGTGCTGTCGCAAAAAGCGGTCCGTACTGAAGGTAAGCAGGCCCCATTCAGCTTTGTATTACCATTTAACCCGGCAGATATTCAGCCTAACGCCCGTATTCTGCTGAGTGCGGCAATTACGGTTAATGACAAACTGGTCTTTATTACTGATACCGTTCAGACGGTCATTAATCAGGGTGGTACGAAAGCTGACCTGACGCTGGTCCCTGTACAGCAAACAGCAGTACCGGTTCAGGCAAGCGGTGGGGCAGCCACCACGGTGCCGTCAACGTCACCAACCCAGGTAAATCCCTCTTCTGCCGTTCCTGCTCCCACGCAGTACTAAGGCAGTCGTAACCCTCTCCGTCTGGAGAGGGTTAGTACACCCAGCGATAGCGCTGTAAATCTATCTGCCCGCTTCCTGAAACCACTATTCCTTCTGCCAGCAACGCCTGACGCTGCCGTTGTAAGTCGGGGCCGGTCAGCGAAATGGCACCATGACGATTAACCACCCGATGCCAGGGCAAAGTGCTGCCTTCGGGGAGACGCTTAAGCACGCCGCCGACCTGGCGCGCAGCGCGCGGCGAACCGGCAAGCCTGGCAACATCGCCATACGTGGTGACGAAACCTTCGGGGATTGACGCGACGATTTGCCAGACGCGTTGGGGGAAAGTGTCTTGTATATCCATTATTTATTCCTGCGCTAATCCTCCAGCATAATGCCGAATGGCGAGGGAGTGAAGCCGCATTGCACAAGAAAACAGCATCCGATGCTGGATGGGTTGCAATTACAGGGTGCAGCAGTGATAATGCGCCTGCGCGTTGGTTAACAACGCTCTCAATGGGGGCTCTGTTGGTTCTCCCGCAACACTACTCTGTTTACCAGGTCAGGTCCGGAAGGAAGCAGCCAAGGCAGATGACGTGTGTGCCGGGATGTAGCTGGCAGGGCCCCCACCCAATTCTGCCGTCCGGCAATTTCCCTTCTTCTTATCTTCTTTTCTTTGTCATCGTATTGTCATTTTATTGTCATCAAATGCTGTCAATGTGTTTCGGGGATGTTATTTGTTGCTTTTGCCGCCGCCATCGCGCTGTAACGACAGGGTCTTACATCCGGTGTGTTTTGGCTGACCACAAGGATTTTCTACGATGTCGACCGCTGTATTGAATGTCAAAATTGATGAGGCGCTAAAAGAAAAGCTTCGCCATTACGCTGAAGTGCATAACGAAAATTTAAGTGTTGCGACGGAAAAACTGCTGCTGATTGCGTTTACCGCCGTTGAAGAGGCAGGAGTCTCCGCTGAGGATATCGATAGCCAGCATACGGAAGAGTCCGTAGTTGAAGCACTGACTCCTAAAGAAATCAAAGCATTGCGCAGACTACTGAAGAAGAAAAAATGAAACAACAACCGCTCTCAACCGCCAGTAATTACGGCGAAGCTTGTGATTTACTACGCTCCGGTTATGTGAAACATGTCCGCCTGAGCTGGAATGTCGGCAGCGACGAGTTCTTCCGTATTGCCTCCGACTGGTGTGATGCTGGGGCAAAAATTAAGAAAGACGGTGAAAATTTCGTGATTTCACTGAAGGGTTTTCCGGTTCCCCCTCAGCGGTAATATCACCAGGACTCTTTCATCCATCCCGGCTTATAAGGGCGAGTCCTTTGACTCGTCGCTTAGATTATTTTGCGTACTTTCCCGCTGCTGGCCTGCAAACGCAGGTTATCCCAAATGGGTTGTAACACCCTGAAGGCGGCACGCGCTGTGTCATCCGGCAACGTGAAAGGCATACGCAAAAAACGATCGAATGCGCCATCAAGCCCAAACCGCGTACCGGTTCCTAATTGAATGCCTACGCTTTCGGCGCGCGTAGCGAATAGCGTTGCCAGCGTATCGGGCAGTTCAACCCAAAAAGAGAGTCCTCCCTGTGGCTGGGTAAACTGCCACTCCGGGAAATGTGCGTTCATCAGACTCGAGCACAGATCGCGCTGCGATGTGAGTAGCCGTCTTCTGTCAGGAAGAAAGTCGGCGGCGTTATCCAGCAGCCAGCTGGTGGCAAGTTGTTCAAGCACCGGGGAGCCTAAATCGAAGGTGTCGCGGGTTTGTACCAGCGCCGCAATGGTTCGCGCCGACGCCCGGATCCAGCCCAGACGTAATCCCCCCCAAAAGCTTTTCCCGGCTGAACCCAATAGAATGATCGGCGCGTCGCGATTGAATGCGGCAAGCGGCGGTGGCGGCGGGGCGTCATACCACAGGTTCACCATCGTCTCATCGACCACCAGGGTAGTGCGGGTTCGTTCGGCAATATCCGCCACGACCTGGCGAGTTGCAGCGTCCATGCAACGCCCGGTCGGATTGTGAAAGTCCGGCATCAGGTAGGCCATTCTCGGTGCGGTTTGCGCGATGGTGGCGACCAGACCCGCGGTATCCCAACCGTGCTCGGGTAGCGACACGCCGACGGGGCGACAGGATGCGCCTTGAATCGCGGCAATCGCCAGGGGATAAGTGGGGTGATCGACCACTACGCGATCGCCGGGGCCGGTGAGCAAACGCAGGATCAGCGCCAGGCCGCTGACTGCACCATTCACGACCATGATTTCATCGGGCTGCGTCGGGAGCCCGCGATCGCAATAATGCTGAGCGATGGACTCACGCAATACCGACAGCCCCTGCGGCAAATACCCGGAGCTCAGCAAATGCTGTGGCATAGCAAACAGCGCCTGCTGGTAAGCCTGATGAATTTCGGGACCGGCACTTAGCGCCGCCGTGGACAAATCAAGCGCTGTGCCGGTGCTGGTCCGGGTTGGCACATGGCGAATATGTTCCGGCAGGATCACCCGTGAGCCGCTACCATGACGGCTTTCCAGATATCCCTCTTCACGCAGTTGCGCCATAGCGCTGGCGACGGTAGTTCGACTTACTTGCAGGACGACGGCGAGCTCGCGTTCACCCGGTAAGCGGCTATCCAGCGCCAGCCGACCATCGAGAATAAGCAGACGTAACGCTTCTGCCAGCTGTCGCCAGATGGGCGTTCGCGAGGGGCTTTCCTGCCAGTGTCCGAGCAGGCGTTGCAAAGACTGACTTCCATAACGGCGAGATGACATAGCAGTCCACTTTTTGAAAACTGGACATTAATCATAGTGCCAATTGCGGTGAAGATGAAAGTTATCCGAGAGTGAGAGGGGAAAAGCATGCTGCGTCGTTTACTTCAGCTGTTTATCGGGCTGACGCTGTACGGTGTGTCGACGGCGATGTTTGTCCGTGCCGATTTAGGGGCCGATCCGTGGAACGTGTTTCACCTGGGTGTAGCCAATTTATTGTCAATGAACATCGGCGTGGTGATTATTGCCGTGGGCGTGTTGGTGCTGCTGGCGTGGATACCGCTGCGCCAGCAACCAGGCTTTGGCACGCTGAGCAACGTGATTATGATCGGGCTGGCGGCAGATGCCGCGCTGCTGGTGATTCCTGGATTTGAATCTCTGCTGGCGCGCAGCGGGCTGCTGGTGTCAGCGGTAATATTGAATGCGTTAGCAACCAGCCTGTACATTGGCGCAGGTTTTGGCGCCGGTCCGCGTGATGGTCTGATGACCGGTATCCACGCGCGTACCGGCTGGCCAGTACGACGAATTCGAACCGCAATCGAAGTGTCGGTGCTGCTTATCGGTTGGCTGCTGGGGGGAACCGTGGGGGTTGGTACGGTGCTGTATGCCTTGGCTATCGGACCGTTGATTCAGCTTTGCCTGCCGTGGTTTCGGCATCAGCCGCAGTCACGTACGCGTATCAGGAATGCACCTGGGGCGCGATCGCCTACTGGCGACTAAACTTAACCTCGACTGACGCGGCCGGAATCGGCTTGCCGCGCAGTACACTTCGGAGGTTTTTCTCATGAAGTATGTTGATGGCTTTGTGGTTGCCGTACCCGCTGAAAACAAGGAGGCGTACATTGCGATGGCGGCAAAAGCAGCTCCGCTTTTCAAGGAGTTCGGTGCATTGCGCGTAGTGGAGTGCTGGGCAGATGATGTCCCCGACGGCAAACTGACCGATTTTCGCATGGCTGTGAAAGCACAGGAGCATGAAGAAGTGGTATTCAGCTGGATTGAATACCCTTCCAAAGAGGTCCGCGATGCGGCGAATCAGAAGATGATGTCCGATCCCCGTATGAAGGAGTTCGGTGAATCTATGCCATTTGATGGCAAGCGAATGATCTACGGTGGATTTGCGCCCATTATGGAAGAGTGATGTGACTGGCTGTGCGGCGTGCCGCCAGCCATCTCAACATCAACAGCAATGTTAAAGCCGTTTTTCTGCCCACAGAATAAATTCCGCCTTCGGCAGCGCTTTGCTGTAAAGCCAGCCCTGACCGTACTGCACGCCATGCTGGCGTAGCCAGGCTTCCTGATTCTCGGTTTCGATACCTTCCGCCACCATCTCCAGCTTCAACGTTTTCGCTATCTCGATAATATGTGGCGTCACGTTGTTGTACTCCAGTGCATCAACGAACGATTTGTCTATCTTCAGGATGTCGACATCCAGATCCTGTAAATAGCTCAGGCTGGAATAGCCGGTGCCAAAATCATCAATATAGATCGAGTGGCCTGCCTGACGGTATTTAGCAATAAACGGCGCGCTGTTTTTCGGGTCGGCAAACTCGCGTTCGGTTAGTTCCAGCGCGATTTGCGTAGGCTTAAGTTGCCAGTGGTTCACTTTCTGACTTAACAGAGCAGGAAGCGTTTCGGAGGCCAGATCGGCTGACTCAAGATTGATGGATATATGCTGGTCTGGATGCTGACGCAGCCATTTACCTAAATCTTCAAATACGCTTTCAATAATCAATCGTGTGAGAGGCTCTGTCAGCCCGGTCTCTTGCGCCAGCGCGACGAAAATTTCTGGCGACAGATAGCTTCCGTCAGCCTGTTGCCAGCGAGCCAGTGCTTCAGCCCCGACGACTTTTCCCGTTTTGAGCGAGATAATCGGTTGGTAGTAGACCTTGATATCCCGATGCTGGATAGCGTCCTGTAATTGGTGATGGGGCGACTGTAAGCGGCGCAAAATGCGCAAAACAAAGGCGGCGGTGAGCAATCCGATAAGAATGCCTGCCGGAAGCCAGATCAGCGCCTGTCGGTGCCAGGTTTTTTGTAACGGCAGGGTAGATGCCCAGGTTACGATCGTGATACCCAGTTCCGGGAAGGGGCGAGCGTTAAAAATATTGCCATCCTTCTGAAAATGGGTAATCGAGCTCTCTTGTTTTACATGCTGTAAAACGTCCGATGGCAGGTTGGCGCTACTGGCAACGACTATGTTGCGCACGGTTCCAATGATAGTGACTTCAATCGGCCATGAGCCAAACGGGATGACGTCAATGAAAGAACCCGGATCGACCATCACAACATAATTTTCACTCCCTAATGCCGCCATAAAACGCTTGATACCTAAATCGTTTTGCGTAGTAAGCCATG
Source organism: Citrobacter sp. MGH110 (assembly GCF_001037515.1). Classification (NCBI taxonomy): domain Bacteria; kingdom Pseudomonadati; phylum Pseudomonadota; class Gammaproteobacteria; order Enterobacterales; family Enterobacteriaceae; genus Citrobacter; species Citrobacter sp. MGH110. Next base: position 2,472,060 of record NZ_KQ089830.1, on the reverse strand, counting down.
CGCGATATCCATCAGGCGTGACTTTCATCGCTGATGGAAACGCGGCGGCCTTACTTCTTTTTTCCAGGGATGAACATTGTGGAACGTTATCTTTGAGGTACAGCACTTCCTGAATATAGCGATAGCTATAGGACAAACGACGCATTTCCAGCAAATGCTCGTCACTGCAAGGCACTCCCTGAAAAGCTTCAATATTGCGTAATGCTTTTTTCGCCTGCTCGCCTACGCGTTCCGTACGTAATGCGACTCGCGTTGAGAACATATCGAGCTCATCGATAAATTTCGTTTCGACCTGACGATGTGCCAGCCACAGGCTTAAACCTACAGGCGCGAGGATGGAAAGGAACAGTACCCCAGTCACCAGGCTTATCAAATGTCGTGTTGTCACAGTGATATCCTTATTTACACAGCGTAGGGAAAGTATATCCGAAACCCCAAAAAGCTATTCGATTGGCATCATATATTTACGGCCATGTATCATCCCGTTTGACTCCCTGTAGCGTAAATCAGGTTGTGGTTTGTGCAAGAGTGGTGTATTTTTATGGTTATGTTATAACGTATCAAATTGAGGTTGCCATGAAACCGGATATTCATCCTTTTTACCGTACCGTAGTGTTTCACGATACCAGTGCCAATGAATTCTTTAAGGTCGGTTCGACCATCAAGACTGAGCGTGAAATTGAGTTTGAGGGGAAAATGTACCCGTACGTGACCCTCGATATCTCTTCTAAATCACATCCGTACTATACCGGGAAACAAAAAACCTTTGATAATGAAGGTAGTGCAGCACGTTTCCAAAAACGTTTTGGTCATTTTATTGGCGTTAAGCGGGGTTAAAATGCAGGTACTCAATTCACTTCGCAGCGCAAAACAGCGCCATCCTGACTGCCAGATAGTAAAACGCAAAGGGCGTTTGTACGTTATCTGCAAAACGAATCCGCGCTTTAAAGCAGTACAGGGGCGTAAAAAAAGACGTTAGTTTCTTTGCCAGCATTTCAGGGATTAAAGTGCGTTACCTTCGCAGGAACGCACTTTTTTATCTGTGCTGAGATGCCGTTACTGGCTGGTCTGGGCGCGGGTAAGCGTAAAGACATCGTAAAACGAGAGTTCGCCTTTGCGCGATATCATCTTTTGCAGCTGTGCTTTATGTTCGCTATCCACGGACGGTGAATGCAGGATAGTATCGATGAGAGAGGAGGGGACAAAGCGAGTGTTGTACCATTCTCCGTTATAGCAAACTCTAAAATCCAGAACGTCGATATCTTCAAAGCGGTATCGTGGCGCAACGTCGAAAAAGAAAAAGCCGTTGAGTACAACGAACAGCACCACCAGCAGCCATACTGAATCGACTAACGTTTCTGACTGTAGCATCACCGCCAACGTGGCAAACCACGCAACATACATGCCGATAAACAGCCCTGGGTGTTTGCGAATAAAGCTGATGCTAAAGCGCGGTTTGTTGTCGCGCTTCTCTCGAATATTTAAATCGTCGATTGTTTCAGTAAGCAGGCGCTGTATTTCTGTCATCTCTTGCCTTCGTGATATCTGCAAAATTCAGGAGGGATCGCCCTATTTTAAAAGGGGATACCCTTTGAAGAAAGTAACAGATTAACCGCAATTTAGCATAACAGTTACATTTAAGATCACAGCGTTTTGATGATCCTTGCGGGATTGCCCCCAACCACGGTGTTTGCCGGGACGCTTTTAGTGACCACTGCGCCTGATGCCACAACCACGTTATCGCCCAGCGTGACGCCGGGATTGATCACTGCACGGCCACCTATCCAGACATTATTGCCGATAGTCACGGGCTTTCCGAACTCCAGGCCACTGTTGCGCTCGGTAGCATCCAGCGGATGGGTCGCGGTATAGATATGAACGCCTGGTGCCAGCATGCAGTTGTCGCCAATATGAATTGGACAAACGTCGAGCATAACGCAGTCGAAATTAGCGTAAAAGTCTTTACCAAGATAGATGTTATAACCGTAATCACAACGGAAAGAGGGTTCAATATAGGCTCCCTCACTCTGACCTAACAGATCGTGCAGGATTGCCTGACGCTCATTTTTTTCATCGGGAGCGGTGAGATTGTAGCGATGGATCAACTGACGAGCGCGTAGTCGGTCACTGCGCAGCATTTCATCTGCCGGGCGATAGTATTCGCCGGCGATCATTTTTTGCTTTTCATTACGCATTACGAATTCCCTGTGTACTGAAGGTTATTTCAGCACAGTAAAACGTAATGCAAACAAGGGGAACGTTCCCGCTCCTTTGCTGTGATCATAGTCACGCGATTTGAATTAAATAACCATTGTAAATACGAAAATGGTCAGCCAGACAACGGTACCGCTATACCTGACTTAACCTTGAGTGCAATTAGCGAATGAATTTCCAAACAGAAGTTGGAATCTTGTCGTAAAGCTTATTCATGGTCAATTCAGCAAGGCGATGATCTGCTGCTGAGTAAAATACAGCCAGTTCGTTGTCGGACAATTCATATTTATTTTTTTCAATAACGCGCTCTAGCGTATCAATTGTCTGGCAACGTCGCAGGCGCATCAAATAATCTGTTTTAGTTAATGGTTTATCGGACATAACTCTTACCTATGATTGTAATAATTTTTAACAAGACAAACTAACAGGATTAGCCCTGGTGGCATTGACAAAACAGCGAAACAGTCGATTACCTGACTTCCGCCATTTCTGCAGATCCTGCGTATTAATACCATAACTGCTGAACAACATAAAAGTGTCATCCAGGTATTCATCTATCTGCGCGATCAGCTTATTGTCCTCATTGTACTTAATTTTATAATTAAGTGCGAAGGTTGCAATATGCTCTATCAGTTCATTGAGCTGCAAGCTGGTTGCAGAGGTAGGGTCATTAACCCAGCCATGGTTACTTTGTTCAAGGTTTGCAAGACAGTCATGATACAGAGTTTCGCAGAGAAATTTAAGCTGCGCGATATCATGTCTTTTGGGTGAGTATTCATCCATAACGCATCCCCTTCTTAGTGGCTTAAACTAACCGAACACCTTTCGGGATGGATACAACAACTACCTGGAACTTGCCCGCGACTCCTGATGATTTAACTATAATCTACTCTAAAAAAGATTTCATCGTCATATCACGAAAAATTACAATTATGTAAAATTATGATGCTAAGTCATTTTTACATTTTAACAGATAAATGCCGCTATTCGAAATGGGACAATTTCTTTATTCTTCGGGCAATCATCGGGTTATCTTGTTTAGGTTTAGCAACGAAAGGCAACAACCGACAATGTGAACCAGTGGATAGGATTAATCTTAATATTTATTAAAGTAAATAAGAACTCTCGCTGTTTTTTTAAGAATAGCCTTTAAGGCTGCAAGGATTATATCGCTTATTTATCCGATAGAAAATAAACGGAATGGCAATAAGTGATTTTTATGATTTTTCCAGAAAAAAGGCCGCTTGCGCGGCCTTATCTTTAGAGATGTATCAATGATGCTCTACTGAGTGGCTATGCTCAATATCTTCATTTTTGCGGCTAAAGCGGCGGCGTACCACCACAAAGAACACCGGAACAAAGAAGATCGCCAACACGGTTGCCGTCACCATCCCGCCCATTACGCCAGTACCAACGGCGTTCTGTGCACCGGAACCTGCGCCGGAGCTGATGACCAGCGGCATTACGCCCAGAATAAAGGCCAGTGACGTCATCAGGATTGGACGTAAACGCATGCGTACTGCGTCCAGCGTCGCCTCTATCAGACCTTTACCTTCTTTATCCATCAAGTCTTTGGCGAATTCGACGATAAGTATCGCGTTCTTCGCCGACAACCCAATGGTTGTGAGCAGGCCTACCTGGAAGTAAACGTCGTTGGTCAGGCCGCGGAACGTTGCTGCCAGCAATGCACCGATAACACCCAGCGGTACAACCAGCATTACGGAGAACGGAATTGACCAGCTCTCGTACAGCGCTGCCAGACACAAGAACACGACGATCAGTGAAATGGCATACAGGGCAGGGGCCTGGTTGCCGGACAGTCGTTCCTGGTAGGACATACCGGTCCAGTCATAACCGATACCGGATGGCAGTTTGCTGGCCAGTTGCTCCATCATGGCCATGGCTTCACCGGTACTTTTACCCGGAGCGGCCTGACCTAAGATTTCCATGGAAGGCAAACCGTTATAGCGTTCCAGACGCGGTGAACCGTATTCCCAACGTGAGGTAGAGAAGGCGGAGAACGGTACCATCTGTCCATCGCTGCCGCGGACATACCAGTTTCCAATATCTTCCGGCAACATACGGTATTTCGCTTCAGACATGACGTAAACTTTCTTCACACGACCACGGTCGATGAAGTCATTCACGTAGCTTCCGCCCCATGCTGCACCCAGCGTTGTATTAATATCACTAATGGAAACGCCCAGAGCCTGCGCTTTTTCCTGATCGATATCGATCTTGAACTGCGGCGTATCTTCCAGACCGTTAGGACGAACACCGACCAACAGATCAGGATGCTTCGCGACTTCACCAAACAGTTGGTTACGCGCCTGAGTCAGCTTCTCATGGCCCAGACCTGCCTGGTCAATCAACTGGAAGTCGAAACCGGTCGCGGTCCCTAACTCCACAATCGCTGGCAGGTTAAAGGCAAAGACCATCGCGTCTTTGATCTGCGAGAATGCGCCCATTGCACGCTGAGTAATCGCTTCAACTTTGTTCTCTTTACCTGGACGTTCACTCCAGTCTTTCAAAGAGACGAATGCGATACCGGTGTTCTGACCACGACCTGCAAAACCGAAGCCGTTAACGGCAAACACCGATTCAACGTTCGCTTTTTCTTTGGTCAGATAGTAATCCGTCATTTCGTCCAGCACCTTCTGGGTACGCTCTTGCGTTGCACCCGCTGGCAGCTGAGCCATAGACAGGAATACCCCCTGGTCTTCGTCTGGCAGGAACGAACTTGGCAGACGAACGAACAGATAGGCCATGCCCACGACGATGATCAGATACAGCGCCAGATAACGACCGGTGCTGCGCAGAATACCGCCTACGCTATCGGTGTAATGGTGCGTACTCTTATCGAACATGCGGTTAAACCAGCCGAAGAAGCCTTTTTTGCCTTCTCCGTGATCGCCTTTAGCAATCGGTTTGAGCATGGTCGCACACAGGGCAGGGGTCAGAATCAATGCCACCAGTACAGACAACGCCATCGCGGAAACAATGGTGATGGAGAACTGACGGTAAATTGCACCGGTAGAACCCCCGAAGAACGCCATTGGGATAAATACCGCTGACAGTACCATCGCGATACCCACCAGTGCGCCCTGAATCTGGCCCATTGATTTACGCGTTGCTTCCTTCGGCGGTAGTCCTTCCTCAGCCATTACACGTTCAACGTTCTCGACCACAACGATGGCGTCATCCACCAGCAGGCCGATGGCGAGCACCATCCCGAACATCGTCAGGGTGTTTATCGAGAAGCCGAAAATCGCAAGGACGGCAAACGTACCCAAGAGCACCACCGGCACGGCGATAGTCGGAATCAGCGTCGCGCGGAAGTTCTGCAGGAACAGATACATTACCAGGAACACGAGGATGATTGCTTCCGCCAGCGTTTTCACTACTTCGTGAATAGAGATTTTCACGAACGGCGTGGTGTCATACGGGTAAACGATCTTCAGACCTGACGGGAAGAACGGTTCCATCTTCTTCAGTTCATCGCGGATAGCGTTTGCTGTATCCAGGGCGTTAGCACCTGTCGCCAGCTTGATACCCAGACCGGATGCCGGTTTACCGTTGAACTTCGCAATGATGTCGTAGTTCTCACCGCCCAGTTCCACTTTCGCCACGTCACGCAGACGAACCTGGGAACCATCCTGATTCACTTTCAGCAGAATTTTGCTGAACTCATCAGCGGAGGTCAGACGGGTTTGCGCGATGATTGACGCGTTAAGCTGCTGGCCTTTCACCGGTGGCGTACCACCTAACTGACCGGCTGCAACCTGGGCGTTCTGCGCTTTGATGGCGCTGATTACATCAACCGGCGTCAGTTGGAAGTTGTTCAGTTTGTTCGGATCCATCCAGATACGCATCGCGTACTGAGAACCGAACAGCTGAACATCACCCACACCTGAAGTACGGCTGATGGCATCCTTCATGTTGGCGCCAACGTAGTCGGAAATATCCTCCTGCGTCATGGTGCCGTTGGTGTTGATAACACCGACAACCATCAGGAAGCTGCTGGATGACTTCTCAACGCTAACCCCTTGTTGCTGTACTTCCTGAGGCAGCAACGGCATGGCCAGCTGCAGTTTGTTCTGCACCTGTACCTGCGCGATATCCGCATCAGTACCAGACTGGAAGGTTAGGGTGATCTGCACGGTACCCGTGGAGTCACTGTTAGAGGACATGTACATCAGGTTATCGATACCGTTCATGTTCTGTTCGATAACCTGCGTAACAGTATCCTGTACTGTTTTGGCATCAGCGCCAGGGTAGGTCGCGGAGATCGTCACTGCTGGCGGTGCAATAGTTGGATATTGCGCTACCGGCAATTTGAGGATCGCGAGCCCCCCTGCCAACATGATGATAATGGCGATCACCCACGCAAATATTGGGCGATCGATAAAGAAATTAGGCATGTCTTAACGGCTCCTGTTTAAGTTAAGACTTGGACTGTTCAGGCTGGCTACCGCTTTGGCCTTGCTGGTTGTTATCAGCGGTGATTTCCTGCGCTTTTACCTGCGCGCCAGGACGTACTTTCTGCAGTCCAGTAACAATCACGCGGTCGCCCGGCTTAAGTCCATCAGTGACTAACCATTTATCGCCAATCGCTTGTGCCGCGACAATTTGACGAGTTTCCACTTTGTTGTCTGCACCGATAACCAATGCACTGGCTTCGCCACGCGGTGTACGGGTAACGCCTTGCTGCGGAACCAGTAATGCCGTTGGGTTAATCCCTTCTTCCAGACGTGCGCGGACGAACATACCCGGCAGTAAGGTGTGATCCGGGTTAGGGAAGATGGCGCGTAACGTAATAGAACCGGTGGTTTGATCAACCGTCACATCAGAAAATTCCAGCGTACCGGACTGCGGGTATTTAATGCCGTCGTTGGTCACCAGTTCGACTTTCGCTTTGCCGTTCTCTTGCTTCAGCGTGCCGTTGGCCAGCTCTTGTTTCAGGCGCAGGAAGTCGTTGCTTGACTGCGTCACGTCCACGTAGATCGGGTCCAACTGTTGAACGGTCGCCAGCGCGGTCGCTTGACCGTTTTGCACCAGAGCACCTTCCGTAACGGATGATTTACCAATGCGGCCGCTGATCGGCGACGTCACTTTGGTATAGGCCAGATTGATGCGTGCAGTTTCTACCGCGGCTTTCGCGGCGACAACGGCGGCGTTTGCCTGCTGTGCGTCTGCCAGCGCGCTATCATAGTCCTGTTGACTGATGTACTTGGTACCCAACAGTTTCTGATAACGTTTAACCGTCAGTTGAGCGATATTTGCTGCGGCTTGTGCTTTGGCCAGATCGCCTTTTGCGCTTTCATAAGCGGCCTGGTAAGTTGCAGGATCAATCTGATAGAGAGATACACCCGCTTCGATATCGCCACCTTCCGTGAAATTACGCTTCAGGATAATACCGCTAACCTGAGGACGAACTTCTGCAATGCGAAACGCACTGGTGCGACCCGGAAGCTCAGTTGTTATCTGTAGAGGTTCAGTTTTGAGCGTAACAACTCCAACCTCTGGCATCTGCTGGCCCCCTTGTTGGGCCTGTTTGTCGTCACATCCTGTTAGCGCTAAGCTGCCTGAGAGCATCAGAACGACTGCCAGAGGCGTTAACCCTCTGTTTTTGTTCATATGTAAACCTCGAGTGTCCGATTTCAAATTGATCAATGGCTTAAAGCCCATAAACCCATTGCTGCGTTTATATTATCGTCGTGCTATGGTACATACATTCACAAATGTATGTAAATCTAACGCCTGTAAATTCACTGACATATGGCACGAAAAACCAAACAACAAGCACAGGAAACACGACAGCATATTCTCGATGTTGCTCTGCATTTGTTTTCGCAACAAGGGGTATCATCCACCTCGCTTGCGGAGATCGCAAAAGCCGCTGGTGTCACGCGCGGCGCAATCTATTGGCATTTCAAAAACAAGTCGGATTTATTCAGTGAAATCTGGGAGCTAGCAAAACCTAACATTGATGAGTTAGAGACTGAGTATCAGGCAAAATTCCCCGACGATCCACTATCAGTATTAAGAGAAATTTTAATTTACGTTCTTGAAGCTACCGTGACAGAAGAACGCCGACGTTTGTTGCTGGAAATTATATTCCACAAATGCGAATTTGTCGGGGAAATGGCCTCTGTTCAGTTAGCTCAACGCCATCTTTGTATTGAAAATTACGATCGTATCGAACAAACATTGCGACACTGTATGGATGCCAATATGCTGCCGGAAAACCTGAACACCCGTCGCGTGGCGGTCTTGTTGCGTAGCTATATTACCGGAATCATAGAAAACTGGTTATTTGCCCCCGACTCGTTTGATCTGAAAAAAGAAGCTCGGGAATACGTGGCTGTGCTGCTGGAGATGTGCCTTATGTGCCCAACTCTGCGGCTTGGCGTGGCGGAAATCCACTAAACGTTTTGGGCCTGTACCAGGAATTCTCCTGGTCGTTTTGCCTGCTGCTATTCTACCGGTCACAGCCGTGATATTCTTGCCGCTTGACTATTTTCGGTCACTTTTCCGGTTCAGAAACGTTCATTCTCATGACTATGTTGCAGCTCTATAAACGTTCACAGCATCTTATTGCTATTACCATTCTTTTCTTCATTCTCTTGCTATCTTGCCAGTCGTCTGCTTTTGCGCGGGCGCAACAGAGTGGTGAACTGCCGACGAAAGCGGATATTCAGAGCCAACTGGACGCACTGAGTAAACAAAAAGATCTCTCCGCGCAGGATAAGCTGGTCCAACAGGATCTCATCGATACCATCGCCACGTTGGATAAAATCGATCGCGTGAAAGATGAGACCGTACAGCTTCGCCAGAAAGTTGCCCAGGCACCGGAGAAAATGCGTCAGGCGACGGATGCGCTGAATTCGCTCAGCGATGTCGATAACGACGATGAAACGCGAAAAACGCTGAGTACACTCTCCTTGCGACAGCTTGAGTCGCGCGTGGCACAGGTTTTGGATGACCTGCAAAGTGCGCAAAACGATCTTGCCGCTTATAACAGCCAACTGGTGTCGCTCCAGACGCAGCCAGAGCGTGTGCAGAATGCGATGTACACCGCGTCGCAGCAAATGCAGCAAATTCGTAATCGACTCGATGGCAACAATGTGGGAGAGGCTGCGTTACGCCCCAGCCAGCAGGTGTTGCTGCAGGCACAGCAGGCGCTGCTGAGTGCGCAGATCGACCAACAGCGTAAGAGCCTCGAAGGTAATACTGTTTTGCAGGATACCTTGCAAAAACAACGTGATTACGTAACAGCTAACAGTAACCGGCTTGAACATCAGCTCCAGCTTCTGCAAGAAGCGGTGAACAGCAAACGACTGACGTTAACCGAAAAGACAGCTCAGGAAGCGGTAACGCCGGATGAAGCCGAGCGTATTCAGTCAAATCCGTTAGTGAAGCAGGAACTGGACGTTAACCATCAGCTAAGTCAGCGTCTGATAGCCGCGACCGAAAACGGCAACAACCTGATGCAGCAGAATATCAAAGTCAAAAACTGGCTTGACCGCGCGCTGCAATCCGAACGCAACATTAAAGAACAGATTGCTGTCCTGAAAGGCAGCCTGCTGCTGTCGCGTATTCTGTATCAGCAACAACAAACGCTGCCGTCGGCGGATGAACTTGCCGATATGACCAACCGGATCGCCGATTTGCGTCTGGAACAGTTTGAGATAAACCAGCAGCGTGATGCGCTATTCCAGAACGATGCGTTTGTCGCCAAACTGGAAGAAGGGCACAGCAACGAAGTGAATGGTGAAGTCCATGATGCCCTGCTGCAGGTTGTGGATATGCGCCGTGAACTGTTGGATCAGCTGAACAAGCAGCTGGGCAACCAGTTGATGATGGCAATTAACCTGCAAATCAATCAACAGCAGCTAATGAGCGTGTCGAAGAACCTGAAAGGGATCCTCACGCAGCAAATCTTCTGGGTTAATAGTAACCGTCCGATGGACTGGGACTGGATCAAAGCCTTCCCACAAACGCTAAAAGACCAGTTTAAGTCGATGAAAATCACGGTGAACTGGGAAAAAGCCTGGCCCGCCGTCTTTATTGCGTTCCTGGCGGGGCTGCCACTACTGCTTATTGCCGGGTTAATCCGCTGGCGTTTGAAATGGTTGAAAGAGTATCAGGCGAAATTAGCCGCCGCAGTAGGGAACCTGCGTAATGACAGTCAGCTCAATACACCAAAAGCGATTCTGATCGATCTGATCCGAGCGTTACCTGCGTGCCTGATTATCCTCGCCTTGGGCCTGATTCTGCTTACCATGCAGTTGAATATCAGCGATCTGCTGTGGGCGTTCAGTAAGAAGATGACAGTCTTCTGGCTGGTGTTTGGTCTGTGCTGGAAGGTGCTGGAAAAAGATGGCGTGGCAATTCGTCATTTTGGTATGCCAGCGAAACAGACAAGCCACTGGCGCCGCCAGATCGTGCGTATTAGCCTGGCGCTGTTACCGCTCAACTTCTGGTCGGTCATTGCTGAGCTGTCGCCGCTTAATTTGATGGATGATGTGCTGGGTCAGGTAGTTATTTTCCTCAACCTGCTGCTGATCGCCTTCCTGGTATGGCCAATGTGTCGTGAAAGCTGGCGCGACAAAGAGTCGCATGGCTTGCGTCTGGTTACCATTACTGTCCTCTCAATTATCCCGATTGCATTAATGGTGCTGACGGCGACAGGGTATTTCTACACCACGTTGCGCCTGGCCGGTCGTTGGATTGAAACGGTCTATCTGGTTATCCTTTGGAACCTGCTGTATCAGACGGTACTGCGTGGATTGAGCGTGGCGGCACGTCGTATCGCCTGGCGCCGTGCCTTAGCGCGTCGTCAGAACCTGGTGAAAGAAGGGGCGGAAGGAGCCGAGCCGCAGGAAGAACCGACCATTGCGCTTGAGCAGGTTAACCAGCAAACGCTGCGTATAACAATGCTGGTGATGGTTGCGCTGTTTGGTATTCTGTTCTGGGCAATTTGGTCCGATCTAATTACCGTGTTCAGTTATCTCGATAGCATTACGCTCTGGCATTACAACGGCACCGAAGCGGGAGCTGCGGTGGTGAAAGACGTCACCATGGGCAGCCTGCTGTTTGCGATTATTGCCTCAATGGTCGCGTGGGCGCTGATCCGTAACTTACCCGGCCTGCTGGAAGTGCTGGTGCTGTCGCGACTGAAGATGCGTCAGGGCGCTTCGTATGCGATCACCACGATCCTTAACTACGCGATCATCGCCATCGGCGCGATGACGGTCTTCGGATCGCTCGGTGTTTCATGGGATAAGCTACAGTGGCTGGCAGCAGCCCTGTCGGTTGGTCTTGGTTTTGGCTTGCAGGAAATCTTCGGTAACTTTGTTTCGGGTCTGATTATTCTGTTTGAACGCCCGGTCCGCATCGGCGATACCGTGACTATCGGTACGTTCTCAGGAACGGTCAGCAAGATCCGTATCCGTGCCACCACTATTACCGACTTCGATCGCAAAGAGGTGATCATCCCGAACAAAGCATTTGTGACGGAGCGTTTGATCAACTGGTCGCTTTCCGATACCACCACGCGTCTGGTGATCCGCATCGGCGTGGCCTACGGTTCGGATCTGGATAAAGTGAAGAAAGTGCTGCTGCAGGCGGCGATGGAACACCCGAAAGTGATGCACGATCCAGAGCCTGCGGTGTTCTTTACCGCCTTCGGTGCCAGCACGCTGGATCATGAACTGCGTTTATACGTGCGTGAACTGCGCGATCGTAGCCACACGGTTGATGAACTGAACCGTGCGGTCGATCGTTTGTGCCGTGAAAACGACATTGATATCGCCTTTAACCAGCTCGAAGTGCACCTGCATAACGCGAAAGGTGATACCGTGACCGAGGTTAAGCGTGACATCATTAAAGGTGATGATCCGACGCCTTCGGTAGGTTAATAGAAAAACTCATCAGGCCTGCGAGCTTCGATTCATTCGTAGGCCTGATAAGTGCAACGCTTTCAGGCATTCCAGCTATATCGCGTTTTTTGAACAAGAGAGCTGTTTCTTTTCGTAATCCCGTTTAACAATCTCCAGCGCCTTCAGTACGGTTTCAGGCGCAACCTGATTTTCCTCAAGTAAAACAATCAAATCGACGGCCAGTTTGACCTCGTCCGGGGCGTTCTCTAATGACATAAATTCTCCGGGGATTAACGGGTTAAACGCGCCAGCACGTTTTCTATTCTTGCCAGAGCATGGCGACAGCGCGCCAGTCGCGCCTCGAATGCTTCTACTTCACGATGCAGTTTTTGCTGTTCTTCAAAGCCGGTAGCCTGAGCCAGGCGCTCTTTGCGTTCACGCGTCATTTCAACCAGACGGCGTTCAAATTCCTGATGTTGGACCCGCTTGCGCTGCCAGCGCGCCAGACCTGGAGAAGCGCTGTCCCACTCTCGAAGGGACCAACTGGCGGTTTCACGTGAAATCGCCTCTAACTGTGAGGCAAGGTGTTCCGCAAGCCAGGTGATTTGTGGGAGTTGTTGCTGCTCAACGGCGCGACGCAGGGCAGTAAGATTATCGTCAGCCTCATCCAGACAGGCCAGCAGCAACGTGCTGCGCGTGTGAAACAGATGCCTGTCAAAGCGGGCGCTAAGCGTTGTGTGGTGCGCCAGCGGGGCGCAATGTTGTCGCAAGCGGTTAAGCTGGTTTTCGAGCGTCTGTAACAGCATGGCGGTTTTCACAACAACACTCCGATGAAAATGAGAACCGTTATGCTAAAGTAGCGATTCTCTGTGTTAAGTACTCATATTATGCAACGCATTATTCTAATCATCATTGGCTGGATAGCGGTAGTGCTAGGTACGCTGGGCGTTGTATTGCCTCTGTTGCCGACGACGCCGTTTATACTGCTGGCTGCCTGGTGTTTTGCCCGCTCATCGCCGCGTTTTCACGACTGGTTGCTTTACCGTTCGTGGTTCGGCGGGTATTTGCGCCACTGGCAAAAACACCGTGCGATGCCGCCGGGAGCAAAACCGCGCGCTATTTTGTTGATCCTGGTGACGTTTGGTATTTCACTGTGGCTGGTCAATATGATGTGGGTACGCGGCCTGCTGCTGGTTATTCTCGCCTGTTTACTGATTTTTATGTGGCGGATCCCGGTGATTGATGAAAAACAACAAAAGCAGTAAAGCGCAATAATCGCTGTTGCAATTGTCTCTCACAGCCAGTAAATTCGACCGTTTTCGAGCACAGGCGCAGGTGGTCAAAGGTTAAGCAAGTGTAACCTTGGCTCTTATATAGACACAAAATCATTCAAGATTCGTCGAGGATGAAGTGTTTAGTGCGCCGTGAAGTAATACTGTATTAATCAGGCACAAACTTATGACCGCGACAGCACAGCAGCTTGAGTTTCTCAAAAATAGCATCAAAAGCATCCACGACTACCCAAAACCGGGCATTCTCTTTCGTGATGTCACCAGTTTACTGGAAGACCCGAAAGCCTACGCCCTCAGCATTGAATTGCTGGTTGAACGCTACAAAAATGCGGGTATCACTAAAGTGGTTGGCACCGAAGCGCGTGGCTTCCTGTTTGGCGCGCCGGTAGCGTTGGGTTTGGGCGTCGGCTTTGTTCCGGTACGCAAACCCCGTAAGCTTCCGCGTGAAGTTATTGCTGAGACCTATGAGCTGGAGTACGGCACCGATCAGCTGGAAATCCACGTTGATGCCATCAAACCTGGCGATAAAGTGCTGGTTGTGGACGACCTGCTGGCAACTGGCGGCACGATTGAAGCGACCGTGAAGCTGATCCGCCGTCTGGGTGGTGAAGTTACCGATGCTGCTTTTATCATTAACCTGTTTGATCTGGGCGGCGAACAGCGTCTGGAAAAACAGGGGCTGACCTGTTATAGCCTGGTTCCATTCCCGGGCCACTAATTTAGGGCTATCTTTTTTGCCATTTTGGCCCCGGTCAGTGCTCGAAATCCTCACGTACTGCGTGTACGCTCCGGTTTCTGTGCGCTGCCCGAAACCAAACTGACTGCAACGATAACGCCCGAATATAACGTGTCAACCTCGCCGTCGCTGCGAGGTTGTGTTAGCATTATCCCCCTGTGAATCCACCCTCCAGCCTTTCAGAGCCTGCCAATGAGTTATCAGGTCTTAGCCCGAAAATGGCGCCCACAAACCTTTGCTGACGTCGTCGGCCAGGAACATGTGCTGACGGCACTGGCGAACGGCTTGTCGTTAGGGCGTATTCATCATGCTTATTTGTTTTCCGGCACCCGTGGCGTCGGGAAAACCTCTATCGCCCGCTTACTGGCGAAGGGATTAAACTGTGAAACCGGTATCACCGCTACGCCGTGCGGCGTGTGCGATAATTGCCGGGAAATCGAGCAGGGGCGTTTTGTCGATCTGATTGAAATCGACGCCGCCTCACGCACCAAAGTCGAAGACACCCGTGACCTGCTGGATAACGTCCAGTATGCGCCTGCGCGCGGTCGCTTCAAGGTCTACTTGATCGACGAAGTGCACATGCTGTCGCGCCACAGTTTTAATGCCTTGCTGAAAACGCTCGAAGAGCCGCCCGCGCACGTTAAGTTCCTGTTGGCGACTACCGATCCGCAGAAGCTGCCGGTGACTATCCTGTCGCGCTGTCTGCAATTCCATCTTAAAGCGTTGGATGTCGAACAGATTCGTCATCAGCTTGAGCATATCCTCAAAGAAGAGCATATCGCCCATGAACCACGTGCACTGCAACTGCTGGCTCGCGCCGCGGACGGCAGCCTTCGTGATGCTCTGAGCCTGACCGATCAGGCGATCGCCAGCGGCGATGGTCAGGTCTCGACCGAGGCGGTCAGCACCATGCTCGGCACGCTGGACGACGACCAGGCGCTCTCGCTCGTTGAAGCGGTTGTGGCTGCGGACGGCGAACGCGTTATGGCGCTGGTAAACGACGCCGCCGCGCGCGGTATCGAATGGGAAGCGCTGCTGGTTGAGATGTCGGCTTTGCTGCATCGTATTGCCATGGTTCAGCTTTCGCCTGCCGCGCTCGGCAGCGATATGGCCGCCATTGAACAGCGTATGCGTGAACTGGCGCGAATTGTTCCGCCAACCGATGTGCAGCTTTACTACCAGACTTTGTTAATCGGCCGCAAAGAACTGCCGTATGCACCGGACAGGCGAATGGGCGTCGAAATGACGCTGCTGCGTGCGCTGGCTTTTCATCCGCGCATGCCGCTCCCGGAACCTGAAGTTCCACGACAGTCGTTTGCCCCGGTCGCACCCACTGCGGTGATGACCCCGACGCAGGTGCAGCAGCAGCCTGCGCCTGCACAACAGCAACAGAATGTGCCGCTCTCCGATGCCACCAGTCAGGTGTTGGCGGCGCGTAGTCAGTTGCAACGCGCTCAGGGAGCAACCAAAGCAAAAAAGAGTGAACCGGCAGCCGCTTCCCGCGCGCGGCCGGTGAATAATGCTGCGCTGGAAAGACTGGCTTCGGTGTCGGAACGTGTTCAGGCGCGTCCGGCGGTCTCTGCGCTGGAAAAAGCACCGGCGAAGAAAGAAGCGTATCGCTGGAAAGCGACCAATCCTGTTGCAGAAGTTAAAGAAGTCGTTGCCACGCCGAAAGCGCTGAAAAAAGCGCTTGAGCATGAAAAAACGCCGGAACTGGCGGCAAAGCTTGCGGCTGAAGCCATTGAACGTGACCCGTGGGCCGCCCAGGTGAGTCAGCTCTCGCTGCCTAAACTGGTGGAGCAGGTAGCGCTTAATGCCTGGAAAGAAGAGAATGGCAACGTAGTTTGCCTGCACCTGCGTTCCACGCAGCGGCACCTAAATTCCAGCGGCGCGCAGCAAAAACTGGCTGAAGCACTGAGTTCCTTAACGGGGTCAACGGTTGAATTGACCATCGTTGAAGATGATAATCCAGCGGTGCGTACGCCGCTGGAGTGGCGTCAGGCCATTTATGAAGAGAAACTCGCGCAGGCGCGTGAGTCGATTATTGCGGATAATAACATCCAGACGCTGCGTCGTTTTTTCGATGCGGAGCTGGACGAAGAGAGTATTCGCCCCATTTGATCGTGAGCCTAATGGTTTGACGGTCGTCATCCCTTAACGTGATTGAGAGAGAAGCCTATGTTTGGTAAAGGCGGTCTGGGTAACCTGATGAAACAGGCCCAGCAGATGCAAGAAAAAATGCAGCAGATGCAGGAAGAAGTCGCCAAGCTGGAAGTGACCGGCGAATCTGGCGCGGGTCTGGTAAAAGTGACCATTAACGGCGCGCACAACTGCCGTCGCGTGGAGATCGATCCAAGCTTGCTGGAAGACGACAAAGAGATGCTGGAAGATCTGGTTGCTGCGGCATTCAACGACGCGGCGCGTCGCATTGAAGAGACGCAGAAAGAGAAGATGGCCTCTGTTTCCTCCGGAATGCAGCTGCCGCCTGGCTTTAAGATGCCGTTCTGATGCAAACCAGCCCGCTGTTAACTCAGCTTATGGAAGCACTGCGCTGTCTGCCGGGCGTTGGCCCGAAGTCGGCGCAGCGCATGGCGTTCACGCTGCTTCAGCGCGATCGCAGCGGCGGGATGCGTCTGGCACAGGCGTTAACGAAGGCAATGTCGGAAATCGGCCACTGTGCCGATTGCCGCACCTTCACAGAGCAAGACGTCTGCAACATTTGCTCGAACCCGCGTCGCCAGGAAAACGGTCAGATTTGTGTGGTGGAGAGTCCGGCGGACATCTACGCCATTGAGCAAACCGGGCAGTTTTCCGGACGTTACTTCGTGCTGATGGGACACCTGTCGCCGCTGGACGGTATTGGCCCTGATGATATCGGGCTGGATCGTCTCGAACAGCGACTGGAGTCTGAGCACATCAACGAACTGATCCTGGCGACCAATCCCACGGTCGAAGGAGAGGCGACCGCCAACTATATTGCTGAGCTTTGCATGCAATATGGCGTTGAAGCCAGCCGTATCGCCCATGGCGTTCCGGTAGGCGGCGAGCTGGAAATGGTCGATGGCACCACGCTGTCGCACTCTCTGGCAGGGCGACACAAGATTAAATTCTGAACAAACGGAGGCCGCGACGGCGGCTTCCGCTTGAAATCCTTCCCGCTTGTCCCCATTTCACCCTCAACGTGTTTTTACCATTGAAAATGGCATTGTTGAGGTAGATCTACATGAAAGGACAAGAAACTCGTGGTTTTCAGTCAGAAGTAAAACAACTTCTGCACCTGATGATCCATTCTCTGTATTCCAATAAAGAAATCTTCCTGCGTGAGCTTATCTCTAACGCCTCGGATGCGGCAGACAAGCTGCGTTTCCGCGCCCTGTCTAACCCGGACCTGTATGAAGGCGACGGTGAGCTGCGTGTACGTGTTTCCTTCGATAAAGATAAGCGTACGTTGACCATTGCCGATAACGGCGTGGGGATGAACCGTGATGACGTTATCGATCATCTGGGGACCATTGCGAAATCCGGTACTAAATCTTTCCTCGAATCCATGGGATCCGATCAGGCGAAAGACAGCCAGTTGATCGGCCAGTTCGGGGTGGGTTTCTACTCTGCGTTCATCGTGGCGGACAAAGTCACCGTGCGTACCCGCGCTGCGGGCGATAAGCCGGAAAACGGCGTGTTCTGGGAATCTGCGGGCGAAGGTGAGTACACCGTTGCCGACATCACCAAAGACGATCGCGGCACCGAAATCACCCTGCATCTGCGTGAAGGCGAAGATGAGTTCCTTGATGACTGGCGCGTACGTTCCATCATCAGCAAATATTCCGACCATATCGCGCTGCCGGTAGAGATCGAAAAATCCGAAGAAAAAGACGGCGAGACCGTGGTTTCCTGGGAAAAGATCAACAAAGCGCAGGCGCTGTGGACCCGTAACAAGTCGGAAATCAAAGACGACGAATACAACGAGTTCTACAAGCACATCGCCCACGACTTCACTGACCCGCTGACCTGGAGCCACAACCGTGTGGAAGGTAAGCAGGAGTACACCAGCCTGCTGTACATCCCGTCCCAGGCTCCGTGGGATATGTGGAACCGCGATCACAAGCATGGTCTGAAACTGTACGTCCAGCGTGTGTTTATTATGGACGACGCCGAGCAGTTCATGCCGAACTACCTGCGCTTTGTGCGCGGTCTGATAGATTCCAACGATCTGCCGCTGAACGTTTCCCGTGAGATCCTGCAGGACAGCACCGTCACCCGTAACCTGCGCAGCGCGCTGACCAAACGCGTACTGCAGATGCTGGAAAAACTGGCGAAAGACGACGCGGAAAAATACCAGACCTTCTGGAAACAGTTCGGCCTGGTACTGAAAGAAGGCCCGGCGGAAGATCACGCCAACCAGGAAACGATCGCTAAGCTGATGCGCTTCGCGTCTACGCACACTGACTCCTCCGCACAGACCGTGTCGCTGGAAGACTACGTGTCGCGTATGAAAGAAGGGCAGGAGAAAATCTACTACATCACCGCAGACAGCTATGCGGCAGCGAAGAGCAGCCCGCACCTGGAACTGCTGCGTAAGAAAGGCATCGAAGTGCTGCTGCTTTCTGACCGCATCGATGAGTGGATGATGAACTACCTGACCGAGTTCGACGGTAAGGCATTCCAGTCTGTTGCCAAAGCTGACGAGTCCATCGACAAGCTGGCGGATGAAGTTGATGAATCGGCAAAAGAAGCGGAAAAAGCGCTGACGCCGTTCGTTGAGCGCGTGAAAACCCTGCTGGGCGACCGCGTGAAAGAAGTGCGTCTGACTCACCGTCTGACCGACACGCCAGCCATCGTCACCACCGATGCGGATGAAATGAGCACCCAGATGGCGAAACTGTTTGCCGCTGCGGGCCAGGCCGTACCGGAAGTGAAATATATCTTTGAACTCAACCCGGACCACGTGCTGGTAAAACGCACGGCAGATACCCAGGACGAAGCGCAGTTCAAAGAGTGGGTCGAACTGCTGCTGGATCAGGCGCTGTTTGCTGAGCGCGGCACGCTGGAAGACCCTAACCAGTTCATCCGTCGTATGAACCAGTTGCTGGTGTCCTGATACCCGTAATGTAATGCCGGATGGTGCTAACGCTTATCCGGCCTACAGCATCTCGTAATAGTATGCCGGATACGGTGTTTCCACCGCCATCCGGCATTTTCTCGCCTTATTTTTAATTTTCCCACCGTTAACCGTTTCAGCGCCGGGCGTCTTTCTTGAGCCAATTGCGTGATGGTGGTATCGTTTAGCGCTTTTTAAAAAATATCGACAACCTTTAAGGGGATTTTCGTAATGCGTATCATTCTGCTTGGCGCTCCGGGCGCGGGTAAAGGAACTCAGGCTCAGTTCATCATGGAGAAGTATGGTATTCCGCAAATCTCCACCGGTGATATGCTGCGTGCCGCCGTGAAATCTGGCTCCGAGCTGGGCAAACAAGCGAAAGACATCATGGACGCCGGTAAGCTGGTGACTGATGAGCTGGTGATCGCGCTGGTAAAAGAGCGTATTGCTCAGGAAGACTGCCGTAATGGTTTCCTGCTGGATGGCTTCCCGCGTACTATTCCGCAGGCAGACGCCATGAAAGAAGCGGGCATCAACGTGGACTACGTTCTGGAGTTCGATGTTCCTGACGAACTGATCGTTGACCGTATCGTGGGGCGTCGCGTACACGCTGCTTCTGGCCGCGTTTACCACATCAAATTCAACCCGCCTAAGGTTGAAGGTAAAGACGACGTGACCGGCGAAGAGCTGACCACCCGTAAAGACGATCAAGAAGAAACTGTACGTAAGCGCCTGGTGGAATACCATCAGATGACCGCTCCGCTGATCGGCTACTACTCTAAAGAAGCGCAGGCGGGTAACACCAAATACGCGAAAGTTGACGGCACCCAGGCCGTTGCTGACGTGCGCGCAGCGCTGGAAAAAATCCTCGGCTAATTTTTTCGCGTAATAAACCTCTTATCAGGCCTGCCATTATCGCGTAGGCCTGATAAGCGTAGCGCCATCAGGCAAATTCTCGTCTTACCTCTCACAGCAATTAGTTCTTCTTTATCGCTTTTCCGCTACAATTATCAACAATTTGAATCGATAAGAGGCGGTAATGCGTCAGACGAAAACCGGTATCCTGCTGGCAAACCTCGGCACTCCCGATGCCCCAACCCCCGAAGCCGTTAAGCGCTACCTGCGCCAGTTTTTAAGCGATCCACGCGTAGTTGATACGTCACCTGCACTGTGGTGGCCGCTGCTGCGCGGGGTGATTTTACCGTTGCGTGCGCCACGCGTAGCCAAGCTGTACCAGTCAATCTGGATGGAAGACGGTTCTCCGCTGATGGTTTATAGCAAGGCACAACAGCGGGCGCTGGCAGAACGCCTACCAAATACCCCTGTCGCGCTGGGAATGAGCTACGGTTCGCCGTCGCTTGAAAGCGCGGTCGATGAACTGTTGGCAAGCGGGGTTGAACACATGGTGGTGTTACCGCTGTACCCGCAATATTCCTGTTCGACGGTAGCGGCCGTCTGGGACGAACTGGCGCGTATCTTAGCGCGTAAACGCGGTATTCCTGGCGTTTCATTTATTCGTGATTACGCCGATGACAGCAGCTACATCGATGCGCTGGCGAAGAGTGCCCGGGATTCATTTGCTCAACACGGTGAACCTGATTTGCTGCTGCTCTCCTACCACGGCATTCCGCAGCGTTACGCCGATGAAGGCGATGACTACCCGCAGCGCTGTCGCGATACCACCCGAGAGCTGGTTTCAGCGCTTGGTCTGCCGCCAGAAAAAGTAATGATGACCTTCCAGTCTCGCTTTGGTCGCGAACCGTGGCTGACGCCGTATACCGACGAAACGTTAAAAATGCTGGCGGAGAAAGGGACACAACATATCCAGGTTATGTGTCCGGGCTTCTCGGCAGATTGCCTCGAAACGCTGGAAGAGATAGCGGTACAAAACCGGGAGATTTTCCTCGAAGCTGGCGGTAAGCAATATGAGTATATTCCGGCGCTTAATGCCGCACCGGAACATATCGAAATGATGGTTAAACTGACCGACGCTTACCGTTAAAGCTGGGCTCTGAAGTAACGAGCGCCTTCCCGTAACGCATCGTCGGCGGTTTTCATCATTCGCGAATAGTGCAGGAAGGCGTGCAGCGTACCGGGGTACATTTTGTACTGGCAGGGCTGCTGATGCGCCTGCAACGTCTGGAATAGTAAGCGGCTATCGTCAATCAGCGGATCAAACTCAGCGCCAGCGATAAAACACGGTGGCACGTCACGTGTCAGATCGTTATTAAACAGGCAATAATACGGTGACTCGCGATCGTCAGCGCTACGCAGGTACGCGTTTTCGTACATCTGCAAGTCCTCGCGGGTTAACCCATCCCACGCTCCGCCCATCAGCCGTCGGCTCAGTGAATCCTGCAGGCCGTAAAGCCCATACCACAACAGCACCCCAGCCACCTTGCCGCAGACAATGCGTTTATCCCGCAGCCACAGCGCACTGGCAAGCGCCAGCATGGCTCCGGCGGAATCGCCCGCAAAACCGATATGATTCACATTAAGAGAATAGTCGCCAGCGTGCTGATGAAAATACTGGCAGACGGCGGCAATCTCTTCAATGGCTTGCGGGAAACGGGCTTCCGGCGCAAGTGAATAGTCGATACCAATTACCGTGCACTGCGTATAGCGCGCCAGCAAGCGCATAATACGGTCGTGGGTATCCAGATTACCGAGAATAAAACCGCCGCCGTGCAGATAATACAACGTTGCCAGGCTATGGGGCTGCGGTGAGTAAATACGTGTGGCCACGGGGCCGCATGCGGTAGAAATAACGCATTCACGGGTATTCATCTCTGGGGCATCGGCATTCCACAGCTGCCGTTCATGAATGTAGTGTTGGCGCTGGGCCACGAAGTCATCTGCAGCGGGCCACGGCGGCAGATCGTCGCGATGAAAATTCACCACGCTTTTCATTTCATCCGAAATTCTGTCGAGTACGGGGATCTTGTTTTCCGGCTTCATAAAACGCTCCTTGTGAAGGTGAGTTATTGTAGAAATTAATCCCGTATAAACTGCGATCTCACCGTCTGATATTGAAACTTAGCGCCGCATCGCATGCGTGGCAGGGAATGTGCTACCATGCATCGCTCAGTTAACCACCCGTAAAATCGACCATGAAATTTCCCGGTAAACGCAAATCCAAACACTATTTTCCCGTCAGCGCGCGCGATCCGTTGCTGCAACAAATTCAGCCAGAAAATGAAACCAGCGCAGCCTGGGTGGTAGGTATCGACCAGACGCTGGTGGATATTGAAGCCAAAGTGGATGATGACTTTGTAAAACGTTATGGATTAAGCGCCGGGCATTCTCTGGTGATTGCCGATGATGTCGCAGAAGCGCTCTACCAGGAACTGGTACGTGAAAATTTGATCACCCATCAGTTTGCGGGCGGTACTATCGGTAACACGATGCACAACTACTCTGTGCTGGCGGATGACCGCTCGGTGCTGCTGGGCGTGATGTGCAGCAATATCGAGATTGGCAGCTATGCTTACCGCTATTTATGCAATACCTCCAGCCGTACCGACCTGAATTACCTGCAAGGCGTTAACGGACCGATTGGCCGCTGCTTTACACTGATTGGCGAGTCAGGTGAGCGTACCTTCGCAATCAGCCCTGGGCATATGAATAAGCTACGAGCTGATAGCATCCCTGAATCAGTGATTGCCGGAGCGTCCGCGCTGGTGCTGACGTCCTATCTGGTGCGCTGCGAACCGGGTGAGCCGATGCCGGAAGCGACCATGAAGGCGATTGAATATGCCAAAAAACACAATGTGCCGGTGGTTCTGACCCTGGGCACCAAATTCGTCATTGCCGATAACCCACAGTGGTGGCAGGCATTCCTGAAAGAGCATGTCTCCATTCTGGCGATGAATGAAGAAGAGGCTGAAGCGCTGACCGGCGAAAACGACCCGCTGCTGGCGTCTGACAAGGCGCTGGATTGGGTGGATCTGGTGCTGTGCACGGCGGGTCCGGCGGGTCTGTATATGGCGGGCTTTACGGAAGAAGAAGTGAAACGTAAAACCCAGCATCCTCTGCTCCCTGGTGCTATTGCCGAATTTAACCAGTACGAATTCAGCCGCGCCATGCGCCATAAAGACTGTACCAATCCGCTGCGCGTGTATTCGCACATCGCACCGTATATGGGCGGACCTGAAAAGATAATGAACACCAACGGCGCAGGTGACGGCGCGCTGGCGGCATTGCTGCATGATATTACCGCCAACAGCTATCACCGCAGCAACGTGCCTAACTCCAGCAAGCACAAGTTCACCTGGCTGACCTATTCGTCGTTAGCCCAGGTGTGTAAGTATGCTAATCGCGTGAGTTATCAGGTGCTGAACCAGCATTCACCGCGCTTGACGCGCGGTTTACCGGAACGTGAAGACAGTCTCGAAGAGTCGTACTGGGACCGTTAAATCTTGCATAGGCCGGATAAGCGATAACGCTATCCGGCACGGACATTAACTGGCCGTAGCAACTTCACCTGCAGGCGGCGTTTCAATCAGCTCCAGCATGGTGCGGGCGATTTCACGCTCACCCATGACGACCTGGTTGGCGCCGCGTTCGGTAATATATTCCACCTCATCGTCATAATGCGCGCGGGCGATAATCTCAATCGACGGGCATTTCTCACGTGCAGAAGCGACAATTTCACCCGCTTCATAACCATTGGGAATGGTCAGCAGCAGCCAGCGCGCGCAATCCAGATGCGCCAGATTCATAATCTCTTCGTTGGCGGCATTTCCCAGTACCGCGCGGATCCCACGCTCGCGCAGTTCATCCACCCGGGTACGTGAGGTTTCGATCACCACCAGCGGGATCCCCGCAGCCATCAATTTCTCACCCAGCAGGCTGCCGACGCGACCAAAGCCAACCAGCAAGGCATGGTTGCAGATATCCACCGGAATTTGCTTCTCTTCTTCGATAGCCTCTTCCAGCGTCTGCTCTTCCAGCGTTTCTGTTTTGGCGAGGTATTTTTCTAACACCGCAAACAGCACCGGGTTGAGCATGATGGACAGGATTGCCCCCGCCAGCACCAGATTCTGTCCGGCCTGCGGCAGCAGGTTCAACGCCATTCCCAGACCCGCCAGGATAAAGGCAAATTCACCAATCTGCGCCAGGCTGGTGGCAATGGTGAGCGCCGTGCGTTGGGAGTGACCAAACAGGCGCACCAGGAAATAGGCGGCAAGGGATTTACCAAAGATGATAATCGCCAGCGTGCCCAGTACCGCCAACGGCTGCTGGATCAGAACTAACGGATCGAACAGCATCCCGACGGAGACGAAGAACAGCACGGCGAACGCATCGCGCAGCGGCAGAGTGTCATGCGCCGCACGGTGGCTTAGTTCAGATTCATTCAGCACCATACCGGCGAAGAACGCGCCCAGCGCAAAGGAGACATCGAACAGCTCTACTGCGCCAAAGGCGATACCTAAGGCGAGGGCGAGGACAGAGAGGGTAAACAGTTCGCGTGAACCGGTTGCGGCGCTGCGGGCCATAATCCACGGTACCAGGCGACGACCCACCAGCATCATAATCGCGATAAACGCCACCACCTTCCCGATGGTAATGCCCATATCGACGGCCAGCGAGGCGAAGCCGACGTCTTCTTTTTCCAGCATCCCGGCGACGGCTGGCAGGAGAACCAGCGTCAGCACCATCATCAGATCTTCGACAATCAACCAGCCAATGGCAATTTGCCCGCGCTGGCTGTCAATGAGCTGTCGTTCTTCAAGCGCGCGCAGTAGCACCACGGTACTGGCGGTTGAAAGACACAGACCAAACACGATCCCCACCATCAGCGACCAGCCTAATACGGCTGAAAGCGCCATACCCAGCAGCGTTGCCACTGCTATCTGGGCAATCGCGCCGGGAATGGCGATAGACTTTACCGCCATCAAATCCTTCAATGAAAAGTGCAGCCCCACGCCAAACATCAGCAGAATAACGCCAAGCTCGGCCAGCTCAGGCGCGAGCTTAGTATCAGCAACAAAACCAGGTGTAAATGGACCGGCCAGAACGCCCGCTAACAGATATCCCACCAGAGGAGAAATACGCAGTTTATTGGCAATCATGCCTAATATAAAAGCGAGCACAAGGCCGCCGACAATGGTGGTGATAAGCGGGGTGGCGTGATGCATTCCGTCTCCTTTGGTTGCTGTGATGATCCTGAAAACTCAAACTACGAGTAATAGTTTATGACAATTTTAATGTTTATGTTTATGAATAATTATTGAATTTTGAAGAAAACGGGATTTTAAGCGTAAAAAAGCACGGATCGGAAAAGTACGGTGATATGTGAGAGGTAAAGGCTGATGGCTACTGCAAGTAATGACGGCCAAAATTTACTTTTGGCCGTCAGAAAATCAGGCTTTGTGTCGGTTATCAGGTAAGAATATGGTCAGTATTCCCAGAAGTGGCAGGAAAGCACATATTTTGTAGACCAAATCGATACTGGTATGGTCGGCTATCAGCCCTAGCACCGCGGCTCCCAAGCCGCCCATGCCGAAGGCAAAACCGAAAAATAGCCCAGAAACCATGCCGATACGCCCAGGAAGCAGCTCCTGCGCGTAGACCAAAATAGCAGAAAACGCCGATGCGAGGATAAAACCAATGATCACGGTTAAAATTCCGGTCCATTCCAGCGTTGCGTAGGGTAAAACGAGGGTAAATGGCGCAACGCCGAGGATAGACCCCCAAATAACATATTTTCTGCCAATTTTATCGCCTAATGGTCCGCCAATCACCGTCCCGGCCGCGACGGCAAACAGGAAGGCAAACAGGTGAAACTGGGCGTTTTGTACCGATAATCCGAATTTTTGCATCAGATAAAAGGTGTAATAGCTGCTGATGCTCGCCATATAGAAGTATTTGGAGAAAATCAGCACCAGCAGGATGCTTACCGCTAGCACCACTTTATTGCGCGGTAACGGATTAACGATGGCGACTTTCGGTTTTCCTTTACTCATCCGATGCTGCGCGGCATACCAACGGCTGATTTGCGCCAGGACGACAATCGCTAATAACGCAGCCAGAACAAACCAGGCCACATTACCCTTACCATATGGCGCGATGATGACAGCTGCCAGCAAGGGTCCCAGAGAGCTGCCGAAGTTGCCGCCAACCTGGAAAATTGACTGCGCCAGGCCGTGACGACCGCCGGAGGCCATGCGCGCCACGCGGGACGATTCCGGATGAAATACCGAAGAGCCGGTGCCAACCAGCGCCGCGGCGAGCAGCACCATATGGAAACTACCGGCCATGGCCAGCAAAACAAGTCCGCTCAGCGTGAAGCACATCCCAATGGGCAGCGACCACGGCATCGGGTATTTGTCCGTCCAGTAACCCACCACCGGTTGCAGCAGCGAGGAAGCAAGCTGGAAGGTTAGGGTGATCATCCCGATCTGCATAAACGTTAGCGAGAACTCTGACTGCAATAGCGGATAAATCGCCAGGATCAGCGACTGAATCATATCGTTTAGCAGATGGGAGAGGCTGATCGCTCCTAAAATGCCAAATGAGGTGCGTGCTTTAGCAACCGACGCTGACGCGCCAGCCACAGGCTGGGTTGGTTCACTTATTGCCATAGAAAGTCACTTCTGTTTGGGTTGCGATTATGAGGGTAATCTATTTTGTTATTATTACCTGACTAACATACCTGCGGAAGGTGTTTGAAGGAAGTCTCATTTCTGAAAACATTTTCGACTATTATTTCATATCATTGTAATTTCAGTCGTTGATTTTGGCTCAGGGAGAGAAATATGAAGTTTTTAAAACGGGGCGTGGCGCTGGCGTTATTAGCCGCATTTACGCTGGCAGGTCAGCCTGCACAAGCGTACGAAAAAGATAAAACCTACAAAATTACCATTCTGCATACCAACGATCATCACGGTCACTTCTGGCGCAGCGAATACGGAGAATACGGACTGGCGGCGCAAAAAACGCTGGTGGACAGTATTCGTAAAGAGGTGGCAGAGGAAGGGGGAAGCGTACTGCTGCTTTCCGGTGGCGACATTAATACCGGCGTACCGGAGTCCGATCTGCAGGATGCGGAACCTGATTTTCGTGGGATGAACCTGATTGGCTATGACGCAATGGCGGTCGGAAACCACGAGTTTGATAATCCCATGACCGTACTGCGTCAGCAGGAAAAATGGTCCAAATTTCCGTTTCTCTCGGCCAATATCTATCAGAAAAGCACCGGCGAGCGTCTATTTAAGCCGTGGGCCATCTTTAAGCGCCAGGATTTAAAAATTGCCGTACTCGGTTTAACCACCGACGATACGGCAAAAATAGGCAACCCCGAGTTCTTTACCGATATTGAGTTCCGTAAACCTGCTGATGAAGCCAAACTGGTTATCCAGGAACTGAATATGGGTGAAAAGCCAGACATCATTATCGCGACCACCCATATGGGACATTATGACAACGGCAACCACGGCTCGAATGCCCCTGGCGATGTCGAAATGGCGCGTAGCCTGCCGGCGGGATCGCTGGCGATGATTGTCGGTGGTCACTCGCAGGATCCGGTGTGTATGGCTTCAGAGAACAAGAAGCAGGTTGATTACGTACCGGGTACGCCGTGTGCGCCAGACAAGCAAAATGGGATCTGGATTGTGCAGGCGCACGAGTGGGGGAAATATGTGGGCCGGGCGGACTTTGAGTTCCGTAACGGCGAAATGAAAATGGTCAACTACCAGCTCATTCCCGTCAACCTGAAGAAAAAAGTGACCTGGGACAACGGTAAAAGTGAGCGCGTACTCTATACCCCGGAAATAGCTGAAAATCAGCAAATGCTTTCGTTGCTGACGCCGTTCCAGAATAAAGGTAAAGCGCAGCTCGACGTGAAAATAGGTAGCGTCAATGCGCGCCTCGAAGGCGACCGAAGCAAAGTCCGTTTCGTGCAGACCAACATGGGACATTTGCTGCTGGCTGCGCAAATGGCGCGAACCAGCGCTGATTTTGGCGTGATGAGCGGCGGTGGCATCCGTGATTCCATCGAAGGCGGCGATATCACTTATAAGAGCGTGCTGAAAGTACAGCCGTTCGGAAACATCGTGGTGTATGCCGACATGAGCGGGAAAGAGGTGATTGACTATCTGACCGCCGTGGCGCAAATGAAGCCGGACTCCGGGGCCTATCCACAGTTTGCCAACGTCAGCTTTGTGGCGAAAGACGGCAAGCTTAACGATTTGAAAATCAAAGGCGAATCCGTTGACCCAGCCAAAAACTATCGTATGGCAACGCTAAGCTTCAACGCAACCGGCGGCGATGGCTATCCGCGAATTGATAACAAACCAGTCTATGTGAATACCGGGTTTATTGATGCAGAAGTGCTGAAAGAGTTCGTGCAGAAGAACTCACCGCTGGATGCCAGTGTGTATGAGCCGAAGGGGGAAGTTACCTGGCAGTAACAGGGCGGAGTGCCGGATGGCGGTGCGGGCACCTTATCCGGCCTACAGGTCAGTGCGATTTGTAGGCCTTAAAGCTGCGCGCCATCAGGCAATCATTCTATAACCGCTTAATCGCGGCGTGCGATGTCGGCGAATTTCGCATCCAGAATTTTCGCCAGATCGCCCGCTGCCAGTTCGATATCCAGCCCGCGTTTGCCGCCGGAAACATAAATGGTGTCAAACGTCTGGGCAGGGGCATCAATGAGCGTTGGCAATCTCTTTTTCTGTCCTAATGGGCTGATCCCCCCCACCAGATAACCGGTGGTTCGTTGCGCAACCATTGGATCGGCCATATCGACCTTTTTAGCCCCCAGAGCCTTAGCGACCTTTTTGAGATCCAGTTGACCGGCTACAGGCGTGACCGCAACTGCCAGATGCTTCATATCGCCATTCACGGCAACCAGCAGCGTTTTGTAGACCTGGTCCGCATTCAGACCTAACTTGCGCACCACTTCATCACCAAAGTTCGTCTCGGACGGATCGTGATCGTAGGTGTGGATCTGGAAAGAAATTTTGTTTTTTTCGAGTAATTTAACGGCGGGTGTCATAGCAATTTTCCTGGACCAGACAAAATACGACTCAAGCATACGCCTGATGTCTGTCTAAAAAATAGTACCATCTTGCGCAATAGTATTGGCAGGATGATGACTTTGAGCGACAATCGAACTACACCGATGCTTTAAGCATTGGGATCATAATAATGATGAAATTCCTCTTTGACGGGCCAATAGAAATATTGGCCATTTTTTTTACCGTAACATCTCCGGCAAATTTCCCTCTCCGTACAGATGCAACGCGCCAACGGCCACGACGTAATGACCAGCAGGCATCGCCCTGAGCCGATCGCGCCAGGCTGTGTTGCGTTGATGCATCAATACGTCATACAACGACTGGCTAAAGGTATTGGGAAGCGTCAGTTCGCTATTGCGTGGCGGTGTTTTAAGCCACCAGCCCATCATTTGTTGCAACAATCTGGCATTGGTATGCCAGTGCGTCAGAGTATCGTCCAACAGAGCCAGTCCGTTATCAGGCAACTGACATAACAGCTCGATTTGACTGGGTGCGCCTTCCAACTCGATAACGGGTTTATGCGCTTGTTTTGCCGCTTTCAGCAATTGGTAATCAATCCCGTATTCTGCCCGTAGACCTAACTGCTGTGCCTGTGTCGCCTGTAATACCATGGCGATTTGCCACAACGGCTGAGTAGATAACAGCGATGGGGAAATACCCAGTTCGTTGGTGACTTTACGCAGGTTTTCTAACTGCTCCGGGCTGATACGTTCTTCGAGTGCGGCAAATGTAGGAAGGTTAGCAAACGGCGCGTCGTCACCGGAAACATCCGCTTCGACAATCAGCGCGTCGGCATGGTTGAGTTTTTTGAGTAATTTGGCAGGCAGAGGTGCCATATCGCGACTGCCCATGTGAATACTGCCAATCAGATGAAAATGGCGGTTGCCGGGCAATGAAATGTCGATGGCAGGCCAGGTATAGTGGTTGCCGCGTAGCGCGGTGAAAAATGTTTTTACCCGGTATAACAGATCCATACGACCTCCCTAAGTAGACTTTCATGCTAGCGCGTGGTCCAGGAAGGTGCAATGCGAGAATTGCCGGATGGCGACGCGAAATCTTCTTATCCCGCCTACAATGTTACCTGCACTTTGTAGGCCGGATAAGCGTGAGCGCCATGCGGCAGAGGGTTACTCTTTCGGTTTGAAGCGCAGCAGTCGGTTAGCGTTGCTCACCACAGTAATGGAGGAGAGCGCCATCGCCGCCCCGGCAACGACTGGATTCAGCAGTGTTCCGGTGAACGGCCACAGGATCCCCGCGGCAACGGGAATACCGATGCTGTTATAAATAAACGCGCCGACCAGGTTCTGCTTCATATTACGCAACGTTGCCCGGGAGATAGACAGCGCATCCGCGACGCCCATCAGGCTATGGCGCATCAGCGTAATCGCGGCGGTTTCAATCGCCACATCGCTGCCGCCACCCATGGCAATCCCTACATCGGCCTGAGCCAGCGCAGGTGCATCGTTGATACCGTCACCCACCATGGCAACCTGACGCCCCTGGCTTTGCAGACGTTTAATCGCCTCGGCTTTACCGTCCGGCAGAACACCGGCAATCACCTCATCAATACCGGCTTCTTTGGCAATAGCGTTAGCCGTGGTCGGGTTGTCACCGGTAAGCATCACCAGACGATACCCGTTGCGGTGCAGACGCTGAAGTGCTGCCACGCTGTCGCTACGCAGTGGATCACGCACCGCTAACAGCGCCGCCGCTTTACCATCAATCGCCAACAGGACCGGGGTTGAACCCTGGGAT
This sequence comes from Citrobacter sp. MGH110, assembly GCF_001037515.1. Taxonomy (NCBI): domain Bacteria; kingdom Pseudomonadati; phylum Pseudomonadota; class Gammaproteobacteria; order Enterobacterales; family Enterobacteriaceae; genus Citrobacter; species Citrobacter sp. MGH110. The sequence continues at coordinate 2,441,059 of NZ_KQ089830.1, read as the reverse complement.
GCCTGAGCGGTGATTTCAGCTTCCATTTCAGTGGTATCTACCTGTTGCTCATTGAGCAGCGCCTGGTTGCCCAGCAGCAGCGTATGACCTTCCGTTTCACCGCTTACGCCTAAACCGCGCAGCGTACGGAAACCATTGACCTGTGGCAGCGTAACATCACCGGCTTTGTCCAGTATCGCTCTGGCCAGCGGGTGGCTGGATCCCTGTTCAAGGGCTGCTGCCAGACGAATTGCCAGTGCTTCATCGGTGTTGCCAAACGTTTTGATGGCGACAACCTGCGGTTTACCTTCAGTCAATGTCCCGGTTTTATCAAATACGACGGTATCAAGCGTACTGGCGCGCTGAAGCGCATCGGCATCACGTACCAGAACCCCAAACTCAGCAGCACGACCCACACCGGAAATAATCGACATTGGTGTAGCCAGGCCCAGCGCACAAGGGCAGGCAATAATCAGTACGGTAGTGGCAATCACCAGCGTATAAACAATTTGTGGTGCCGGCCCGAAGAAATACCAGATTGCCGCACTCACCAGCGCAATGACGACGACGACCGGAACGAACACTGAGGAGATACGGTCGGCTAGTTTACCAATCTCCGGTTTACTGCTTTGCGCCTGGCGCACCATACGAATAATGCGTGACAGCGTGGTATGGCTGCCAACGGCACTGGCGCGGAACAGCACGCTGCCGTCCTGTACGACCGTACCGGCGTGGACGCTATCGCCTTCGCCTTTTTGTTGCGGAATAGGCTCTCCGGTCAGCATGGCTTCATCCAGCCAGGCTTCGCCCTGAGTGATTTCGCCATCTACCGGAACGCGGTCACCGGTGGTCAGGCGCAGCAACATTCCCGCCTGAACGTCTGCCAGCGGCACGTTCTTTTCGCCTTCGTCGGTAACAACACGCGCGGTCGGCGGTGTCAGATCGAGTAATTTTTCCAGTGCTTTGGACGAACGCTGGCGAGCCCGCGCTTCCAGCATGTGCCCGAGGTTAATCAGACCGATAATCATCGCACTGGCTTCATAATAGAGGTGTCGCGCTTCCATCGGGAACCATTGCGGCCAGAGGTTGACGCTCATGGAATAAAGCCATGCCACCCCTGTACCCAGCGCCACCAGCGTATCCATGGTCGCGGTGCCGTTCATCAGGCTTTTCCACGCGTTGCGGTAAAAATGACCGCCCGCGAAAACCATCACGGCAAGCGTTGCCAGACCAATCGTCAGCCACAGGCTGCGGTTGTCGGCAGTGACCATCATGTTTTCGCCAATCATTCCCCATACCATGACAGGGATACCCAACAGCAGCGCGACGGCCGCCTGCCAGCGAAAACGTTTCATGGTTGCTACGGCGGTTTCTTGCTGACGCTCGCGGCGCTTAACATCATCTTCAATGGCTTCTGCACCGTAGCCCGCTTTTTCCACCGCTTTCACTAACTGGTCGGCGGACGCACTGCCCATTACCAGCGCAGTACGTTCCGCCAGGTTTACCCGTGCCTGCGTGACACCCGGTACGCTTTGCAGAGCATCTTGTACGCGGATAACACAGCTGGCGCAGCTCATGCCGTTTAACAGCAACTGTTGGCTGTCATCATCAGCCGTAGCTGCCGGAAGCTCGGAAGGGACCGCTGCCAGTGCTTCCGACGGGATTGATGACTCCGTCAGCGGTTTAGCCTTTGGGTGGCTTAACTCCGCGCCGTAACCGGCTTGTTTGATGGTTTCAATCAGCGCTTCAGCACTGGCGCTCCCGGTGATGTGCGCTTCAGTCACAGTGACATCCGCTTGCTCAACGTCCGGGCGTTGCTCCAGACTTTCTTTAACGCGTTTTACGCAGTGACCACAGGACAAGCCGTCCAGGGTTAGATCGATTGTTTGAGACATAACCAACTCCTTTATTGCAGGATTAACTGACTGTGATAAAGGTTAAACCTTCCATCTGGGGGAAGGTCAAGGGAGTTTTTAGAAAAGGTGCAAAAAGGGCGTAAAGGAAGAAAAACGGGAACGTCAGGTCAGCACGTTCCCGGTCTGTTATTGATTGAGAACGATAAGCGGCGTTCGATGCTGCGGTTCATTCATCACCGTGAGATCGGCGCCGTACAGTGCATTTAGTGACGATTGCTGCAGAACATCCTGCGGACGACCGTTATCAACTATCCTGCCGCGTTCCATCAATACAACGCGGTCAGCATAGCGCGCCGCAAGGTTGAGATCGTGCAGGACGCAGCAGACGCTGAACTGTCGTTCACCTACCAGACGACGCAGCAGACGAAAAAGATGCTGTTGGTGGTGAATATCCAGGGCGGAGGTGGGTTCATCGAGAAACAACCATTTTGGCCTGGGTTCGGGCTCCCAAAGTTGAACCAGCAGACGCGCCAGCTGTACCCGCTGTTGTTCTCCTCCCGACAGATGCCGGTAATCGCGCGCGGCCAGCGCCTGGCAGTCACACAACGTCATGATGTGCTCCGTTTCATCGCCCGTGTTGCGCGTACGATACGGATGCCTGCCCATGCGGATGACCTCCTGCACGCTAAACGGGAAGGCCATATGACTGTTCTGGCGCATCACGGCACGGGTTTTTGCCAGCTCGGTGATTGACCACTCGTTCAGCGGCTTGCCAAACAAGCTACAACGCCCGCTGTGGGGCTGCAGATAGCCCGTAAGCTGGCGAAGCAGCGTCGATTTTCCGGCCCCATTCGGGCCAAGAATCGCGATGATTTCTCCATCAGGTAGCGTCACGGAAACGTCATCGGTCAGTCGTCTGCCCTGAATGTGGTAGACCAGATTTTCAGCGACGATCATGACATCCTCCGGCTACGCAGTATTAACCACAGGAAATACGGTCCACCGATCAGGCTGGTTAACAGACCAACGGGCATTTCGGCAGGCTGAACAAGTGTGCGGGCCAGCGTGTCGGCAATCAGAAGTAAACAGGCGCCGGCCAACGTAGAGCAAGGAATCAACCAGCGATGATCGGCGCCGGTAGTCATTCTGATCAGATGCGGGATCACCAGGCCAATAAAGCCAATCACGCCGCTGACGGAAACGGCAGCGCCAACCAGGAGCGAGCTGAGCAACAGTAACTGCTGGCGCTTACGTTTGACGTTTACGCCGAGGTAATGCGCCTCTTCATCACCCAACTGCAGCAAATTAAGCGTTCCCGCCATACAGACGGTGACTGCAATGGCTGGAAGAACAAACGTGCTGGCAACCAGCAGCGTTGGCCACTGGGCCTGGCCGAGATTCCCCATCATCCACAGCGTAAGTTGACGTAGCTGCTGTTCGTCGCCCACATAGCTCAGCACACCAATAGCCGAACCGCACAGAGCATTGATAGCGATACCTGCTAACAGTAGTTGCATCATTCCGCCGTGGTTATGACGCTGACTTATCAGGAAAATAATCGTGCAGACCACCATGCTGCCCGCGACGGCAAAAATCATCTGCTCATACAACACCAGCACTACGGGGAATGAAAATGGGATAACTATCGCGATGCCGACCATCAGCGCGGAGCCGCTGCTGACGCCAAGCAGGCCGGGATCGGCCATTGGATTGCGAAAAAGTCCCTGCATAATGACCCCTGCCGTAGCCAGCGCAGCACCGACCAAAACGGCCAGCAGTACGCGGGGCAGGCGGATGTTCAACCAGATATCTCGGTATTCGTCGTTGAACAGGGCGCTGAAGCTAATGTTCAACGCCCCCTGGCTGGCACCGAACAGCATCAGAGCGACCAGCAAGAGAGAAAGGCCCGTCAGAATGCTGACGGAAGAAAGCGAGTCCTTAAGCACGCAACGCTCCATAACGTCTTTGCGGCGCGAAGTTTCCGCGCCGCGAGGGGTTTACGCGGGTTTCAGTCCCGGCTCAACTAAACTGTAAATCTGGTTATTGAGTGTCGGCGCCGTGGCCAGTTCGTGAATGTGCCTGGCAACATCCGCGCGCATCACAAAGCCATGACACTCCTCGGCCTGTATGCGTTGCGCCAGACCTGTGGCTTCACCATTCAGCAAACCGCCGGGGCGGAGAATGGCGTAGTCCAGTAGACTGGTTTGTAGCCAGCTTTCAGCCAACGATTTTTCCCGTACGGCCTGGCCAAATGCGGCCCTGGCGCGTGGGGACAAAAAGGGCCAACTGTCGCCACAGCCCAGAGAGGTAACCAGAATCATGCGTTTGATCTCAGCTTTTTCTGCTTCATCAATGATGGTTCTGTGCGCCAGATAATCCTGGGCACCGCCCATGGAGGAGATCACCGTGGCATGCTGACCCGCTGCGCGACAGGCGCAGGCGGTGACCTGGCTGTCGCAGGCGTCGCCAATAAAGACCTGCACACCTTTTTCCTGCAGCCCGGCAGCAACCTGGGGATTGCGAACGACAGCAATCACCGGACGACGCTCCGCCAGTGCGAGCTCCAGCGTTTTCGCGCCGACGCCGCTTCCACCTGCACCAAAAATAAGCCATGGAGCCATCAGGCATGTTCCTTTAAAGATGAAGACAACGTGTGAAAGGCGCTGACCTGTTCGGCCAGCAGCTGTCGATGCTCATCGCGACCGAGGAAAATTTTGAACATAGCGCTGCCCGCCTGGTTGAAGAAGAGAATGGACGCAGTGTCCATTCCCATAAATTTGCGTTCAATCAGGGCAATATGCGTGCAGTTTTCTGCCTTGATATGACCGGTCATGCCTTTTTTGCCGCGCAGGTTGAAGTAACCGTGGCGGTGGAATCCGGAAGGTAATTCACCGGTGAATTCCAGAATGACATCAGCAGTATGGACCAGGGTGGTGACTTTGCCCCATTCGCAGACGGTTTCCCAGACGGTATCAAATTGACTGCCGGAAACCAGCGTTGGGGAAGGGAGGTTTTTCACCACCTCCAGCAATGTAGTGTTGTACTGGGCTGCGATAGCTTCCAGCGTACCGTCCGGCTCAGTTTTCAAAAAATCCTGTAAAGAGACATGGCTCATTATTCACTCCTTTTATGGTTGCTCTACCGCAATGCGCGGCGCGTTAAGTTCCTGAATCAGTTCATCAAGAGACTGCAAAATATTGCTCGCCCAAAAACGCCCTTCATTGGTCAGGCGTACACAGGTGCTGGCATCTCGCGTCAGTCCTGCGTGATGCCATTGGGTCAGTAGCGGGGCCAGTTTTTGTGCATGAGGCGTCAGCTCATCCAGCGGAATGCGGGCCGTCTCAATACCGGCCTGGAGAGTGTGTCGCCACTGGAAACCACGCTCGGCGGTGCGCATCATCATCATTAGCGGTTTTTTTCCGGCGGCGATAGATTCATGCCATGTATTCAGGTTGCGCTCGACCATCCAGGAATAGCCATTGACTGACCCTCCTGCGCCAGAGCCGAATGCCAGACAGTCTGCACCCTGTTTAATCAGCAGGTTGTACAGATTGCGTTCCCGTGTGGTACGCGCCCAGTGGCTGTTGCTGATGCAGCGCCAGCCCGCGCTGTCCATGAAATCGCAGCCCTGAAGATAGAGATCGCGGCGTTCGGCGGGAGAGGGAACGGTAGTGCGCCCGGTTTCAACCGCTTTGCCAAGCGGTGTATTAGGGATCAGATTCAGCGCATAAAGATCTACGCCGTCGAGGCCGATGTCGCGGGCAATCGCCAGATCCTCGCCCCACAGTTTTGCGTCTTGTCCTGGCAGACCAAACAGCAGATCGCACACCACGGCGGCACGATCTCGTTTTACCAGTCCCTGCATAAAGGCCGTCGCGGTCGGGCCGTCCGAAGTACGCGCCATTTTCTTGCGGATTCGGCTGTTAAAAGACTGAATACCGATTGAAAATCTATTGGCGCCAGCGTCAAGGCAGGCATCAATTCGCGCATCGTCAAAATTGAGCACCCGTCCCTCAATGGTGATTTCGCAGTCCGGCGCCAACGGTAGCTTGTCACGCAGCGCGGTAATGATTCTGGCCAGGTCCTGTGCAGACAGCGCAGAAGGCGTACCGCCGCCAAAATAGACGGCGTGAATGGGGGCCGACTGATGTAATGCGCTATCAGCTTCCATCTCTATTTCGCGCAACAGCGCGTTGGTGTAGCGGGCGCAGTTGTCTTCTTCAAATCGGTTTTGATAAAAACCGCAGAAAGTACAATGTGTTGCACAAAAAGGAATATGCAAGTACACCAGCCGTTTACGCGGTGGGGTTGGCTGGCTGATGACCTCCTGCCAGGTCTGTGACAATAGCTCTTTGGCAACCGGGATCGCCCCACGCCAGGGCATCGTGGCGCGGCGATCCTTAAATGGCTGACTTCCCTCGAGCGCAAAATGCGCGGTGAGATCCAGCGAGTGTTCAGTTTTCATTCTTCTTAATAAATCCAGTTAGTGAGGCCAGAATTGCTGGTGTAGGGCTTCAACCGCATCGGCGACGCGTGGTCCCATTCCCAGAATCAGCGCCTGGTCTACCGCCACAATGCGCTGGTTTTTCCAGGCCGCAGTGTGGGTAATACCGGCAATCGCGTTCAGGCGAGCCAGACCGCCATCGACCATTTGCGACGTCACCACGATCACCTCCGGGTTGGCGGCGATCAGTGACTCCGCGCTGTAGCTTTTATACTGCGCATGGGTGGCGACATTTTGTGCGCCTGCGAGGGTCATAATGGCATCGGCAACGCTGCCTTTTCCGGCGATCTGAGGTGCGCTGCCGCCAGCAGAGAGAATGAACATGGCTTTGACCGGCGCGTTTTTCGCCGCCACGCTGTGCTTAATACGCTCCAGACGTTGCTGCAGGCGATTGACTAGCGCCTCACCTTTGTCAGGAATGTGCAGTGTTGTAGCCAGTTCTCGAATGTTGGCGTACATCTGTTCGACGGTGGCCGGTACGCGCGGCAACGTCACGACGTTAACCTTTTGCGCCCGCAACTGATCCAACACGATTTGGGGACCTGCATCCTGCCAGGTGATAAAGCTGTCTGGATGGAGCGACAAAATGCCCTCGCTGCTTAACTGCTTCCAGTAGCCGATATGCGGGAGTGCGGCAGTTTCGGGCGGATACGAGGTGGTTTCATCAACGCCAACCACCCGGTTGCCGACGCCCATGGCGTATACCAGTTCACTAAGCGAGCCGCCCGCCACCACCAGGCGGTCGGCGGACTGGGCACTGAAAACGCAGGCGAGGCTCAGTAAGCCAATCATGAGTTTTTTCATCGTCAGAAATTCCACGCAAAGCCAACGGCGGCATTGAAACCAGCATCTGGAATAGATTCATGTGCGGTTCTGTAACGCTTATCGGTCAGGTTGTTGAGCGCGAGGTTGACCTGATACTGGTCCTGCGGACCGAACTCGGTGTTGAATGCGAGGTTAAGTGTGGCCCAGCCTGGGTAGTTGATTTCCGTGGTGCCGGTACTATCTTTAGCGCTGGACGCCGCGCGGATAAAGGCATCGGACGTCACGTTAGCGACATTCATCAACCAAGTATGTTTCAGGCCGACACGCCCGGTCAGCGTGGGTTCGCCGGTATCCCAGGTTTTTAGGGTATTGCCTTCGTACTGACGGCGAATGAGATTACCGCTCAGGTAAGGTGAAACCGCCCAGCCGTTGTATTCTGCGGTGAGTTCCATGCCCCAGGTTTTGGCCCGATCGATGTTTTCGTAGTAGTAATAGCCGCCCCGTGAAGAGGTGGTATTACCGCTGCAAACGGGTTGGCCTGAACAGGCCAGGCTGGCGATATAGTCTTTGGCTTCGGAGTAATAAATGGCGCCGTCAATCAGCCACATATTCCCTTTATACCGTGCGCCCAGCTCATAGTTATTCGAGTGTTCCGCCTTCAGGTTTGGGTTGCCGTAGGTCACGCTTCCGCCTGCGGACGTCTGCATAAACAGCTGAGTCAGCGTGGGGAAAACATAGCCCTGGGCATATGCTGCCCGGAGTTCAAGATCTTTAAAACCGGAATAGCGTAGGCTGGTTGAGGTCACCAGTTCATCATCGTGTACTGAATTTCCCCCGGTGGAATGCCAGGTGCTGCCGCTGCTTTGCAGGGTTTGCGTATCGTTGCGATTGAGCTTCGAAGACAGCCAGTACTGGCGTGCGCCTACGGTCCAGGTCCAGTCATCGGCAAAGCGCCAGTCGTTTTGCGCGAACAATGAGGTGTTGCTTTGCTCCGCTTCGTTGTATGACAGGGTGCGGGTTTGCGTATCGAAGAAGCCGGTAGCTGCGGTCTGGCGCGTACTGCCGTCCGTGTCCTGTTTGATTTTGTCATGCTGATATTGAGTGCCAATCACCAGCTCGTTGTTCGCGGGAAGGGCGAAATTGCCCTGCAGCGTTACCCCCTGGGTATACTGTTTGTCGTTGGTATTGGTTTGATTGTTTATCGTCAGCGCTTTAATCGCCGGGCTGGGGATTACCTGAGTCGTTTTGACCCGGTTTTCAAATTTGCGCTCTATTGTCTGGGTGTATGCGTCAACATGGATTTTCTTCAGGTAATCCCCGCCAGCCGCGTAGTCGTAGAAAAGACCGATTTTCTCGCGTTCCAGCTTAGGTATTTTGACGCTAAAGTCGTCGAACTGGCCCTCTGGATCGTCAAACCAGGTTTGAGTAGACAGTTTGTAACGATCGAGGGAGAGTCCGATTTTATGGCGATCGAAATTGTAGCCAAGCCACACGCCCTGGCCGTTATTACGGAAATTGGTGTCGGGCAATCTCCCGTCAGGCGTATCGCGGTCCCCCTGGTCGGAATAGCTGCCATTGATGCGGTAGTCAAAGTTTCCGATGCTGCCCCAGGCTGCTGCTGATTCTTCCCATCCTGCCGTTGCCGAGTTATAAACGGCCTTAACGCTGCCGCCGAGAGGCTTATCGCCGCCTTTTTTCGTAATAAAGTTTACGACACCGCCAATCGCCTGCGAACCGTAAAGGACAGAGTAGGGGCCTTTTACTACTTCAATCCGTTCCAGCGCGGATTCGTCAATCAGCAAACCGGCCCCGTAGTTTTGCCCGGCGCGCTGGTAGCTGACAACCTGGCCGTCGATCAAAATCAGCACCCGCGAAGAGGCTTCGCCACGGATACGAATTTGTTTCCGGCCAGCGAGGGCGTTATCGGTGACTTCGACGCCGGGAATATCTTGTAAATCATCAGCAATAGAAACGCTGGTGGAGTTTTGCAGCGTCTGGCGATCGATAACCTGAATAGTTGCCGGGCTATCCCAGAGACTACTTTCAGAGCGGTTAGCCGTGACGATCACCGTATCATCGTCGGGCGCTGAAGCGTGTGTTGTAGAGGTAGCTGCAGAAGCAGCGCCGGACATGCATAATGTCAGGGCTGAAAGAATAAATGGCCTTTGGTTAATCCGTGGCAACATAAGAGAACCTTTATTAAATGTAAATGATCATCATTATCATTCGCATTTGTATATAAAAATGTGTCCCTTTGTTCAATATGAAAGATGCATAACCAATATATCTTTTGATTTGAGTCAATTTTGTACGGTCAATAAATACTGAAATGTGATCTGTATCGGGTATAACAATGTGAATAGAAAGGATTTATTCATCTCTTTGTCGGCTTATAATGTGCAGATTTCTCGGGTAAATGATTACGGCAATCTGGGCTATAATGTGGCTCAGCACCAACAAGCACCGCGGGGGAAATGTGAATATTAGCGATGTTGCGAAAAAAACCGGTTTAACCAGCAAAGCCATTCGCTTTTATGAAGAGAAAGGACTGGTGACGCCGCCGCTGCGTAGTGACAATGGCTATCGCACTTACAACCAACAGCATCTGAATGAACTGACGTTGCTGCGTCAGGCGCGGCAGGTTGGATTTAATCTGGAAGAATGCGGCGAGCTGGTAAACCTGTTTAACGATCCGGCGCGTCACAGCGCGGATGTGAAAAAGCGCACCCTGGAAAAGGTGGCGGATATTGAGCGGCATATCAGTGAGCTGCAGGCCATGCGCTTGCATTTACTGGCGCTGGCGGACAGTTGCCCGGGTGATGACAGCGCTGAATGTCCGATTATGGATAATCTCTCCGGCTGCTGCCATCACAAAGCGAAGGCTTAACGGCGAGAAGGATTAAGCATAAACACCACCGTACCGCGGTACCACGGAGATTTCTCAAGCTGCGCTTCAGCCAGTGGATCTCGGCTACCGTTTTGCACCAGTCCCAGCTTAAATGGAATGCGCAGGCGGCTCAGCGCGGGTAGATACGCCTGATAATTCGTCACCGTGCGACGCCCCTGATAGCTTTGCACCACCAGTTCATCGACCGCCAACGCGTTCAGCGTAGCGACGTCGCCCGTTTTTGCCCAATCCAGTAGTCCGGTTACCCCTAGCGCAAACTCGGCCGGGAGCTGTTGGCGCAGTTGCTGCAGAAAGCGGGCGTAGTCGGTCAGTTGATGGGTCGCTGCGTCAAAATCAACCTGCAGGCCGACGACGTTATTCCCGGCGGTCTGCCAGCGCTGCATCAACCGTATGATACGCGCCGGGATCTCTTCCGGTACGTCGAGGGTTGTAAAGCGTACAGTCAGCCAGATTGAGGGAAAAGACAGACGACTGACCGGCAGTCCGAGGCGCTGGAACACCACGTTACCGGAACGAACCAGTACCTCGCCCTGGTGCAGATAAACCGTTTGCGCGTCTTTCAGCTCGTAACTGGCTTTCACCCCAGACCACAGCCAGAAGGCTGAATGTTCACGGGCGGCGACGATATCCGCCGCCTGTGCCTGGCCGAGAAGCAGTGCGGTTACCAGTAATATTTGAGTTTTTGCGCCCACGGGCTTCCCGGATACTGCGTTTTCAGTTGGGTGAACCAGCCCTTACGCTGCAATTTGTCCACGTCTTCTCCGCCACATTCGTTAGCGCCTGATGGCGCATAGCACATGATGGCGCGATACAGCGCGAAGCTCTTATCTTCGACTTCCGCGGTGGGTGAGGTGATTACCTGCTGGTAGTAGCTCTGTCTGTCGAACTGGCCGAACGGTTTCTTACGCGAAATAGCTGATTCAAGCACGTCGTTGCCAGCGCTGTTTTTCCACAGGTCGACATGTGTTTGCGTGGTGCGGAAGAATTCGCCAAGGCAGTTCAGCGCGTGAGCATCATCCGCTTTTTTGCTCAATACCGTTACCGTTTCATTGAGGCTGCGGCACGTATAACCCGCCTGCGCCGTGTCGCCATTCCAGTCGAATATGCTCAGGTTAACGTCAGCAAACGCTTCGCCAATGACCGGTGATGTAATCGCGCTGGCCAGTTTTCTGTCAGTAAGCCAGTCGCTAAAACGATTCTCTGTAAGATCCCGCACCAGCAGCGTATGCAACGCAATGGTACGCTCTTCGTTATTCGGGCCATGAACGGCCTGCTGGCGCAGCAGTTCTGGCGTGGCCTGCGTTTTCAGCACCTGCGAGCGAAAGCGCAGGTTGGTCACCGCGCTATTCGGTGCGAAAACTGCCGCCACGTCGCCGCTATATACCAGCGTCGCAGTGAGCTTAGCCTGCACATATTGCTGCTGTTCGTTATCCTGGCTGAGTTTTAACAACTGCTGCCAAAAATCGCGCGCCTCGGCCCATTTCTTCTGGCCCATCAACGCTTCGCCGTACAGCACCTGTTCGCTGAAGGTGAGGGTATCGTGAGCGGCAAGTTTCTGCGCTGGCGTAACTGCCTGAATAATTGCCGCATAGTTGCCCGTTGCCAGCCACAGATTCAGTTGCAGATCGCGCCATAGCGGCAGTTTTTGGCTCTGTTCAAACACCGGTTTGCTGGCGTCGAGCTGTGCCTGCGTCAGCGTGGGTTTGCTGTTGTTATCCAGGCGCAGCGCGCGTAGCAGTTCGATGTAGCTGACTCGCGGCGCGTCGGGGAAGGCCTCAACGACGGACTGGTCGTAGAACGCCATGCCATAGACATTATCGTATTCGATGACATTTTCGCGCAGTTGCCGTGCGTCAGCCGACTGCTTTAGCGTCTGTTCATACAACCCGGCCAGCTGCGGCCATGACTGTAAATACCAGTTGATGCGACGCAACATGCCTCGTGAAGAGTCAGCGTAGAGTCCTTGGGGAAAACGCTGCAGATAGGCCTGCGCCAACTCTTGAGCCTGAGTGGCATCCTCGCGATTAATTTTCGCAATATCAAAATCGCCGTACTCGCCCACGCTGTTCTGACTGCTCTTGTTCAACGCCGTGCGCATCAGCATGTATTGCGCGGTCTCTGCCAGCCACGGACGGTCGCTTGTAGCAAGCTGAGTGAAATCCCGTTCGGCACTGGCATAATCACCGGCATAGAAACTGGCGGCTGCTGCCAGATAGCTTTTATAGGGCAGAGCTTGAGAATCTGCCGGGAAGGTGGCAAGAGAAGACTCAATTTGCTCGCGGGTTGCTCCGGAAAGCAGTCCTGTACGCGCCTGGGCTAAGGCCTGACGCTGTTCCGCTGTTAATGTGGAATCGGCCAAGAGCGCGGCAAAAAAGGCGCTAACGCTCTCGGCGTTATTCGAAACATGACGGTTCTCTAGCTCAGCGTCATTGATGTTTATTTCGTCGGCGCTAATGTTCAGCTCGGCCATCTGTCGGGAGAGAGGGCTGTCCGCGGCGGATGCCTGAGCTGCCGCTGTTTGCGGGGCAGCCTCATCCCATTGCGGGTGATAGGCAAAATAGAAATCGCGGGAGCGAGTGATGTCTGCGGGCATCGACTGCACGGGCAGAGCAAATGATTTTTCCTGGCTCAGCAGCCGCAGCAGGTTGTCGCGGCTGTCGTTTTCAGGGTTAAAGGTCGGCGTTCCCTTCAGCAGGCAGCTGTCGTCGCTCCATTTGCAGTCTTCCATATCGAACGAAGCGAATGCCTGCGGGGCGGCGGTCAGCAATGTGCAAAGGGCAAAGGCAAGGGGTGTCTTCCTGACCATAGTCTTATTTCCTGTCTTTTTAGTGTGATACCGCTTTTATAATCAGGGTGATTCCCTCAACGGCAATGACTTCAACCTGCGTTCCGGCGCTCAAATCGTCACGGGCGCTAACGGGCCAGGAACTGTCGCCGACGCGCATATGTCCGCGACCATTGACCAGGTTAGTTTCCAGAGTAAATCGACGGCCAACTAACTGTTGTCCACGTTGGTTAAGATGGCTATCGGCCGGCTGCTGTTCCTGAACGCGTCTTGCCAGCCACTTCCACCACAGCCAGGCCGCCAGCAGGGTGAGGGCAGCGAACATTGCCCCCTGCCACGCCCAGTCTAGTGGAACGAGCCAGATGACCAGACCGGTAATCACCGCTGCCACGCCGCTCCACAGCAGATAGCCGTTGCCGCCCAGCATCTCGGCGGCCAGTAACAGACCACCGAGGCTGAGCCAGAAGATATGCGGGTGCACCAGAATCATCGCTATCATGATTTTTTCCGCTCGCTGGCGCTGTCCTTAACCAGTTCGGCGATCCCGGCAATGGAACCCATCAGGCTGCTGGCATCCAGCGGCATCATCACCACTTTGCTGTTATTCGACGAGCCGATATGCTGCAGCGCTTCGGTGTATTTCTGAGCCACGAAGTAGTTCACGGCCTGAATATCCCCGGCGGCAATGGCTTCAGACACCATCTGTGTTGCGCGGGCTTCTGCTTCTGCGGAACGTTCACGCGCTTCAGCCTGTAAAAATGCGGACTGACGTTCACCTTCCGCGATGAGGATTTTCGACTGCTTCTCACCTTCGGCCTTAACGATTTCTGCCTGACGGATCCCTTCGGCTTCAAGAATGTAGGCGCGCTTGGTACGTTCGGCTTTCATTTGCGCGTTCATGGCGTCGATAAGTTCTGCCGGAGGACGCACGTCGCGGATCTCAATACGGGTGATTTTGATGCCCCAGGGATTGGTGGCCTCATCAACGATATGCAGCAGGCGCGTGTTGATGTTGTCGCGCTGGGAGAGCATTTCATCGAGCTCCATCGAGCCGAGAACAGTACGAATGTTGGTCATGGTCAGGTTGATGATCGCCAGTTCCAGGTTGCTGACTTCATACGCGGCTTTCGGCGCGTCGATCACCTGAATGAAGCACACAGCATCAATCGAGACGTTGGCGTTATCTTTGGAGATGACTTCCTGAGAGGGGATATCAAGCACCTGTTCCATCATATTGATCTTACGACCAATGCGGTCCATGAACGGTACAACAAGGCTTAAACCCGGTTGCAGGGTTTTGGTGTAACGACCAAAACGCTCTACCGTCCACTGATATCCCTGCGGGACGATTTTGACGCCTGCGCCGACGATCACCAGCGCGACAAAAATAAGAATAGGAATAAAAATGAGCATTGATGAAACCTCCTGTTGTGCTGTCCTTTACTGCCTCATTAGTCAAATTATACCCGATTTATCAAGGTGGGCTCCCCTATAATAAATTACAGGGATAGACTATCTGCACGAAAGATGTAAAAAGGGATTAGTAATGGAAGAAAGCAGCATTCTGCTTCAGTTAAAAAATGTCGCGTGGCAGGCAGGGGCGACGCAGGTTCTTAATAACATCTGTTTTGATCTCCGCGCCGGAGAATTTAAGCTGATTACCGGCCAGTCCGGCTGCGGTAAAAGCACGTTACTCAAGATTGTGGCGTCGTTAATAAGTCCGACTGGTGGTGAGATTCTCTTTGAGGGTAAAGAGATAAATACCCTCAAGCCGGAAACGTATCGCCAGCAGGTCTCTTATTGCGCGCAAACGCCCGCTTTGTTTGGTGACACCGTTTACGACAATCTCATTTTCCCCTGGCAAATTCGCGACAAACGTCCGGATCCGGATGTGTTTCTGGCCGATCTGGCCCGCTTTGAGTTACCCGAGACGATCCTCAAAAAAAATATCAATGAGCTATCCGGCGGCGAAAAGCAGCGCGTCTCGTTAATTCGTAATTTGCAGTTTCTGCCGAAAATTCTGCTGCTTGATGAAATCACCAGCGCGCTGGATGAATCCAACAAGCGTAATGTGAACGAATTAATTCACCACTATGTTCGCGATAAGAATATTGCTGTGCTGTGGGTGACGCATGACAAAGATGAAATTGATCATGCGGATAACGTCATAACCCTTCAACCGCACGCCGGTGAAATGCAGGAAGTAAGTAATGAACGAGCATAATATTACCAATGAATCCCTGGCGTTAGCGATGATGCTGGTGGTGGTCGCGATACTGATCAGCAACAAAGAAAAGCTGGCGCTGGAAAAAGATATTCTCTGGAGCGTTTGCCGGGCAGTGGTTCAGCTTATTATCGTGGGCTACGTGCTGAAATATATTTTCGGCGTCAACCATAGCATTCTGACCTTATTGATGGTGCTGTT
The DNA here is from genome assembly GCF_001037515.1 of Citrobacter sp. MGH110. Lineage (NCBI taxonomy): Bacteria > Pseudomonadati > Pseudomonadota > Gammaproteobacteria > Enterobacterales > Enterobacteriaceae > Citrobacter > Citrobacter sp. MGH110. Next base: position 2,425,837 of record NZ_KQ089830.1, on the reverse strand, counting down.
TATCTGCTTTAACGCGGCCTATAACGCGCAAAAACGCAGTAAATATATTGATAAAGCTTTTCTCTCGTCGTTTATTGCTATTACGGTGGGAGCGGGGCTAACGCTTTCGGTACTGGTTCTTTCAGGCTCTATCGAGTTCACGCCGATGCAGGTCATCCCGATCTCCGGCATGATTGCAGGCAATGCGATGGTGGCGGTGGGGCTGTGTTACAACAATTTGGGGCAGAGGTTTAACAGCGAGCAGCAGCAAATTCAGGAAAAACTCAGCCTCGGCGCAACGCCGAAGGTGGCTTCTGCACCGCTTATTCGCGACAGCATTCGCGCCTCGCTGATCCCGACGATTGATTCAGCGAAGACCGTGGGGCTGGTGAGTTTACCGGGAATGATGTCAGGATTGATCTTTGCAGGTATTGACCCGGTAAAAGCGATTAAGTATCAGATTATGGTGACGTTTATGCTGCTATCAACCGCCAGTCTGTCGACCATTATCGCCTGCTACTTAACCTATCGAAAATTCTATAATTCGCGCCACCAATTAGTGGTAACGCATTTGAAGAAGACGTGATGTGATGCCGTATGGCGGCTACCGCCATATCCGGCCGACGGGAATGAGGTGTTGGTTGTGTTTGTAGGCCCGATAAGCGTAGCGCCATCGGGCATGATGAACCAATTAGTACAACAGCGCGTACAGCTGGCGGCGATACTTCGAGGCCAGCGCATCACCGGTACCCAGTGCGGCAAGGATCTCCTGGAAAGTCTTACGTGCCTGACCATCGGCAGCCGTAAGATCTTTCTTCAGGTGGCTGAACAGTAATTCCAGCGATTCCTCGTTACGTCCGACCTGGTGCAATTGAATAGCCAACTGCGTTGCCAGCGCCGCATCCTGTGGATTGCTGGCGACCTGCTGCTGCAACTGTTGGATTTCCGGTGTATCAGCGGCCTGCTTCAGTAATTCGATCTGTGCGATAAGCCCTTGATAGCGGGTGTCCTGATCCTGCAACGGAATGGTTTTCAGCACCGCTTCGGCTTCGTCAGAACGGTTCAGGGCGATTTGCGTTTCCGCCAGCAGCAGACCGATTTCGCTGCTCTGGTTGGAGATCTGCCAGGCTTCTTTCAGCAGCGGCAGCGCATCCGCGTGATTACCGGCTTCGATGAATTCGATAGCCTGGCGTGCTTTCAGCTCTTCTTCGCTCGGCAGCACTTTCTCCAGCAGCGCGCGAATAACCTCTTCCGGTTGCGGGCCCTGGAATCCATCTACCGGCTGACCGTTCTGGAACAGATAAACCGTAGGGATCGCGCGCAGACCAAACTGGGAGGCGATCATCTGCTCGGCGTCGCAGTCCAGCTTAGCGAGAATAAACTGACCGTTATACTGGGCGGCAAGGTTCTCCAGCACCGGCGTTAATTGCAGACAATGCTGGCTGCGCTCAGACCAAAAATAGAACAGGACCGGCGTGGTCATCGACTGTTCGAGGGTCTGCTGTAGGTTCGATTCGTTAATGTTAACAATATTCTGTGTGGACATGGAGTTACTCTCTTTTGTCGATTTCTTGTTACATGGGGGCTGACGCGCGAGCTTCAACTCAACCCTGTAAAATTTTGTCCATTATGCGGCCTGGCAACAGGCGTTTAAGCAGCATCACTGCCCAGGTCACCAGCGTAACCGGATAACGTAGCTTTGGTTTATCGCTCTCAAACGCGTGACGCACTTTGGCGACAACCGCTTCTGGTCCCAGCGTAAAACGCGCGGCAATGCCGGGATTTTCAACGGGAGCATCGCTCTGGGTCTGGTTGACGTTTTCGGTAAAGCGGGTACGGATGGGGCCAGGTTCAATCAGGCTGATCTTAATCCCGCTGTGGCGCAGTTCCATACGCAGTGCGTCGGACCAGGCTTCCAGTGCATATTTGCTGGCGGCATAGGCGCCGCGTCCCGGCGTTGAGATCAATCCCATTACCGAGGAGGTCATCACGATGCGCCCTTCGCCGTGGGGTAACATGGCAGGTAACAGGCGCATGGTAAGCTGATGTGCGCCAAAGAAGTTGGCGGAAAACTGCTGTTCCATCTGTTCACGGCTGATGGTGGGCAGTGGACCATAGACACCGTATCCGGCGTTGTTAAAGATCCCATATAAACGATTATCGGTCAGGGCGATCACTTCGTCGGCGGCGCGATCCACGCTCTCGGGTGAATCCAGATCCAGCAATACGCCGGTGAATCCCATACTGTTCATACGCGCGACATCGTCAGGTTTGCGGCAGCCTGCCAGAATTTGAAAACCCTGGCGCTTTAGCTCAAGCGCGCTTTCCAGACCGATTCCGCTGGAACATCCTGTTATTAAGACCGATTTTTGCATAACTTTACCTGTCAGGATCTCCGTTGTTTTACGAGTCGTGATTTACTAGAGGTGTGAGATGTTGCGCCATCCAGTCGGCGATAAACGGCTGGGCGTCACGGTTAGGATGAATACCATCATCCTGCATCCACTGGGGTTTCAGATAAACCTCTTCCATGAAAAATGGCAGCAGAGGGATATCAAACTCTTTGGCGAGCTTTGGATAAATCGCGCTAAAGGTTTCATTATAACGGCGACCGTAGTTTGCCGGCAGACGAATTTGCATCAGCAGTGGTTCGGCATTTGCCGCTTTCACGTCCTGCAAAATCGTGCGCAGGGTTTGTTCGGTTTGCGCAGGCGCGAAGCCGCGCAGGCCGTCGTTGCCGCCAAGTTCGACCAGCACCCAGCGCGGCTGGTGCTGCTTGAGTAATGCAGGCAGACGGGCCAGGCCCTGCTGCGAGGTGTCGCCGCTAATGCTGGCATTCACCACTGGCGTTTTGGTTTGCCATTTATCATTAAGTAGCGCAGGCCACGCGGCGCTGGCGGACATTCGGTATCCGGCGCTCAGGCTGTCACCCAGAATTAATAACGTGTCCGCTGCGGCGGCGCGGAAAGTTAACAGGACCAGGAACAGGAAAGGCCAATGCCAGCGGAAAACATTGTTGAAGTTCATCATCTTAAGAAATCCGTCGGTCAGGGTGATCATGAGCTATCCATCCTTACCGGAGTTGAACTGGTTGTCAAACGCGCCGAGACCATTGCGTTGATTGGCGAGTCGGGATCGGGGAAATCCACGCTGCTGGCGATTCTCGCCGGGCTTGACGATGGCACCAGCGGTGAAGTCAGCCTGGTGGGGCAGGCGCTGCACACCATGGACGAAGAAGCCCGGGCGCAGCTGCGGGCGCGGCACGTGGGTTTTGTCTTCCAGTCATTCATGTTAATTCCGACCCTCAACGCGCTGGAAAACGTCGAACTGCCCGCGCTGTTGCGCGGCGAAAATAGCGGAAAAAGTCGTGACGGGGCAAAAACGCTGTTGGAACAACTGGGACTGGGAAAACGTCTTGATCATCTTCCGGCCCAGCTTTCCGGCGGGGAGCAGCAGCGCGTGGCGCTGGCGCGAGCGTTTAACGGGCGTCCGGATGTGCTGTTTGCCGATGAGCCGACAGGCAACCTCGATCGCCAGACCGGAGACAAAATAGCCGACCTGCTGTTTTCTCTGAACCGGGAACACGGCACCACCCTGATTCTGGTGACGCATGACCCGCAGTTGGCGGCGCGTTGCGACAGGCGCTTACGTCTGGTGAATGGACAGTTGCAGGAGGAGGCATGATTGCACGCTGGTTCTGGCGCGAATGGCGCTCGCCTTCATTACTGATTGTCTGGCTGGCACTAAGCCTGGCGGTAGCCTGTGTGCTGGCGCTGGGCAATATCAGCGATCGTATGGAAAAAGGGCTGAGCCAGCAAAGCCGTGAGTTTATGGCGGGCGATCGGTCGCTACAAAGTTCGCGTACCGTGCCGAAAGCGTGGATTGACGAGGCGCGACAGCGTGGCCTGAAGGTGGGCGAACAGCTCACCTTTGCCACCATGACTTTTGCCCGGGATACGCCGCAGCTGGCGAACGTCAAAGCGGTAGATGATGTGTATCCGATGTACGGCACGCTGCAAACCAACCCGCCGGGACTGAAACCGCAGCCGGGCTCGGTGCTGCTGGCCCCACGTCTGATGGCGCTACTCAACTTAAAAGTCGGTGATTCCATCGACGTTGGCGATGCCACGCTGCGTATTGCCGGGGAGGTGGTGCAGGAGCCGGACTCTGGTTTTAATCCGTTCCAGATAGCACCGCGTCTGATGATGAACATGGCGGATGTCGAAAAAACGGCGGCGGTCCAGCCGGGAAGCCGCGTGACCTGGCGCTATAAATTTGGCGGGACGCCATCGCAACTGGAAGCCTATGAAAAGTGGCTGCTGCCACAGTTAAAGCCTGAACAGCGCTGGTATGGGCTGGAGCAGGATGAAGGGGCGCTGGGGAAATCACTTGAGCGTTCGCAACAGTTCTTGCTGCTTTCGGCGCTGTTAACGCTGTTGCTGGCGGTCGCCGCGGTTGCCGTGGCTATGAGCCATTATTGCCGCAGCCGTTACGATCTGGTGGCTATTCTGAAAACGCTCGGTGCGGGCAGAGCGCAACTGCGCAGGCTGATTGTTGGTCAATGGCTGATGGTGCTGGCGCTGTCTGGCGTGACCGGCGGACTATTCGGACTGTTATTCGAGCGCGTGCTGGTGCTGCTGCTCAAGCCGGTTCTGCCTGGAGAACTACCGCCTGCCAGCCCCTGGCCGTGGTTATGGGCACTAGGCACCATGACGGTGATTTCGCTATTGGTGGGGTTACGCCCTTACCGCCTGCTGCTGGCAACGCAGCCGCTGCGGGTGCTGCGCCGTGACGTGGTGGCAAACGTCTGGCCCCTGAAGTTTTATTTGCCGGTGGTCGTGATAGTCGTGATTGCACTGCTTGCTGGACTGATGGGCGGAAGTCCACTGCTGTGGGCGGTACTGGCTGGTGCGGTGGTACTGGCGCTGTTGTGCGGGGTGCTCGGCTGGATGCTGCTCAACGTGCTGCGTGGTCTGACGCTCTCCTCACTGCCGCTGCGTTTGGCGGTCAGTCGACTGTTACGCCAGCCGTGGTCAACGCTCAGCCAGCTATCGGCATTTTCGCTTTCCTTTATGCTGCTGGCGTTGTTACTGGTGCTGCGCGGCGATCTGCTCGACCGCTGGCAGCAGCAAATGCCGCCGGAAAGTCCGAACTATTATCTGATTAACATTGCCACCGAGCAGGTGGTTCCGCTGAAGGCTTTCCTGTCCGAGCATCAGGTGATCCCGGAATCGTTCTATCCGATTGTGCGGGCGCGTCTGACGGAGATCAATGAGAAGCCGACCGAAGGCAATCAGGATGAGGCGCTGAACCGCGAGCTTAACCTGACCTGGCAGGATACCCGACCGGATCATAACCCGATAACCGCCGGAAGTTGGCCGCCAAAAGCGGGCGAAGTGTCGATGGAAGAGGGGTTAGCGAAACGGCTGAACGTCAAACTCGGCGATCGGGTGACTTTTATGGGCGATACCCAGGATTTCAGCGCCACGGTCAGCAGTCTGCGCAAAGTGGACTGGGAAAGCCTGCGGCCCAACTTCTTCTTTATCTTCCCCTCCGGCGCGCTGGATGCTCAGCCGCAAAGCTGGTTAACCAGCTTTCGCTGGGAGAACGGCAACGGCATGTTGACGCAGCTTAACCGCGAATTCCCGACCATCAGCCTGCTGGATATTGGCGCCATCCTCAAACAGGTGAGCCAGGTGCTGGATCAGGTGAGCCGCGCACTGGAGGTGATGGTGGTACTGGTCACCGCCTGTGGCATGCTGCTGCTATTGGCGCAGGTTCAGGTGGGGATGCGTCAACGTCATCAGGAGTTGGTGGTCTGGCGCACGCTGGGAGCCGGTAAGAAGCTGCTGCGTACCACGCTGTGGTGCGAGTTCGCCATGCTCGGGATGGTTGCCGGACTGGTGGCGGCCATCGGTGCGGAAACAGCGTTGGCGGTACTGCAAACCAAAGTGTTTGATTTCCCGTGGGAGCCAGACTGGCGACTGTGGGTAGTATTACCATTTAGTGGAGCATTGCTGCTCTCTTTATGCGGCGGATGGCTCGGTTCACGTCTGCTAAAAGGTAAAGCGCTGTTCCGTCAGTTCAGTAGTTAATTCATATTCGTGATGATTACGCACCGGTTTTAAAATCGGTGCGTCTTTTTTTCTATGTAGCACAAATTGATAACTCCTTGATATTTAACAGCACAGAACAATAAAAACCCAACAACACGAGAGTATTAATAAACGTTAATATTTGTGTGCTGAATAATTGGCAGGCTATCTATCAAGGTATAAATAATGACTATAAAAAAAACAGCGCTGGCGGTATCGATCGGCGCAGCAGTGGCATTAACGACTTTCGCTTCACAGGCGGAAATCACGGTCCTGAAACAAGATCCGCAGGCGGGCAACCCGCTGAGCCGTCTTAACTTCACCGTCGGCGGCAGTATTCGTCCGCAGTTCCAGAATATGGCCGGTGACGATGGTAAGAATGGCTACAAACGTAATGGCTTCGATGGCGGTACACGTTTCCGCTTTGCCGCTGACTACTATCTGTTTGATGATATTAGTTGGGTGAGCTACTACGAGCTGGGCGTTAACTTCCCGGCGATGTTCAACTGGGATAACCACTACGCTGACGGTGCCAACGATACCACGCGTCGTATGTTGTACACTGGTCTGAAGAGTGCAACCTGGGGTACGCTGACCTTCGGTCAACAAAACAGCATTTACTATGATGTAGTCGGTGCGAAAACGGATATCTGGGACTACGACATGATCGGTCAGGCGCCAGGTAACGGTATCAATGGCGACTATGATGGTTCCTATCGTACGCGCAAATCTCTGAAGTATAAGAATACCGTTGGTGATGTGGATCTCTACGCCTCTTATCTGTTCAGTGATGATTACAATCCGAACAACGGTCTGCGCTACAAGCGTAAAGGCGGCGGCTCACTGGGTGTGGATTATCACATTACCGATGACCTGACCTGGGGTACGGCGTGGAACTACACTCGCGCGGAAATGCGTGGCAACACCAGCAAAACCTACGATCAAAACATCGTCGGTACCGCGCTGAGCTGGAAACCGGACAACTGGACCTTCTCGATGGGCGGCGGTTGGTATCAAAACTTCATGACCACCAAAAAAGTCTCTGTTAACGACTACTTTGCCGGTGACGCCTGGGGTCTGGAATACTTCGCCGGTTACACCTTCCCGGTGGGTCAATATGCGCTGAAATCCGTTCAGCCTTACTTTATGGGCGACCGTATTGAGTACGTGAATGGCCGTAACTACCTGCGTACCGACAACGGCGTAGGGATCAGCTTCCAGCTGGATTACGGTTTCCGTGTTGATTACGAACACGTCTTTACCTCCAGCACCGACAATCTGGGTGACATGAACCTGGTTCGTCTGCGTTACGACTTCTAATCGACGCCTGCCGCCCGATATGCTTGCGTTTATCGGGCCTAAGAAAGCTGTTGTAGGCCGGATAAGGCACTTGTGCCGACATCCGGCTTTTTCATACCTTCTCACATTTAAAAACATACTCTGCAACATCATGAAATAATTTCAAGGACAGCGGGTTGTGATCTGTGTCATGTTAGAAATCTGCCTGTTATCAGGCCAACGAGAACAACGCCGCATGAACGGCGTGAGACATGACACCACAACGTTAAAATGGAGAAAATATGGGATTGCGTCAGAGTTTACGCGTCGCGACCGGGGCGCTGTTACTGGCCTGCGGCTTACAATTTGCTCATGCGAACAGTGACCCGCACACAATCGTGTTTGGCGTCGCGCCTGGGCCATACGGTGATATGGTGAAACAGGCCATTGCCCCCACGCTGAAAGAGAAAGGCTATAAGGTAGTGGTGCGCGAATTCAGCGATTACGTGCAGCCAAACATGGCGCTCTCCAACGGTAGCATTGATGCTAACCTGTTCCAGCATTCGCTCTATTTTGACAAATTCACCGCCGATAAAGGCCTGAAGCTGAGCAAGCTGATTGTGGTCCCGACGGCCGGGATGGGGTTTTACTCACATAAAATCAAAAGCCTGGATGAGTTGAAAAAAGGGGATGTGATCACGCTTTCCAACGATCCCACCAACCTGGCTCGCGGTCTGCGTTTTCTGCAGTCTATTGGCCTTATCACCATCAAAGACAATATTGATCCAACGAAAGCCTCCGAGCGCGATATCGCCAGCAATCCCAAAGGGCTGGTGTTTAAACCGCTGGAAGCGGCACAGCTGCCGCGCACTTTGGACGGTGTGACCGGCGCGCTGGTCAACGGTAACTTTGCCGTGGCGGCAAAACTGGATCTTTCCAGCGCCATCAAGCAAGAGCACCTGGACGAAAATCTGAAAAATATCATCGCGGTACGCAGTGAAGATGCGGATAAACCGTTCGCGAAAGATATTGTTGAGGCGGTGAAATCTCCGGCATATCGCGCGGTGATCGACGATCCGCAAAATATCTACAGCGCCTTCCAGAAACCGGAATGGATGTCGACAGCCCAATAATCGCTGCGCACAAGGGTTAACAGGGGCAGCGACGACTGCCCTTTTCGCATTTCTGAGGTGGCTATGATTGAGATTGAGAAAGTTTGCGTGGATTTTAGCGCAGGCCGTGGACCATCAACCCGGGCGGTTGATGACGTTAGCTTGCGCATTGGCGCAGGTGAGATATTTGGCATTGTCGGGACCAGCGGCGCGGGGAAAAGTACGCTGCTGCGCACCCTGAACGCCTTAACGCGTCCGAGCCAGGGAAGCGTGAAGGTGAACGGCGTAGAAATTTCCGCGCTGGAAGGGGGGCATCTACGTAAAGCACGTCAGCGTATCGGTATGATTTTTCAACATTTTAACCTGATGCATACCCGTACCGTGGCGCAAAACGTCGCCTTTAGTCTGAAGGCTGCCGGATGGGAGCGCAGTAAAATTGGTCCGCGCGTGAGCGAAATCCTGGCGCTGGTGGGGCTGTCCGACAAGGCGAACCGCTTTCCGGTTCAGCTCAGCGGTGGGCAAAAGCAGCGTGTGGGTATTGCCCGCGCGATTGCCAATCACCCGGATGTGCTGCTGTGTGATGAACCTACCTCGGCGCTGGACCTCGAAACCTCAGCCACGATTCTGGCGTTGCTTAAGCAGATCAACCAACAGTTGGGGATCACGATCGTGCTGATCACTCACGAGATGAACGTGATCAAATCGATTTGCGATCGCGTGGCGGTAATGTCCGGCGGCAAGGTGGTGGAGTCTGGTGAGGTGTTTGACGTTTTTGCTCACCCGCAGCACGCGTTCACGCAGCAGCTGGTGTCGCATACCCTCAATTTGACGCTGCCCGAGCGTCTGCGCCAGCATCTGCCTGGTCAGTTGCTAAAAATTCTGTTCATCGGCGATTCGGCGGAACAGCCGGTGTTGTCAGAAGTCGCGGTTAAATTTGGCGTGGCGGTGAACATTCTGCACGGCAAAATTGAATATATTGGCGAACGTGCGCTGGGGATTCTGGTCGTGCAACTGACCGCGCCGCATAACCCTTCAGCGGTGGAAGTCGCCGTGGAACATATTCGTCAACGTACTGCACAGGTGGAGGTGATTCGTGGATGATTTATTGCCTGATTTGACGCTGGCGTTTAATGAAACTTTCCAGATGCTGAGCATCTCTACGGTGCTGGCAATTATTGGTGGTCTGCCGCTCGGTTTTCTGATTTTCGTCACCGATCGGCATTTATTCTGGCAAAACCGTTTTGTGTATCTGCTCAGCTCCGTGCTGGTGAATATCATTCGTTCGGTACCGTTTGTGATCCTGCTGGTTCTGCTGCTGCCGCTAACCCAGTTTTTGCTCGGGAATACCATTGGCCCTATTGCGGCGTCGGTCCCGCTCTCGGTGGCGGCAATCGCTTTCTATGCCCGTCTGGTTGATAGCGCGTTACGTGAAGTCGATAAAGGCATTATTGAAGCGGCGGAAGCGTTTGGCGCCAGCCCGATGCGCATCATCTGCACCGTTCTGTTACCTGAAGCGAGCGCGGGTCTGCTGCGTGGGTTGACTATAACGCTGGTGAGTCTGATCGGTTACTCCGCGATGGCCGGGATCGTTGGCGGCGGTGGAGTCGGCGACCTGGCGATTCGCTTTGGTTATTACCGCTACGAAACCCAGGTCATGATCGTCACCGTGGTGGCGCTGATTATTTTGGTGCAGGTTGTTCAGGTGCTGGGTGACTGGCTGGCAAAACGCGCAGATAAGCGCGACAGACACTGATCACTGTGCGTTAAGCCACTCGGCAACGTCCTGCCATGTGCCGCGAAAAACGATTTTCGCGGCTTTCTTTTCCAGCTGATAACGATACATCGGGTCGTAATACTCATTGAGCAACGGCACCAGCCAGCCCATATGGGCGTCGGTGCTGCCCGTTGCCTGCTGTTCGCGCAGAGCCTCGTCGAGCAGGGTGGTCAGCTCGGCAAAACGTTGTAAACCCAGACGACGGCGGATAGCAAACAGGCCGTGGTGCAGATACTCGCTGTACTCCTGCCAGCCCTGGCTCTCGCCATAAGCGTGGGTAAAATCGTGGTGCATCTTCACGAAATACTCTTCGCGTAGTCGCTCCAGACGACGCTCAAAAGGATCGTCCACCACCGCAATTGATGCCTGGGTCATGCGCTCGCGCAGGCATTCGGGCAGATGATTAGCCCCGATCATGCGGCCTTCATCTTCCAGTACCCACAGACGTAAATCCTGACGGCTATCGGTTTTGAGCATTTCAACCGCCAGCAGGTTTTCAAAACTCGCCTGACTCAATTGAGGTTCAACGGTGCGCCCAAACGAGGAGCCGCGATGGTGCGCCAGACCTTCGAGATCCACACCGTTTGGCTGCTGTTGCACCAGCTGCGTTTTACCGTTCCCGGTACAGCCGCCAATTAAGACGATCGGCTTTTGCACTAATTCTTCAGTCAGCTGTATCACTGCCTGGCGCAGGGCTTTGTAACCGCCTTTAATCAGCGGATAGTCAATGCCGGACTCATGCAGCCACTGCTGCACAATATGCGAACGCTGACCGCCACGCGCGCAGCATAAATAGCCTGCAGGATTTTGACGGCAGGCGTCCTGCCAGGCCTGCATTCTCTGTTGGCGGGTTTCACCCGAGACCAGTTGATGACCAAGCGCAAGGGCAGCTTCAGGTCCTTGGCGTTTGTAACAGGTCCCGACGGCGGCACGTTCGTCATCGTTCATTAAGGGAAGGTTGATTGCGCCCGGCATTGCGCCTTGCTGAAATTCGACGGGGGCGCGTACATCGATTAAAGGCGTACCGGCGAGCAAAATTGCGCGGTAGTCCGTTCCATCGTTCATGTTTGATCCTGAAAATACAAAACAGCAATGGAGGGGATTTTACGCGCCAGAGGAGGGGCCGGGGAAGGATAAAATCAACTCCCCGGCATTATTGGCTTATTTCAGCTTTGACTGCGCCCAGATAATACCGCTGGCATATTCCGGCGGCAGCAGGGGGATAAGCGCTTCCAGCGTTGCGCTAAGGCGCGCGGTATCGCTGTCGCTCAGATTCAGGTGACCCACCTTACGCCCTTCACGCACCTCTTTGTCATACCAGTGCAGATGCACCAGCGGCAGCTTCAGCCAGTCGTAGTTCAGGTCGCTACCAATCAGGTTTACCATCACCGAAGGGTGGTTCACCACCGGCGTCGGTAATGGCAGGTTGGTAATGGCACGTAGATGCAACTCAAACTGGCTGATGCTGGCGCCGTTTTGCGTCCAGTGGCCACTGTTGTGCACGCGCGGAGCCAGTTCGTTAATCAGCAGACCTTCCGGGGTGATGAAACACTCCATCGCCATCACGCCGACATAGCCCAGCTCCTTCATGATGGCAGAGAGCATTGCTTCGGCCTGTTCCTGCTGTCTGGCGTTAGCCTGCGGGAATACCACGCTGGTGCGCAGAATGCCGTCCTGATGCAGGTTATGGGTCAGCGGATAGAAAACGGTGCTGCCGTCGTGCGCACGAGCGCCAACCAGTGAGACTTCACCGGAGAAATTGATTCCCCGCTCGACGATGCACTCGCCGTAGCAGTCGTCCGGCAGTTGCTCAGTTTCATTTGCGCGCAAGCGCCACTGTCCACGTCCATCGTAGCCGCCGACGCGACGTTTCACGATCGCCAGCTCGCCAAGTTTGTCGAATACCGCAGACCATTCGCTTTTATCTGCCAGCAGCTGCCACGGCGCGGTCGCCAGACCGAGCTTGTCAAAAAGCTGCTTTTGCGTCAGACGGTCGGCAATAATCGGGAAGACGTCGCGGTTAACAAACGCCGGGTGGCGTGCCAGTTCGCGGGTGAGTGCCGTTTCCGGCCAGCGCTCAATCTCAGCGGTGATCACGCTTTGCTGAAAAGGGACCGCAGCCGGTTCAGCGTCCAGCCCGACGGGCCAGACCGCTATGCCCAGTGGCTCACCGGCCTGGCGCAGCATGCGCCCTAGCTGTCCGTTGCCAAGTACGCAGACCTGCTTCATGCGACACCTCGCGGGTCCGGGTTCTCCAGCACCTCATCGGTTTGCGCTTTGCGCCAGTCGTTCAGACGCTGGTGTAATGCTTTGTCGTGTGTTGCCAGAATTTGTGCTGCCAGCAGGGCCGCATTTGCCGCACCCGCTTTGCCGATCGCCAGCGTGCCGACCGGAATACCGCGCGGCATTTGAACGATAGAGTAGAGGCTATCTACGCCGCTCAGCGCTGCGCTTTGCACCGGAACACCGAGGACAGGCACCAGCGTTTTCGCCGCAATCATGCCAGGCAAATGCGCTGCGCCACCGGCCCCGGCAATAATCACCTGATAGCCGTTCTCTTCAGCGCTTTCGGCGAAGCTAAACAGTTTGTCTGGGGTGCGGTGGGCGGAGACGACTTCAACATGATGCGGAACGTCCAGGATTTCGAAGATTTCGGCGGCGAACTGCATGGTAGCCCAGTCGCTTTTGGACCCCATCACGATGGCGACACGCGCCGGATTATTGCGGGAAGACATGCGTCTGAAAACTCCTGTGGTGCACTACACTCGACTTTTGAGGCCACAGAGAATAGCATAATTCACCGCCAAGGAAAACGATTGCGCGCTTTGCACTTCACTCTTCAAGCTGCCTCTTTGTTGGCTGCATCTGCTCACCCCAGTCACTTACTTTTGTAAGCTCCAGGGAACTCACAGATTTGCCGCTTTGATGCAACTCGAATAGTTTTGTGTAAAGAGGAACTGGGTATCTGCAGAATTAAAACGGAAAGGCGATCAGTTCAACGTCGTCAGGGGTGACTTTGATCATCGAACCTTCGGTGTGCCATGCGCCTAATACCACGCGGAAAGCGGGTTGCTCATTGGCCGTAAGTTTGTGGACGGCAGGGCGGTGGGTATGGCCGTGAATTAACCACTGAACCTGATGTTTTTCCATCTCGCTAATCACGGCCTGCTGATTCACATCCATGATTTCCAGCGATTTGGTGGTGTTGGCTGCTTTGCTGTTGGCACGCATTTTCGCAGCGATTCGCTGGCGAACGAACAGCGGCAGAGCGAGGAACAGCTTCTGTAACCAGGGTTGATGCACTTTGGCGCGAAATGCCTGATAGCCTGCGTCGTCGGTGCATAAGGTGTCGCCATGCATGATCAGCACCTTGCGGCCATACAGGTCGAGCTCTTTTTCTTCGGGAAGCAAGGTCATGCCGCTCGCACGGGCAAAACGTTTACCGAGCAGAAAATCACGGTTACCGTGAATAAAAAAGCAGGGAACGCCGGAATCAGTCAGTGATTTTATCGCCGTGGCCATTTCACGATGCAGCGGATTAGGATCGTCGTCACCAATCCAGGCTTCAAACAGGTCGCCAAGAATATATAGCGCATCGGCCTTTCGCGCATCACCGGCTAAAAAACGCAGAAAACCGGCGGTGATCGCCGGTTCTTCTGTGCAGAGGTGAAGATCTGCAATAAACAGTGTCGCCACGATTACTCGCTGACGGTCACGTTTTCGATGATAACGTCTTCTTTTGGCACATCCTGATGCATACCGCTGCGACCAGTGGAAACGCCTTTGATTTTATCAACCACGTCCATGCCTTCAACAACTTCAGCGAACACGCAGTAACCCCAACCCTGCATGCTTTCGCCGGAGAAGTTCAGGAAGTCGTTGTCTGCAACGTTGATGAAGAACTGTGCGGTTGCAGAGTGCGGAGCCTGAGTACGCGCCATCGCCAGCGTACCACGGGTGTTTTTCAGACCGTTGTTTGCTTCGTTTTTGATCGCTTCTTTCGTGGCTTTTTGCTTCATGCCTGGCTCGAAACCGCCGCCCTGGATCATGAAACCGTTAATAACACGGTGGAAAATGGTGTTGTTGTAAAAACCTTCGCGGCAGTAGTCCAGGAAGTTTTTAACTGTTTCAGGCGCTTTATCATCAAACGTTTTGATTACGATATCGCCGTGATTAGTGTGGAAAGTAACCATTTTTGCATCCTGTTCCGATAGATTGGTGCTTCGACCCCGTCAAGGGTCAGAGTTAGGGGTGTGTTATAGCATAACCGCAAGCTGCGATCACCTCGCAAAGTGTGCTGCTTCCGGTCTAAATTATGGGTATTATACAGACTTTACTATCCACACACGTCTACACGGAATCTTCGATGTTAAAAATCTTTAATACACTGACGCGCCAAAAAGAGGAATTCAAACCTATTCATGCCGGGGAAGTCGGCATGTACGTGTGTGGTATTACCGTTTACGATCTCTGTCATATTGGCCACGGACGTACCTTCGTTTCTTTCGACGTCGTTGCGCGTTATCTGCGCTTCCTCGGCTATAATCTGAAGTATGTGCGCAACATTACCGATATCGATGACAAAATCATCAAACGCGCGAATGAAAACGGCGAAAGCTTTGTGGCGTTGGTCGACAGAATGATCGCGGAAATGCACAGCGATTTCGATGCGCTGAATATTCTGCGCCCGGATCTGGAACCGCGTGCTACGCACCATATCGCTGAAATTATCGAAATCACTGAACAACTGATTGCCAAAGGTCACGCTTACGTTGCCGATAACGGCGACGTGATGTTCGACGTGCCGACTGACCCGAACTACGGCCAGCTGTCGCGCCAGGATCTGGATCAGCTGCAGGCAGGCGCACGCGTTGACGTGGTTGATGTGAAACGCAACCCGATGGACTTCGTGCTGTGGAAAATGTCCAAAGAAGGCGAGCCGAGCTGGCCGTCTCCATGGGGCGCGGGCCGTCCGGGCTGGCACATCGAATGTTCGGCGATGAACTGCAAACAACTGGGCAACCATTTCGATATTCACGGCGGCGGTTCGGACCTGATGTTCCCGCACCATGAAAACGAAATCGCTCAGTCCACCTGTGCACATGACGGTGAGTACGTTAATTACTGGATGCACTCAGGGATGGTGATGGTTGACCGCGAGAAAATGTCCAAATCGCTGGGCAACTTCTTTACCGTTCGCGACGTGCTGAAATACTACGACGCCGAAACCATCCGTTACTTCCTGATGTCCGGTCATTACCGTAGCCAGTTAAACTACAGCGAAGAGAACCTCAAGCAGGCGCGTTCTGCGCTGGAGCGTCTGTATACCGCGCTGCGTGGCACCGACAAATCCGTTGCGCCAGCCGGTGGCGAAGCCTTTGAAGCGCGCTTTATTGAAGCGATGGACGATGACTTCAACACCCCGGAAGCCTACTCCGTGCTGTTTGATATGGCACGTGAGGTTAACCGTCTGAAGGGGGAAGATATGGCGGCGGCTAACGGCATGGCTGCGCATCTGCGTAAGCTTTCCAGCGTACTGGGCCTGCTGGAACAGGATCCAGAAGCGTTCCTGCAAAGTGGTGCGCAGGCGGATGACGGTGAAGTTGCTGAAATTGAAGCGTTAATCCAACAGCGTCTGGATGCCCGTAAGGCGAAAGACTGGGCGGCAGCTGATGCCGCGCGTGACCGTCTCAACGAGATGGGCATCGTGCTGGAAGACGGCCCGCAGGGTACCACCTGGCGTCGTAAGTAACTCTGTAATGCCCGGTGGCGCTTACGCTTACCGGGCCGTGTAGGCCGGATAAGACGCAGCGCGTCGCATCCGGCAGATTAATGTTTCCGATACCACCACAGCACACCCATCATTACGATTCCCGGCAGCCATACCCACATCAACTCCGACATGATCACCTGATGCCCGTACGGTGTGGCATAGCGTGATAGCGCAAACGGGGCGACTTTAATCACCTGCCACGGCGCGAAGAAGCGTTCATCCGACCACGGCCACAGCCAGCCAACGCCTTTGCCGCCGGTAGTGACAGAATCCAGCAGACTGTGCGACAGCAGTGATACCGTCAGGAATAGCCAGCAGCGAATCAATCCCGCCTTAAACCATCGTCGGCCAATCAACACGCAGAGCAGCGGTACCACGAAGGCGAACAGCAGTGAGTGGGTAAAACCGCGGTGACCAAACACGTTGCCGTAGGCGACGCCAAGTTTAAATGACAACACGTCGGCATCTGGCAGCATGGCCAGAACGACGCCAGCAAACAGTAATCGTGGGGGGATGACTTTAAGTCCGAGACCTAAGCCTAAACAGAGCGGAACGGCCGCGTGGGTAACGATAGTGGGCATGATGATCGCTTCGTGTGGAAAAACAACATGCTATCAGTTCACTGTGAAGTGGGGATGAAGTCATTATCTGAAAACGAGAGGGGGAAGTGGCCGGATACGGTGTTAACCTCATCCGGCACTTAGGGTCACGCCACGACGTTAATGCTGTGGCCTTCAAAGCTGACGGTCTGTCCGGCAACGATTTTGCAGCGTTTACGCGTTTCAACAACGCCATCGACCTTCACTAACCCTTCGCCAATAGCAATTTTTGCCTGGGCGCCGCTTTCGCTCCAGCCTTCCAGCTTCAGCAAATCGCAGAGTTCAACGTGTGGGTGTTTACCCAGTGAAAATGTGGCCATCTTAAACGTCCTTTACATCATGATATTCAACACACGCCTGCAGCGTGTTTTCGATAAGTGTGGCGACCGTCATTGGGCCTACGCCGCCGGGGACCGGCGTGATATATGACGCTCGTGCGGCCGCATCGTCAAAGACCACATCGCCAACAACCTTACCATTCTCCAGACGGTTGATGCCGACATCAATCACAATCGCACCTTCTTTGATCCACTCACCAGGAATAAAGCCCGGTTTACCGACGGCAACAATCAGCAGGTCAGCATTTTCTACGTGGCGGCGCAGATCTTTGGTGAATCGGTGGGTGACGGTGGTGGTGCACCCAGCCAGCAGTAGCTCCATACTCATTGGGCGACCGACAATATTCGAGGCACCAATGACCACGGCATTCAGACCGTAGGTATCGATGTTGTAACGCTCAAGCAGGGTAACAATACCGCGCGGAGTACATGGGCGCAGGCGCGGCGCGCGCTGGCACAGGCGACCGACGTTATACGGGTGGAAACCGTCAACGTCTTTATCTGGCGCAATACGTTCCAGCACTTTCACGTTGTCGATACCCGCCGGCAACGGCAGTTGTACCAGGATACCGTCGATGGTGGTATCTGCATTGAGCGTATCGATCAGCTCAAGAAGCTCCGCCTCGCTGGTGGTTTCAGGCAGGTCATAGGAGCGGGAGACAAACCCCACTTCGTCACAGGCTTTGCGTTTACTCGCAACATAAATCTGCGAAGCCGGGTTGCTACCTACCAGCACAACAGCCAGGCCTGGGGCGCGTAATCCAGCCGCTAAACGCGCCTGAACTTTTTGAGCAACCTCAGAGCGCACCTGCTGCGCAATCGTTTTACCGTCAATAATCTTTGCTGCCATCAGAGAGAGAATTCCGTCTGTTACGTTAAACCGAAGGGGATGTCACTATTTTGTCAGAAGCGGGGCGTGCTGTCAGTTTTCGTTTGCGTTTTTACGTGCGATAACGGGTGTCATGGTCAGAGAATGGGAGCAGCACAGAGGCTGAAGTCTCCCAGGTAATTAATGAGCATGCGAATTAAAATTAACGTGAATGAAACAATTCATCACCCTGGTGTTATCAGGGGTAATGCGCCATAAACCAGTCTGTTACGTACCTTTATGGAAGCATTTAAGTAATATTCACCCAGATTTTTCTTAGGTCCCAATAAGAATTTGCCAGGGTCAATAAAAGGATTTGCAGGTATTTTTCATTAATTGAAATGTTTAATTTAACCCTGTGACGAATAGTCATATTCGCGAAGATTAATTAGTGAATCAAATACTCAGGAGAGTTGGGGTAAAAGGTTAGCTAATTCTCTTGCGATATATATCTTTACAGGATGCAGAGATAATTAGCCTGACATTTAATGTCGATAATGATTCAAACGGATCCCGCAGGATGCCGGAGCCGGATGTGTGTAATTCAAGGGAAATCCATGAAACGTAAATTAATGACCTCTTCTGTTATTGCCAGCCTGATGTTAGTTGCAGGTGCAGCGGTTGCAGCCGATCCGGTAAGCGTTAGCGGCGGTACTGTGCATTTTGAAGGTGAACTGGTCAATGCAGCCTGTGCAGTCAGTACTCAGTCATCCGATCAGGTTGTCACCTTAGGCCAATATCGTACCGCCAGTTTTACCGCAGTTGGCGATACAACGGCGCAAATTCCGTTCTCCATCGTGCTGAACGACTGTGACCCGAAAGTTGCCGCAACCGCAGCCGTGGCTTTCTCTGGTCAATCCGATATCACCAACAACAACCTGCTGGCTGTCACTTCTGCAGACAACGGTACCACTGCCAGCGGTGTCGGGATTGAAATTCTGGACAATACGTCCACCGCGCTGAAGCCGGATGGAGCCACCTTCTCTACCGCTCAGGCACTGGTAGAAGGGACCAACACCCTGCGTTTCTCTGCGCGTTATAAAGCCACAGCCACCAGCGCTACGCCGGGTCAGGCAAATGCCGACGCAACGTTCATCATGAAGTACGAATAAGCCGTTTTGATTTGTGCAAGGATGCAGTACGCCTCACTGGATGAGGCAATTTCCGGGGATGATGAAGGATGCGGCAGATGATAGGGAAAGGTGTGGCGCTGGCGGGAATGCTGTGCGTACTGCCTGTGTTTGCACATACGGTAATACTGGAAAGTGGCCGCCTTCACTTACGGGGGCAGCTCGTCAATGGTGCCTGTACGGTCGCTACCGACAGCCAAAATTTGCGGGTGCAAATGGGGCAGTATCGCACCAATGCTTTCTCCGGGACGGGAAGCTTTGCCTCTACCAGCGTACCGTTTTCACTGCGCTTAACGTCATGCAGCTCCGATGTTTATGACCACGTTGGGATTGCGTTTGCAGGTGTGACGCCAGCGGAAGATCCGCAGGTTTTTCTTGCCAGTGGCGATGCGTCTGCGGCTTCGGGGATCGGTCTGGCGTTATTTGATGAGCGCCAACGGCAAATTATTCCGAATGCACTGCCGCTTCATTATGCGCCGATTATAACGCAAGAGATGACGTTTCATTTTACTGCTCGTTATCGGGCTGTCTCGGAAAATATAACGCCGGGAACGCTTCGTTCAGACGTGTGGTTTACGTTGGTTTATCCCTGATTTATTTCCCAACGATAATCACACCAAAGGTATTTGTAGCTATGTTTAATTATCTAAAATCAGGTTTTATCCTTTTACTGGTCTTATTTCCTGTTGCCAGTGTTCAGGCTGCCGGAGGCATTGCATTAGGCGCTACCCGCGTTATTTATCCAGCTGATGCCAAACAAACGTCCCTGTCTATTAGCAATAGTGATACCAAAGAACGTTACCTGGTCAATTCATGGATCGAGAATAGCGCAGGCGTTAAAGAAAAATCGTTTGTGGTTACGCCTCCGTTGTTTGTCAGCGAACCCAAAAGCGAAAACACGCTGCGTATCATCTATGCAGGTGTTCCGCTGCCCAAAGATCGTGAGTCGCTGTTCTGGATGAACGTGAAAGCCATTCCGTCAGTCAATAAAAACAGCCTCGAGGGTAAAAACGTTCTGCAACTGGCGATTCTGTCCCGCATCAAGCTTTTTGTCCGTCCGAATAATCTGCCGCAAATTCCGGAAGATGCGCCTGGGATGCTGAAATTCTCCCGAACCGGCAACCACCTGAAAATCAATAATCCGTCAGCGTATTATGTCACCCTGGTCAATCTCAACGTGGGGAACTCGAAGATCGACAACGTGATGGTTGCGCCGAAAAGTGATGCGCAGGTCCTGTTACCAACGGGCGTTCAGGGCAATGTCACGTTCCAGACGGTCAATGATTATGGCGCCGTGACCCCGGCCAAAACGGTTAGCGTGCGTTGAGATAACGATGAATAAGACAACGTATTTTCCTGGCCTGTTACCGGGGGTTACGCCACCGTTGGCGGGGGTGGCGTTGTCCACGCTGGCGGCGCTCTTTCCCTCTTTAAGCCATGGGGAAAGCTATTTTAATCCGGCCTTTTTATCTGCGGATACGGCAACCGTGGCAGATTTGTCACGTTTTGAAAAAGGTAATCATCAGCCTGAAGGCGTTTATCGTGTGGATATCTGGCGCAACGATGAGTTTGTTGCCACTCAGGATATACGTTTTACGACCAGCGCGGGAAAAGCCGGGGAGAAGTCCGGTGGGCTGATGCCGTGTTTTGGACTCGATTGGGTGAAGCGCCTTGGCGTTAATATTGCCGCGTTTCCGGCCCTCAGTAAGGAGCCGAACGATACCTGTATCAATCTACCTGAGGCGATTCCAGGCAGCGAGATTGCATTTGATTTTTCTACCCTGCGCTTAAACGTCAACCTGCCGCAGGCGTCAATGTTAAACAGCGCGCGTGGCTATATTCCGCCAGAGGAGTGGGATGAAGGGATCCCGGCTGCTCTGGTCAACTACAGCTTTACCGGCAGCCGCGGCAGTGACACTGACAGCTATTTCTTAAGTATGCTCAGTGGCCTGAACTATGGCCCCTGGCGCTTGAGAAATAACGGCGCATGGAGCTATTCCAAAGGTGACGGATACCACTCGCAAAGCTGGAAAAACATCGGTACATGGCTTCAGCGCGCGATTATCCCGCTGAAGGGTGAACTGGTGATGGGCGACAGCAACACCGGTAACGACGTTTTTGACAGCGTCGGATTTCGCGGGGCGCGGCTCTATTCCTCAGACAGTATGTATCCCGACAGCTTACAGGGCTACGCGCCTACCGTTCGCGGTATTGCGCGCACCGCAGCGAAACTCACCATCCGTCAGAATGGCTATGTGATTTATCAAAGTTATGTTTCACCGGGTGCTTTCTCGATAACCGATCTCAACCCGACGTCATCCAGCGGTGACCTTGAGGTGACGGTGGACGAAAAGGACGGCAGCCAACAGCGCTATACGGTGCCGTACTCCACGGTTCCCCTGTTACAACGAGAAGGGCGTTTCAAATACGACGTGGTTGCCGGGGATTTTCGCAGCGGCAATAGCCAGCAATCTTCACCGTTCTTTTTCCAGGGAACATTAATTGCCGGGTTACCTGAGGGCTACACCGCATACGGTGGTACACAGTTGGCCTCACGTTACACGGCGGTAGTTTTAGGTACAGGCCGAAACCTGGGAGACTGGGGGGCGGTTTCTGTGGATTTAACCCATGCGCGCAGCCAACTGGCGGATGACAGTACGCATCAGGGGCAGTCTCTGCGTTTTCTGTATGCAAAATCGCTGAACAACTTTGGCACTAACTTCCAACTGTTGGGATATCGCTACTCAACGCGTGGCTTCTATACCCTCGACGATGTCGCGTATCGCAGCATGGAAGGCTATGAGTATGAATACGACAGCGAAGGCAATCGCCACGACGTGCCCGATGTGAAGAGTTATCACAATCTGAGTTACAGCAAAAAGGGCCGCTTCCAGATTAACATTTCGCAGAACCTGGGAGACTACGGATCGCTGTATGTCTCGGGCAGTCAGCAAACGTACTGGAACACCTCAGACACCAATACCTGGTATCAGGTGGGCTATGCCAGCGGCTGGCAGGGGATTAGCTATTCACTCTCCTGGTCGTGGAATGAATCGGTAGGCATCTCCGACACCGACCGTATTCTGGCATTCAATATGTCAGTGCCGTTCAGCCTGCTGAGCGGACGGCGCTACTCGCGTGATAACGCGCTCGATCGCACCTATGCCACCTTTAATGCCAACCGCAACAGCAACGGACAAAACAGCTGGCAGAGCGGGATCGGCGGCACGTTACTGGATGGACGTAACCTGAGCTACAGCGTGAATCAGGGCCACAGCAGCACCAACGGCTACAGCGGAAACGCCAGCGCCAACTGGCAGGCGGCTTATGGCACGCTGGGCGTGGGATACAACTACGATCGCGATCAGCATGACTACAACTGGCAGCTCTCCGGCGGCGTGGTGGGGCATGCGGACGGTATTACGCTCAGTCAGCCGCTGGGGGATACTAACGTGCTGGTTAAAGCGCCTGGCGCGCAGGGTGTACGAATAGAAAACCAGACCGGCGTGCAAACCGACTGGCGTGGATACGCGGTGATGCCGTATGCCACCGTTTATCGCTATAACCGCGTCGCGTTAGATACCAATTCAATGAACAACAATACCGATGTGGAAAATAACGTTAGCAGCGTCGTGCCAACGCAAGGGGCATTGGTGCGAGCGGCGTTTGATACGCGTATCGGTGTGCGGGCGCTGATAACCGCGAAATATGCAGGTAAACCTGTGCCATTTGGCTCCGTTGTGCGTGAAAACAACAGCGGCGTGACCAGTATGGTGGGCGAAGACGGGCAAATCTACCTGAGCGGCTTGCCGCTAAAAGGCGAATTACTGATCCAATGGGGGGAAAGCGCTAACGCTCGCTGCGTGGCGCACTATGCCTTGCCTGAGGAGAGTCTGAAACAGGCGGTGACGCTCACGAATGTGACGTGCGAATCTCCAACGGCACGACAGGAATAATACGATGAAACGACAAACGGGTTTGTTACTGGGATGCGCTTTACTGCTGATGGCCCATTCGTCCTGGGCGACGGTCTGCCAAAACTCGAATGGTACACCAACGGATGTTTTTTACGATCTGTCTAACGTCTTTAACAGCAGCAACAACCAGCCAGGACAGGTGGTGACATTACCGGAAAAATCAGGATGGATTGGCGTTAATGCTACCTGTCCGGCCGGGACGACGGTGAATTACACCTATCGAAGCTACGTTACGGAACTCCCTGTGCAAAGTACAGAAAATGGTTTTCAGTACCTGAAACTCAATGACTACCTGCTGGGAGCCATGAGCATCACCGACAGCTACGCCGGGTTGTTTTATCCTCCGCGCAATTATATCCGTATGGGCGTTGACTCGAACGTTTCGCAGCAGAAGCCTTTTGGCGTACAGGATTCAAACCTGGTGTTTAAACTCAAAGTGATCCGCTCGTTTATTAACATGGTGCCGATCCCTCGGCAGACGATGTTCAGAGTCTACGTTACCACCAGTACCGGAGATGCGTTAAGCACACCGGTTTACACCATCAGTTACAGCGGCAAGGTGGAGGTTCCACAAAACTGCGAGGTGAATGCCGGGCAGATTGTCGAGTTTGATTTTGGTGATATTGGTGCATCGTTGTTTAGCAAGGCGGGGGCAGGAAACCGGCCCGAAGGCATTAATCCGCAGACCAAAACGGTGGCGATAAAATGCACCAACGTCGCTGCACAGGCATACTTAACCATGCGTGTAGAGGCCGAGAAAGCCAGCGGGCAAATGATGGTATCGGACAATCCTGACTTAGGATTTATTGTCGCCGACAAAACCGGTAGACCGCTGACGCCCAATAATCTGTCCAGCACTATCCCGTTTCAATTGGATGATAACGCCGCTGCAAGCGTGGGTATTCGGTCATGGCCGGTCAGCGTGACGGGGAATAAACCTACCGAAGGGCCTTTTACTGCCCGTGGCTATCTGCGAGTAGATTATGACTAACAAGCAAACGCCAACTGTATGGGCACTTCTGGTGATGCTGCCCATACTGACATTCAGCTCGTTGTGCCATGCGTCCTCGTCGCTGGGTGAAATCAATATTGAACTGCGCGGAAACGTGGTGGACTTTACCTGTGCGGTGATTGCCAGTGACAGCAATAAGTCGGTTGAATTGGGCACCTGGCCGACAAAACAGTTACAGACCAGCGGGGATACTACCCAACCAGTCGCGTTTACGCTGAAGCTGGAAGGCTGCCCGCCGGGCTCCGCATCGATAACGTTTTCTGGTACTCCGGCCCCCGGCACGACGTTGCTGGCGCTCGACGATGTGGTGATGGCGCAAAAGGTGGCGATCGAACTGCATGACAGCGACCGTACGCGATTACCGCTCGAGCAGGCCAGCCAAACCGTAGGGATTGATGAAAGCGGCAATGCCACGCTGACCTTTTTCGCCAACTATATCGCGTTAGCAGGTGGGGTTCAGCCTGGCCTCGCCAGGGCCGATGCCACATTTATGATTAACTATAACTAATCAATGCGCGGATAAAACGCTCCCGAACGAAGTCTCGCCGGGAGTGCAATTACATTAATTCATGCATTTTTGCGTAATCGATCAGCTCAACGATAGTATGTAAGCCGAGTTTGGCGTAGATGTTAGCTTTGTGAGCACTAATCGTTTTATTGCTGAGTAACAGCTGCTCAGCAATTTCCTTATTAGAGAGCCCATTTGCCAGATAACGCAAAACCGTAACTTCGCGATTAGAGAGCGGCATGTCATTCAATACACCTTTTTTCATATTTATATTGTTAATGAAGTTAAGGGTGTCTGAAGGGAAAAAAGAATATCCCGATAAAATCATTTTTACCGCATTGTAGATATCATTTAAATCCTTTCGTTTACTGACGAAACCATTTGCGCCGGCCCGGATAGCACGCCCGGCATAAAAAGACTCCGATTTGGAGGAGAGAAACAGCACCCGAGTATTCTCCTGCAGAGACTTTATTCTCTTGAGTAATGTAAATCCATCTGAACCAGGTAGTTCAATATCCAGAATGACAAGATCGACAGGGTAAGTGCGCAGGTGCTCTATTGCCGTACGGCTGTCATCGGTCTTCAACACAACCTGGATATTACTGTTTTTTTCAAGTAGTACTTCTATCGACATTCTGACAATAGGGTGTTCGTCCATAATGATAACGGATGCTGGTTTCATTGTTGTATGCCTCAAACTGTATGCGTATCTTGATAATTTTATAAAACATCAGGCGTTATAATATTGTCAAATAGCCAAGGGTTGTTCTGAGGGAGAGTCGAATAAATATTATTTCATCCTTGTTTATTCGGTTGCTCTTCTACAGAACAATGAATTTGTGGAAAATCCATTTCACACTGGGAAAACTAACAATTAATCAGAAAACTATGGGGATTATACCTGCTCTGTTCTTTCGGAAAAGGCTTACAACATTCAGGTTGTTAATGTCAGTTAGGATGTTCTAAAAGATCCAGATGTGTTAATGACTATTGGCATTATTTTACTGCTGTTTGAATTATGGCAGACTGAAAAAAATTTTTAAATGGTAAAAACAATACAATAAACTAATTGTTTAGGATTTGTTAAGGTGGTAATGACGCTATTTGTGCTGATATGCACAGAACCAGTATGGTTTACTGGGGGGGTGGAAGTTAGCATAATACCAGGAATAGTTGTAAATATTAAATAGTTGTGAAATTTAGATCTTTTATCTCATATAAAAATAAGTAATTTCCTAAAAAATCTTATGGCACATAGGGTTAGGGTGTTAAATTAAATGAGCAGAGGTAACGCTGAGGCGATGTATCAGGTGCAAAAAACGCTGCCGGTTTGCTAAGCCCAGACGCGCAATCAGCTGGTTCAAGCGATAGATGATACGGTGGTAGGGGCGAGCTTGTAACAAAGCAATCTCTTTTAAGGAGTTACCTTGTAAGAGTAATTCCACCATCTCCCAATCGAGCTGGTTTATGTGCCTGGAGTGAATATAGTTAAGGACTGGCGACAATAAAGCGCGGCGCATCTCCGGGAGGCGCAGGCTACGTGACAAGATATAAAATGGACCGGACAGAGAAATAAAAGGGATTAGGTCTTCATCGTGGCGGGAAAGCAATATGAAGATTTGGATGTTATTCCGCGGTTTAATTAGCTGGCGCAGATACTCCAGAACATCAAAATAAGAGATTGTTAAACCTTCCATATCAACCACTAACTGACTAATTACCGACGATCGCAGGCTGACTTTGGCCGATTCAATGGTCTGGAAGATTGCGGTACGTGCTCCTGAAAATAAATGTCGACCCAGCGCATAGGCCAGATAGTAATCTGTCGTAATAATCGCCTGAGATATAGTGTCACTCGGTAATGTGTATTCGAGTTTTTGCGTCAGATACTCAAGTTGGTCAAATACCTGTGATGTGTAGTGAGGATATTGCCAGGTACAGTTAGTGTTTCGTATACGGCGATGTCGATCCCGGCGTTTTGCGCTGTGCATCCTTTTCCATTCCATTTCTGTTGCGGCAGGTCTGGATAAATTGCCGACTATAAACATCCCTGACCCAAATTTTCTCCAGCGTAAAGGCGAGTTTCCTTGTGCTGTTGGGTTTCAATGCTTCAGCAATCATCAGACTGGCAATTGCGTATCCCATCAGAATAATCTGCCGGAAGTTTTCTGATGTCTTACTCAATGCCCAAAAAGTCGTTTTATCCAGTTCAACCTCTCTATGGGATTAGATAAAATATTACCGGGTGTGTCTTTCTGTTACCCCGGAAATAGTAAGCCAGGATTATTCTGGCAGCATGGAGATAGGTACAGTAGGTGCCGATACTTAATTGGTGATGAGATTTTTCTCAATAAAAAATCAGGCAGAGAGATGCCACCTAATTTTGTAGAAAGTTCAGATGCGCCCGGATGTATCTTAAGAATTGCTGATCGTTTTTCACATGCAGCTTTTTCATAATGCTGCGACGGGTGGCTTTGGCCTGAATTTCGCTTACCGAGAGCAAGTGAGCTGTTTCGGCTAAGGTATAGCCGCTGGCGAGAAACATTAAGAACTGACGTTCTTCGATAGAAAAGTTACGAGTGGTGCAGTAATGACAGATAGTTGCGGGCACGTTGTTGCGCAGCGCACGTTTTTGCAGGATGAGGACTAATTTTTTAGTCATTTCCTCAACGTCATCTTCCCGATAGATCAGTGGCAACATGTACAGGCAGGGCCGGAACATCAGCTTATCTTTATCGTTTCTGTTACAGATGACAACCCGGTGTTGGCGGCGGGTATGGACCGGAATCTGATAGCAATCGGCGCTGAGCCAATCTTCATCCAGGGAAATAAACGCGATGTCAGCGCGATCGATATCCTCGACAGGCAAAAAGCAAATCTCCTGATGCCACTGGTTTGCCAAATGGGAGATGATAATTTTTAGTCCATGTTCGAAGTGACTGTTTTCTTCCTTGATGGCGATACTTAACATTAAAGAGTTCCTGAACCGCTGGAGGGGTAAGGGAATGTTAAGCAAAATCATAAATATTCTAAATACATGTATCCCTAAATCTGGCGTTTCGTGGGCTGAGTTGTTACCAGGCGATTTCCTGGATACCCTTGAACCAGCAGAAAAAATCAACATTCGTTCACTTCGCCAGCAACTGAAACAAAAGGCATTGACTCAGCAGGCGCTGACCGTATAATTCACGCGTTTCATCTGCATGAAGTAATCACTTCGCAATGCGCCCTTAGCTCAGTTGGATAGAGCAACGGCCTTCTAAGCCGTAGGTCGTAGGTTCGAATCCTACAGGGCGTACCATTCAAAATCAGTCCCTATGCTCAGCTTCAACGTACCGTTACGCGCGGGACGGTTTTTCTTTTTCCAGCCAACGTTCTACCTCATAAAGACTTTGTTGGATCTCCTCTCTGAGTGAAAAATCACCCAACGGCTGCTGTTCAAGTGCTGCACACATCGTGCTGGCTGAGCGCATTCCCATGCTGGCGCAGCTGCTTTTTAGCTGATGCGTCAGACGTTTTATTCGCTCGTCGTCATGTGCTGCGCGGGCAGCGTCAATCTCATCTAATACAGGAAGAGTGTGTTGCTTAAAGAGCGCTAACCATTCGCGCACCTTTTGCCATCCCATAACCTGGATATCTCCAGACAACTGATGAAAATCTAACCGTTTGTTGTCATTTTCTGATGCAAGCGGGAGAGTCGCACTACCGTGCAGATAATGCGTAATAAGTCGACTGAGTTCATCCCGGGGGACTGGTTTTTGAATAATGCCGAGGAACAGGGTGCTGGTTCTTTGGCTTAGCGTTTCGTCGATGACGTGCGCGCTAAAGCCGATCAGGTTAAGTGCCGGATAGTCGTGGGCTAACTGCTGTGCCAGCGTGATCCCGTCGATATCAGGAAGATCGAAATCAACCAGAGCAGCATTGTAGTGTGTATCTTCCTGCAATATTTTTAGCGCCTCAGCGGCGCTGCTGGCAGCAGTAACCTGTGCGCCATTGAGGATGAGCATTTCAGTACTGATACGTTGTGTAAGAGGATTATCCTCGATAAGCAATAAGCGTAAGCCCTGTAACGATATGGAGCGTTGTGCGGGTTTCATGATGGGCATCGTGGTTGCCCGCAATGGCAGACGCAGCTGGAAACAACTCCCGACGCCGGGTGTGCTGGTGACGCTCAGCTCTCCCTGCATTGCCTGAGCGAGACTGGCGCTGATGGTTAGTCCGAGTCCGGTTCCACCTCGTTTACTGCTTACCTGAACAAACGGCTGAAAAATATCGTGCTGGCGGGCAGGGTCAATACCACATCCCGTATCTTCAACCTCGATGTACCAGTTTTTGCCCTCACATCGGCTACGCAGGATGATGTGTCCCCGATCGGTAAAGCGTAGTGCGTTGTTTAATAAATTAGTAATGATTTGCCGGATGCGGCGCGGATCGCCACGCAGGGAAGCGGGAACGTCATCGGCAAAATCCGCAACCAGCACGACAGGGCGACCAGCAACACGGCTGTTCATGAGTTGAAGCGTACTTTCCAGCAAGGGTTTGGGTTCAAAAGGCTCATCGCCTATCGCCACATTTTTTCCACCGGCTTCGATGGCGGAATAGTCCAGGATATCGTTGAGGATGGTCAGCAAAGACTCGCCCGAGTCGGTGATTGCGCGTAGATTTTCCCGATGCTGTGCCAGGGCGGGATTATCTGAGAGCAACTGCGCAGTGCCGAGGATACCATACAGCGGGGTGCGTATTTCATGGCTCATGGCGGCAAGAAACGCCGATTTTGCCTGGTTAGCTTTTTCAGCTTCTGCACGGGCCTGTCGGTGTTCAGATACCATAGAACGCAGCTCGGCGGTGCGAGCTTTGACCTGTGCAGCCAGATGTTCGCGATGGCTATTGAGGGCGTGAACACTGCCGCGAAAGGCATCCATCAACCGCCCGATGGTATCCAGTTCACGAACGCCTGCGGTTTCCGGGAATGGGGAGTCAATATCCCCCTCAAGCAGACGCTGTAACGCCTGGGTTTGCTGTGCCAGTGGTCGAGTGACTGAGCGATAAACCACACGCCAAAGTATAAGAATCAGCAAACATAATGACACGCCACCTAACAGCAGCAGCAAGTGTTGCCCGCGCTGGCTGGTCTGTTTGAGATGCGCCAGTCCACTTTGATTACGCTGGCCGATGGTTTCCACCAACTGGCTGACTTCGCTACTGAAACGGGTAAATTGCTCGATATTATTCTGCGATAAGATCTGTAATTGGGTCGTGATGTCATTATCCTGGCGATACAGGGACAGCAGCTCAACATAACGGCTAATCGTATTGACGGTGTTGGCCACCTGAGTGCGTACCACGGGATCTTCAATACGTATTTGTCGGCGCTGAAGTACTCTGACGGCGGCATTCAACTGGTTTTCCAGCGCAGCGAGGTTATTCTGCGCCTGGTTATTCCCCAGGTTCATGACCATTTGCTGCACGCGTAGCGCACTCAGGCGCAGTTCATTCATCTGGTTATAATATTCCAGATCGATATCGATGAGCCTGTCCAGCGCGTGTTCAGCGGCCTGCCCCTGATGGCTCTCAATCAAATCGTAAATGCTGGCCTGTGTCGCACCCGCCGACGTGGCGGCATTACTGGCCTGACCGCGTGCCATTTCGGCAACGTCAGCAGTGGCCTCAATAATTTGCTGGCTGAGTTGTTGCTGTTGAGCGCGTAATTTCAGGCGTTCGCCAACCATCTCCCCCTGATGGCTTAACGACCGGGCGATTTCTTTCTCCTGCTGTTCAATGGCAGAAGTATCAAAGCCCTGCTCACGAAGGGTTTTGAGTAATGTGGTTATTTTCAGACTCTGGGCGGTTAACATTCTCCCCTGAGCCAGCCACATATTTTCATTGTCTGCGGTGGTCAGATTTTGTGCGGAAAACAGTTCCCAGGCGCTGGCTTCGCTGAGCTGGCGCGCCATATCCATGGTTGGAATTAGCGCCTGGGTATTGGCCTGCTCAACCTGGCTGACAAAACGCAGGTTATACCAGCCTGTCAGCGTACTGATGAGAGTCAGTGCCGCCATCAGCGCAAAGCCTATCCACAGTCGTTTGGTCAGAGATAAATTCACTGTCTGGTCGCCACAGATTAAAAAGGTTGAGTCCAAAAGAGGAAAGCAACTAGGATAAAGCCTTATCAATGTTGAGGCTATCATGCGCGTATTGGTTTTCCTGTTAATCACGCTTTTTCCCGGTTTGAGTCATGCGGCTGGGGCCGCATTGCTGCGATGGCAGGATACGCAGCAGGCAGTCCCGGAGGTGCAATCGGACGTTACTGCAAACAAAGTCTGGAAACTGTGCGCGCTGTATCCCAGCCTGAAAGACTCCTATTGGCTTTCCGTGAATTACGGCATGCTTGAGGCGGCGAGAAAATACGGAGTAAGTCTGAAGGTGTTAGAGGCGGGAGGGTATCGTCAGTTCTCCACGCAAAAAACACAAATCGCCCAGTGCCAGCAATGGGGAGCAGATGCCATATTGCTGGGTAGCAGCACGACGACCTTCCCGGATCTTTCCGCGCAGGTAGGCGCGTTGCCGGTCATTGAGGTAGTGAATGCGATAGACGATCCGACGGTGAAAGCACGGGTCGGTGTTCCGTGGTTCCAGATGGGGTATCAGCCGGGCCGCTATCTGGTCAAGTGGAGCGGCGGCAAACCGTTAAAGGTTCTGCTATTGCCAGGACCTGATGACGCCGGAGGCAGCCGCGAAATGGTGGCAGGATTCCGTCAGGCGATTGCCGGTAGTCAGGTGCACATCGTGGATGTGGCGTTGGGGGATAATGATATTGAAGTTCAGCGCAACCTGTTGCAGGAGATGCTTGAGCGTCACCCGGATGTCGATGTGGTTGCCGGTACGGCAATTGCTGCGGAAGCGGCGATGGGAGAGAAGCGGAATCCGGGGACGCCGCTAACCGTGGTCTCTTTTTACCTGTCGCATCAGGTGTATCGCGGACTTAAACGCGAAAGAATCATTATGGCTGCCAGCGATCAGATGGTCTGGCAAGGTGAACTGGCGATTCAACAGGCGATCAGGGTGCTACAAGGGCAACCGGTACCGGAAAATATCAGTCCGCCGATCCTGGTGCTCACCCCGAAAAATGCCGACAGCCAGCATGTTCAACGCTCGCTGTCTCCTGGCGGGTTCCGTCCGGTTTATCTGTATCAGTACACGTCGGCCGCTAAAAAATAACCTTCGCCGTGCTGTGTCACCAGTAAATCAGCCCGTAGCTTGTGGCGCAAACGGCGGATCAGTACATCTACGGTGCGTAAGTCTGGATTGTCTACCCGTCGTGCCGAAAGCATACGCAGTAAACGTTCGCGGCTGAGAATTTCCCCCGGATTGGTGACAAAGGCGACCAGCATTTCATACTCGGCGCGGGTGAGTTTGATCGTCTCATCGCCCAGCTCCAGGGTATGCCGGGAGACATTCAGGCAGTATCCGGCAAACTGATAGCAGTTATCTTTAGTCTCCGGCTGTGCCTGGCGGGCAAGATCGATACGCCAGAGCAAATTTTTAACCCGAACCACCAGTTCACGTAGCTCCAGTGGCTTGGTGACATAATCATCAGCGCCCATTTCCAGGCCAACGATCCGGTCAATTTGATCGCTACGACCTGTCACCAGAATGATCCCCACCGTTGAGCGTTCGCGCAGGGCGCGGGTCAGCATTAAGCCATTTTCGTCCGGGAGGTTGATATCCAACAGAATGAGATCGACAGGATATTGTGACATTATTTCACGCAGACCAGCTCCGCTGGCAGTGACAGAGACATGATAACCTTCCTGTTCAAAATATGCCTGTAACCTCGCCTGGGTAACGGGTTCATCTTCAACAATGACAATGTGATGCGGCATCCTGATGGTGTTCTCTTTCTGTTCATATCTGTTCACATTGTGCCGTAAGCCATTCATCCTGACCAGTGTTGCTGTTCACATTTGAGAAATAAGATCCTCTGTAACTAAACCATAAGATTACAGGGGCTATTATGCGGAAACTATGGAGGGCGCTGCTCAGACCGAGCGCACGTTGGTCAGTGTTGGCGCTGGTCGTTATCGGGATTGTGGTCGGTATTGCGCTGATCGTCTTGCCGCACGTTGGTATTAAATTAACGAGTTCTACCGAGTTTTGCGTGAGCTGCCACAGTATGCAGCCGGTTTACGAAGAATATAAACAGTCTGCGCATTTTCAGAATGCCTCCGGGGTGCGCGCAGAATGTCATGACTGCCACATTCCATCCGATATTCCAGGCATGGTGAAACGTAAGCTGGAGGCCAGCAACGATATTTACCAAACCTTTGTTGCCCACTCTATTGATACTCCAGAGAAATTCGAAGCCAAACGCGCAGAGCTGGCGGAGCGCGAATGGGCGCGAATGAAGGAGAACAACTCCGCGACCTGTCGTTCTTGTCATGACTATGATGCGATGGACCACGCGAAACAACATCCCGAAGCTGCGCGCCAGATGAAGATTGCGGCCAAGGACAACCAATCCTGTATCGACTGCCATAAAGGTATTGCGCACCAGCTTCCCGATATGAGCAGTGGTTTCCGCAAGCAGTTTGATGAGTTACGCGCCAGGGCGAACGACGATGGCGAGACGCTCTACTCTCTGGACATCAAACCTATTTATGCCGCCAAAGGTGATAAAGAACCTGCAGGTTCACTGCTGCCCGCTTCTGAAGTGAAAGTGTTAAAGCGTGACGGTGACTGGCTGCAAATTGAAATTGTGGGCTGGACCGAGAGTAATGGGCGTCAGCGCGTGTTGGCGCAACTGCCGGGCAAGCGCATTTTTGTGGCTTCCATTCGTGGCGACATCCAGCAGCACGTGAAGACGCTGGAGCAAACCACCGTTGCGGAAACGAATACGCCATGGAGTAAATTGCAGGCCACTGCCTGGATGCAGAAGGGCGATATGGTCAACGATATCAAACCTATCTGGGCTTATGCCGACTCGCTCTATAACGGAACCTGTAACCAATGCCACGGTGCACCAGAGAAAGAACACTTTGATGCTAACGGTTGGATTGGCACGTTGAACGGCATGATTGGATTTACCAGTCTGGATAAACGCGAAGAACGTACCTTGCTGAAATATTTGCAGATGAATGCCTCTGACACTACGGATAAGCCGCATGGCGATAAGGGAGAAAGCAATGAAAAATAACGATCTCTTTCAGGCATCGCGCCGACGTTTTTTGCTGCAACTGGGCGGCTTGACCGTAGCTGGTATGTTAGGGCCTTCGCTGCTCACGCCGCGTAGCGCTAATGCCGCAGAGGTGCAGGGGGCAGGCGTCAAAGAGGGGATTCTGACCGGTTCTCACTGGGGGGCGATTCGTGCCACCGTGGTTGACGGTCGTTTCATTGAGGCCAGGCCGTTCGAGCGCGATAAATACCCGTCAAAAATGATTGCCGGACTCCCGGATCACGTACATGGTGGAGCGCGTATTCGCTACCCGATGGTCCGCGTGGACTGGTTGCGTAAACGCCATCAGAGCGATACCTCGCAACGTGGAGATAACCGCTTTGTGCGCGTTTCGTGGGATGAAGCGCTGGATTTCTTCTATCAGGAGCTGGAGCGCATTCAGAAGACTTATGGTCCGAGCGCGCTGCTAACGGCCAGCGGCTGGCAATCGACCGGGATGTTCCACAATGCTTCCGGGATGCTGGCGCGTGCCATTGCGCTGCATGGCAACAGCGTGAGTACGGGGGGCGACTATTCCACCGGTGCCGCTCAGGTCATTCTGCCGCGCGTGGTGGGTTCAATGGAGGTATATGAACAGCAGACCTCCTGGCCACTGGTACTCGAAAACAGCAAAACCATTGTGCTGTGGGGTTCTGACCTCATCAAAAACCAGCAGGCGAACTGGTGGTGCCCGGATCATGATGTCTACGAATACTACGAGCAACTGAAGGATAAAGTGGCGCGGGGCGAGATTTCGGTCATCAGCGTTGACCCGGTCGTCACCTCGACTCATGACTACCTTGGCCGCGACAAGGTTAAGCACATCGCCGTAAACCCGCAGGCTGATGTGCCACTACAGCTGGCGCTGGCACACACGCTGTATACCGAGAAGCTCTACGATAAGCATTTCCTCGAGAACTACTGCGTTGGGTTTGAGCAATTTCTGCCTTATCTGCTGGGAGAAAGTGACGGACAGCCTAAAGATGCTCAGTGGGCGGAAAAAATCTGCGGGATTGATGCTGAGACAATCCGTGAACTGGCGCGGCAGATGGCGGGGGGCAGAACGCAAATTATTGCTGGCTGGTGCGTGCAGCGTATGCAGCACGGGGAACAGTGGGCGTGGATGATCGTGGTGCTGGCCTCAATGCTCGGGCAAATTGGCTTACCCGGCGGGGGATTTGGCTTTGGCTGGCACTACAACGGCGCGGGCACCCCAGGGCGTAAAGGCGTTATCCTGAGCGGATTTTCTGGTTCCACCACCGTTCCACCGGTACATGACAGCACCGATTATAAGGGCTACAGCAGTACCATCCCGATCGCGCGTTTTATCGATGCGATTCTGGAGCCGGGCAAGAGCATCAACTGGAACGGTAAAACCGTCAAGCTGCCACCGTTGAAGATGTGCGTTTTTGCCGGGACCAACCCTTTCCATCGTCACCAGCAGATCAACCGTATTATTGAGGGCTGGCGCAAGCTGGAAACCGTTATCGCCATCGACAATCAGTGGACTTCGACCTGTCGATTCGCCGATATCGTATTACCGGCGACGACCCAGTTTGAACGTAACGATCTCGACCAATATGGCAACCACTCCAACCGCGGCATTATCGCTATGAAGCAGCTGGTGCAGCCACAGTTTGAAGCGCGTAATGATTTCGATATTTTCCGCGATCTTTGCCGCCGCTTTAACCGTGAAGAAGCGTTCACAGAAGGGTTGGATGAGATGGGCTGGTTGAAGCGCATCTGGCAGGAAGGAAGCCAGCAAGGGAAGGGACGCGGTGTTCATCTTCCGGCTTTCGACGTTTTCTGGAATCAGCAAGAGTACGTTGAATTCGAACATCCGCAGATGTTTGTCCGTCATCAGGCCTTCCGCGAAGATCCCGACCTTGAGCCTCTGGGGACGCCGAGCGGTTTGATCGAGATCTATTCGAAAACTATTGCCGATATGCAATATGACGATTGTCAGGGGCATCCAATGTGGTTTGAGAAAATCGAACGTTCACACGGTGGGCCCGGATCGCAGCGTTGGCCGCTGCATCTGCAATCCGTCCACCCGGATTTCCGTCTGCATTCACAGCTCTGCGAGTCCGAAGCGCTGCGTAAGCATTACGCGGTAGGTGGCAAAGAGCCGGTGTTTATTAACCCGCAGGATGCCAGCGCCAGGGGGATCCGCAACGGCGATATAGTTCGTGTATTTAATGCGCGTGGACAAGTGCTGGCCGGCGCGGTTGTCTCCGATCTCTACTCGCCGGGCGTGGCGCGCATCCATGAAGGTGCCTGGTACGATCCTGATAACGGTGGAGAAAGCGGAGCGCTGTGTAAATACGGTAATCCGAACGTGTTAACCCTAGATATCGGCACGTCTCAGCTGGCGCAGGCGACCAGTGCGCATACTACGCTGGTGGAAATTGAGAAATATACCGGTAAGGTGGATAACGTGACGGCGTTCAGCGGCCCGATAAAAATGGTGGCGCAGTGCGAATATGTCCCGGCACAGAAGGTGACGTCATGATGAAACACACCTCCCTGACGACAGAACAGATGGCCTGTGTTTATGCATGGTTGGCGCAAATGTTTTCCCGGGAGCGTGACGGTGAGGGATTAGCGCAATTGCAGTCCAGCGAAATGACGGAGTGGTTCACCGTACTCAAAGGTGAACCGTCGCTTGAGGCGGATGTTCTTTTGCTGGAAGCGAAAATTGCCGCGCTCAAGGTACGTGAAGACGCTACCCTGGAACTGGCGGCTGATTTTTGCAGCCTGTTCCTGATGTCGGATAAACACGCCGCGTTACCCTATGCGTCGGCTCATCTTGAAGAAGGTCCAAACTACGGGGTCATTAAACAACTGTTATCTGATGCGGGCATGCAGGTAAGCGATACGTTTAGCGAATCAGCCGATCATCTGGCGATTTTTATCGAACTGCTGAGCCATCTGCATTTTTCTCTTGGTGAGCCAGGGGTTAGCCGTCAGCGTATTGATGCGTTGCGCAGAGAAACGCTGGCGGGGCTGTTACGCTGGTTACCTGAGTTCACCGCTAAATGCCGCCGATATGATGACTTTGGTTTCTACGCTGCGCTGAGCCAGCTGCTACTGGCATTTGTCTGGCTGGATCATCAGAACTGAGTGATAGCCTGAGCCACAGAAAAACGGGAGCATATTCGCTCCCGTTTTAACCCTATCACCGCACAACCAGCACCGGGCATTTCGCGTGGCGGACTACGGCTGCCGCCGTTGAACCCAGTAAATAAGTGCTAAACCCCGGTTTGTGTGAGGCGATGACGATAAGCTCGGCGTCAACCGCCTCCGCCAGCTTGAGGATCTGATCCTTCGGCGGGCCGTAAACGACGTGGGTCTGAGTCCTGCCGGCAGGAATATTGAACTGCTTAATAATTTCTTCGAGTTTTTCGCTGGCCTTGGCCTGCAGACCACTTCTGTCCGGAAATTCGGTAGAGTAGGCCAGTCCCAGCGAGGCATAGAACGGAACGGTAGGAATAACGGCTAAAAAGTGGACCTTCGCGGTTTTAGCATGCGCCTGGACCTGCGGCACAACATGACGAGTGAGATCGGCTTCAGAGATATCAATGGGCACCAGAATTGAGCGATACATATTCACTACCTCCTGTTTGTTTTACCTCTACCCTGAGTGTAGCGAAAGTTGTTTCTGTATAATAAGTGACCAAATCAAGGATGTGTGCATCAGTGCGTGTCATTAAGCAGTATGTACTGTAAACCTATCTTGAATGTATTTCTGAGCAAAACCAAAAGAGATGTCCCCTCGTTAATGCTTGCCATCTCGAAATAGAAAAGGGTGCTTTTTTATATTTTTCATTGTATATTTAATTATATAACGATGGCCGTTAAGGGGGTAATTTCAACAGCGTTATGAATTCCGTAATTTTTTATTCTGACATCATCTTACTTTACAGATGTATAAACTTGGTAAGTGGTTTAAAAATCTGTTTTTAAAGAAAAAACAATAATTACATTTCGTTCTCACTAATTATGCGAGCCTCTTCAAACTTACCCATTTGCTGATTCTCATTTCTCTCCGCGCTTGATGAATATCAATAAATAGCTGCTTTAGGATATTTATTGTCTACCTCTAAAAGGGTATTCGTCTGATGGAATTAAAAGATGAGAAAAATAAATAAAACTATCCTATGGACGATGCTGCTGTGCATTGTTCTTGGTGCAGTTATTGTTTTGGCGGGGCAATGGACATTACATAAAACCTCGAGTACAGAATTCTGTTTGTCTTGCCATACGATGCAGGCGCCCTACGAAGAATATACAGGCTCGGTTCACTTCCAGAATCAGAAAGGCATTCGCGCAGAGTGCGCGGACTGTCATATCCCGGAGGGCGGTTTGGATTTTCTGGTGGCTAAGCTGCGGGCCTCAAAAGATGTTTATCATCAGTTCATAACCAAAAAAATCGATACCCCGGAAAAATTTGAAGAACACCGTCTGGAGATGGCGCAAACCGTTTGGGCACAGCTCAAGGCTAATGATTCTGCGACCTGCCGTAGCTGCCACAGTATGGACGCCATGGATCTTGCCGCACAAAGCGCGGATGCTCAGAAGATGCACAAAATGGGCATCGCGGAAAAGCAAACCTGTATTGATTGCCATAAAGGCGTCGCCCATTTCCCACCTGAAATAAAAATGGATGACAGCGCGCTTAAAGGGCTTGAAGCGCAGTCAGCCTCCACCCCAGCTTCAGCAACTGAACTTTATGCTGTAAGCAACACCGCGTTGGGCGATCTGGGAACCGTTTACCCGGCAACTAAAATGCAGGTCCTGAAAACAACGGACAACGCGCGACTGGTCGAGATTCGCGGTAGCCAGATGCAAGGAAGTGAACAGGTTATTTACTACGCAGCAGGGCAGCGTTTGATTCTTGCCAGCCTGAGTGAAAAAGGTCAACAGTCGCTGAAGATCCTCTCCGACTGGAAAAAAGATGACTACGGCAATGCGTGGCGAGATGTCGTGCTACAGGGGGAATGGAGCGGTTCCGCTCTCGCCAGCCGCGAACCAATGTGGGATTACGCGCGCAAACTCGACAATGTGTACTGCGCAGGCTGTCATGCGCCAATTCCGGCGAATCATTTCACGCTCAACGCCTGGCCTTCAGTAGCCAAAGGGATGGGCGCTCGCACCAATATCAGTGAAACCGAACTGGATATCCTGAGCCGTTACTTCCAGTACAACGCTAAAGACATGAATAAATAAGCGATCAATCAGGAGAAATCATGAAACTCACAAGACGTGACTTTATTAAGACGGCTGGCGCGGCAACCGGGACAATGGCGATTTCTTCGGTGATCCCAATGCCAGCCTGGGCCGAAGGCCAGAATGGCGGAGCAATCCTGACGGCAGCACGTTGGGGTGCGGTATACGTGGAAGTAAAAGACGGAAAAGTGGTTTCCTCAAAAGGTGCGTTGCCGAAAACGGTGCCGAACTCATTACAGCAAACCGCGCCAGATCAGGTTCATACCAATATCCGCGTTAAGTATCCGATGGTGCGCAAAAGCTATCTGGAAAATCCGGGTAAAGCGGATGGCAAACGCGGTAACGATCCCTTCGTGCGGGTCAGTTGGGAGCAAGCGCTGAAGCTCATTCATGAACAGCACAGCCGGATCCGCAGCAGCTATGGTCCCGCTTCGATATTTGCCGGTTCTTATGGCTGGCGATCCAGCGGCGTTCTGCATAAGGCGCAAACCTTACTGCAACGTTATATGAGCATGGCCGGTGGCTACGCTGGGCATACCGGAGATTATTCAACCGGTGCCGCGCAGGTGATCATGCCTTATGTTGTGGGATCGGTTGAGGTTTATGAGCAGCAAACCACCTGGCCGATGGTGCTTGAGCACAGTCAGGTCGTGGTGCTGTGGGGGATGAATCCGCTCAACACCCTTAAGATTGCCTGGAGCAGCACGGATGAACAAGGGATCGAATACTTTAATCTGCTGAAGAAATCAGGGAAAAGCGTCATCGCCATCGATCCGATGCGTTCTGAAACCATCGAGTTCTTTGGTGATAATGCGACCTGGATTGCGCCACATATGGGGACCGATGTGGCAATGATGTTAGGGATCGCCCATACGCTGGTGAAGAAAAACCTTCACGACAAAGCCTTCCTGGAAAAATACACCACCGGATATCCGCAGTTTGAAGAGTACCTGCTCGGCAAGAGCGATAAAGTAGAGAAAACCGCCGAATGGGCATCTGGCGTGTGTGGCGTGCCTGCTGAGCAACTGGAAAAGCTGGCGGAAATTTTCTCCAGCAACAAAACCATGCTCATGGCAGGTTGGGGGATTCAGCGCCAGCAATACGGTGAGCAAAAACACTGGATGCTGGTGACTCTGGCGGCGATGCTGGGGCAAATTGGTACCGAAGGCGGCGGCTTCGGGTTCTCTTATCACTATTCCAACGGCGGTAACCCAACGCGCATCGGTGGGGTTTTACCGGCGATCTCCGCCAAAATTGAGGGTGGGTCATCGGCAGGTAATGACTGGGCGGTTTCCGATGCGGTGACCAGCCTGCCGGTAGCGCGAATTGTCGAAGCGCTGGAAAACCCAGGCGGCAAATATCAACATAACGGTAAAGAGCAAACCTTCCCGGATATCAAAATGATCTGGTGGGCGGGCGGCGCTAACTTTACCCATCATCAGGATACCAACCGCTTAATCAAAGCCTGGCAGAAGCCTGAACTGGTTGTCATCTCTGAATGCTACTGGACCGCTGCGGCCAAACACGCCGATATCGTTCTGCCAATCACCACCTCGTTTGAGCGTAACGATCTGACCATGACCGGTGATTACAGTAACCAGCATCTGGTACCGATGAAGCAGGTCATTGAGCCGCAGTTTGAAGCGCGTAGTGATTTTGACGTATTTGCCGATCTGGCTGAGATGCTCAAGCCGGGGGGGAAAGCTGTCTACACCGAAGGTAAAGACGAAATGGCGTGGCTGAAGCAGTTCTATGACGTCGCGCAAAAAGCCGCCCGCGCCCAGCGTGTTGCCATGCCTCAGTTCAACGCGTTCTGGCAGCAGAATAAGCTGATCGAAATGCGTGAGAATGAAAAGAATAACAAATATGTGCGCTACGCGGATTTCCGCAGCGATCCGGTGATGAACGCACTCGGAACGCCGAGCGGCAAGATAGAAATCTACTCGAAAACTATTGAAGGCTATCAGTATAAAGACTGTCCGCCGCATGCGTCCTGGATTGAACCGGATGAATGGAAAGGAACTGCGGATAAAGATCAGCTGCAGCTACTGACGGCGCACCCGGCACATCGTCTGCATAGCCAGCTGAACTACGCGTCGCTACGTAAAGAGTACGCGATTGCCAATCGTGAACCGGTGACGATTCATCCGGATGACGCAAAAGCCAGAGGGATTGCCGAGGGCGATCTGGTCCGCGTATGGAATGCTCGTGGACAGGTTCTGGTTGGGGCGCACGTCAGCGACGGCATTAAACCGGGTATCATCTGTATTCATGAAGGCGCATGGCCGGATATTGAAAACGGTATCTGTAAAAATGGCGGCGCGAACGTGCTGACGGCGGATATCCCGACTTCAAGACTGGCGAATGGTTGTGCCGGGAATACCAGCCTGGTATACGCAGAAAAATACACCGGTGAAGCGCCAAAACTCACCGTCTTTGATGAGCCAGCAATTGTCACCATGTAATGATGACTGATAAACGGGGGCCGTAAGGCTCCCGTTTTTTATTGCTGTTTGGGCAACGTTTTACTGTTGTTACTCAGCCAGCACTATCACATCTCCCGTTGCCGGGGCGTCAGTTCCCGGTAGCCACAATCGCCCCCACGAACCGGTGCAATGACAGCCGAGCAGTTTTTCGGGTTGCTGTTGCTGAATAAATTGTCGGGTCCGCCATAGCTTAGCGGGGGAGGCGGAGCGTAAATGAAAGCCACCGACCAGGGCGTGAATTTTGGTAACCCCGGTGATTTTCTGGCAATGGCGTACGATGTTTTCTATTCCCCGATGCCCGCAACCGGTAATGATGACTAACCCGCGTGCAGATTTATAGATTAATACGCCTTCGTCACTGATGTAATCTGGCTGGAGTGTTTTCTCGCTAATCACGCCATAGGACTGTGGCGTGGGGACACTTATTTCCCCGGACCACAAAAAGCGATCGCTGATAGCCAGCGG
This sequence comes from Citrobacter sp. MGH110, assembly GCF_001037515.1. Classification (NCBI taxonomy): domain Bacteria; kingdom Pseudomonadati; phylum Pseudomonadota; class Gammaproteobacteria; order Enterobacterales; family Enterobacteriaceae; genus Citrobacter; species Citrobacter sp. MGH110. The sequence continues at coordinate 2,384,003 of NZ_KQ089830.1, read as the reverse complement.
CTCGCGGGTGTATTCCATTATGAATCGAGAGTAGTTGTTATCACGCGAGAGTTTTTTTATTTTTCGTGGTGTTCCCGCAACCGTAACTGAGGCGTACCGTTCGCAGGCTATTTGGGGATGGCAAATGATACGGCTGTTATCCGCAAGCCATGGCACGCCGCCGCAGTGATCATAATGACCGTGCGACAGCACTACGGCGGTTAATTGGGTCAGGTCCACGCCCATTTGTGCAGCGTTATGCATGAAGCTGCCATCCGGCCCGGTATCAAACAATATTGTGGTTGTTTCATCCTGAACTAACAGACTTAATCCAGGCTTGGCCAGTATTGATTTTTCTGCGCCAGCAGCGCGTCGGTTTTCAAGCAGCACTGTGAGGGTTAAAGCCATGCCTGACTCCCGTATTAAAACGGCATACTGTAATGCATCGCTTTTGAGAGCGCTGTGATCTCAGCGCTCTTTAGCGTTATCCGTTATTCACGCACAATTTTGCCTGCGTTTCCTGCATCGCTGTCATTCCAGCTACCGTGACCATTTGTTTTAATCGTATAGGTGGCATAGCCGACACGGAAGGTCATCGTATCCTTATAGGTATTTACGTCACGCACTTCATTACCATTGACGTAAACGCCGGAATCTTCGACGTGAATATCAACGCTGCGTTGACCACTGGCAAATTTGGCTACGTAATTTCCGCTGAATTTGCCATCAATACCGGCATTATCGTGGTTATCCGTGTTAGTGGTATTTTGCTGTTTTTCACCATGATGATGACGATTCTGCTGGCCGTTACTGTTCTCAATAAAGCCATGATCGCGGTTCCACTGATAGGATTTATTCACATCGCAGCCATTGAGTTCACTCATCTGCGTACAACCTGAACGTTCATACTTTTTCTGCATTGCCGGGGTAATTGCACATGCTGTTGTGGCAGTTGTCAGGCCAAGGACCAGGAGGGTTAGCAGACGTTTATTCATTTTTTACTCACTATCATCATTAAATTTATTTATAGGAATGCGAACTTTTTGACTGTCATGTTTACGACGACGGCAGTCTCCCATTAAATATTAATGAAGCATACCAGGGGGAATCCTAATTTATAATTAGGGTGGGGTGGTGAATGCTGTAATACGCAACATAATAAGCTGTTTATTTACTTATTTTATACAATCCGGGTAGAGAGCTAAGATGTATTTACTTTTAGAAGAAGGATTTAATGAATTATTAATATTGACATTAACGATGAAGTGGGACGCGGGCTTGTATATAAACAGGCCCGCGTGGGGAGAGTAGTCCACAATATTCAAACTTCGCGTATTTATGGATGTCGTTGTCAATATAGTTCGTCTTTACCCCTGAGTGGAGATCTGCGCACGGTGCTGCTCGACCTGTACCTCATGAGCAAATGAATGGCCGTTGTTTACCGATTGGTGAACAACCATTGCTTTTTCATGTTCATTCATTTGTGAAAATGATTGCGCATTGGTTGATGTTGACGATGAATTATTTGCCTGCGCGGCGTGTGCTTGTGCCATTTGTTGATGTGCAGGGGCATCGCTGTTATTCATCATTTCATGAGCCATTGCGGCCTGCTGATGCATTTTGGGTGTTTCTGCCGCATTAACGCCAGCTGAAATAAAAAACGCGATAGCTAAAAAAGAGGACATCTTATTCATCATATTTCTCCTGTTTGGGTTTACGGAAGAAAGTATAATTAATAGGGGCTGTCAGTGGCGTGACAGGATTATGACGGTTGTGTCAGACAACAGGTGATGACGGGTATAAGCGTCATCACCATAAATTAAATCGCGTGCTTGGGCAGCGTCAGAATAAAGCGAGTGGCATGAGGGTCGGAAGTCACCGAGACTTTTCCTTGATGGGCAGTCACAATTGATTTCACAATCGCCAGACCAATGCCGCTGCCTTCGCCCTTACGCTGTCGTGAAGGGTCCACTCGATAAAAGCGGTCAAAGAGTCGCGGAAGATGTTGCGGGGGAATGGGGTTTCCGGGATTCTCAACGACTATCTGCACCTGGCCATCCGCCTCTTTCACCCGCACGGTTACCGACTCGCCTTTTGGCGTATAGCGCATGGCATTTGACAGCAGATTACTCATTGCCCGGCGTAACATTAATGGGTCGCCTGAAACCCAGCATGCGCGTCCTTCAAACCGTAAACCAACCTCACGCTCTTCAGCCCAGGCTTCGAAAAAGTCGAACACTTTACCGACCTCATCAGCCAGATTGAGCGCTTTTTTTTCTGGGATCAGCTGATTGTTATCCGCCTGCGCCAGAAACAGCATATCACTCACCATCTTCGACATACGGCCAAACTCTTCGAGATTGGAATACAGCACATCTTCCAGCTCTTTTTGGCTGCGGGTCTGGCTGAGCGCAATCTCCGTTTGGGTGACGAGGTTAGTTATTGGCGTGCGGATCTCATGGGCAATATCCGCTGAGAAGTTCGACTGGCGTTTAAATACGTCTTCGATGCGTTCGATCATATGATTAAACGAACTCACCAGTTGTTCCAGTTCAATAGGAACAGCTTGCGGATCGAGGCGTACATCGAGATCTTTCGAGGTGATATTTTGGATGCGACGACTGACGTTACGAATCGGTTCATGACCTTTGTATACGGCGAACAACACGATAAAAACAATCATGATGCTAATCAGCGATGCTGTCATAATCAGCTTGTTTTTCAGATCGTTAATATAGTGCAGATGAAAGTCGATCGATAATGCCAGATACAGCGTATACGCTGGTTTTCCATCGGCAAGTTGTCCTACCGGCAGGCGAATCATTCGCCAGTTAGACGATGTTTTCTGTCCGTGGATATGTTTGGAGGTTTGCAGTGTGGGGCCTGAGATAATAAAAACATCGCTGGCATGAGCATTTTTATCCGGCCTTGCACTGGCGATAAACTGCCTGAGATCCGGCGCATTGGGCGAATGGAAAATGGCCTTCTGGTTGCTATCTTCCAGAGAAATAATGACGTTCGAATAACCCGCCACCACATTTTTTAGCGTTTCCAGGCGGCGTGATTCTGGCTCGTTGGGTTGGTTAATAATCCTCTCCAGCGTGGCGCTAATCTCTTGTAAATCGTTGATGTCCTGCTCGGCGAAGTGGACTTTCACGGAGTGGATCATTATCCATGCAAAGGCGAAAAATGAAGCAATTGTCGCCAGGCTGATAAAAAAGGTCAGTCGTGTCGCCAGTGAAAAAGGGCGCCGCCATCGTTTACTGGTCATCAGGAACCTCAAGCATATATCCCACACCGCGCACGGTCTGAATCAGTTTCGGGTCAAAATCGTTATCAATTTTGGCGCGCAGACGCTTAACGGCGACGTCGATGGCATTAGTATCGCTGTCAAAATTCATATCCCAGACCTGGGAGGCGATCAGTGAGCGGGGTAAAACTTCCCCCTGATGGCGCAGGAAAAACTCAAGCAGCGTAAACTCTTTGCTGGTCAGGGTGATGCGCGTACCGCTGCGGGTGATTTTCCTGCTGACCAGATCGACCATTAAATCCGCGACCTGAAACTGGCTTTCAACAATCACCGCAGCGCCCCGGCGCAGCAGCGTTCTGACCCGTGCCAGCAGTTCGGCGAAGGCAAACGGTTTAACCAGGTAATCATCAGCACCCAATTCCAGACCTTTAACCCGATGTTCAATGGTACCCAGTGCGGTGAGGAGAAGAATGGGCATTCCTTTGTTGGCGGAACGCAGCATCCGCACGATATCCCAGCCGTTTACATCCGGCAGCATGATGTCGAGTATGAGCAGGTCGTAATCGCCGGTCATCGCCAGGTGATACCCGTTCAGGCCGTTATCCGCCAAATCCACAACAAAACCCGCTTCCGTCAGGCCTTTCGTCAGGTATTCACCGGTTTTTTTCTCATCTTCGACTATCAAAACCTTCATCGCATTCTCCTTCTCGCACTGGTTGTGCGGACTTTCAATTCTAGGGAAGCGGGATCGGATAGCAATCGGTTATTGGGAAAATGACAGTTTTGTCATTTTCCTGTCACCGGTTAAACAGAGTCACTTCGTTAAAGTACAAGACTATAAATTCCTACTTATTTTAGGGACATCAGTCCGGTCAGGACGAGAAGAACTATGAGCAAATTTAAGCTTCTTACTCTCAGCGCTATATTCGTGCTCGCTGGTTGTTCATTGGCGCCGGACTATCAGCGCCCGGCCTTGCCGGTGCCACAGCAATTTTCTTTAAGCCAGAATTCCCTGGTGTCGGCTCCTGGTGAATACCAGGACACGGGGTGGCGAACCTTTTTTGTTGACGACCAGGTGAAGGCGTTGATTGGTGAGGCGCTGATCAATAACCGCGATTTACGCATGGCGACGCTGAAGGTTCAGGAAGCGCGAGCGCAGTATGGCGTCACGGACGCTGACCGTTATCCGCAAATCACGGCAGGCTCCAGCGGTACCTACAGCGGTAAATTAAAAGGTGATAGCAGCACCGATCGTGAATTCGAAGCTGGACTCAATCTCAGTTTCGACCTGGATTTCTTTGGGCGGCTTAAAAATATGAGTGAAGCCGAACGGCAGAACTTCTTCGCCAGCGAAGAGGCGCGTCGGGCGGTGCATATCTTATTAATTTCCAACGTGTCGCAAAGCTATTTCAACCAGCGTCTGGCTTACGCGCAGTTGCAAGTTGCCGAAGAAACGCTGCAAAACTATCAGCGCTCTTATGCTTTTGTAGAGAAGCAACTGATAACCGGTAGCACCAACGTACTGGCGTTGGAACAAGCGCGCGGTGTGATTGAAAGTACGCGTAGCGAAATTGCCAAGCGTAAAGGTGAGTTGGCACAGGCCAATAACGCGCTGCAACTGTTGCTGGGTACATACGGGAAATTACCCGATGACCAGGCGCGCAGTCGTGGGGATATTAAACCGGTAACGCTGCCGCCATCGTTGTCGTCGCAAATACTGTTGCAGCGCCCGGATATTATGGAAGCTGAGCACGGATTATTGGCGGCAAATGCCAATATCGGTGCTGCGCGGGCGGCATTTTTTCCGTCGATAACGTTGACCAGTTCCGTGTCCAGTAGCAGTAGCGATCTTTCCAATTTATTTAATGCCTCCAGCGGCATGTGGAATTTTGTCCCCAAAATAGATATTCCAATCTTCAACGCCGGACGTAATCAGTCCAATCTCGACCTGGCAGAAATTCGCCAGCAACAGTCAGTAGTGAATTACGAACAAAAAATTCAGAACGCGTTTAAAGAAGTGGCGGATGCACTGGTGTTACGCCAAAGCATTGCCGATCAAATTAGTGGGCAGCAGCGTTATCTGGATTCATTGCAAATCACACTACAGCGCGCCAGAGCGCTTTATCAGAATGGCGCAGTTAGCTATATCGAAGTATTAGACGCAGAACGTTCTTTATTCGCTACGCGGCAATCGCTGCTCGATCTTAATTACGCCCAACAGGTTAATGAAATTAAACTGTTTGCTGCCTTAGGCGGCGGTTGGGTGGAGTAATCCTTAATATTAACTTTTCAGGAGCATGATGTATGAATACTACCGCCAAAGCCGTACTGTTTAGCCTTTTCTCTGTGGTTATGTTTAACGCCCAGGCCAATGAAAATCAGCATGGCGAGATGATGAATATGCAGCCAGCGGCTCAACAGGAACAACCCATTAGCGCTACCGGGGTGATTGAAGCTGTTGATATGGAGAGTAAAAAAATCACGATTAAGCATGACCCTATTCCAGCGGTGAACTGGCCGGCCATGACGATGCGCTTTACGCTGGTTGCTGATACGAAGGCTGATGATATTAAGCCAGGCGATAAGGTCGCGTTTACGTTTGTTCAGCAGGGAAATCTCTCTGTGTTACGCGATATTCACATCAGTAAATAACGTTCTCGCTGGTCTCTTTTATTCTTGCCCGGGTTTTGCGAACGCGGGCGAGACTATCGCGCAATGGAAATCACTATGGCGTCTTTAAATATTAAAAATACCGCGCTTATTCTCGGTAGCATGATTGCCGGCGGGATTATTTCTGTCGGTGTTTATACTTATTATTCATCGGCAAAAATATCGTCTGTAGCCGGGCCAGTTCAGCAAAAAGAAGCCAGAAAAGTGTTGTTCTGGTATGACCCCATGTATCCGAACACGCGCTTTGATAAACCGGGTAAATCGCCGTTTATGGATATGGATCTGATCCCGAAATATGCCGATGAAGAGACCGCGAACGCGTCATCGCCTGGCGTGCGCATCGATCCTACACAGACCCAGAACCTGGGTCTGAAAACAGAGCCAGTGCGTCGTGGACCACTGCACTACGCGCAAACTTTCCCGGCCAACGTTAGCTATAACGAATACCAGTTTGTTATTGTCCAGGCACGCTCTGCGGGCTTTATCGAGAAGGTTTACCCGCTGACCGTGGGGGACAAAATTAAGAAGGGTTCGCCGCTGATCGACCTGACTATTCCTGATTGGGTTGAGGCGCAGAGCGAATATTTATTGCTGCGGGAAACGGGTGGTAGCGCGACGCAGGTGGAAGGGATTCTGGAGAGATTACGTCTGGCTGGAATGCCTGAAGCAGATATCCAGCGCTTAAAATCGACGCGTAAAATTCAGACTCGCTTTACCCTGAAAGCGCCTATCGATGGGGTGATCACCGCATTTGATTTGCGTACCGGTATGAATATTTCCAAAGACAATGTGGTCGCGAAAATTCAGGGCATGGACCCGGTATGGGTTAGCGCGTCGGTCCCGGAATCTATCGCCTGGCTGATTAAAGATGCCTCGCAGTTTACCATCACCGTGCCCGCCTGGCCGGATAAGCCTTTCACCATCAGCAAGTGGAGTATCTTACCAAGCGTTGATGCTACCACGCGTACGCTCCAGCTCCGTTTACAGGTCGATAACCCCGACGAGGCGCTCAAGCCCGGGATGAATGCTTACCTGCAACTGAAAACACAAAGCGAGCCAATGCTGCTGATCCCGTCTAAAGCACTGATTGATACGGGTACCGAGCAGCGGGTCATCACCGTTGATAACGAAGGCCGATTTGTGCCGAAACAGGTTGCGGTATTCCATGAATCCCAGGGGCTGACGGCTATCCGCTCCGGCCTGACCGAAGGCGAAAAAGTGGTGTCCAGTGGCCTGTTCCTGATTGATTCTGAAGCGAATATCTCTGGCGCACTGGACCGTATGCGCGCCCAGAACAGTAAGGCGCAAGACGCAGCCGCCATGCCAGCCCAGGCGACCCATTCACACTGAGGACATGATAAATGATTGAATGGATTATCCGTCGTTCGGTGGCAAACCGTTTTCTGGTGATGATGGGGGCGCTGTTTCTTAGCGTCTGGGGAACCTGGACCATCATCAATACGCCGGTTGATGCGCTGCCCGATCTCTCTGATGTTCAGGTGATCGTCAAAACCAGTTATCCGGGGCAGGCGCCGCAAATTGTTGAAAATCAGGTGACCTACCCGCTGACCACCACCATGCTGTCGGTACCGGGTGCGAAAACCGTGCGCGGTTTCTCGCAGTTTGGTGATTCCTACGTGTACGTCATTTTCGAAGATGGTACCGATCCTTACTGGGCGCGCTCGCGCGTACTGGAGTATCTCAACCAGGTTCAGGGAAAATTACCGGCTGGCGTTAGCGCGGAAATGGGACCGGACGCCACGGGCGTCGGCTGGATATTTGAGTACGCGCTGGTGGATCGCAGTGGGAAACATGATCTGGCGGAATTACGCTCTCTTCAGGACTGGTTTTTAAAGTATGAGTTAAAAACGATTCCTAACGTGGCGGAGGTCGCTTCGGTAGGCGGCGTGGTTAAACAGTATCAGGTCGTTATCGATCCGATGAAGCTGACGCAATATGGCATCAGCCTGGCGGACGTGAAATCGGCGCTGGATGCGTCGAATCAGGAAGCGGGCGGCTCATCTGTTGAGATGGCTGAAGCGGAATATATGGTCCGCGCCAGTGGATATCTGCAAACGCTCGATGATTTCAATAACATCGTCCTGAAAACAGGGGCCGACGGTGTACCTGTTTACCTGCGCGATGTGGCGCGCGTACAGATTGGGCCGGAAATGCGCCGTGGGATCGCCGAACTGAATGGCGAAGGCGAAGTCGCGGGCGGGGTGGTTATCCTGCGTTCCGGTAAAAATGCGCGTGAGGTGATCTCTGCCGTTAAAGCCAAACTCGACACGCTGAAAAGCAGCCTGCCGGAAGGCGTAGAGGTAGTTACAACATACGACCGCAGTCAGCTCATCGATCGCGCTATTGATAACCTCAGCTACAAGCTGTTGGAAGAGTTTATCGTCGTGGCGCTGGTGTGCGCACTGTTCCTGTGGCATCTGCGTTCGGCGCTGGTGGCGATTATTTCCCTGCCGCTGGGGCTGTGTATCGCGTTTATCGTGATGCATTTCCAGGGTTTGAACGCCAACATCATGTCGCTAGGGGGAATTGCCATTGCCGTCGGGGCGATGGTTGATGCCGCAATCGTGATGATTGAAAACGCCCATAAGCGGCTGGAAGAGTGGGGGCATCAACATCCGAATGAAAAGCTCGATAACGCAACGCGCTGGAAGGTTATTACTGACGCCTCGGTAGAAGTCGGCCCGGCATTGTTCATCAGCCTGTTGATCATCACGTTGTCGTTTATCCCCATTTTCACGCTTGAGGGGCAAGAGGGGCGACTATTCGGCCCGCTGGCGTTCACCAAAACGTATGCCATGGCAGGGGCGGCATTTCTGGCGATTGTGGTTATTCCTATCCTGATGGGATTCTGGATCCGTGGAAAAATACCGGCCGAAAGCAGCAACCCGCTTAACCGTTTTCTGATCCGTATTTACCATCCGTTGTTGCTGAAGGTGTTGCACTGGCCCAAGACCACCATTCTGTTGGCGGTGCTTTCAATACTGACGGTTGTCTACCCGCTGAATAAAGTCGGTGGTGAATTCCTGCCGCAGATTAACGAAGGCGATCTGCTGTATATGCCTTCGACATTGCCGGGGATCTCAGCGGCGCAGGCAGCGGACATGCTGCAAAAAACCGACAAGCTGATCATGACCGTTCCGGAGGTGGCGCGCGTGTTTGGTAAAACCGGTAAGGCAGAAACCGCAACAGACTCCGCGCCGCTGGAAATGGTTGAAACGACGATCCAACTGAAGCCGCAGGACCAGTGGCGTCCGGGGATGACGATGGACAAAATCATCGCCGAGCTGGACAAAACAGTACGCTTGCCGGGCCTGGCGAATCTGTGGGTTCCGCCGATTCGTAACCGTATCGACATGCTCTCTACGGGGATCAAAAGCCCAATTGGCATTAAGGTGTCGGGTAATGTTCTGGCAGATATCGACGCCACGGCGGAGCAAATTGAAGAGGTGGCCAGAACCGTGCCGGGTGTCTCTTCGGCGCTGGCCGAGCGTCTGGTGGGCGGACGCTATCTCAACGTAGATATTAATCGTGAAAGAGCGGCCCGGTACGGCATGACTGTAGGTGCTGTGCAGCTGTTTGTCACTTCAGCGGTAGGAGGGGCAATGGTGGGCGAAACGGTGGAAGGGATTGCACGCTATCCTATCAACCTGCGCTATGCGCAGAGCTATCGTGATAGCCCGGAAGCATTGCGTAATCTGCCGATTCTGACGCCCATGAAACAGCAAATTACGCTGGCGGATGTCGCCGATGTGACGGTGGTTTCGGGGCCTTCGATGCTGAAAACCGAAGATGCGCGACCAACCAGTTGGATTTACATCGACGCCCGAGATCGTGACATGGTCTCAGTGGTAAACGATCTGAAAAAGGCTATTGCTGAAAAGGTCCAGTTAAAGCCTGGGACCAGCGTGGCGTTTTCAGGGCAATTCGAGCTGCTTGAGCGCGCCAGCCATAAGCTCAAGTTGATGGTGCCAATGACGCTGATGATTATCTTCGTCTTGCTTTATCTGGCCTTCCGTCGCTTTGGCGAAGCGCTGCTGATTATCACCAGTGTGCCTTTTGCGCTGGTGGGCGGCATCTGGTTCCTTTACTGGATGGGTTTTCATATGTCGGTCGCAACCGGAACCGGATTTATCGCCCTGGCAGGTGTTGCTGCGGAGTTTGGCGTGGTGATGCTGATGTACTTGCGCCACGCTATTGAAGCCGAACCCGCGCTGGAAAATCCGCAAACCTTTACGGCGGACAAGCTGGATGAAGCGTTATATCACGGTGCCGTGCTGCGCGTGCGGCCAAAAGCGATGACCGTGGCGGTGATTATCGCGGGTCTGTTACCTATCTTGTGGGGGACGGGAGCAGGCTCAGAAGTCATGAGCCGCATCGCCGCGCCGATGATTGGCGGCATGATCACCGCGCCATTGCTGTCGCTATTCATTATTCCGGCTGCGTATAAGCTGATGTGGCTGCACAGACACCGCGGTCAAAAATAATGCTCTAAAGCGCGCGCCTGCATTCGGATTTGTTGCCGAAGCAGGCGCCGCGTTATACCTCCAGTGCCTTCACGCGTTTGCGGTACTCACCCGGCGTGCAGCCAAATTCCCTTAAAAAGACTTTATGGAATGACGATTCGCTGGCGTAGCCCACCGACTCGGCCACCACAACCAATGGCTGCGACCCGCGAGACAGCATCTGGGCAGCGAATTGCAGGCGTAATGTGGTTAATACTGCGAGCGGCGTGGAGTTTGAGACTTCACGAAATAGCTGCGCGAAGCTGGCCCGCGACATATGCGCACGTTTCGCCAGTTCTTCGACGGTCCAGGCAAACGCCGGTGACTCCAGCATCATGAAGACGACAGCCCCTAGTTTGGGATGAAGCAGTAGATTTAACACGTTTTGAACGGGGGTCGCCTTGGTTAACCATTCGCGAACGGCTAAGGCGAACAGTGTGGCGCATTGTTGACTGCAGACTACACTGGAACCTGGCAGAGTACTCATGGATTCCTGTTGCATCAACGCAATCATGGCCTTGAGCCAATGGCTGACAGGGCTATTTTCATCAGGTGCCAGAACCAATACTTCCGGTAACGCAGTTAAAAAATAGCGTGAGGAAGCGTGCAATCGAAGGCTGCCACAAACAATGTGTGTTTGTTCATCGCCAGACTGGCAGAGCCGATGTGCGGAGTTTTGCGGCAGGATCACGATAGTACCGGGCGGCAGAGTAAAAGATGTCCCATCGGGCATGTCCAGTTGGGCTGCCCCTTGTGTGACCGTATGCCAGCGGATAATGGACAATTCACCTGCTGCGTGAGGCAGTTGCCAGTCCCTGCTCAGTAGGCAGTTTTGGTCAATTGAGCCTTGTGGGTCGTTAAGCATCAGTAATCGGCTAAGGGCATCCATGGAGACTCCTGAACATTTTTTGTTGTCGTTTATTGAAACGATATTATCTCTTTATTTCATTATTATATTAATACCTTCAAAGTGTTAGTGTAATAATTCATTCTCGAAATGTTAGTCATCTTTAAGGCTAATTTAGACGATCTGACAGTTATCTGCGAGTTGTGGATACATTGTTTCGGCAGAGTTAGAGCTATATTTCAGTTCATCAAACGAACAGTGACTTGGCGGAGAGACAGCATGAATCAGTATCAGGCGATTATTATTGGATTTGGCAAAGCGGGTAAAACGCTGGCGGCAACACTGGCCAAAACGGGTTGGCGGGTAGCGATTATTGAACAGTCAAACACCATGTATGGCGGGACATGCATCAACATCGGCTGTATCCCAACCAAAACCCTGGTACATGATGCTGAGCTTCAGCATGACTTTGCCGAAGCAATGCAACGCAAGGCCTCTGTTGTCAGTTTTCTGCGCGATAAAAATTTCCATAATCTTGCCGATCTGGAAAACGTGGATGTGATTGAAGGTCGTGCTGAATTCGTTGATAACCATACTGTGCGAGTCGTGCAGTCAACAGGCGAGATTGAGCTGAGCGGCGAGAAAATCTTTATTAATACTGGCGCCCAGTCAACGATTCCAAACGTTGAGGGATTAACCACGACACCTGGCGTATTTGACAGCACCGGGCTGTTGAATTTGACGCAACGTCCAGAGCGTCTGGGCATTTTGGGCGGTGGATATATCGGCGTTGAATTCGCATCGATGTTTGCCAACTTTGGTAGCAAAGTCACTATTTATGAAGCAGCTCCGCAGTTTTTGCCTCGTGAGGACCGGGATATTGCTGACGCTATCGCCAACATTTTACGCGACAAAGGCGTCGAGCTGATCCTCAATGCCAACGTGCAGTCGGTCTCCTCTCATGATGGTGCAGTACAGCTGCACATGCCGGAGGGTGCCCAGACGGTGGATGCGCTGTTGGTAGCATCAGGTCGCAAACCGGCGACAGAAAACCTGCAATTGCAGAAAGCGGGTGTGGATGTAAACGATCGTGGTGCCATTGTTGTGAATAAATATTTGCGTACATCGGCAGATAACATTTGGGCAATGGGCGATGTCACTGGTGGATTACAATTTACCTATATCTCACTGGATGACTTCCGTATTGTGCGTGACAACCTGCTAGGCGAGGGGTTACGTAACACGGGCGATCGCCAAAACGTACCGTATTCCGTCTTTATGACGCCGCCGCTTTCCCGCGTCGGAATGACTGAAGAACAGGCTCGCGCCAGCGGTGCGGCGGTGCAAGTCGTGACGTTGCCGGTAGCGGCTATCCCGCGTGCACGTGTGATGAATGATACGCGTGGTGTTCTTAAAGCGGTGGTGGATAGCGAAACGAAAAAAATATTAGGCGTGTCGCTGCTGTGCGTGGATTCTCATGAAATGATTAATATCATCAAGACGGTTATGGATGCGGGGTTACCTTATACCACATTGCGTGACCAGATATTTACCCATCCAAGTATGAGCGAATCATTAAACGATCTCTTTTCTCTCATAAAATAATAATAGCGTAGTCTGCATATTTGCCCCACCCGTGTGGGGCTTTTTTTTATTTGTTTTTTATATTCCTGATACTAATTGACAGTTATTCTGGCGTTACGGATGAAATAAAATAAGGTGGCATGTTTTATTATATTTCCACTGAGATAACTCGTTAATGGAAATGGAAATGGAAATAGAAATAGAAATGAACATGCTTAAAACTACGTTACTAATGACTGCGTTACTGACTGCTCCGGTGACATTTTCCGCGTTAGCGCAAACCGAGGTTGCCCACGTTAGCGTATCAGCTGTGTCTGGCTCTCCTTCCGTGGTGGAAGATGCCATTGCGAAACTGGCGCAGGAAAAGAATGCGACTTCCTGGAAAATTACCTCAATGCGCATTGATAGCAGCACTCACGCAACGGCAATTTTGTACAAGTGAGGAGAGCCGGGATGGAAAAGTATCTTCGTATATTGGGCAAAGGCGATAGAGTTGGATTAACCTTGATTCGCCTGAGTATCGCGATTGTTTTTATCTGGATTGGTTTATTAAAATTTGTACCTTACGAAGCCGACAGCATTACGCCGTTTGTCGCCAATAGTCCGGTAATGTCATTTTTTTATGAGCATCCAGAAGAATACAAACAACATTTAACCCACGAAGGTGAATTCAAACCACAGGCTCGTGAATGGCAGACAGCGAATAACACGTATACGTTCTCAAATGGCCTGGGCGTAGTCGAAGTTCTTATCGCTTTGCTGGTGCTGGCTAATCCTGTTAGCCGTTGGTTGGGATTAATTGGCGGTGTTCTGGCATTTGCCACACCAATTGTTACCTTATCATTTTTAATAACCACTCCAGAAGCATGGGTAATGCCGCTGGGTGATTTACACCACGGATTTCCGTACTTGTCAGGCGCCGGGCGGTTGGTGTTAAAAGATACGTTAATGTTGGCGGGAGCAGTGATGATTATCGCAGATTCATCCCGATCAATAATTAAGCAGCGGTATTGAATTTTTAACGTTGTGCCCTCTGTAAGATAGCAAGCCACTATAGTTCGATTCGGTACTTACCGGGCCAGCAGGATGCTGGCTTTTTTTCTGACTTAAGGTAAATTTATTAAGCATATATAAATTGCAATTATTCAATTTAGAAGCATAACGAGTCAGGGCTATATTTTAGTTAATGATAGAGTGCAGTAAACATCTTCTCTTATCCCCCGCGATAGCACGCCAACCCGCATGTTGCGTAGCCCCTCCATCATGATTGCTTTATTTTTTTTCTGTACAATTCTTGCTATTTGTTATCTCAAAACCTCATTTTAAAAATTTTGTTATTCGCTTTTGTTATAGGCAGTACGCAAGTTCGCGTGGTTTTAGGCCTGGCTTGAGCTAGAATTAATCCTGATTAAATGTTTTTACGTATCAATAACTGACTAAAGATAGTTAAAAACTTAATTTTTAACCAACTGTTTGACATGGAATCCACTATGGTAATTAAGCACCAGGGGTGGATGCTGATCTCGCGTTTTGTGAGTAACCAAAGGCGGGACATATCTTAAATATGGAAATAAGGGTTTTAGAATGAGCTTTGGCTTAGCAAAGGAAGACAAGTTTGAAATCATCGCTATCCTTCGTGAAGAGCTTCATAAGAAAACGAAACTGGAAATCCTGTGTGGAGACAGTAGCGTTATCACGCAGTTAGAGAAGATTGATTTCGAACGGTTTGTCATCTCCAGACACGGAGACATTGTTCCTGAAAAGGTCCAATACTTTATCCTGCACAGTGAAAGCGGGATTGTAAAATTTAGTGCCAGGTTCGAACAAACCTCGTCAGCAGGTGCGGAAGCAGGATTATCCTACTTCATCCCGGATATGATTTTCTTTGCCCAGCAGAGACAAAATCAGCGTTTTTCATTCCTGAAGGGTTATGACTTTTTCTGTTTTGGTCGTTACAAAAATGGAGAAAACTACTCTCTCAAGATTAAAAATATCTCGCAGGGTGGTTGTGCGTTAATCGTTAAAGATGTAAACGCCCGTTTTCTTTATAAAGATGCGGTGATTAAAAATGCATCTCTGGATTTCGATACCTTTGGCAGTTTACAACTGGACTTAAAAGTGATCGATGTCGTCCCGATCAATGAATTTGATGAGGATAACCAGTTGTATTCCTGTCATCAGATCTCATGTGAGTTCGACTTTAAAAATCGTCGTGAAGAGACTGAAGTCGAGAAAATCATTATTAAATTTTTAATGAGTAACAAGATTAGAAGCTTATAAGGAACGGTGAACAGGATGTTGATGTGTGGCAGTGATAATTTTGTGGGCAATGGTATGTTTGCCTACCTGACCAGCAAACATGTACCGATACAAACATTCCAGTTTGAGGATATGTTGCATCAGTCATCATTATGCCAGCATCAAACCATGGTTTTTAATATCATTGATAATGAACAAGCGTGTTCAGACATTGTTCAGTTTTTGAATAAAAACCGATTCAAATTTTATAATAACGTCGTGGTGATTGTTGCTGATAGTTCGGTGGCGAAATTATGCGTAGAGTTATTATATGTCGAAAAAACAATAGTTTTGACTGAAAAATCTTCACTGCGCGATTTTGGTCAATTGGCGAAATTATCAGTCGGGAAATGGAACCCCCGACTGTATCGTTCGCAGAAGAGATTAACCGAAAGAGAACAGCAGATCCTGAACTTACTGGTAAGTGGTTATACAGCCAAAGAAATTTCTGAGTTAGTTAGCCTGAACTATAAAACGATTCAGGCACATAAGATGAGAGTCGTCGCCAAACTTGGCCTGACCAATACCTCTGATTTAAATAAGTTAATTGTCAGATTTACCCATCGTATGTCTTTTTTACCCTAACCTGACCATTCTTTTCTGATGTAATACACCTAATAGTAGATACAATTTGGGAGTGATTTTGACTGGTTTTTAATTTTATGATTTGTAGAGGGAGAGGGGAATGTTTAATTCCAATGAGGTGCTAACTGCGCTTGAAAAGGCTTTGAATACCAGTCAACTTTATATGGTTTATCAGCCTATTTTCAATTTGCATGCCCAGCGTATAAGCGGATTTGAAGCATTAATGCGTTGGAATAGTCCTCAGATGGGTATGATCTCTCCCGATGTTTTTATTACCTTACTGGAAGATAGCGGCAATATTATTTCCATTGAAGATATGGTTACTCACTCTCCGTGGGATGTTGCAACTTCCTGGCCTGACCCCATTGTATTATCCGTCAATATTTCCGCGCTTGAATTCTGCGATCCTCTGCTACCCCAACGCGTCAGACAAAATCTTGCCACTTCCGGACTGCCGGTCCATCGATGCCAAATAGAGGTCACGGAAACGTCACCGCTGTGCGACAGTCAGATTGCGGCTAAAAATATGACGGAATTAAAGGCGATAGGGGTCAAGCTTGCACTTGATGATTTTGGAACTGGCCATGCTAATCTTAATTACCTGTTGAAATATCCTTTTGACACCTTAAAAATTGATAAGGAATTTGTCACCGGTATTGAGCCCGACACCCGATCAACAAAGATTGTTGAGGGTATTATTTCACTGGCGCATAATTTTGGCATTGAAGTTCTTGCCGAAGGGGTGGAAACCCAGTCCCAGCTGGAGCGGTTGATGCAGATTGGTTGTGACAAAATTCAAGGCTTTTTCATTTCTCCCCCAGTGCTGGCAGAAGAGATCCCTTCACTCTTAGCACAATATAATCGTTAATCCCTCCTTTTCACGTTTCCCAACCCCTTGGTTGTTCCGCGTTGCTGTTAAGTCTGTAGGCCTGATAAGCGTAGCGCATCAGGCGACTTTGAACGGCAAAAAAAAGCCCCCTGCAGAACAGGGGGCTGGTGAGTTTATGTCAGCTTAGAACGATTTCTTAAAGCCGATAGAGGCATTGACCGGCGCTTCTACCTGCGATTTACTGCCGCCGTTGCTGAATTGCGTACCCAGCTCACCGTAGACCTGCAGGTTTCTGTCGATGGACCATGACAGGCCGGCTGCAACTTCAGTGCTGGAGTACTGCTGTGAAGATTCCAGCGTGGTGGTGGCTACCGCATTGCTAAAGTGCGTTTTGTCTTTTGAACCCAGACCCTGCCAGACGTTTACCCTGCCATACGGCTGGAATTTGCCATGGTTGGTGTCATAGTCAGCGACCAGACGCACGCCCAGACGCGCGGTAAAGGAATCCGCAGTATCCATTTTCACTTTCGTTGGGGTCACACCATCCAGCGTGCTGTTATCAAAGTCGCTGTACTGGTAGATCAACTGAGCCTGAGGTTCCAGACTCCATGCGCTGGCACCTAAACGGAACGATTTACCTACCTCTGTCGACGCCGTCAGCGTGTTGCCTCTGACCGTATACGAGCCGTTGTTCCCGGTCGCCTCCAGGCGGGATTTATGGTTACCGTACTGCAGGACGTTATCAACATACATACCGTCACCCGAGAACCAGGTAGCATAGCCGCCGACGTAAAATGCATTGTCGTCGATGTTACCGCCTTTACCATCGCTGCCTGTCTTCGTGCCTTTCACGTTGCTGTCGATATCAAGGATGCTGGTATACATCCCGGCTTTCCAGCTTTCGTTAGCATACATATCAACGCCGACCTGAATGCCCATGGTATGGGAGCTGGTTTGTGTACCGGCCGCGTCATCCAGTTTGGTTTTACCGGAGTAGCCAATCATTCTTGCCCACGCGCGATTGTCTTCATTAATGCCCGGTTTAACCTCGTCACCCATACGTTGGTGCATGTTACCCAACAGGCTAAGATCACCCTGACGTACGACGCTGGCGAGGCCAGAATACAGCATGGTTTCTGGACGGTATTCACTTCTCAGATACCAGTTTTCACCCTGGCCCTGAGCATTACCCGCATGCAGTTGGTACTCAAACGCACCTGCAGCCATACGATCGGCGGCAAGATGGAAGGCATCCCGCGACGTTTGTGCGGTGGTGGTTGCGCCATTGAGCGCTGTCACCACTTCGATACCATCCCCAATGGTCGGCGCGCCGAGACCAGAACCATCGACATCCAGCAGCGTGCTACCGCTGGCTTTACCGCCATCGATAATCAGACGGTCGGCAATGCCTGAGCCGCTACCATTCTGGATAGCCGCCATGTTGATAGTCCCTTTTTCGCCGGTGTAATCCCCTTTGACGGTTAAGGTTGTGCCAGTCTGCTGACCGATGAGCGAGACATCGCCACCGTTGCTCAGGCCCGCTACCGTTTGGTTGTAACCCTGAGTGTTCAACGTGGTGTCTGCGACCACATAGTGGTGCGATGCGCTACTCAGGGTGTTGGCATTACCCGCTTGCAACACGCCGTTGGCGATCAACGTCGCGCCGCTGTAGCTGTTTTCGCCTTGCAGCTCGGTAATGCCGCTACCGGTCTGATGCAACTGGCCTTTACCACTGATATTGCCGGTCAGCGCCAGGGTATCGCCACGATTGACGTTGAGTACGCCGTTATCAACGACATCCCCCTGAATGCTGCCGATATCACCGCCGTTACCCAGCTGTAAAACGCCTTGTTCGATGGTGGTGCCACCGGTGTAGGTATTATCCAGCGTCAGGGTGAGGGAGCCTTTACCGGTTTTGGTCAGTTGACCGTTACCTTCGACTTCAGTCAGCAGAGAAACGTCATGTCCGTTGGTGTCGAATGTCCCGCCGCCGGATTCCAGCGTCACCTGACGGGCAGTATCAAACGCTTCGCCATACTTCAGCGTACCGCCATTAAAGGTAATTCCCGTATCTGCCGCACCCAGGTTGGTATCGCCCGCTACCTGCAGCGTCCCGGAGGTGATGGTCGTTCCGCCGCTGAAGGTGTTGTCGCCCGTGAGGATGAGGGTACCGAGATCGCCTTTATTCAGGCCGCCGGTACCGCGGATAACGCTGTCGATAGTCGCGGTGTAGTTGGCGCCGTCTACTGTGCCATCGCCAACGCGAATCAGGGTGTTGGCCGTATCGGTGGTAATGGCTTCGCCACCCACGCGATAACCATCGGTGGCGAACTGCGCGCCGCTGATGATGACGTCGCCTTTGCTGTTATCGACGGTCACGTTGCCTGCTTCACCCTGGAAGACGGCAAACGCGGCATCGGTAAACGGTGCGTTCAGCGCGCCTTCCGGCGTTGATTCATCGGTAGTCCAGTTGTCGTTACCCTGGCTGGATTGCCAGATACCGTCGCCGCCGTTGATGACGCCGTTGTTTTTCAGCTCGCCATTCTCACCGCCGGTGCCGTCCCAGAAGCGCAGCGTTAGTCCTGCGTGGTTGACCAGGTTGACCTGATTTTTCACCGATGTCTGCACGTACAGGCTGTCAGCCGCTTCCGGCGCGTTAGCAATATCCATCACATTGTTGGTCAATGTGCCGGTGTAGTTGATGACGCGATAGACGCCGACATCAAAGCTGCCGCCCGGTGAGGTTTCAATGTTGAGCTTACCGTCGAGCGTCAGATCGCCATTTACATCAATCAAGTCGTTGAAAGCACCGCCCGGGGTGTAAGCCTGACCAAACTGATAATCCAGCTGTGCGTTATCACTGAGCGTCAGCGAACCGGTAGTCAGTTTACCCACGCTGTTGATGGCCGCACCTGCGGTAATATGAGCGTCGTCCAGCACATCAACCGCGCCGCCAATAATTCCGTTTCCGCCAAGCGTTGCCCCGGACTTCACCGTCACCTGGCCGGTAGCCGCAGACTGATTACCGTTGACCAGCAGCACGCCTTCATTGACGTCCGTGGTGCCGGTGTAAGTATTGTCGCCGGTCAGCGTTAACGTACCGTCACCGATTTTCACCAGGCTACCGTCGTTGCCGCTGATAATGCCGCTGATGGTGTCATCAAGATGCAGATTACCCAGTGACAGCTCTTTATTGCCCAATTCGACATTACCTGCGCCGGACAACGAGCCGATCGATGTTGCGCTGTCGACTGCGCTGATATCGACCTTACCGCCCGCCAGGTTTTTAACGACGGTATTTTCTGCCATCGCCTGGTCAGCAAAGGTCATCAGTCCGCTGTTGTTCACGGTGGCATTACCGCCGCTGGCGTCTTCTTCCAGCGCCAGAGTACTGTCTTTTGACACGTTAACCGTCGCGTTGCCCGCGGTGGCGTTGTTGGTTAACACCGCTTTCGCCGTGCCCGTCAGGTTCAGCATTGCGCTCGCTGCGGTGACGTTATCTGCCAGCGTTAACAGGCTGTCGGCGATGTTCATGGTCAGGGATTTCAGGCTGGTATCTGTCCCGCTGACATTGAGCGTCGCGCCCTTATTGACGTTCACTGTGCTGCTTTCGTTACTGCCAAAGGCTCCGGTTTTGCTGACGTTGACCGTCACATTGTTGGCGTTTCCGGTACCGGCAATTTCTGTGTCGCCTTTGTAGCTGTTTGCGCGGTCGAGCGACAAGGTGCTGCCCGCATCGCTAGAGCTGCTGGTGACTTTCAGTTTACCGTCGCCGGTAATCTCACCAGTTGGCGTGAAGTGATGCGAATTGAGATCGAACACCGCTGCGTTCTCATTCGCTCCCAGCTCGATGGTGCGATTGTTGGTCAGGTCCGCGCCCAGTTGCAGCGTTGAACCGTTATTGATTGCCAGGTCAGTTCCGCTCTGGCCGAGATTGCTGTCGGAGGAGATCTGCAACGTGCCGCCATCAATGCGCGTGCCGCCGCGATACTCGTTGTCACCGCTGAGAATCAGACGGCCAAGGTCGGTTTTCACCAGCGTCAGCTTATCAGCAGTACTGGCTTCGCGGATAACAGACTCAATGGTCGCGGTATAGTTTTGCCCCGCGCCACCGGCGCCAACGCGCAGCAGCAGTTCGCCAGTTCCCGGCGTCTGGCCTGCGTGGGTCGCGTTTTCCGTGGTGGCATACGCGTTAAGCGCATCGCCTTTAACGACATAGCCATCGGCATCAAACTGTGCTCCGGAGAAGTTAACTTCTCCCGCGGCATTGTCCACGGTAACTGTACCGCCTTTGGTGGTGAAGACGGCGAAGGACTTCTGTGCCCAAGGGGCGTTACCTTCACCGGTTGCGGTGGTCCAGTTGTTATCACCCTGGCTGCCGATTGCCATCCATTTGCCATCGCCACCGTCAATTTTGCTGTCGCCTTCAATGCCCGACGCGCCGTGGCTCTGATTGACGGTTGCGCCGTCCCAGAACTGCAGGGTAACGCCGTTGGCGTTCACCAGGTTGACCTGTTTGTCGATGGAGGTCTGGACAAAAATATTGCTCTTATCCTGACTGTCCGGTATTGCGCCTAATTCCAGCGTCTGGTTATCCAGCGTGCCGCCGTAGTTATAGATACGGTACACGCCCGGTCCGAAGTTACCGCCCTGTGAAGTGGTGACATCCAGAGTCCCGTCCAGTTGCAGATCGCCCGCGACGTTAATCAGATCGTTTAGCGCGCCGCCTGGCGTATAGGCCTGACCCAGTTCGAAAGCGGAAGTCGTTTTGCTACCAAGCTGCAGATTACCGTTAATGGATAACGTACCCGCACCACCGTCACCGGCACTGAGGGTCGTGGCATCGTTCATCAGCACGTTGCCGCCGATAGTGCCATTACCGCCAAGTGTGGACGTGCCGCTAACGGTGGTGGCACCGCGCGCCGCGCTTTGATCGCCATTCACCAGCAGCGTGCCGTTGGTAACGGTGGTGTCGCCGGTATAGGTGTTATTGCCGTTCAGACGGGTAATGCCGCCGCCGATTTGCTGCAGTGCGCCAATACCGGAGATCACGCCGTTGAGCAGCACGGTGTTGGCGCGATTAATCGCCAATATGCCGTTGTCGATAATGTCTGACACGGCGCTGACTTCGCCTGTATTTCCGCCGTCACCCAACTGCAGCGTACCGGTTTGAGCGATAGTGGTAGAGCCGGTGTAGGTATTGTTAGCTGTGAAGATCGTGGTACCGCCCGCCGCACGTTCGAACTTCCCGTCACCGCTGATGATACCGCGATAAATTTGCGCCGCTGAAGCATCACCCTGGGTATCGAAGATAACCCGGCTGCCTGTGCCCTGGGTCGTAACATTGTAATCGCCAATGCTTGCGGCAGTACTGGTCGGCTCGACGTGGTCGCCGGTGCTCAGGGTTGCGCCATTGTTTACGGCAATGGTTTTGCTTGCCAGCGTCAGGTTTTCTACGACGCGGACATCCGCGTTTGAGCCGCTGATGGTCAGCGAATCCCAGCCGGTGCCGATGTTGGTGCCAGTGGTCAGATTGTCGCTCGCCAGCGTACCAATCTTCGCACCTTTTGTATCGGTGAAGGTGAGGGCGTTGCCGCTACCAGCTTCAGTAGTGATGTGGCGTGTTTTATCCAGCGTCACATTGCCGATGTTGGCTTTATTGTTACCGCCAGTACCGGCGAAATTCACTTCACCCGCATAGGAGCCACTACGCCAGTTAAAGATGTCCGCACCTTCGCCGGTATTGATTACGCCGCTGGTTACACCGCCGCTGATATCAATGGTGTCATTGCCTTTGCCGGACTGAATGGCCACGGCCGTGTCGTTGATGGCCTGCAGGGTTCCCGTGTTGGTAATGGTTTTACTGCTGTCGCCGCTGGCGTCAATTACCGGTGAGGTGGTGCTGGCAGAGATAATCTTGCCGCTGTTGGTCAAGGCGCTGACGTTTTTCGCGATGATAGCCGAACCGCCTGCGTCGTTATGCACGTTAATGTCGGCATTGGTGGTGACATTACCGTTGGTATTAGCGCGGATACCGCTGCCTTCGCTGTTCAGCACCTCAATGGTGTAGCCTTTGCCGATGGTCAGATCGCCCGTCACCGAGCCGCCATCGCGTTGTTCAAAAAGCGAAGCCGGTACCTTTCCCGTTGACGTTGAGGATATTTCCAGCGCTGTCTTTATCGGTCATGGTCAACGCCACGCTGGTGCGGATGCCTGCGCCATCGTTGGAGTTTATGGTGACGTTTCGTAACAGGATATTGTTATTGTTAGCATCGTTTTGAATGCCAGCACCGTCACCCTTTGCACTGATCTCCACATTTTGCGCGGACAGAGCGCCAGCGCCTTCGGCCAGACGAATACCGTCAGCGGTGCCATCGGTAGTAATACTGTCGCCAGAAATACCGTTAATCAGCAGGCTGGCTCCTTGGGTGAGCAGAACCCCAGCAGTACCATCATCAACCTGAACTTTGCCCAGCTTATTAATCTGCGCGCTGGTACCTGAAGCCCTAACACCGATGCCGTTGCTGACATGCAGGGCGCTGGAGGAGTTATTGGTTAAGCTCCCGTCTTTTTGAACATCAACGCCGATGCTGTCGACGCTGGCCAGATCAATAATCGAGTTGGTATCCAGGATCAGGTTGCCCTGATTCCTCGCCACATAGGCGATAACCTCATTGCCGCTAGCTTCAGAGGTAATCTTCGCGTTGGAGGTGAGGGTGGTGCTAGTCGGATTACCCTGCGTGTCACCATTCAACTGGTGAGCCTGACCATCCACAACCCCGGCAACGGTTCTTTCGCCGGTTAAATTGATGGTCGTTTTATCGCTGATAGTTCCTTTCGCGCCGCCTTCGATAACCAGCGCCGCTGAGTCGCTACCCTTAACGGTAAACGTAGCTTCACCGGTATCTACGCTACTGCCAGCGCCGGTGGCGAGAACGCCCATGGAATTCTTACCGCTGAGGGTAAGATCAAGGTTGGAGCCAGCCTGACCATTCGGTGGCGTGGTATTCCCGGCCAGCAATGCGCCATTGGCGATACGGAAAATGGTGGTGCGATCCTGACCATTGTCATTCATCACCGCCTGACCAATGTTGGCGGTAGCGCCTTTACCAAACAGGTAATAACCAATCTGATCGGTGCTGTTAAATGTCGGGCTACTCAGACTGTCAACGTTAGCGATGGCGTTATCACGTACGTGCACTCCGATGTTACCGGCTTTATCCAGCGTAATGTTGGAGTAGACGTTGACCACAGCCTGGCCGTTAGCGCCGCCTTCTGCCCAGATAGCGTAGTTACGGTTACCGACACCGCCTTCACCGTCCACCACGATAGAACCTGAAGCGCTGGTGGTGACTTCGGCATTTTTGTTATTGGCGCTAACGTGGATCCCCACGTTGTTGGTGCCATTTACGTTAATCTTGCCGTCGTTGCGGATTTCCTGATTATTTTCCGCGCCGCTGTCGCGTACGGAGATGCCGTAGTTCTTACTGCTGCCCCCGCCAGAACCTCCATTGATCACGATATTGCCGGTATTGAGGACGTTGCCCGTGGCATTTCCGACCAGAATCCCCGCGGCGTTGCGTATCCCGGTTCCCAGCGTGATCAGACCGTTGTTAATCACCTCTTTGGCACTCTTGGTCATGATCCCGGCGCTCAGACTAGAGCCGCCAGCCATCGTGACATCTTTAGACGGATCGCTTGCGTCGCGACCAAGATAAATTGAGGCATCCTGAGCGTTAGTGAAAGTGGCATTCCCGGCAACTTCTACGCCATAAGCGGTGCCTTTGGCAAAGGATGCACCGTTTTTGCGCCCGTCCACGACGTTGATATCGCCGTTGTTGACGCCTTGCGATTCGTCAGACAGTTGCATGCCAATAGCCAGCGTCAGCGAAGAATCTGGCTCATCCTTACTCCAGGGATCTGCTGCCGACGCGGTACCAAAGTTATCGGTGGTGATCGCCTGGTTAATGGTGCCGTTGTTTGCTATCTGGCTGGCGCCTTGCCCCTGCATGCCAAATGCGCCATAGCTGTTGACGTTTTGATTGCCGTCTTTGTCGATAAACAGCCCGGAGTTGATGATCCCGTTGTTGGTTGCCGTTGCGTCTTTTGCCAGCATGCCAATCGCCAGACTCTGCCCGGTAGACGTGCGTAATGCGTTCAGCTCGCCAAGGTTAGTGATAACCCCGTCATTAAGGGATTTCATGACACCGTTAATACTGCCGTCAACGGCAATAATCGCATCTTTGTTTAGGGTGCCGGAGGTGCCTGCACCGTTGGCGTAAATAGCATGCAGCTCACCGCGGCCAGCGGTCGCGTTATTGCTATGCGACAAGCCGTCGGTCCAGACGTCGTAATCCCAGGTAAGCACGTCTGAAGACTTGCTGGAGTTGATCAAGCCATCAATCAGCTCCGCGTATTTTGTCTGCGCGGCGGTGACGGTTGTGATATCACCGTTTTCAACATCCAGCCACAACTGCAGTTGGCTGACCTTTTGCCCTTCAGGGTTTTCTGCTGCGTCGCTGCTTTTACCCAACAGCCAGTCGTTAAAATCGGCCAGCTCCTGCGTGCTGGTAATGTTAAATGTGCGCGTACCCGTTTCGACTACTTTACCGTCTGCATCATAGCCGTAGGACATGAGTGTTACATCATCGCCAAACACGGAGGTTTGCGCTGAACCGGCGAACGTTTTTTCAGGGATAACTGGGGCGGCGTTAAATTTTATATAGTTATCGGATTGCCAGTTAACCTGGCTACCTGCGTCCTGAGCCTCCAGCAAGGAGGAGTCTTTAGCCAGCAACTCGATAGTATTGGCTTTGTCACGGACATTGAGCGTGTCGTTGCCAATATCCAGATTGGCTATGGAGCCATTTGTCGCCAGCGCGATGCCAAATTGTTTATAGATTTTAGACAACGTTGGATCGTAGGTGTTTAATACCGAATCGCCGATCTGTGATTCGGTAAGAAAACTACTTAACTCTTGGGTATCAAAGACTTTAATTGATGCCGGCTCACCAGGAAATGCCGGGTCGTTAATAGAGAATTCTGTGCTCTGTGAAGGCGTCGACGACCGGTTGTACGTCAGGTATTCCGCCAGCTCTTCAGCATTAGTAATCGTTTTTACGCTCTGGTCAGGGCTGGTGGCCTTAAGAGTGATTTTGCCGGTTTGCAGCAGCTCTCTGATGGTCGTTGATTCAACAACGCCACTTTGACCCGGACTGATCGTTGGGATCGCACCGCTGATATTGAGCGCCTGACCAGCAGTGATATCTTTATATAAGAATCCGTAGTCGTGGATACCCGCATAATCCCCAACGGAAATACCTGCCTGGTAGTCGGTGAAAATATTGTGATCACCGATATCGATAATCGGATCAGCGGAAACCTGCATTGAAGTAGCGCTTAATGCACCCGCTGCTAATACCGCAACCGTTTTGCGCGAGCTGCTTTTTTTCTTTCCTTTGGTTAATTCAGAAACGACCACCCAGATACCGAGCGCCGCGTTCCAAATAATGCTGTAAACTTTGTTCATATATAACCCTCGTCTACATTCCTGTTATGCATGTGTTAATACATTGAGTTGTTGGCTATGGTTGGCACGCGGATGTGCTACCCGGTAATAGATTTTTGGGAATAGGGTTTCCTTCCGTGCGATGCGGAATTAAAAAGCGAGTCGAAAGAAAACTTTTTTTAAATAATAACCGTGATAATTGTCCTTAAATAAGTCAGTTACGGCTGGCTATAGTGAGAAATGGTGTACTTGAGCCGGGTGTTATTTTTGCCGAGTTTTCTGGCAATATTGCTTTTGTACGCCCCGATGGTTTTTTCACTTTTTTGTGATGCCCCGGCGATTTGTGTCAGTGACCATCCTCGGGCAAGCATCATCATTACGTTGAATTCGTTTGCTGTGATCTTGTTGTGTAATGCTTTGATATTTTGTTGGTTATTGTTTTTTGTGATACGTGTAACGGCATGGTGTAGCCGATCAAGACTGGCATCTTGATCAAGAAACAGCATGTTCTTCCCACAAACGGTTTGAAAAAGAGTAAAAGTAGCTTCATCTGCCAAAACAATAATTTTGGTGACAGGTCGTAAAGCCATGTTGCGGATAATCCTGGCATATTTTAAAAAATCTGATTTGTCAGGATTAATGATGATGCAATCCGTTTCATAGGGAAGCATTTTGACAGCAGAGAGCGTCTGGGAGGAGTAATACGCGATATCAATATATAATGATGAGCCACGTAGGATTTCTCGCATGCCTAGCCAAGGGTAAATTGAGTCACCCAAAAAAATAGCCTTTGACATAACGATCTCCTTGAAATTTTGGTGCAAGCAGCCGCCTCTTTTTGTAGGTTAAAAAAGAGTTTCTTGCGACGCGTGAAATGTTAATTAAATCTCGTATTACGTTCTGTGCTGTGAACGTATCCTTATTAATTCCAGATTAAACAGATATTCTCTGTATTTATTAGAATCATTAACTATTCTTAAAGTAGATATTACACTTTGTTAAAATTTAAGATAAATCGTTTATTTCAGCTCTGCGTAAATGATTGATAGATTTCGCTTATGAATCGCATGAATAATGATTGAGTGGTTTCTATAAAGACAGGGTATTCCTATCTGTTTTGGAGGGGATTTATATGAAAAACATTATATTTCAGATGGATACCCGTTTTTCTTAATGGGCTTACTGGTTGGTAGGAGAATTCTTAATCAAGACCAGGACAAAGAGAAGGCGCGTCGAGGGGAAGAGAGAAATATCGCTAAATTTGCAGTTATCGACCTGAAACTCGAGTATTCAGGTTGATAATTCTTAGTGTTGTGAATTTTTTAGGGAATTATCCTATTTTTGGCTTTTTGTGCTTAATTTTAAAAACTCACTTGAAGAGGTTATTTTTTCTGATTGCTATTGCTGATAGGGCTTAGCCCGCCAACAGTTCCTGTTCAACCTGATGCACCTGCTGTTCCAGCGTATTGCGGATTTCCGTAAGCGCCCGTTGTTGATCGGAGAAGTAGGCTTCTTTATCAGTCACGGAGGTGGCAAGCCGCCAGGCGTTCTCGGCTTCCAGTTCGGTAATCTCTTTGAGCAGCGCGTTAATTTGTTCTCTGAGCTGCTGTATTTTGCTGCGTAAATGCTGCAAATCGTTCAATCGGTCACTGGCCATCATCGGTTCGAGGCCGCTTTGCAATTGAGTCAGTAGCGCCCGGACGGTGGCAAGATCGGCATTTTGGCGCGCCTGGTTAAGCTGCACCATCATCTGATGCGCTTTCTCTTTCAGATCATCGGCTACCACGTCCGGGTGGCAAAGACGGCTTGCCTGACGCCACAGGCGTTTTAACTCATTACGTTCATCAGAGGAAAGCCGCTGGTCACGGCTAAAACGATGCTGCGCATCCTGCTGCTGCTCCTGATATTCATCATATTCATGGCTGGCCTCTTCCTGTGCCTGACGGGTTGCGCTGTCGTCCTGGCGAGAAAAGTCGTTTTCCAGCTCACGAATCTCCGCCAGCAGGGCGGTAATCAGTTCAGTTTGCTGCTGAATACGTTGGCGTGTTTCCACCGATTCGCGCGAATCTGAATTCTGGTTCATCCAGTGCTGCTTGAGCCTGGCCAGTTGATCAACAGCCTGGGAAATATAGTGCTGACAGGATTGATAGTCTTTTTCCCGGCGTTTTCGCTCCGCTTCCTGTTTGCGCTGGGCACTGGCGGCGAGCTGTTTACGCAGTTCGAGAATGCGGCTCATCAGCGGTCCAAGACGAAGGTGATACAGATCGTTGAAATCATCGAGGATTTGAATGCGCGTGTTGCGCTTATCTATCAGGTCACGCAGCTGTGTTTCGAGTGCTTTGAGTTCCAGCTTACTGGCGGCAATGGCGGGATCCTGCCACGTAGAGACTGCCCGTTGAGATTGCAGCCAGGCCGAGATTTCACGCAGGGCATCACCAAAGCGTCGTTCTTCGATCGCCTGCACAATGGTGCCTGGTACGACTGACAAAGGCTCATTTTTAAGATGCGCCACCTGCTGGAAAATAATCTCCTCATCTTCCAGTTCAATAGCGCTTTTGACGATTTCCAGTCGTTTGATGATCTTATTCATGACAGTCGTTGCCTGGCCTGGCTAAAAAACGAGTGGCTGAAGTACAACAGGTTCACCCGTTTGAAAATGTTAGAAAAACAGTAAAGCGCATTCTGTGGCCTGCGATGCCTTTTCGTCCAGAATAATTCACTGTAATTATGAAAAACCGGAAGTCGCGCGCACCTGTCTGCATCTTCAAACCTCTGTTTCATGTTTTTTACTCTCGGGTAATTATTCTTGATTCAGTAAAGATAATGCGTATAGTTCTCATTCCCTTTTGTTATTAACTCCCTGTATTACTTCTGGTAAGGATCCCGACAATGAAAAAAACAACATCCGCGCTGGCATTGCTGATTGCTGCGGCGTTAAGCGGTTGTGCGGCGCATACCACGCCAGCCAGCAACGCCAGCGTTACGGAAAAAACAGCGCAACCTGCCGTCAGTGATGTGCAACAACGCGCGCTGGCGGATGGGTTATATGAAATGGCGCTTAGCCCGGCAGGGGATGCGTTGTACGTTGCCAGCGCCGAAGGATTTAAAGATGTGCAGGGCGGCGTGGTTTACAAGCTGGATCCAAAAACGCTTAAAACGCTCGGCTTGAGTCATACCGATATGAAAAACTTTGGTATGGCTATCTCGCCGGACGGTAAAACAGTGTATGTCACCAACTCACTGGATGGTGGCCTGAGCGCGCTGAATACCGCTGACGGCAAAGTGAAAAATCGCGTACTGTTCCCGGAACGTAACCCAGAAGGTTTCCCGTATGGTGCGCGCCAGGTGCTGCTGCATAACGGTTTGCTCTATATTGGTGCCGTGGCGGATCCGGCGGTGATTTGGGTGGTTGACGCTGAAACCCTGAAGCTAAAAACCCGCATTAAAAATACGGGTAAATGGATGACCGGACTGCATTATTCAGAAGTGACGCAGCGAATTTATGCAGCTAACGGCGGCGGTGAAATTCTTGTTATCAACCCGCGTAATCAGCGCGTAGAAAAACGCTGGCAACCGCTGGGGGAACAACCTGCGCTGTTGCTGAATATGGCGGAGGACGCACAAACGGGTCGCCTGTTTGTCACCGACAACTCGAAAGCGAAGACTACCCTGGTGCTGGATATCCATACTGGTAAGCTGCTGAAAAAATTGGATGTGGGTGATTCGCTGGCGGTGAAATTTAACGCAAAACGCAACGAAATCTATATTACCCAGCGTGATTCAGGGAAATTGCTCAGCCTGAATGCGACCGATTACAGCGTGAAGAAAAGCTGGGATTTACCACCAAACCCTAACAGCTTGCTGCTCTCGGCGGATGGGCAAACCCTGTTTGTCACCGTGAAACAGAAATTTAATAAAGACCACTCTACATCTGCGCCAGATAACGTGGTACGTATTGACCTGAATAAACAATAACAACTCGCCTTCTTTCTATTGTTTTTCTCCCGAGCCTCGGTGCGTTGGGCAAGGAAGCCCGGCGTATCCAATCGATTGCGCCTTGCGACAACCAGGTTGAAATGTTAAAAGAAGCCCCTTCAATAAAAACCACACAGGGGAAGGGCGTGAAAAACGCGTCAACTGCATCTGACACCAGCGTGTCTGATGCCGCGTCGACGAACGAGCCGACGCTTCAACGAGGGTTGCAAAACCGCCATATTCAGTTAATTGCGCTGGGCGGCGCAATTGGTACCGGCCTGTTTTTGGGCATTGGCCCGGCTATTCAGATGGCGGGACCTGCGGTGTTACTGGGTTACGGCGTTGCCGGGATCATCGCTTTTTTGATTATGCGTCAACTGGGCGAAATGGTGGTCGAAGAACCCGTTTCCGGATCGTTTGCCCATTTTGCCTATAAATACTGGGGACCGTTCGCGGGTTTTCTGTCCGGCTGGAACTACTGGGTGATGTTTGTGCTGGTCGGCATGGCTGAACTGACAGCGGCAGGGATCTACATGCAGTACTGGTTGCCCGATGTTCCAACCTGGATTTGGGCCGCGGCATTCTTCGTGATCATCAACGCCGTCAATCTGGTCAACGTACGTCTGTATGGCGAAACGGAATTCTGGTTTGCGCTGATTAAAGTACTGGCCATTATCGGCATGATTGGTTTTGGCGTGTGGATGCTGTTTTCCGGTAACGGCGGGGAACATGCAAGCATCGATAACTTGTGGCGTTACAACGGCTTTTTTGCTACCGGCTGGAACGGATTAATTCTGTCGCTGGCAGTGATTATGTTCTCCTTTGGCGGGCTGGAGCTTATCGGGATTACTGCCGCGGAAGCGCAGGATCCACAGAAAAGCATTCCAAAGGCGGTAAACCAGGTGGTGTACCGTATTCTGCTGTTTTATATCGGTTCTCTGGTGGTGCTGTTGGCGCTGTACCCGTGGGTGGAAGTGAAATCCAATAGCAGCCCGTTTGTGATGATTTTCCATAATCTCGACAGCAACGTAGTGGCTTCTGCACTGAACTTTGTCATCCTGGTGGCTTCACTGTCGGTGTATAACAGTGGCGTCTACTCTAACAGCCGCATGCTGTTTGGTCTTTCGGTTCAGGGTAACGCGCCGAAGTTCTTAACCCGCGTCAGCCGTCGCGGCGTACCGGTGAACTCACTGATTCTTTCCGGTGCTATTACGTCGCTGGTGGTACTCATCAACTATGTGCTGCCGCAAAAGGCCTTTAGCCTGCTGATGGCGCTGGTGGTGGCGACGCTGCTGCTGAACTGGATTATGATCTGCTTGGCACATCTGCGATTCCGGGCGGCGATGCGTCGTAAGGGACGTGACACGCAGTTTAAAGCGCTGCTGTATCCGGCAGGGAACTACCTGTGTATTGCTTTCCTTGGCATGATTCTGGTGCTGATGTGTACGATGGATGAGATGCGCCTGTCAGCTATCCTGCTACCGGTGTGGATCCTGTTCCTGTTTGTTGCCTTCAAACTGCTGCGTCGTAAGTCCCGCTAAGTTTCTACCGTTCTTGTTATTACCGATCCCATCGTCAGGATGGGATCGGATCCTCACTCAACGTTTATCGTGACCGTTCTCGCAATTTTGCTGCTGCTGACAGGATCTTTATTTTGTAATCGATTACTTTTCTATTGAATCTAATTTGTAATCGATTACTTTTTAAGGGTGGGGCAAAAAATGGTGTCAACAACCGAAAGTAGTGGAAAACAGAGCGTACAGTACCGGCTGCTGGTGCCCCGGCTGTCGCTAATGATGTTCTTACAGTTCTTTATCTGGGGAAGTTGGTCCGTCACGCTGGGGCTGGTGATGAGCCAGCACAACATGTCGCTGTTGATTGGCGATGCGTTTTCAGCCGGGCCCATTGCCTCTATTCTGTCGCCATTCGTCTTAGGGATGCTGGTAGACCGCTTTTTTGCCTCGCAAAAGGTGATGGCGGTGATGCACCTTGCTGGCGCGGCAATCCTGTGGTTTGTTCCGCAGGCATTGGTGGTGCAAAACGGTGCACTGTTGATTGGTCTGCTGTTTGGCTACACGTTGTGCTACATGCCAACGCTGGCGCTTACCAACAATATTGCTTTTCATAGCCTGTCGGATAAGGACAAAACCTTCCCGGTGGTGCGGGTGTTTGGCACCATTGGCTGGATTGTCGCGGGGATCTTTATCGGTGTAACCGGAATTTCGGACACCACCGGCATCTTTACGCTGGCGGCGATTATCTCTGTGGTTCTGGCGCTCTACAGCCTGACGCTGCCCAACACGCCTGCACCGGCGAAAGGACTGCCGGTGAAAGTTCGCGATCTGTTTTGTGCGGATGCTTTTGCCTTACTCAAGGTCCGTCACTTTTTTGTCTTCTCGCTCTGCGCGACGCTTATCTCTGTACCGTTGGGAACCTATTACGCGTATACCGCGTCGTTTCTTGCTGATGCGGGCGTCGGCGACGTTAGTACGGCGATGTCGTTTGGTCAGATGTCTGAAATATTCTTCATGCTGGTGATCCCGTTCCTGTTCAGACGTTTGGGCGTGAAATACATGCTGTTAATCGGGATGTGCGCCTGGTTCGTGCGTTATGCCTTCTTTGCCCTCGGCATCAGCGAAGAGGGCCGATTCCTGCTGTATCTCGGCATTCTGCTGCACGGCGTTTGCTACGACTTCTTCTTCGTGGTCGGCTTTATTTACACCGATCGTATCGCCGGGGAAAAAGTAAAAGGTCAGGCGCAAAGCATGATCGTCATGTTTACCTATGGGATCGGTATGCTGCTGGGCTCGCAAATTTCAGGCGCACTTTACAACCGGCTGGTGGCGGGGCAAACCGTGCCTCAGGCGTGGACCACATTCTGGTGGATCCCGGCAGTCGCTGCCGCAGTGATTGCCGTGATTTTCCTTTTCTCTTTCAAGTATGACGACAAAGAGCAGGCGTAATTTTCAGGAGGGGTTATGAAAACCATCAAGGGGCCTGGCATTTTTCTGGCGCAATTTATCGGGGATCGCCCGCCATTTAACACCCTGGAAGGCGTGGCAAAATGGGCGGCGGAGCTGGGCTATAAGGCATTACAAATCCCGTGTAATCACAAGTCGCTGTTTGATGTCGAACAAGCTGCTGTAAGTCAGGCCTATTGTGATGATATTCGCGGGATGCTGGCCGGATATGGGTTAGTGATTAGCGAATTATCTACCCATCTTGAAGGTCAACTGGTTGCCGTCCATCCGGCTTACGATGACGCTTTTGACGGATTTGCTCCGCCGTCTGTACGCGCTAATCCGCAGGCCAGACAGGCGTGGGCCATCGAAACCTTACACCAGGCCGCTGCGGCTTCGCAAAGACTGGGGCTGACGGCACATGCCACGTTTTCAGGTTCGCTCGCCTGGCCTTTCTTTTATCCGTGGCCACCGCATAATCGTCAGCGCTTTGAAGAGGCTTTTCTGGAGCTGGCGCGCCGCTGGAGACCGATACTCGATCGCTTTGATCACCATGGGGTGGATGTTTGCTTTGAGATCCATCCAGGCGAAGATCTGCACGATGGCGTGACGTTCGAGCGTTTTCTTGCGCTGGTTGATAATCATCCTCGCTGCAACATTCTCTATGACCCGAGCCATCTGTTATTGCAGCAGATGGATTATCTTGGGTTTATCGATGTCTATCACTCGCGTATTAAAGCGTTCCACGTCAAGGACGCTGAGTACCACGCCAGTAGCCGCAGCGGTGTCTATGGCGGTTATCAGCCGTGGCTCGATCGCGCCGGGCGCTTCCGTTCTTTGGGGGACGGGCAGGTCGATTTCAAAACGATCTTCAGCAAGCTCACACAATATGATTTCCCTGGCTGGGCGGTGCTGGAATGGGAGTGTTGCCTGAAAGACGCACAAACCGGGGCGCGTGAGGGGAGTGATTTTATACGCCGCCATATTATTCCGGTTTCTGCACGTGCATTTGATGATTTCGCCGCTGGCGATGAGGTACGCAAATGATACAGGTTGGCATTATTGGTAGCGGATTTATTGGGCCTGCACATATTGAGGCGTTGCGTCGACTCGGCGGTGTGAACGTGGTGGCGCTCTGTGATAGCTCGCTGGCGGTTGCCAAGGAACGCGCAGATGCTCTTCATATTCCTCATGCGTACGGCAGCGTTGAAGCGCTGCTGGCGCATCCCGGACTGCAGGTAGTGCATAACTGTACACCGAATCATCTGCATGCCGACATCAATCGGCAGATTTTACGCGCGGGTATGCACGTGTTTTCAGAAAAGCCGCTGTGTATGACGCCGGAAGAGGCTCGTGAACTGGAAACGCTGGCGCAGCAGGCTGGAGT
Source organism: Citrobacter sp. MGH110 (assembly GCF_001037515.1). Lineage (NCBI taxonomy): Bacteria > Pseudomonadati > Pseudomonadota > Gammaproteobacteria > Enterobacterales > Enterobacteriaceae > Citrobacter > Citrobacter sp. MGH110. Next base: position 2,349,608 of record NZ_KQ089830.1, on the reverse strand, counting down.
GGTGCACGGCGTGAGCTTTGTCTATCGCCAGTTTGCAATGGTGCAGCAGGCGGCCAGTATGGTCAGAAGCGGCAGCGTGGGCAGTCTGTTTGCCGTACAGGGGAGCTACCTGCAGGACTGGATGCTGCTGGAGACTGACTACAACTGGCGGGTCGATGCCGCACAGGGCGGCGATTCACGGGCGGTTGCGGATATCGGTTCGCACTGGTGTGATACGGTGCAATTCGTGACTGGAAAACGTATTGTCGAGGTGATGGCCGATTTGGCTATCGTCTGGCCGGTACGTAAAGCCAGCATTGCCAGTAACGCTACGTTTGGCCAGCAAACGGCTGATGTGCAATTTGAGGATAAAGCGGTTACGACAGAAGATCGTGGGTCGGTGCTGGTACGTTTTGATGATGGCAGCAAAGGCTGCTTTAGCGTTTCGCAAGTGAGTGCCGGGCGCAAGAATCACCTGAGCTTTGAAATTAACGGTAGCCACTGTTCACTGCACTGGGATCAGGAAACGCCGCAACAGCTTTGGGTCGGGCACCGTCAGCAGGCGAACCAGATCCTGACGGACGACCCAGGATTGATGAATGCTGATGTAGCTGCCAGTGCGCACTTTCCGGGCGGGCATATTGAGGGCTGGCCGGATGCGTTCAAGAATATGATGCAGCAGTTTTATCAGGCGGTGTTGGCAGGCAAAATGCCCGCGAGGGCGGAGCGTCGATTTGCGTCTTTTTCTGACGGTGCGGATGTGATGTATATTATTGATGCAATTATAAAAAGCCATCAGCAGCAGCGTTGGATATCAGTACAGCGCTAAACACGCATCCGGTTCGCCAGTCGGCGATTTTATGGTAGCCTCAACGCAAAGCGTAAACCGCAGGATGTGTCGTCGTTATGTCTATTCAAAAAATCGCCCAGCTTGCCGGTGTGTCGGTGGCGACGGTATCGCGTGTGCTGAATCACAGTGATACCGTCAAAGCCAAAAATCGTGAGCGCGTGCTACAGGCTATTAAAGAAAGCAATTATCAGCCCAACCTGCTGGCGCGTCAGCTGCGTACGGCACGTAGTTCGATGATTCTGGTGATGGTTTCCAACATTGCCAACCCTTTTTGTGCAGAGGTTGTTAAAGGCATTGAAGAGGAGGCGGAGAAGAATGGCTATCGCATTTTGCTGTGTAATTCCGGCTCGGATACAGCCCGCTCAAAATCGGCGTTGAAGCTCCTGTCGGGGAAAATTGTTGATGGCATTATCACCATGGATGCATTCTCAAAATTACCGGAACTGACTACGCTGATTGGCGATGCGCCCTGGGTTCAGTGCGCGGAATATGCTGACAAAGGCGCGGTTTCCTGCGTGGGGATTAACGATGTTGACGCCGCACAGTCGGTGATATCTCACCTGGTGGATAAGGGCTACCGACGAATTGCCTTAATCAATCATGACCTGAGTTATAAATATGCTCGTTTGCGCGAACGCGGCTATAAAGCGGCGCTGCATGCGCTGTCGCTTGAATATCAGGCTGTGGAATATGCCAGTGAATTAAGTTCCAGTGCAGGAATTGCGGCGATGAAAACACTACTTGCCGCAGAGGTGAAACCCGACGCGGTGTTTGCCGTATCGGACACGCTAGCCGCTGGTGCGATGCGCGCAATTTTCGATGCCGGATTACAGATCCCGCAGGATATCGCCGTTGTTGGTTTCGACGGTACGGAACTGGCAGAAATGGTTTCTCCACAGCTTTCGACCATTGAGCAGCCCTCACGGGATATAGGCCGCAAAGCGGTAGGATTATTGCTGAATAAAATAGAAAATCCTGACGCGCAGACGGAAAGGGTGATGATGGACTGGCGCTATATTTCACGCGCCAGTACCTGAGCTTTATCGCTGAAACGCACCAGACAGAGCACGAATATCATTTCCGGTAGGCGACTGATGAATGCGCAAGCCAAACTCTTCAACTACGGCAAATATATGGTCGAAGATATCAGCCTGAATACTTTCATATTCCAGCCAGACCACCGTATTGGTAAAGGCATAAATTTCAATCGGTAAACCATGATCGTCCGGCGCAAGCTGGCGCACCATTAACGTCATATCTTTGCGAATACGCGGATGATGACGCAAATACTCGTTCAGATAAGCGCGGAAGGTACCAATATTGGTCATCCGGCGGTGATTCAATACCGATTCAGGCGCATCTAACTGCTGATTCCACTCGTCAATTTCCTGGTGACGTGTTGTTAAATACGGTTTCAGCAGGTGGGCTTTATGCAGACGCTGGCGCTCATCCTCATCAAGAAAATGGATGCTGGTGGCATCGATGCTGATGCTGCGTTTAATTCTCCGACCGCCTGAAGCCGACATTCCGCTCCAGTTTTTAAAAGAGTCTGATACCAGGGACCAGGTGGGGATAGTGGTGATGGTGTTATCCCAGTTGCGCACTTTGACGGTGGTTAAGCCAATATCAATGACCGCGCCATCGGCACCGTATTTCGGCATTTCCAGCCAGTCGCCAAGCTTTAACATATCGTTGGCGGAGAGCTGTATTCCGGCCACCAGACCGAGAATAGGGTCTTTAAACACCAGCATTAACACGGCGGCCATGGCGCCCAGACCGCTTATCAGTATTGCCGGTGACTGACCAATCAGCAGGGAAATCATCAATATTCCGACGAGAATTGCGCTGATGAGTTTGATGCCCTGGAATATGCCTTTTAGCGGCAATTGCGACGCAGCAGGGAGTTTTTGCGACAGATTGAGAATAACGTCCAGCAGGGAAAATAGGGACAGCAGGGCGTACATCATGATCCACAACTGTGCGCAGGTCACTAATATTTCTGCTGCTTCGCTGCCTTTCTGTAGCCAGAGTGCGGCCTGTATATTGACAATGATACCCTGCAGGGTGAATGCCAGCCGGTGAAATAACTTGTTCTGCGTGATGATTTGTAGCCACAGGCGGGAGCTGGCGCTGGCGCGCTTTTCAAATGCGCGTAATACCACCCAGTGCAAAATAACGTGAACAATAATGGCGGTGATAAAAATAATGCCAAAAATCATCACCAATGAGGTGGTGTGATTTATTTCAATGCCGAGTTCTTCTACCTGAGATATCAATTCCTGCATAACGTCTCCTTAATAAACAGCGGTCTATGATGACCGCTGTGCGGAGCTTATGCAAATGCGGAGGATTAGACTTCCGTCAGCGTCGTTTCCAACGGCAGACGAGATTTCGGCAGCGCGGCGTTGAAATCTTCTATGCTGTGATGACCCACAGGAACCACCACTACGCTGGTGAAACCTTTTTCTTTCAGGCCAAATTCTGCATCCATGACAGCTGAATCAAAGCCTTCGATCGGCACCGCATCCAGGCCCATCGCCGCAACGCCCAGCAGGAAGTTACCGACGTTCAGGTACACCTGTTTTGCCATCCAGTGGTTGTCATCTTTCAGTTCTTTGCGATGCATGTCGGCAAAGAAGGTGCGGCCTTTGTGGTTTGCGGCTTTCGCTTCAGGCGTGGCGAAACGACCATCGCTTTCTTCTTGATCCACCACGCGTTCCAGCCACGCATCGTCCATCGCCGTTTTGGCGCAGAACACCACGACGTGGGAAGCATCCAGCATTTTACGTTCGTTGAATACAAAGCCGCCAGCTGCGGATTTAGCCACACGCGCCTTACCTTCATCAGTGCTGGCGACAATAAAGTGCCATGGCTGAGAGTTGGTGCTGGATGGGCTAAACTGCAGCAGCGTTTTTAATTTTTCGGCCTGCTCAGCGGTCAGTTTTTTATTCGGATCAAATGCCTTAGTGGAGTAACGTTTTAAGGCGACAGAAACAATATCCATAACTACTCCTGGTGATTTTCCATACCCTGCGGGTGCGTTTTGTTTCAGCAGGGTACAGGGTTAGCAGAAAAAAGATAAGACAGAAAAATGCAAAAACACTTATCGGGGTTAGCGATAAATCAACCTGGACGCAGGCGTTTTTGATCCCGCTTCGGCAAGCCGTCGACGACGCGGTGCCAGGAATCATTCACCAGCTCTGCCAGTAATGACTCGGTAATATCGTCACCAGGATAGACCGAGATCCAGTGCTTTTTATTCATGTGATAGCCGGGCTTAATGCTGGGGTAGATCTGCTGGTTTAACAGTGATTTTTGCGGATCGGATTTCAGGTTAATAAGTGGCCGTCCGCGAAGCTCCGTGACCAGCATAAAAATTTTACCGCCAACCTTGAAGACATCGTATTCCGGGCCGAAAGGCCAGCAGTGTTCGGTAAAAGGTAGTTCGAGCGCAAGGCGTTTCGCACAGGCAGGAAGGGTCTGGCCGTCCATTATTGTTCCTCGCGGGTCAGTGCGCGCCACATGGCTTCAAACCCCATCGAAATATATTCATTTGCGCGGGCAGCGTCGCGGGCGGCGAACTCCATGGTGGTTTCTGCCAGAGAAAGGAATAGCCCGTCGCCAAAGGCGCGATATTCATCAGACATAAACTCGGGTCGTACGGAACGATGACAAAGATCGCGCAGTTCCGGGAACATATCGTCAGCCTGTTGTTCGGTGTCCTTGCTTATTTTCTCGCTGACCGCCAACTGACGAATCGTGCGATGCCCGCAGGTGTGGTTCAGGCCCCTGCTAATGTAGCTGTTCCAGATGTAGTGAGTCATGGTTTTGGCATCGGTCACTGAACGATCCAGGTTTGCCATCATCGACTGACAAAGGTCTTGCTTCAAAAAGAGGTAAAGCTCGTTGATCAAATCATCTTTGGTCGCGAAATAGCGAAACAACGTTCCCTCCGCAACCCCTGCATTACGGGCTATCACGGCGGTCGAAGCCGCAACACCTGATTGTGCAAATGCTGTGGTTGCAGCTTCCAGTAATGCCAGTTTTTTGTCTTCACTCTTCGGACGAGCCACTACACTTTACCCTTAAGTTTGTAAAAAACATGATTGAATCACGGCGTTTGCTGCGCCGCAACGGCGAATGTCAAAGATTGAAAATCATCTTGACGGAGAACTTTCGATTTCTATAATGAGTGCTTACTCACTCATAATCAAGAGTCAGTCGCGCAAACCAGCGGAAAGGGGGCGCGTTTAAGGTCAGGATATGAAGCGTCTCACAGTTTGTGTGGTTGTTATTATGCTTATTGCTGCAGCTGCAAGTTTACCGTTTGTACTCAATGCCGGGTTTGGTCAGGCGCCGCAAGGGGCACAACTGAGTCAGGTTGAACAGTCACCGCACTATCGTGATGGACAGTTTCATAACCAGGTGCCGACACCGGGCTATACCGGCAACAAAGGCATGCTGGCGGCCTGGTGGGAGTTTCTGGTCGCTAAGCGTGAAAATGCACGACCAGCACAACCGTTACCTATGGTCGCGACCGATCTCGCCGGGCTTTCGCCGCAGCAGGATACCCTGGTCTGGCTGGGCCATTCTTCGTGGTATTTACAGCTGGCGGGTCAACGTATCCTGATTGATCCGGTTTTCAGCAATTATGCCGCACCGTTCTCGTTCCTGAACAAGGCCTTTGCCGGTGATTATCCGTGGACCGCACAGACGATGCCGGAGATAGACCTGCTCATCATCTCGCACGATCACTATGACCATCTGGATCTCGCCACTATCAAGGCGCTAATGCCGAAAATTAAGCGGGTGATTACGCCGCTTGGCGTCGGGTCGCATCTGCGTTACTGGGGGATGCGCAGCGAGATAATCGAAGAACGGGACTGGAATCAGTCCGTCAGAGTGACGGATTCGCTGATCGTTCATGTGCTGCCCGCCCGTCATTTCTCGGGGCGCGGTATCAAACGCAACCAAACACTATGGGCGAGCTTCATGTTCGAAACGCCGGAGCAGAACGTTTATTACAGCGGCGATTCCGGCTATGGACCGCATTTTAAAGCCATCGGCGAGCAGTTTGGCTCTGTCGATTTGGCGATTATGGAGAACGGTCAGTATGACCAGGACTGGAAGTTTATTCACATGATGCCGGAAGAGACGGCGCAGGCTGCGGCAGATCTGCATGCGAAAGCCGTGTTGCCAGGGCATGCCGGCCGTTTCGTTCTGGCGAAACATACCTGGGATGATCCTTACAAACGACTGGCGCTTGCCAGCCGTCATCAGGATTACCGACTGCTGACGCCAATGCTGGGTGAACCGGTAATACTGTCCGAACCGGACCAACCGTTTACGGCCTGGTGGCAACAGGTGACTCAATGAATACAGGGGAGAGCATGATGACGATTTCTGCTCAGGTAATTGATACGATTGTTGAATGGATTGATGATAATTTGAATCAGCCATTGCGCATTGATGATATTGCACGCCATGCGGGATATTCCAAATGGCACCTGCAGCGTCTTTTTATGCAGTACAAAGGCGAGAGTCTCGGGCGTTACATCCGCGAACGTAAGCTGCTGATGGCGGCGCGCGATCTACGCGATACCGACCAGAAAGTGTACGACATATGTTTAAAATACGGATTCGATTCGCAGCAGACCTTTACGCGTATTTTCACCCGTACGTTCAGCCAGCCGCCGGGAGCTTATCGCAAAGAAAATCATAGCCGAACGCATTAACAGCAGAGGGTTCTCGCGGGCCTAATCCGCCAGCGAGAACCAGCGCCGCCAGATGAAGCGCAGCACCAAATACTCAATCACGCCCAGCAGTAAAAACCACAGGCAAAACAGCAAAGTATAAAACTGATTGAGATCCATCAGATGAAAAATGGCGACGAGTTTTTGCGCCAGCACCAGGCCAAGTGAGGGGGCGGGCAGCAGCAGGCAAGACAAAAAAGCCAGTAGCAGGATCCCTGCGACAGTCATCAGTGATTCAAGCGGGTGTTTCATAACATTGTTAAACTTGAGTTAAAAAGCTATTGTCCGGGATCTCAGCGGGCAACGCAAATTCCCACGCTTACAACCCCGCCCAAATCTCACAATGTTTTTTCACCAGGCCACTCAGTGACCCGCCTTCGGCGACAAAGTCACGCATGTTTTGTGCTTCATCATGACCATTTTTAACCTGCAGATGTATAGCTTCAATCGCGCTGGTTGCGCCTACTTTATCTGCAGAAGTAGCGATATTCTCCAGTAGTCGCAATGTGTCTTCTGACAGGCGGCAGCCGTCGCCGGTATTGACGTCGGTGACGATTCCCGCCATACCAAAGCGACAGGCCTGAAAACGATTGAATTTATACAACAGGTAATCACGCTCCTGGTGCTTGAATGGACGTTTGGTGAGTAACCAGTGGGCGGTAGCCTGAATAAGTCCTGCCATATTGACCGCATGATCAAGGGTCAGCGGCGTATCCATGACCCGAACCTCTACCGTGCCAAAGTGCGGGCTGGGGCGGATATCCCAGTGTAAATCTTTAATGCTATCAATCATGCTGGTGTAAGCCAGTCGACGGAATAGCCCCTCGAATTCCTGCCAGTTATTCACCCATGGCATCGGGCCATTATCGGGAAATCCGGAGAAAATATTCAGACGCGCGCAGGCAAACCGCGTGTCAGACGTCTGCATATAAGGTGAGGCGGCCGAGAGCGCAATAAAATGGGGAACAAATCGCGACAGGCCGTGTAGCAGGTAAATGGCATCATCGCCGTTTGCGCAGCCGATATGCACGTGCTGGCCAAACACCGTCGCCTGCTGGATAAGATAGCCAAAATTTTCCAGGTTGCGCCGATAGCGTTCGTCATCGCAGACTTCCTGACGTTGCCATTTTTGAAATGGATGTGTGCCGCCGCCACAAATGGCGAGGTGATGCTCTGCAGCAACTCGCATAATTATCTGCTGCATAGCGGACAATTCAGCATCAGCCTGGTCGATATTTCGGCAAACTCCGGTCGCCATCTCCAGCATACTTTCGGTGATATCGTGCTTCACTTCTCCGGCGGTGAGCTGCGGTTTTACGGCATCAATCAGCCGGGAAGAATCCTGACTCAGGTCGTAACCTGGCGGATTGACCACCTGCATTTCCAGTTCAATGCCTAACGTAAAAGGGTCGGAAACATGAAAATCGGGTAGTGGCATAAGGCTCTCTTTCGCGTTGATTTTTAATCAGTATAGAAGGAGTGCTGATTTTCTGTTCGTCGTCAAAATCACCCTTGCGACGCTTTGAAGGTGTAATGGCCAGTGTTATAACTATTTTTTACTTCGCTACTGGGGTTGAATCGTGCCGGAAATAAATCTTTATGGGCAGACCGTCGGCGATGTCGTGCCGGACTGGAATGGCGCTGCCGTACTGCCACGGGAAACGCTGATAGGGCAATATTGTCGACTGGTTCCCCTGGATGCCGACAGCCATGCCGCCGATCTGTTTGATGCCTACGCGCAGGCGCCGGACGATCGCGACTGGACCTGGCTTGCAAGCTCTCGCCCCACAAGCGTCGAGGCCGCAGTTTGCTGGGTGCAGGGGAAAGTTACTGATGCATCTCTGGTTCCCTATGCCGTCATTGAACAGCGTTCAGGACGAGCTGTCGGACTGGTGTGCTTTATGGCGATTGAACGAGAGCACGGTTCGGTCGAAATTGGTCATGTGACCTGGTCACCGCGTATGAAAAATACGGTTCTCGGCACCGAAAGCATCTGGCTGCTGTTACGCCAGGCATTTGCGTTGGGCTATCGTCGCGTGGAGTGGAAATGCGATTCTCTGAACACCGCTTCTCGACGGGCAGCGGAACGCCTTGGGTTTATCTTCGAAGGTCGCTTTCGCCAGAAGATTGTGCGCAAGGGGCGTAATCGCGACAGCGACTGGTTATCAATGATTGATAGCGAATGGCCCCAGTGTGACGCCGTGTTACAGCGCTGGTTGGCCGCAGAGAACTTTGATGAAAACGGACGGCAACGCCAGTCGATGGCAGAGTGCTTTTCCTGTGAGACTGCCAACGTTGAGACTGTGCAGACGCAACAGCAAGGTTATCAACAGCGCTGGCAACAGGAACACGGCTCGCTGACGCAAACACCGCCTGCGCTTCTGGCTGATTTACTCGCAGCACAACCTCGCAATCCCAACCTTTGCTACGACACGCTCTGCTCAAGAGCAGGGTTAGCAGCACTGACAAAAGCAAATGTGTCCACCTCAGAACCGATGGCTGCGATTATCAATACGGAAGTGGATACCGGAGAGCGTCGCATCCCGGTACGGATTTATCGACCGGCACTGACCGGAGAGCCGAAGGTGGTGGTGTTTATCCATGGCGGTGGGCATCTGAGCGGTTCGGTGGAAGTGTATGACCCGGTTGCCCGTCATCTGGCGATGGCGACAGGGAATATCGTTGTGTCGGTTGATTATCGACTTGCGCCAGAAAACCCGTATCCGGCTGGTCTTTCCGATGCCAAAGCCGTAATAGAAAACGTCTGGTCGCTGCTCGACAGTCAGCATATTCCTTACACTCGCCAACTCACGCTTATCGGCGACAGCGGTGGCGGCGCGTTTAGCACGACGCTGGCGGCCTACTTTTCCCGCGAGCAGCCAGGATTTATTCATCGCCTGGTGCTGATTTATCCGAGCCTGGACTACACGCTGAACTGGCCATCGGTGCAGGAGAACGGTACCGGAAAGCTACTGGATGAAAGCAAAATACGCTGGTATTTTCAGCAATATTTCCGCAATGAAGAAGATCGTAAACAGACGTCTCCGCTTTACCTGCCGTTGAGCCAGGATTTTCCACCCACTCTGGTAGTCAGTGGTGGGTTGGATCCTTTACGGGATGAGAATTTTGCTTTTGTCGCCAGACTGCAAGCTGAGGGGATACCCGTACAGCATGTTCACTTTCCTGGGATGACGCATGCTTATCTGATGCTGGAGGATAAAGTCCCGCAGGAAGCAAAAGCAACCTATCTGGCGATTGGTGACTTTGTTCGCGATTAGCGCCCGCACTCAGTCGTGGCTGCGGGCGGATTTATCATGATTGCTGACTCGCTAAGGTGTTTGCCAGCGCGTACGCTCAACGGCGCTTTGCCACTCGTGCCAGCGTTTTTGCAATCGACCGTGACGCTCTGCGTTTGGCTGAAATGATATGTGGTCGGGCAAAAAATGGCGTAGCTGAGCGGTTTCTGTACCGAGCAGCGCCTTGCGTGCCAGCAGCCCGGCGCCAATGGCTGAAAGCTCGGGAATGTCGCTGCGCATTACCGGGCAACCCAGCAGATCGGACTGGTACTGCATCAGCCAATCATTTTTTGTTGGCCCGCCATCAACCATCAGCGCGCTGAGGCTGAAACCGCTGTGCTGGTGCATCGCTTGCACCACATCGGCAATTTGATAGGTAATAGACTCCAGCGCGGCGCGCACCAGATGCGCGCGTTTCACGCCGCGGCTGAGGCCATGAATTAACCCCCGGGCGCTTTCATCCCACCAGGGTGCGCCCAGCCCGGTAAGTGCCGGAACAAAATAGACGCCCAGCGTCGAGTCGACCGTGGCGGGCAGAGTATTGAGTTCATGTAACAGTTGCTCCTCCGGCAGTTCGCTTAAGCCGGTACTGTCGGCCATCCAGGCCACAGCATCGCCAGTATGGGGAATATTGCCTTCCAGACCATAGACCCGGGTATCGCCATCATGCCAGGCAATAGTTGTTGCCAGCGCATTCACCGCAGACTGCGTTGAAGATACCGGAGCCATCACCGATGAGCCGGTGCCATAGGTCGCTTTAACACAACCTTCAGCACCTAGCCCGTGGGCAAAGAGCGCGGCATGAGAATCGCCAATCATCGCCAGAATGGGGATCCCATCGGGGATGGTCGCCAGACCTTTCGTCACGCCAAAATGATGACTGGAAGGGCAAACTTCTGGCAGCGCCTGTTGCGGGATACCAAACAGCGCCAGCATCTCGCTATCCCATTGGCCGCTATGTAGATTGAGCAACTGCGTGCGCGAAGCGTTGGAGGCGTCACAACGAAACGCCGCACCGCCGGTAAGATTCCACAGTAACCAGCTATCGATAGTGCCGAGGCAAATTTCGCCTTGCTGCGCGAGCGCCATGCCGTTGGGGACGGACTCCAGAAGCCAGCGCATTTTAGAGGCGGAAAATAGCGGGGCGACGGGCAATCCGGTGATGGATTTTATTTTCGCCTCATGACCTTGCTCGCGCAACGCCCGGCAAAAGTCAGCCGTGCGCGAGCATTGCCAGGTAATGGCGGGGCCGAGCGGACGCCCGCTTGCGCGATACCAGCCGATTGCCGTTTCTCGCTGATTACTGATCGCCAGCGCCGCCACCCGCTGCGTACCTACGGCGGCAACTGCTTGCGCCATTACAGCCAGAGAGGCCTCCAGCAGCGCGTCGCCGGACTGTTCAACCCAGCCTTCGCGAGGCGTGTGGATCGCCAGCGCGCGGGAGAACTTCGCGACCACATTTCCCCGACCGTCCAGCGCAACGGCTTTGGCATTGGTGGTGCCTTCATCAAGCGCAATAATAATGTCTTTCGTTGCTGACATCGTTTTCTCCAGCCTCTCTGTTTCCCTGAGTATTAGCGATGGAACAACGTATCCACCCCGAGATAGCGGGTGAAGGCTTCATGCAGCACCTCGGCGCTGGCGGAATGGTTCATTGCCACGTGATGTTCAAAACCGTTACGACAGATCCACGCCAGTAAATTCTCCAGATGCGGCACCTGGATTACTGCACGACAGCCAACCGTATCCAGCGGATCGTCTACCGATTGGCCTTCTCCGACGTACGCTTTGATTTCACCGGTTAAATCGTCGGTGCTCAGGCGGAAATAGGTCAGTGTGCCGCTTTTCATGCGTCCATGTACCGCACCGCAGGTGTTCTCTTTCCCAACGGTGGTACCGATGATGTCCGCTGTGCCCATTTTGGGGCTCTCCAGACTGGCTGATGCAAAGTTTCCGCAGTGAAAAAGCACACATTTATCACGATCGTCGCCGAAATTGTTATTCCAGTCGGCAATGGAAGCCGGGCTTAAATTACTGCTGGCGAGGGCGTACATTGACAGCGCGCCCATCACATCCACTTCGCATGCGCTGGGCATTAACTGCCCGGACATCACGCTCATGATTGAGCATACGTTGATGCCTAAATTTTCCTGCAGCGAAGTCCAGCACTGGATCGCAGTGGTATCTATATCGTTAGCGATGACCCATTCGCTGATGACGACAAACAGTTTTGCCATTGTGACGAGTTTGTCGGCGGGAATGGCGCTGGCATCGGCGTTATCCAGCAGCAGACGACGTTTTTCATCCACACGGATATCGTCATCGCGCAGACATTTGATGCGGGTAAAGACTTCAGACAGATCCAGCGTTTCAACGGCGATACCCAGTCTTTCGAGTAATTTTTCGCTGTAGCGAACGGTATTGAATCCAGCCGGGCGAGCACCGATAGCGCCGACGCGTACGCCACGCATGCTGCTGACAACACGGCAAATCTGTTCGAAACGTTTCAGATCCTGAGCAAAAACCTCACCGGCCAGATCGCAGACATGCTGGGTGGTGAGCGTAAATGGAATGCCGTACTGACGCAGGTTATTGCACAGGGAGATTTTTCCACAGAAGCTGTCACGGCGGGTGGCAAGCCCCATTTTATCAAGGTTATCTTCCTGCGCCTGAACCAGTACCGGGACATTCAGGCCAGACAGGCGCAGCGTTTCCGCTATTGCTTTTTCATCGCCAAAGTTCGGCAACAGCACTACCACGCCGTGAATGTCGTCGCGGTGAGCGCGGAAAAGTTCGGCGCACACTTTCGCATCCTGGCGGGTTTCTACCCCGCCGAGTTCCGTTTGCGTATCGTCGAGCATAATGGTTTTAATACCCAGTCGCGCAAAGAGCACGCTGGCTTGTTCGCGGGCTTCAGCAACCAGATAGCTTGGGAAAAATCCCCGATTGCCAATAATCACCGCCATGGTCAACTGTTGAGGAATTCGTGACATCGCTTTCTCCAGTAAGTGTTCTGTTGTTATTGTTTTATCGTGTGTTGCTGCAACAGCGCGGCGGCGTTTTTCACGACGCCAGCGGCGTCAATTTCGTGGCGGGCACGCGTTGCCGCGCGATCGGCCGCGATGGCATATTGACCATCGCCAATGCCGAGTCGGCGCAGCGGAATGGCACAGCCAGCTTCTGCCAGTACCTCGGCCACCAGGCTTCCCACGCCGCCATTAATGTTATGCTCTTCCACACTGACCACGGCCTTGCAGTGGGCTAATGCCGCCAACAGTTGTTGGGTATCGCAGGGACGAATTGACGGTACACTGATTACGCTTGCATCAATACCCGCCTGTTCCAGCACTGTGGCAGCCTCGACAATTTCATGGACGGTTGAGCCCATCGCGACCAGAGCGACATCTTTTCCTTTCCGCAGAATATCGATATTACCCGGAGTGAACTGGTAATTTTCGTCGTGTAGTTCCGGTAAGGCTTTTCCGTCGAGGCGAACATAAACCGGGCCGACGTGGCTTAAGGCATAGTCGATAATCTGCCGGCATTCCACTGGGCAGGACGGGGCGTAAATTTCAATATTGCCAAAACCGCGCAGAACGGAAATGTCATCAATACTGTGATGTGTGCTGGCGAGGGGGCCGTAGCTGGCGCCCGCGTTCAGGCCGATCAGCTTCACGTTGGTGTTGTTGTAGCAAATGTCGACTTTGATTTGCTCATTAGCCCGCGAAATAAGGAACGGAGCGGCATTACAGGTGACGGCGATTTTGCCCCCCAGCGCCAGGCCGGCGGCGGCGCCAACCAGCGTCTGTTCGGCGATACCCACGTTGACCAGACGACCGGGAAATTCCTTCATAAACGGGGCGATTTTCGCCGTAGACGTTGAGTCAGCAACGACGGGTACAACGTCCATTCCGCGCTCGACCGCGGCAATTAAGGTATTCACCATCACGGTGGCGAGGTGTTCACTATTACGCATCTTTCAGTTCCTCCAGCGCCAGTTCAACTTCTTCCCCTTTTGGCACGCGGTGGTGCCATTCCGGGCGGCCTTGAATAAAGGAGATCCCGGCCCCTTTGGTGGTGTGGGCAATGACGACGTGCGGTTTACCTTCCGGGGTTAACCCTTCCAGCGTGCGCACCACATCACTCATATCATTACCGCGGCACTCAGTGACCTGCATACCGAAGGCGCGCCATTTCTCATCCAGTGGATCGGTGTTCATGATCTCTTTGGTTGCGCCGGCAAGTTGGAGGTTATTTTTGTCGTTGATGATAATCAGGTTATCCAGCTTGTAGTGGGCGGCGACCAGTGCGGCTTCCCAGTTGCTTCCTTCTGCCAGTTCACCATCACCGGTAACGACAAACACCCGGCGCTTGCTGTTGTTACGTTTAGCTGCCAGCGCAATGCCCACGGCGACCGGCAGACCGTGACCGAGCGCTCCGGTATTCAGTTCGATCCCTGGCGTTTTGTGTTTCACCGGATGACCCGGCAAGTGTGAATCGGCGTGCTGATAGGTCGCCAGCCAGTCCACGGGAATAAAACCAGCCTCAGCCAGCACGCAGTAGTAACCGCCCACTGCATGACCTTTCGACTGGATGTAGATGTCGCGCTCATCGCTTGCTATAAGCTCTGGTGAGCAATTCAGGATGCGAAAATAGAGTGCTGTCAGCAGTTCGACCTGCGACAGGTCAGCGCCGGTATGTCCCCCCGCCGGGCTTTCTGCATTCAACACGATAATGCGACGACGTACCGCACGTGCTTTCTTGACTAGCTCTGGTATTGAGAGCGAAAACGGATTCATAAGACACCTCTTGAATGTTTAATCCTTAGTGAATAAATATTCCATGTGGGTGCAGTAGTGCAACTGTCTCGCTATCCACTGCGTAATATGCAGCTAAAACAGTTGGTCGTTATCGGTTAGAATAAATATTCACTACTGATTTATTATTCATGATTAAAGATATGCCTTGTCTGAGGGTTTGTCTACGCCTTATAGCAGCAAATTTTGGCGAAAAGAGAAAAGGATCACACTAACGCGATAACCGGAAAGGCGCAGACGACTTGTTATCTATTCAGGTATGAATAAAAATAACAGGCAGTTTACCAGGGGGAATGTTATGTCAAAGCAGGATGAACAGCGGTTGCTGGTTAAGATTGCCACACTTTACTACGCCGAAAATAAAAAACAGTCTGAAATCGCCACGCTGCTGCATTTGTCGCAGTCCTTTGTCTCCCGTGCCTTGACGCGTTGTCAGAAAGAAGGGCTGGTGAAAATCACCGTCGTACAGCCGACTAATATCTTTGTCGAGCTGGAAAAAGCCATTGAAGAGCGGTTTGGTCTGCGCCAGGCGATTGTGGTGGATGTTGGCGACAACCCCAGTAGTACGCAAATTAAGCATGCCATTGGCAGTGCGGCGGCACATTACGTCGAAACTCGTCTGCGTGCCGAAGACCTGGTCGGTATTTCCTCCTGGAGTAGTACCATTCGCTGCATGGTTGATGAAATGCACCCGCAAAATATTCGGGCGGCAGGCGTGATCCAATTACTGGGCGGTGTGGGGCCAAACGGCAACGTGCAGGCCACGATTCTGACGCAACAGCTGGCGGCACACCTCGGCTGCCCGGCCTGGCTGTTGCCTTCGCAAAGTATTGAGCATTCGGTGGAAGAACGTTCTCGGCTGGTTAACAGCCCGGACGTGGCGGCGGTCGTCGAAAAATTTGCTGAAGTGGATGTGGCGATTGTCGGCATCGGGGAGCTGGAACCTTCTCAATTGCTGAAAAATTCAGGAAACTATTACAACGAAGAGATGCTGCGACTGCTGGCCGAACGCGGCGCGGTCGGGGATATCTGTCTGCATTATTACGACGCGGCGGGCAATCCGGTACTCAGCCATGAGGAAGACCCGGTTATCGGCATGGAGCTGGCGCAGATCCGCGACTGCAACCATGTGATAGCGTTGGCGGGCGGGGTAGAAAAACAGAATGCGATCCGTGGCGCGCTGCAGGGGAATTATATCGACGTACTGATCACCGACTACCCGACAGCGCGCAATCTGGTTAAAGGGTGACGCCGCGGTGAGTCAAGTTATCGCCAGCCCCTGGGGCTGGCTGTAGTTATCAGAGTTTTATTAAGCGTAGAGCAATCCATGGCTTAGCCGGTAGATCCAGCTTGTCACCGTGTTGAATAACCCCCGCAACCGGCGTGATCGTCATGGCCCAGGTATCAATGATATCGACCTTCCACGTCGTATTCTCCGGCAACATAGTCATCATCTTGTAGGCAGGGCAATGATCGCCAAAATAGAACAGTCCCCAGTTGCCCTCGCAGCTTATCCCCATCGACGTATCCCAGTGGCTACCCCACGGGAGCGGTGTCAGGCGTTTGGCTTGTCCTTCCTCAAGGATGTTGCGCAAAAAAGCGATGCGCGGGATGCTTGTTCCTTTGAGCGTGCCGCCATGTGACCACCAAATAATCTCATCTTCATTCAGGTATGTTTCGCCGTGAGTGACATAGCCGCCGAGTATTACGCCATGCCAGAACAATGCAGTCATTTTTTCTCCGGTGATATTGCCCCAGCCGAGATCGACATTGCCTTCATAGCAGCATTCGTCAATGACAATGGGTTTGGCAAATGTCTGCCGCCATTCCGGGACAAAGTGCATATCGTGGTGCTGGATGCTGGCGTGGGTGAGCGCGGGATTGTGATGATCGTACCAGTGCGCATTTGAGCGGTAGTGGATCGGCGGGTTGTGCCAGTTATGAATGGAGATCATGTGCGAAGAGGGATCCTCGCGTTTGATTTGCGCTATGGCGGCATCCCAGAATGACATCGGTTTTTCTTTCAGCAGGTCGAACTCATTGGCCAGCGACCACCAAATATTTTTAAACGATGCGAGGCGTGCCACCACGTAGCGGAGATAGCGGTGATCGGTCTCCTGCGACATGGCGGAAAATCCCCAGCGGTCGTACGGATGAAAGAGGATCAAATCCACCTCAATATTCAGTTCATCCAGCTTTTGTATTTGACTCTCCAACTGGGCAAAAAAGGTGGTATCGAAGCGGGTAAAATCAAATCCCTGGTCGAGGGTACCCGGAAAGGGGAAGCGCATCGGTTCCTGCAGATTGTAGCGATAGTGTTTAGGAAATACGCACATGCGGATTTTATTGAACGGACTCGCCGCCAGCGATGCCAGCGTTTGTTGCTGTATATCGTCCGGTTGGTAGTTCCAGACGTAGGCCGTGGTGCCAAAAGGATAAAACGCGTTGCCATTGGCATAGCGGAAGTGCCCGTCGCCATCACGCTGTACCGGGCCGGTTAACTGTGTTTCAGGGACGCAGGTAAACGTTCCTTCGACAGGGGACTGCGAAGGAATATTTGAGCTGATGCGATAGTGCCAGACGCCGGGGATATCCGGCATAAAGCGCAGTATGAACTGACCGTTACCGTTGTAAAAGCCCCAAACCGTGCGGGATTCTTCGCCGCAGGTAAAGGTGGCTGATAGCTCGGTGTCGGTAAAATGGCGAGGATCGTCAACGTCCGTGACTTGATACTCAAACCGCCCCCACAGGGCAATACTTTGTTCGCTCATAGCACCTCTCCTTTGGAATATATATTCCATTGTGATTTTATATTCACGATGAGAGTAAGGGAGGTTACCGTTAACATTCCACTGTCAAGGCGAAAAAATGAGCATGCGATCACAAAAACGCCGCCATTTCTGCTGATTACTGTGAGGTTTTTACTGTGAGACTGAAAGGAGTAAGCGTTATCTGAATGACGAGAGAAACGGCCAGCCAGCATAAACGTCTTGTTTATTAATAAGATGACATTTCGCCACTAGATGACGGCGCGCTTAGGAGCAAAAGAATGAGGTTAATTGTGATACTGGTAACAATGTCACGACTAACCACTTGCCAGCGCTAAATTCGTGGGCTTAACCTTTGTGTGAATAGTAATTCGACAATGAATATATATTCATAAAGAGGGTTTCTCATGAAGCAACAGCATAAATTGAGTATCAAAGAGAAGATCTGTTATGGGTTAGGTGATTCGTCAGCGAACATTTTTCTTGGGATGACGATGATGTTTTTGCCCTATTTTTATACCGATGTTTTAGGGATTTCGGCAGCGGCGATGGGGATATTGTTTATTGTTGCCCGTCTGGTTGATGCCTTCTATGATCCATTTATCGGTAATATCTCCGATCGCACGCGGACAAAGCACGGATCGTATCGTCCTTTTTTGCTCTGGTTGGCGATCCCTTACGGTATTTCCTGTTTTTTAGTCTTTCTGGCGCCGGACTTTTCACCCAGTGGAAAGCTAGTCTATGCAGTGATTACCTATCTATTTCTGATCCTGATGTATGCCTCCACGGTGGTGCCGTATGTGGCGTTGTTGACGACACTCACCGCCGATCCCATGGATCGTTTAAGCGCCAACTCCTGGCGTTTCCCACTGGCTAAAATGGCCTTTCTTATCTGCTCAATGGTAGTGCCGATTTTCGTCGCCTGGTATGGAAAAACCGATGAAGCAAGCGCCTACATGATGGCGATGAGCTTTATTGCCGTGCTGGCCACGGCGTTTATGCTGCTCTGTTTCTGGGGAACAAAGGAGCGATATCAGGTTAGCGTGGAGACGGATAAAGTCCCGTTTACCAAACAACTGGGAATTATGCTGAAAGCGAAACCGGTGGTTGTTTTCTATCTGTTCAAAATTACCAGCTCCATTGCTTTTGTAATTAAAGGCAGTGTGACTATTTATTTTGTGAAGTATTTCCTGAATCGTGGGGATGCCTTTGTTTCTGGTCTGCTTTCGGCCACCGCGATTGCGGGGATCATTGCGCCGATGATTGCTATTCAACTGATTAAGCGCAACAAACTCTCGAAATTAGGTACGCTGAAGGTGGCGCAACTGGGCGGTGGCGTGGCGGCATTATGTCTCTATTTCGTTAACCCTGAACAAATCTCACTGGCATGTGTTCTACTGGTGCTGTCGGTATTGATGGCTGAACTTGGCTCGATTACTGCCTGGGCGCTGCCTTCTGATTGTGCCGACTATTGTGAAGACAAATCCGGCGTCAGAATGTCTGGGGCTGTCGCTGCCGGTACGCTCTTTTCGATGAAGGTTGGTCTGGCGCTGGCGGGTGGGATGGTTGGGCTAGTGCTCTCCCTTAGCGGTTACAAAGCGGGTGAGGCGGTGTCATCGGAAACGATGACGGCGATTATGTTCTTAATTGCCGGGATCCCTGCCATTTTCCATGCCATTAGTTTGGGATTGCTGATGATGTTTAAACTGGATGATAAGGTTTCGGCAGGGCAGGCTGAAGCCGTCATGAAATAAAATTTCCCCACTGCCGGATGGCGGCGCATTATCAGGCCCATATGTCATACACGACGTAGGCCTGATAAGCGCAGCGCCATCAGGCGTAATTTCAGGGCTACTGACTTTCCATCGCCGCCTTTTGCGCAACCACTGCGGCTTTTTGCTGCATCCGGTTTTGCATCTGGTCGATAATGACCGCGACAATAATCACGATGCCCTTAATCACCATTTGCCAGAATTCGCTGACGCCCATCATCACCAGACCATCGGCCAGAAAACCGATAACGAAAGCGCCAATCAACGTGCCTAAGATGGTGCCTCGACCACCGGCCAGCGACGTACCACCAAGTACAACGGCGGCAATGGCGTTCATCTCAAATGCTGTACCGTTGGCCGGATGACTAGCGGAAAGTTGTGCTGAAACAACTATTCCGGCAATTGCAGCGCATAGTCCGGACAGGGTGTACACCCAGATTTTTACCTGCCTCACTTTTACCCCGGACAGTTCAGCTGCGCGTTCGTTATCGCCGATGGCGTACACGTGACGGCCAAAGGGCAGACGGCGGGCAACGTAGGCAATAACCAGCGCCAGCACAATCATCATCCAGATGGCCCACGGAATACCAAACAGAGTTCCCGCGCCAATTTCATCAAAACCGGTGTTACCCAACTGTGGATTGCCGGAAAGCCCGGGGAATGTTTGTCCGTCAGAGGTCAGCATCGCCGCGCCGCGCAATACGTACATGGTGCCCAGCGTACAAATAAAAGGTGCGACGTTATAGCGCGTAATAATCCAGCCATTTGCTGCGCCAATCAATCCGCCAATCAGCAGTACGACAGGTACAATCACCCAGACGCTGGGGAAGATAGCGATGCCAAACATGGGCAATACAATGCCTTTGGTGATCAGCCATCCGGCAATCATGCCGCACAGCCCAAGCGTAGCGCCAATCGAGAGATCAATGCCGGCAGTAATAATGACGAAAGTGATTCCCAACGCCAGAAACGCGTTAATGGCGATGTGCTTGATCATAATGACCATGCTGCCGCCAGAGAGGAAACCGGGGACGGTGAAGGCAAAAAATCCGACGATCAGAAACAGCGCAATAAAGGTACGTAATTTCAGGATCAGCAGCAGGATATTTTCCCGCGAGAAGGTGACGCCGGCTCGCGGTGCGACGACGGCAGATTGTAGTGTTTTCATGTCAGAACCCCTGAGCACTTGCGGTGACCAGCGCCGATTCTTCGGCACGATCGCGAGTAATATCGGCCGTGAGCTTGCCGCCAGACATCACCAGAATGCGGTCAGATACCGCCATAATTTCTTTTAAATCCGAGGTGGAGAAGACAACGGCAATACCCTGTTGTGAGAGCTGTACCATCATGCGAAACACATCGGCTTTCGCGCCAACGTCAATGCCGCGTGTGGGCTCATCAAGGAACAGAATTTTGGGATTGGTAAGTAGGGAGCGGCCAATCACCACTTTCTGCTGGTTACCCCCGCTCAGAGCCTGGATTTCAACATCCGGTGAGGACACTTTGATCGACAGATTACCAATTGTGCTGGCGACGACGGCCTCCTCATCTTTGCGGGCGATGGCAAAACCGCGCTGCAGGCGACGCCACAGGCTGGCAATAGTCAGATTGCTGGCAACCGAAGAAATGGGAAAAATGCCTGTGCGCTTGCGATCTTCCGGTACCAGACTCATTCCCATACGAATGCGGTCGGCGGTGGTTAAGCGCTGTGGAACTGGCTTGCTGTCGAGCCACAGTTTACCGAGGTAGTTGCGCTCAGTACCCAGCAAGCACTCGAACAATTCGGTTCTTCCGGCCCCCATCAGTCCATAGATACCGACAATTTCGCCCGCGTGGACGTTAAAGGTGACGTCGTTGACCACCGCATTGCCAGCGGCATTGACGCAGGTAATATGTTCCGCTTCGAGAACCGGCGCGCCGAACGTGCGACCTGGCTCAAGAAAATTACTCACCGGGTCGCTGCCCAGCATTTCACGCACAATCCACGGCACATCGATATCGCTAACTCTGGCTTCGGCCTGGAATTTGCCATCGCGTAAAATGGTGATCACATCGCCAATCGCCATCAATTCTTCGAGTCGATGAGAGATGTAGATTATCGAAACGCCCTGGCGAGTCAGTTCGCGAATCACGCGAAACAGGATCTCGACTTCGGTTTTACTCAGCGCCGAGGTGGGTTCGTCGAGGATTAGAATGTCAGCGTCCTCCGCCAACGCTTTGGCGATTTCAACCAGCTGTTGCTGTCCAACTTTGAGATTGCCGACCAGATCGCGGGGTGAAATGGGCTGATCGAGTCGGGTTAGCAGCTCCGCAGTACGCTTCTCCTGTTCGGCCTCATCAATGGGGGTCATGCCTTTTTGGATCTCCCGGCCAAGGAAAATATTTTCCGCGACGGTGAGATTCTCAAACAGGTTAAGTTCCTGATGCACCATACCAATCCCGTGCGCCGCGGCGTCCCGGGTATTGGCGAAGCGAACAGGGTTGCCATTGAGCGCCATCTCGCCGCTGCTGGGCTGCTGAACACCGGCGAGGATCTTCATCAGCGTGGATTTCCCCGCACCGTTTTCGCCAATAATCACGTTGACCTTACCGCGCCACACCTGATAATCCACGCTGTCCAGCGCAATCGTGCCGGGAAATAGCATTGAGATGGCATGTGTGCGCAGGATGATGTCCTCTGCTGAGGAATTATTCATCAGTGTGCCTCCTGTTCCAGCGCTAACGCTGCCGCGTTTTCCGCTTTTCCTGCATTCAGCGTTACGGCGAACAGTACCGTGGCACGCTTCCCTTGCCAGCTTTCGTCCACTGCGGGCAAGTGTTTTACCGCTTCGCGGTTATACGCCCGGGAAAGCTGGGCAAACTGAACCTGGTTAGTGAAGTCTTCAAACTTAAAACCACTCGCATCGCGAATGGCATTGCCGCTCATCACCGGGCCTATTTGGATGGTGACAGGGGCGTCATTGACCCTCATCACAATGCTTTTCTCGCGCGCATTGGTGGTGTCGACGTTCTCAATCTGACTGGTCAGGCGCACAAATACGCTCTCGGCGGTGGGTGAGGGCGTCTTCAGGCGTGCGCTCAGCGCTGACGCATCCAGAGCGTGTTGCTTTGCCGCATCCAGGACGCGGGATTGCCAGGTTTGTTGCGCGATCTGCTCGGGTGTTTGATTGTCGAAACTGGCTTTGGCCTGTGGGTCGGCCGGGATGATGGGGTTGCCGTTTTCGTCGAGGTCAACTACCGTGCAGGCCGTCAGCAACAGGGTGGCGCACCCAACCAGTGCAGCACCCCATTGTGTTAACGACATAGTGCCTCCGCTTAGTGGCTCAGGTTGAATTTACTCAGCTTGCTGGCATTGGTTTCATCAATCAGCACGCAATCCATGAGCTGTTTTTCTTCTTTCTGCGCTTTGCCGTTTTTAAGATAGTAATCAGCCTGCTCAACCGCCATTTGTGCCTGCTGCCAGCCGGGCTGAAGGACGGTCGCTTTAATGTTGCTCTTGTTGATGATGGAATCTCGGGTGTAGTCGCTGCCGTCAAAACCCACCACGATGACATTGTTTTTCCCGGCAGCCTTCAGGGCAGCTTCTGCGCCCAGCGCCATGGTGTCGTTGCCGGAAATGACGCCGACGATATCAGGGTTGGTTTGTAAAATAGCTTCCATACGGGTAAACGCTTCAGTTTGGCTCCAGTTCGCCGTTTGCTGGGCGACCATTTTCATATCCGGATAGTCGTCGAGCACATCGTGATATCCCTGTGAGCGCACATGCGCGTTGGTGTCGGACTGGCGTCCCAGCAGCTCAACGTACTTGCCTTTTCCATCCAGTAGTTTGGCGAATTTCTCTGCGCCGAGCTGCGCGCCCTGGTAGTTGTTCGACACGATTTGCGCGACTGCGATGCCGGTCTTATTAATTTCACGATCGATGAGGAATGCAGGCACGCCCGCCGCTTTGGCTTTTTCCAGTGGACCAACGGTGGCATCGGCGCCCGCGTTATCGAGAATGATGGCTTTCGCTTTTCGGGCTATGGCGGTCTCAATCAGTTGGTTTTGTTTATTGACATCATCATCATGAGAGGCGACCAGCGTGGTATATCCCAGCTCTTTCGCTTTGGCGACCGCGCCGTCGGCTTCGGCTTTAAAGAACGGGTTGTCGTGTGAAGGGGTGATAATCGCAATCAGTCCGTTGTCGGCAGCATACAGCGAACCCGATGCGGTAAGGATCGAGGCCAGTAATACGGATTTAATCAGGGTTTTGTTCATCTTTTTCTCCACTTTGAATATTTATTCAAATATGATTTATTATTCAAGTTAACGATAAGTCGAGATAATCGAACTGTCTACGATTTGCGCAGCTAATTTCTTAAAAGGAGAAAAGGATCACGATCCTGACAGCGTGGGTGCACACAGGGTAATGATGTTTTTATCGCGTTGAAACCAATGCACGTTAATTTCCTGATTGGCGAGGTTAGGCGAAAATGATGGCATGATTTGCAATGTTAATTGCTGATTCGTGAGTGCGGTAATTTTTGCGCTGGTGAAACCTGGTAACCCGGATGCCTGAGTGGAAAACGCCTTATACAGGCTCTCCTTGGCGCTGAATGCCAGAGTTAAGGCGAGTGGAAAGGGCAATTCAGAATGATGCAAAATCGGTCGTTCGTGGTTATCGATAATACCGTCAGCCAGCTCAACTGCGGTTTGTTGCGTAAAAATAGCTTCTATATCCAGCCCAACGGGATGCGTCGATACTACCGCCAGCGCAGTTAATGCACTGTGGCTGATGCTGCCAAACAACTTTTGTGGCCACAGCGGTTGTCGCTGCCCGCCGATGCCAGGTACAGTTTTGATACCGTATTCACGTAATGCATGTACTGCGGCAATACGCCCTGCTAAGTGCTCAGCTTTACGTTTACGTCCACAGGATTGAAGCTGAGAGTGGTGGGGGAGCCAGAGCAGGTCGTGCTCATGGAAGCTGTCGGGATCGAACTCGACCATGTGCAGCGTGTGGTCTGCGAAAGTGAGCGGTGTGTGCGTGGTGTGCATGATAGTTATAATTTCCCTCTCCCCGCAGCGAGGAGAGGGAAAGCGTTATCAGAAGTGGGTGTTTACGCTCATGAACCACGTCCGGCCCGGTTCGTTATAGGTGTACGCGCCAGCGCCCGCCATATAGTCGCCAGTTTTGATATCACTGGTTGTTTGGGCATTACCTTCACGCCACAGACGTTTGTCGAAGACGTTATCCACGCCGCCGGTCAGGCTGACGTTTTTCGTCACATCCCAGGTCGCGCTCAGGCCGACGATGCTGTACGGACTCACTTCCTGGGCTGAACTGCCGGTTACTGGTTTACCCTGGTAATCATATTTCTTCGGCTGCTGTTTGCCGTACCAGGTAAAGGTGGATTGCAGTGACAAATCTTCACGCGCCTGCCAGCTCAGCGTTGAGTTCAGCGTGTATTCAGGAATAATCGACAAGCGTTCGCCGGTCTCTTTATTCTTACTTTGCAGCATGTAGGTAATATTGTTGGTCCAGGTAACGGTTTCGCTAACCGGTACGTTCAACGTCCCTTCCAGGCCTTCTACCACAGCTTTAGGTACGTTTTCCCACTGATAGATATCGGTGTAGGTTGTTGTTTCTTTACCCGTAGTCGGGTTTTTCTGGGTAATTGACGTTCTGCTTAGCGGTACAGTCCCCGCTTCGATCTTGTTACGGTAATCGTTGCGGAACCAGGTGACGCCGGCCAGCCAACCGTCACGTTTGAACTCCAGACCAATCTCTTTGTTGATACTGGTTTCGGCCTTCAGGTCATCGTTGCCCATCATGTAGCAACCAATGCCCGTCGCAGAACCGGTGGCATAGCAACCCTGGCCTTTGCTGTACAGAATATAGTTCGGGTTAGTCTGGTACAGGCTAGGTGCTTTATAGGCCCGTGCGATACCCATTTTCAGCGTAAAGTCGTCGGCCAGACCTTGGGACAGGTTCAGGGACGGGCTCCAGTTGTCGCCAACGACGCTGTGGTGGTCGAAGCGCAGACCCGGCGTCAACATGGTGCTGTCGGTCAGCTCCATGTTATTTTCAGCAAACAGGGAGAAAATTTCAGCCTGTGAATATGGGCTACGATCGGTGCTGCTGGCACCAGGTATGTTCCCGCCCATAAAGGTCTGGGTATTGGAACTCATGTCTTTCATACGCTGCTGGTTCCATTCGGTACCGAGCGTCAGGTTCTGGTTAACTAACAGGTCGAATGGAATGCTAATTTCGCTGTGCAGGGTGACATCCGCCAGGTCAGTGTCGGTAAATTGATTACTGTTAAATAACCCTTCAAGGCCACCTGCCAGACCTTCACCCAAACGGGAGTTACGGGTGTGTTCGTATTGCGCCCAGTTGCTGGTGGTAATGCCGTTGTCCCAGCCGCCGTTCCACGTCAGCGCATAGTTCTGGCGGTACATACGGTTGGTTTCTTTACCGTAGTATTTTTTTACCAGCCCGTTAGTTTTGTTATCGTTGTTGGTGTTTTGAGTGTCACCCGCATACAGGTTGCCCTGACGGCTGTAGCCAGCTTCAAACTCCAGCGATTGCATTGGGGCAAAATCCCAACGCAGCAGGCCGTTGATATCTTTGTTTTTTACCCCTTCACGACCCGCAGGCATCGTATCGGCATATGACCCTGTACGTGCTGACTGGTGACCGTCGTTAATGTCCCAGGCATCGGCCTGGGTTTTGTCGAGGTTACCGTTCAGGCGGAAGCTGAAATCTCCGCCCAGCGGTCCATTCAGACTAAAGTTGGTACGCTTGGTTGAACCTTCCTCTTTGTGTTCCGGGGCGTTGAAATAGGTATTCCAGGAACCATGCCACTCATCGCCGCCTTTCTTGGTGATGATGTTCACCACACCGCCAGCTGCACCATTGCCATAGCGTGCTGCGGCAGGACCGCGCAGCACTTCAATACGTTCAATCATTTCCGGAGCAACCCAGGCGGTATCGCCGCGGGTATCACGCTCGCCGCGCCAGCCCTGGCGTACGGAGTTACGGCTGGTAACCGGTTTACCGTCGATCAAAATCAGGGTGTTTTCTGGCCCCATGCCGCGAATATCGATCTGGCGGTTGTTGCCACGCTGTCCGCTGGTTGAGTTACCGGTCAGGTTAACGCCTGGCATGGTACGGATGATTTCCGACACATCGCGAGCGGGAGGGTTCTTACGAATTTCATCAGCGGTAATGGTTGAAACGCCCGGCGCCTGCAGGTTCTGCTGGGCGGCGGTAACGACGATGGTGTCTTCATGAGAGACAGCGACGCTATCGGTTTGATCTTCTGCCATTGCTGGCAGGGCTACCCCGTAAATCCCTAAATTGACCAATAAGGCCAATGAATGAATCTTGTTGTTCATTGTATGTCCTGCTGTTCTTTTAGCCACGAGTACCAATGTGCCGTGGTGCGGCATTTGGCCTGATGTCGCCCGCATCTGCGTAAACTATCCATTCCAGAAAAAGTACGCAGCGCCAGGTCGGTTTATAAGTGGTGAAAAACTGTACGCGCTTCCCACAGCGCGACAATACGCTATTGCAAATGCAAATAGTTATCAATAATATTATCAATATATTTCACGCTAGATCATAAAATTTCACAATAAACATGGGGTTATGGCTGTGACGACGTTAAAGATGGGAAGCGAGGCGTGGTGGCAGTCGAAAAAAGGCCCGGAGTGGGAGCGTGAAGACAACGGAAATTATCGGGTAACCTTCTGGTGGCGTGACCCACAGGGAACGGAAAATGAGTCAGCCATTCATCGCGTTTGGGTTTATATCACCGGCGTCACCGACCACCATCAAAATGCCACCCCTCAGTCGATGCGACGCATTGATGGAACAAATGTTTGGTGCTGGAGTGTTTCCCTCAGCGCTAACTGGCGTGGCAGTTACTGTTTTATCCCAACAGAGCGCAACGATATCTTCTCCTCGCTGGCGGCGGATGCTGCGCCTGACCGAAGCATACTGCGTGAAGGCTGGCGGCAATTGCTGCCACAGGCCATTGCTGACCCCCTTAATTCGCTGAGCTGGCAGGGCGGTCGTGGCCACGCGGTGTCTGCGCTGGAAATGCCGGAGGCACCCGTACAGCCAGGATGGGATCGACCTGAAAACCCAGATTCACCCGCAGTTTGCCTGCAATGGCATAGCGCCAGGCTCGGCAATTCGCGTCGCGTATGGGTGTTTACCACCGGTGATGCTCAACCCGAAACGCGTCCGTTGGCTATCCTGCTGGACGGACAGTTTTGGGCACAGAGTATGCCGGTCTGGCCTGCGTTGACTTCACTCACGCATCGCGGACACCTTCCTTCTGCCGTTTATCTCCTGATTGATGCCATTGATACGGCTCACCGCAGCCATGAGCTACCGTGTAATGCGGATTTTTGGTTGGCGGTGCAGGAGGAGTTATTACCACTGGTGAAGACAACGACCGCGTTTAGTGACGATCCGCAGCGCACCGTGGTGGCTGGGCAAAGTTTTGGCGGGTTGTCATCGCTGTATGCCGGGCTGAACTGGCCCGCGCGCTTTGGCTGTGTGCTTAGCCAGTCTGGCTCTTACTGGTGGCCGCATCGTGGTGGTCATCAGGACGGGGCGATCGTCGAGCAACTGAAAAGCGGGAAGGTGAGTGCTCAGGGGTTGCGTATTGTCTTGGAAGCGGGGATCCGCGAGCCCATTATTTATCGCGCTAATCAGGCGCTATATGCCCAGTTACCTTCTGCACCACAGTCTATTTTCTGGCGTCAGGTTGATGGCGGACACGATGCGCTTTGCTGGCGCGGCGGTCTGATGCAAGGGCTAATGACGCTCTGGCAACCGCTTACCGACACGATTTAACCGGACGATGTTCCACGACAGGAGTTGAGTATGGAATTCAGTAACCCCTTCGATAATCCGCAGGGCCAGTTTTACATTCTGCAAAATCCCCAGCGTCAGTTTAGCCTTTGGCCGCAGCAGTGCTCGCTTCCTGCTGGCTGGCAAATTGCTTGCGAACCTCAATCCCAGGAAGTCTGCCAACAATGGCTGGAAGCAAACTGGATCACGCTGACGCCCGCGAACCACATCGATGTGCAGGAGGCTCCATGACTCAGCGTTTACCGTTAGTGGCGGCTCAGCCGGGGATCTGGATGGCCGAAAAACTCTCCACATTGCCCTCGGCGTGGAGCGTGGCGCACTACGTAGAATTAACTGGCGAACTGGACGCGCCGTTGCTGGCAAAAGCGATTGTGGCGGGTCTGGAGCAGGCCGATACCCTGCGGATGCGGTTTAGCGAAGATAACGGTGAGATCTGGCAATGGGTGGATTCTGCGCTCGCCTTTGCGCAACCTGAAATTATCGACCTGCGCGAAAAATCCAATCCACATGAGGCGGCGCGTGCGTTGATGCAGGCAGACCTGCAGCAGGACATACGTGCTGATGGCAATAAACCGCTGGTTTTTCACCTGCTTATACAGGTGGGAGAAAAGCGTTGGTATTGGTATCAGCGTTACCATCATTTGCTGGTCGATGGCTTCAGTTTTCCGGCCATTACCCGCCAGATAGCCGCAATTTATCGCGCATGGCTACACGGCGAGCCTACGCCAGACTCGCCTTTTACGCCGTTCGCCGAGGTGGTGGAAGAGTATCAACAGTACCGTCAAAGCGATGCCTGGCAACGCGACGGCGCTTTCTGGAGCGAGCAGCGAAAGCAACTCCCGCCTCCTGCTTCGCTGTCGAACAATCCGTTGCCGGGACGATCGGCCAGCGCGGATATTATTCGTATGAAGTTAACCGCGCCTGAAGGGGCGTTTCGTCGGCTTGCGGCACGTATGCCTGATGTTCAGCGTGCGGATCTGGCCCTCGCGCTGGTGGCATTGTGGCTGGGACGTTTATGCAGCCGAATGGATTATGCCGCCGGGTTTATCTTTATGCGGCGCATGGGGTCGGCGGCGTTGACCTCCACTGGACCGGTTTTAAACGTACTGCCATTTGGTGTGAGGCTGGATGCGGCAGAAAGCTTGCCTGCGCTTGCACAACGACTGGCCGGACAGTTGAAGAAAATGCGTCGGCATCAACGTTATGATGCCGAACAAATCGTTCGCGACAGCGGGCGTGCAGCCGGTGCCGAGCCGCTGTTTGGCCCGGTGCTGAACGTGAAAATATTCGACTATCAGCTGAATATTCCCGGCGTTCAGGCGCAAACCCACACGTTGGCGACAGGGCCGGTGAACGATCTTGAACTGGCGTTATTCCCGGATGAAAACGGTGGGCTGAGTATTGAAATCCTGGCCAATAAACAGCGCTACGATGCAGAAACGCTGGCGCAGCATGCCTCGCGTTTAATCGGGCTTATCGAGCAGTTTGCCGACAATCCGGCGCTATGCTGCGGCGACGCCGGGATGCTGTTGCCAACAGAACATGAGCGGCTGGCGAAGATTAATGACACCACCGTCGAGATCCCGTCCACTACGCTGAGCGCGCTGGTGGCACAGCAGGCCGATAAAACGCCGGATGCCCCGGCGTTGGCCGATGCCCGCTATCAGTTTAGCTATCGCGAAATGCGCCAGCAGGTCGTGGCGCTGGCGAGCCTTTTGCGTGCACGCGGCGTCAAGCCTGGCGACAGCGTCGCCGTGGCATTACCGCGTTCCGTGTTCCTGACGCTGGCGCTGCACGGTATCGTTGAAGCCGGTGCAGCCTGGCTGCCGTTGGATACCGGATACCCGGACGATCGCCTGCGGATGATGCTCGAAGACGCGAAGCCAAAATTGTTGATCGCGACCAATGAGCAACTGGCGCGCTTTAGCGATATTCCTGGGCTGGAAAGTCTGTGCTATGACTCGCCCCTGCCAGCAGAAGATGCTGCTCCGCTGGCACTATCTCAGCCCAATCATACTGCCTATATCATTTTTACTTCCGGTTCTACCGGTAGACCAAAAGGGGTGATGGTTGGGCAAACCGCCATCGTTAACCGTCTGCTGTGGATGCAAAATCACTATCCGCTGACCGCGGATGATGTGGTGGCGCAGAAAACACCGTGCAGTTTTGACGTCTCGGTATGGGAGTTTTTCTGGCCGTTTATTGCCGGGGCAAAGCTGGTAATGGCAGAGCCTGAGGCGCACCGCGATCCGCTGGCGATGCAGCAGTTCTTTGCCCAATATGGGGTGACGACCACGCACTTTGTTCCCTCTATGTTGGCCGCTTTTGTCGCTTCACTGACGCCGGAAACCGCGCGGGAGAGTTGTGCCTCGCTGAAACGGGTATTTTGCAGCGGCGAAGCCTTGCCTGCAGATTTATGCCGTGAGTGGGAACAGTTAACTCATGCGCCACTGCACAATTTGTACGGACCAACGGAAGCAGCGGTTGATGTGAGCTGGTATCCGGCCTGGGGGGAAGACCTTGCTGCTGTAACCGGCAACAGCGTGCCGATTGGCTATCCGGTATGGAATACCGGTTTACGTATCCTGGATGCCATGATGCGCCCGGTGCCTTTCGGCGTGGCTGGTGATTTATATCTGACGGGGATCCAACTGGCGCAAGGTTATCTGGGCCGTCCGGATCTGACAGCAAGCCGCTTTATCGCCGATCCGTTTAACGTTGGCGAACGCATGTACCGTACCGGGGATGTGGCTCGCTGGCTGGAAAATGGCGCGGTGGAATACCTCGGGCGCAGCGACGACCAGCTTAAAATTCGCGGACAACGCATTGAGCTCGGCGAGATTGACCGGGTGATGCAGCAGTTGCCTGATGTCGAGCATGCCGTTGCCCACGCCTGCGTATTCAACCAGGCG
Source organism: Citrobacter sp. MGH110 (assembly GCF_001037515.1). NCBI lineage: Bacteria > Pseudomonadati > Pseudomonadota > Gammaproteobacteria > Enterobacterales > Enterobacteriaceae > Citrobacter > Citrobacter sp. MGH110. Next base: position 2,318,592 of record NZ_KQ089830.1, on the reverse strand, counting down.
GCGGCGACAGGCGGCGATGCGCGTCAACTGGTGGGGTATCTGGTGTCACAATCGGGTTTACCGCTGGATACGTCCGCGTTGCGGGAAAAGCTGCGTGAAAAACTGCCTGCGCATATGGTGCCGACGGTTTTGTTGCAGCTGGCGGAGCTACCGCTTAGCGCGAACGGTAAACTGGATCGTAAAGCGCTGCCGATGCCGCAGTTGACGTCGCGTACTTCCGGGCGCGCACCGCGAGCAGGGACTGAAACCACCATCGCGCAGTCTTTTGCGGCTTTGCTGGGTTGCGAGGTTAATGACGTGGCGGCAGACTTCTTTGCGCTTGGCGGACATTCGTTGCTGGCGATGAAGCTGGCGGCACAGTTGAGCCGGGTTTTTGAGCGTCAGGTGACGCCGGGGCAGATTATGGTGGCCTCTACCGTTGAACAACTGAGCGCTCTACTGGAGAGCACTGATGATGAGCACTCGCAACATATGGGATTTGAGGCACTGCTGCCGCTTCGTGAAAGTCACGGCCCAACGCTGTTCTGTTTCCATCCGGCGTCGGGTTTTGCCTGGCAGTTTAGCGTGCTGTCGCGATATCTCAGCCCGCAGTGGTCGATTGTAGGTCTTCAGTCGCCACGACCGGATGGGCCTATGCAGACGGCGGAAAACCTCGACGCGGTATGCGAACATCATCTGGCAACGTTGCTCAGTCAACAGCCTCACGGACCTTACTATTTATTAGGTTATTCGCTGGGCGGCACGCTGGCACAGGGGATCGCCGCGCGCTTACATGCCAGAGGAGAGACGGTTGCATTCCTCGGACTGTTGGATACCTGGCCGGCAGAAACGCAAAACTGGCAAGAAAAAGAGGCCAATGGGTTGGATCCAGCGGTACTGGCGGAGATCGAGCGTGAACGTGAAGCGTTTCTGTCGGCGCAGCAGGGGAATGCGTCAGAGGCTTTATTTAACGCAATCGAAGGCAACTATGCCGATGCGGTTCGCCTGCTCACCACGGCACACAGCGTGCCGTTTGCAGGTCACGCTACGCTGTTCGTTGCTGAGCGCACGTTAGTACCGGGTGTCAGTCCTGAACGCAGCTGGTTACCGTGGATATCCAGTCTGGATGTTTACCGCCAGGATTGCGCGCATGTTGATATTATTTCCCCTGCCTCATTTGAGGCGATAGGGCCTGTAATAAATGCACTGATTAATAAATCTGTGTAACAAGACGAATATTGCTATCGCGGTGATCGAACAATTCCATAATGTAAATAACATGTTATGGAATTGTTCTTTTTTATGCAATGCAAGGTGATGGAAGGGGTGAATAAATTCCGAATATAATTTTTGGTAGGGCGACAAGCACAAAGATTGTTTCGGATAATTCTGACTAGCTGGTAGACTTCTCCCACAGGAATGTTTTTCTTTTAGGAAAGTTTTCAGGTCACGCAACATGTCATCATTAAATATAAAGCAAGATAACGTTTCGGAATTTACTGGGTATCCTCAGCCAACGGCAAACGCAAATGAAATCGATTTAGTGAATCTAATCGAAATCTTATGGCGTGCAAGAACGAAAATTATAGCGACCGTTTTCGCCTTTGCTTGTGTGGGTATTCTGGTCTCTTTTCTGCTGCCACAAAAATGGACCAGTCAGGCCATCGTGACGCCGGCGGAAGCGGTTCAATGGCAGGGATTAGAGAATACGCTGACCAAATTGCGCGTGCTGGATATGGATATTAGCGTTAGCCGTGGTGATGTGTTTAACCTGTTTATCAAAAAATTCCAGTCGCCGTCATTGTTAGAAGAATATCTGCGCTCTTCGCCTTACGTAATGGATCAATTGAAAGGTGCTGATATCGACGAAATGGAGTTGCATCAGGCAATTGTCAGGCTCAGTGAGAAAATGAAAGCGGTTGATACTAACCTGGGTAAGAAGAACGAAACTTCGCTGTATACCTCATGGACACTGAGTTTTACCGCACCTCAGGCCGAAGAAGCCCAGTCAGTGCTGAAGGGATATATCCAGTATATTTCTGCCCTTGTGGTGAAAGAAACGCTGGAAGATATTCGCAATAAATTGTCCATCAAAACCAGTTATGAAAAAGAGAGACTGGAGATGGATCGCGTCAGGCTCAAAAACCAGTTGGAAGCAAATATCCAGCGACTGAACTACTCGCTGGAGATCGCCAATGCCGCCGGGATTAAAAAGCCGGTCTACAGTAATGGCCAGGCGGTGAAGGATGACCCCGATTTCTCTATTTCACTGGGTGCTGACGGTATCGAACGTAAATTAGAAATAGAAAAATCAGTAACGGATGTTGCTGAAATTAACGGTGAATTACGTAATCGCCAGTACCACGTTGAGCAACTGTTAGCGATGAATGTGGGTGACGTAACATTTACGCCGTTTAAATATCAACTTTCACCTTCGCTGCCGGTGAAAAAAGACGGTCCGGCTAAATCAATGATCGTTATTCTGGCCGCATTACTGGGGGGAATGGTGGCGTGTGGTGGCGTTCTGCTGAACTATGCCATGGTGTCGCGTAAGCAAAAAATGACGTTTATTGATCAGCAACTGGTGTGATGAATTGTCGTATGGCGGCAAGCTGGCCGCCATACTGTAACGCGTGTTATTTGTTGCGTCCAAGCGGCACCACTAACGGCGTTCCGGCAACCGGATCGTCGATAATCATACAGCGCAGTCCATAGATTTTTTCAATAAGCTGCGCGGTGACGATCTCCTTCGGTGCACCCTCGGCAATAATTTTTCCGTCACGCAGCGCGATCAGATGCGTTGCATAGCGACAGGCCTGATTCAGGTCGTGCAAAACGGCGGCCAGCGTATAACCTTTTTCCCGGTTTAGCTCACTCAGCAGTTCCAGCAGATCGATCTGATGACTGATATCCAGCCAGGTGGTGGGTTCATCGAGCAGCATAATCGACGTTTCCTGCGCCAGCACCATCGCAATCCATGCACGCTGACGTTGTCCGCCGGAAAGGGTATCCACACTTTGTGATGCCAGGTGGGTGATACCCGTCGCCTGCATGGCGTTTGAGACCGCAATTTCATCCTCTTGCCGCCAGCGGGTAAACAGCGGCTGGTGTGGGTAGCGTCCGCGAGCAACCAGCTCTTGTACCGTAATATCTCCCGGCGTGGTGGCGTTTTGCGCCAGCAAACCTATTCTGCGGGCGACTTCTTTGCTGGCATAGTGCTGAATATGCTCGCCATCGAGCCAGACCTTGCCGTGCGCGGGCGTCATCAGACGACTCAGCGTGCGCAGTAGTGTTGATTTCCCGCAGCCGTTTGGCCCGATAATCGCGGTGAAATGGCCGTCGGGAATCGATACATTGAGGTTTTCCGCCACGGTAAACTTGCCATAACCCAGCGTTAACTGGTCGCCACGCAAACGGGCTACTGATTCGATCATTTTTTGCGGGACTCCTGAATTAACAAGACGATAAGATAAATACCGCCGAGGCTTACGGTGACAACGCCCACCGGAAGCTGATAAGGCATAAACAGCTGTTGGGCGCATAAATCCGCCATCAGCAACAGCAACGCGCCGCACAGCGCCGACAGGGTTAATCCCCAGCGCGATGTACCGCTTATACGTCGCGCGATATGCGGCGCGACTAGAGCAATAAACGAGATAGGACCGGCCAGCGCGGTGGCGGCAGCGGTCAGTACTACCGCAACCAGCATCATCATTAGACGTGAACGCTCAACGCTGACGCCAAGCGCACAGGCGCTGTCATCACCCATTTCCAGTAAACGCATCCGGCGTACCAGCAGCGCGGCGCACACCAGCATGATGATAATCAGCGGGGCAGAAGGCCAGGTTTTGGCCCAGGTCAGGCCATTGAGCGATCCGGCGTTCCACAGCCCAGCCGTCAGCGCGGTTTCTAATGATGCTTTCAGCAGCAGCCAGGTGTTGAACGCCACCAGCATGGCGCGAATGCCGATACCAATAATAATCAGCCGGAAGGTGTCGATCCCATTGCGCCAGGCGAGTGCCCAGACCACCAGAGAAGTCAGGATCCCACCCAGCATGGCCGCCAGCGCGATAGCGGTGAGATGCTGTCCGAACAGCACCATTGCCACCAGCACACCGCTCCAGGCTCCGGTATTGAAACCCATCACATCCGGGCTGCCCAGCGGGTTACGCATCAGTGACTGAAATATTGCGCCGCTCACGCCGAGCGCCGCGCCAATCAATAGCGCCATGAGCACGCGTGGCAAACGCCATTCGGTCACCACCAGCGTAATACTGCGCGGCGCATCGCCGAGCAGGGCGGCAATAATTTGCTGGGTTTCCAGCGTAACAACGCCGCTACGCAGGCTCCACAAACCAATGACGAGACAACCTGCAACCAGCAGCAGGCTGCTGATTATCAGGCGGCGGGAGAGGTGCATCATGCGCCACCCCCGCGCGATTTACGGCGTACCAGAAAGATAAGCACCGGTGCACCGATAAACGCACTGACTACCGACACGCGCAGCTCGCCGGGGACAATCAGGCGACCGATTATATCGGCAATCAGTAACAGAGTAGGCGTTGCCAGTAGGGTTACGGGCAGTGACCAGCGGTGATCCGCCCCCACCAGCCAGCGCGCCATGTGCGGCATCATCAGGCCGATAAAGGCGATAGGACCAACAATCGCGGTCGCACTGCCGCACAGTACGGTAATAACCAGCAGGCCAATAAACTGCGTGCGAGCGACTTTACTGCCAAGCGCGGTAGCGGTGTCGCTGCCGAGACTCAGGCTATTCAGAGCGCGACTGAGGAACAGTGCGACAGCCGCGGCAATCAGTACCGGTACCAGCACAACTTTCAGCGTTTGCAGGCTGCGGATATCCAGTGAGCCGGCTTGCCAGAAACGCAGCTGATCGTAAACGTCCGGGTTGAGCAGGGCGATGCCGGTGGATAATCCTTCCAGCACCGCGCCCAGCGCGACGCCCGCCAGGGTCAGACGTACCGGGCTTAACTGCCCGCCGCCCTGACTACCGGTAAAAGCTACGATCAGCGATGCAGCCAGCGCACCGCAAAAGGCCATCAGCAGCTGTTCTTGCGCAGAGGAAAAGCCGAACAGCGCGGCCCCCAGCACAATAGCGAAGCTGGCGCCGGAGTTGACACCCAGAATGCCGGGATCGGCGAGAGGGTTACGCGTGAGCGTTTGCATTAGTGCGCCAGCCAGGCCCAGCGCACCACCGGCGAGCAGCCCCGCCAGAGTGCGCGGCAAGCGCGCGTCCAGCACGATGGTGCAATCAGCACTTTGACAACTGCCGGTGAGCGCATCCAGCACCACGGAGGCAGGTAGCGACTTGGCACCAATAACCAGACTTAATACCGTGGTGAGAACAAGTAATAACAATAGTCCGGGCACGGCGAAGGCGCGTGTCGCGGAAACAGAGCATGACATATCAACTTCCCTGATAATGATAGTAATTATCGTTATCGATCTTATTTGGATATGTTAGCATGTGCAGCCATCGAATGGATATTGAAAAAGTACCTGGTAAGGCTCTGTAATGAATCGACAATCCTGGCTGCTCAATCTCAGCCTGTTAAAGACCCACCCAGCATTTCGCGCTGTCTTCCTCGCCCGTTTTATTTCCATTGTCTCTCTGGGGCTACTCGGCGTGGCGGTTCCGGTACAGATCCAGATGATGACCCAGTCGACCTGGCAGGTGGGTTTGTCGGTGACGTTGACCGGTAGCGCAATGTTTATTGGCCTGATGGTGGGCGGAGTGCTGGCCGACCGCTATGAGCGTAAAAAAGTGATCCTGCTGGCGCGTGGAACCTGTGGTATTGGCTTTATTGGCCTGTGTCTGAATGCGCTGCTGCCCGAACCGTCGTTGCTGGCGATTTATCTGCTTGGCTTATGGGACGGTTTCTTTGCCTCGCTGGGCGTGACCGCTTTGCTGGCAGCGACGCCAGCGCTGGTTGGGCGCGAGAATTTGATGCAGGCAGGGGCGATTACCATGCTGACGGTGCGTCTGGGATCGGTAATTTCACCGATGCTTGGCGGGGTGCTGCTCGCGACTGGCGGCGTGGCCTGGAACTACGGACTGGCGGCGGCGGGAACCTTCATTACCTTACTACCGTTGCTGAGCCTTCCTGCGTTGCAGCCTCCGCCGCAGCCGCGCGAGCATCCGCTGAAATCGCTGCTGGCAGCATTTCGCTTTCTGCTTGCCAGCCCGCTGATTGGCGGCATTGCGCTGCTCGGTGGTCTGTTAACCATGGCGAGCGCCGTGCGTGTGCTGTATCCGGCATTGGCGATTAACTGGCACATGTCGAGTGCGCAAATTGGCCTGCTGTATGCGGCTATTCCGCTGGGGGCAGCCGTGGGCGCATTGACCAGCGGACAACTGGCGCACAGCGTTCGCCCGGGACTGATTATGCTGGCATCGACCGTGGCTTCATTTCTGGCTATCGGCCTGTTTGGCTTGATGCCCGTCTGGCAGCTTGGTGTGGTTTGTCTGGCGCTGTTTGGCTGGTTGAGCGCGGTCAGCTCTTTGTTGCAGTACACCCTGTTACAGACACAGACGCCGGAAGCGATGCTCGGGCGAATTAACGGTTTGTGGACGGCGCAAAACGTCACCGGCGATGCGATTGGCGCGGCGTTGTTAGGTGGTCTGGGCGCGATGATGACGCCGGTTGCTTCGGCAAGCGTGAGTGGATTTGGGCTGGTGATTGTCGGTCTGTTACTGCTGCTGTTGTTGGGAGAAGTGCGCCGATTCCGGCAGGTCCCTGTGAATGCCTGATCGCGTTGTGCTCTATGGTTTGTAGGCCGGATAAGGCGTGAGCCGCATCCGGCGCTGAACATTAAAACAGAGCCGACAGACGTTGCAGCAGCAGCGTGGCGCTGTAGTAGTCGAGACGGAAGGTTTCCGTACCCAGGGCGTAAACGCGTTTATTCTGCACGGCTGGCAGATGCGCCAGAAGCGGATTGGCGTAAATAGCGTCGACATCTTTGCTGTCGCCTGCAAACAGGAACAGCGCTTCGCCGTTCAGGCCTGCTGCCAGGTTCTCACCGCCAAGCTGGATGATATCGTGGCGTTTGCCCTGACTCTGGCTGGTGTGCAAGTTGGCAGGCAGCGTTGCCAGCGTGAACCCTAACTGCTCCATCAGCTTGCCTTGCGCTGACTCAGGCGTCCACAGGTTGGCGCTGTGCGCCGCGGCGGTATATACCAGCGCGCTGACCGGCTGTGGTGGCAGGGTAATATGTTGCTTAACCGCCTGAAGTTGCTTATCAAACTCGGCAATTCGCGCAGCTGCCTGTTGCTCCTGACCGGTAATTTCACCTAACTGGGTCAGCAGCGACTGCCAGCTTTTATCGTCGTAATTAATGATGAGCGTTGGCGCAACGGTGGACAGCTGATCGTATAGCGCGAGGGCAGAATCTCCCCCTGTGGCGCTTACCAGAATCAGATCTGGCATTTGAGCTGCGACGGCTTCGGCGCTCGGTTCGCCGATATACAGGCGGCTCAGTTTGCGTTCTTTTGCTACTTCGCTCCACTGACGTAAAAAGCCCTGCGCATCGCCGATGCGATTGTTCGGCGTAGTGGCACCGCTGGCAATGACTGGGGCATCAATCGCCAGCAGCGAGCCGGTGAGGGTCACGCTGGTGGACACAATTCGCTGCGGCTTATGCTCAAGCGTATGCGTGCCGCGGCTGTCAGTAACCTGACGCGGCCAGTCGGCGGCGTGACCTGAAGAAATTCCTGAAAGAGATAAACCTGCCAGTAAGAGCACGGTGCGGCAAAAAGAGGGGAGACTCACGAATTGGCTTCCTGTTATCAGTATGAGTAATGCTTCTCATTTTCATTGTTAGCGAGCAAGGATGCAAGCCAAAGTCGCACATTGTGCTACCACAAGAGTTGACATACCGCCGCTTTACTTTTAGGTTAGCGACCGAAAATATAAATGATAATCATTATTAGAGCCTTTATCATTTTTGGAGGATGATATGGATACGTCACTGGCCGAGGAAAAAACGCAGACTATGCCGACGCTCGCTCCCGACAGTTTTTTCTTTATGTCGCCGTACCGTAGTTTTACGACGTCAGGATGCTTCGCCCGCTATGCGGAACCGGCAATTGATGGCGATTCGCCAGACAGCCCTTTCCAACAGAAAATGAACGCACTGTTTGCTGATGCCAAATCGCAGGGCATCGCGAACCCTGTCATGGTCGGGGCGATTCCCTTTGATACCCGCCAGCCATCATCGCTGTTTATTCCCCAATCATGGCAGAGCTTCTCTCGTACGGCGAAGCAGCAATCATCACGTTACTTTACCGCGCATCAGTCGCTGAACGTCGTTGAACGTAAATCGATCCCGGAACAGGACTTTTTTGAAGATATGGTCGCCCGGGCGGCTGCGCTGACGTCCACTCCGGAAGTCGACAAAGTGGTGTTGTCACGCCTGATCGATATCACCGCCGATGCCAACATTGACAGCGGTGCGCTGCTGGAGCGTCTGGTGGCGCAAAATCCAGCGAGCTACAACTTCCATGTACCGATTGAAGACGGCGGCGTATTGATTGGTGCCAGTCCGGAACTGCTACTGCGCAAAGAAGGCGATCGTTTCAGTTCTCTGCCGCTGGCGGGCTCTGCACGTCGCCAGCCTGATGATGTGCTGGATCGCGAAGCAGGGATCCGCCTGCTGGCGTCTGAGAAGGACCGCCATGAGCACGAACTGGTGACGCAGGCGATGAAAACGGTATTGCGCGATCGCAGCCGTGAATTGCAACTGCCTTCTTCTCCGCAGCTGGTTACCACGCCGACGCTCTGGCACCTCGGCACGCCGTTTGAAGGTAAAGCCAACCCGCAGGAAAACGCCCTGACGCTGGCGTGCCTGCTGCATCCGACGCCTGCGCTAAGCGGCTTCCCACATCAGGTTGCGCGCAAGCTTATCGCCGAGCTGGAGCCGTTCGATCGTGAACTGTTCGGCGGTATTGTCGGCTGGTGTGATGCCGAAGGTAACGGTGAGTGGGTGGTGACGATCCGCTGTGCGAAGCTGCTGCGCAATCAGGTGCGTTTTTTTGCCGGAGCAGGAATTGTTCCAGCCTCTTCCCCGGTTGCGGAATGGCGTGAAACGGGGGCCAAGCTCTCCACGATGTTGAATGTTTTTGGACTGCATTAAGAGCCTTATTGACCAGGCTTCTGAGGAGCGATAATGAGTATTCCTTTCACCCGCTGGCCGGAGGAGTTTGCCCGCCGCTATCGTGAAAAAGGTTACTGGCAGGGTTTGCCGCTGACCGACATTCTGACCCGTCACGCAGAAAGCGATCATACGGCGGTAATTGATGGTGAACGCCATCTGAGCTATCGCCAGCTAAATCAGGCCGCTGACAATCTCGCCTGCAGTTTGCGTTGCCAGGGGATCAAACCCGGCGAAACCGCGCTGGTGCAACTGGGCAATGTGGCTGAGCTGTATATCACCTTCTTTGCGCTGCTCAAGCTGGGCGTAGCTCCAGTGCTGGCGCTGTTCAGCCATCAGCGTAACGAACTCAACGCCTACGCCAAACAGATTGAGCCGGCACTGCTGATTGCCGATCGCCAGCATACGCTGTTTAGCGGCGACGATTTTCTTAACGCTTTTGTGGCCGAACACAATTCAGTGCGCGTGGTGTTACTGCGTAATGATGAAGGTGAACACAATCTGCAAACGGCGATAAACCAGCCTGCGACAGATTTTTCCGCCACGCCATCGCCTGCTGATGAGGTGGCGTATTTCCAGCTTTCTGGCGGGACGACCGGGACGCCAAAACTGATTCCTCGCACTCATAACGATTACTACTACAGCGTGCGTCGCAGCAATGAGATTTGCCGCTTCACCGGGGAAACGCGTTATTTATGCGCAATCCCGGCGGCGCATAACTACGCCATGAGTTCGCCAGGCGCGCTGGGCGTATTCCTGGCCGGTGGCACCGTGGTGCTGGCGGCTGACCCGAGTGCCACTCTGTGTTTCCCGCTGATTGAACAGCATCAGGTTAACGTCACGGCGCTGGTGCCACCTGCGGTGAGCCTGTGGTTGCAGGCGATTGCGGAGTGGGGCAGTAATGCGCAACTGGCTTCGCTGAAACTGCTTCAGGTCGGTGGCGCGAGACTTTCTGCCACGCTTGCGGCACGTATTCCGGCTGAGATTGGCTGCCAGTTGCAGCAGGTCTTCGGCATGGCGGAAGGGCTGGTGAACTATACCCGTCTGGACGACAGTCCTGAGCGCATCATCAATACCCAGGGGCGCCCGATGTGTCCCGATGATGAAGTCTGGGTAGCAGACGCTGACGGCAACCCTTTAGCCCAGGGAGAGACCGGACGCCTGATGACGCGTGGTCCGTACACCTTCCGCGGTTATTTCAAAAGTCCTGAGCATAATGCCAGCGCCTTTGACGCCAACGGCTTTTACTGTTCCGGCGATCTGATCGCTATCGATCCGGATGGTTACATCACCGTTCAGGGGCGTGAAAAGGATCAGATCAATCGCGGCGGGGAGAAGATCGCCGCTGAAGAGATTGAAAACTTGCTGCTGCGCCATCCAATGGTTATCCATGCCGCGCTGGTCAGTATGGAAGACGAACTGATGGGTGAGAAAAGCTGTGCCTGGCTGGTGGTGAAAGAGCCGCTGCGCGCGGTGCAGGTGCGCCGTTTTCTACGCGAACAGGGCATAGCGGAATTCAAATTACCCGATCGTGTTGAGTGCGTTGAGTCATTACCGCTGACTCCAGTGGGGAAGGTAGATAAAAAACAATTACGTCAGTGGCTGGCATCACGTTCACTGGCCTGAAGGAGAAATAGAAATGGCAATTCCTAAACTGCAGGCTTATGCGCTACCAACGGCGCTCGATGTTCCGGTGAACAAAGTCGACTGGGCATTTGACCCTGAACGCGCCGCGCTGTTGATCCACGACATGCAGGATTATTTTATCGGCTTTTGGGGCGATAACTGCCCGATGATGGAGCAGGTCGTCGCGAACATCGCCGCGCTGCGCCAGTACTGCAAAGAGCATAACATTCCGGTGTATTACACCGCTCAGCCGAAAGAACAGAGTGATGAAGACCGCGCTCTGCTCAATGATATGTGGGGACCGGGCCTGACGCGTTCCCCGGAACAACAAAAGATCGTTGAGGCGCTGGCGCCGGATGAAGCGGATACCATTCTGGTGAAATGGCGTTATAGCGCATTTCATCGTTCCCCGCTGGAACAGATGCTCAAGGAAACCGGGCGTAATCAACTGATCATTACCGGGGTGTATGCGCATATCGGCTGTATGACCACCGCAACGGACGCCTTCATGCGTGACATCAAGCCGTTTATGGTTGCCGATGCGCTGGCGGACTTTAGCCGTGACGAACACCTGATGTCGCTGAAATACGTGGCGGGACGTTCCGGGCGTGTGGTAATGACCCTGGAATTATTGCCGACACCGGTCCCGACCAGTAAAGATGCGTTGCGCAGCGTTATTCTGCCGTTGCTGGATGAGTCTGAAGAGCCGATGGATGACGAAAACCTGATCGACTACGGGCTGGATTCCGTGCGCATGATGGCGCTGGCGGCGCGCTGGCGTAAGGTTCATGGTGACATTGATTTCGTGATGCTGGCGAAAAAACCGACCATTGACGCATGGTGGGCGCTGCTCTCCCGCGAGGTGAAGTAATGGCTGGATTTGATTTTGCCGGGAAAACCGTCTGGGTAACCGGCGCGGGTAAAGGGATTGGCTACACCACGGCGTTGGCATTTGCGGAGGCTGGTGCTGAGGTGACAGGATTCGATCGCGAATTTCCTCAGGATAACTACCCGTTTGCGACCGAAGTGCTGGATGTGGCGAATGCCGGACAGGTAGCTGAAGTGTGCCAGCGCGTCCTCAAAGCGCGCGAGCGTTTAGATGTGTTGGTCAATGCCGCAGGTATTTTGCGTATGGGGGCCACCGATGCGCTGAGCGCTGAGGAGTGGCAGCAGACGTTTGCGGTTAACGTTGGTGGGGCGTTCAATCTGTTTCAGCAGACGATGGCGCAGTTTCGTCGCCAGCAGGGCGGGGCGATCGTGACCGTCGCGTCGGATGCGGCGCACACGCCGCGTATCGGCATGAGTGCTTACGGCGCGTCAAAGGCCGCGTTGAAAAGCCTGGCGCTGACCGTCGGACTTGAACTGGCGGGCAGCGGTGTGCGCTGTAATGTGGTGTCGCCAGGCTCGACCGACACCGATATGCAGCGCACGCTGTGGGTTAGCGATGATGCGGAGCAACAGCGCATTCGTGGATTTGGCGAGCAGTTTAAACTCGGGATTCCGCTGGGGAAAATCGCCCGGCCGCAAGAGATCACCAACACTATTTTATTCCTCGCTTCCGATCTGGCCAGCCACATTACGTTACAGGATATCGTGGTGGACGGCGGTTCCACACTGGGGGCATGACGATGATCTGGAAGCGTCATTTAACGCTGGATGAACTCAATGCCACCAGTCAGAACACGATGGTGGCGCATTTAGGCATGGTCTATACCCGGCTGGGTGATGATGTGCTGGAAGCCGAAATGCCGGTGGATAGCCGCACGCATCAGCCATTTGGCCTTCTGCACGGCGGCGCATCCGCGGCCCTGGCGGAAACGCTGGGTTCAATGGCGGGTTATCTGATGACCCGCGACGGGCAGTGCGTGGTGGGGACGGAACTCAACGCCACGCATCATCGGGCGGTATCGCAAGGGAAAGTGCGCGGTGTCTGCCAGCCGCTGCACCTCGGGCGTCAGAGCCAAAGCTGGGAAATCGTTATCTTTGATGAACAGGGACGACGCTGTTGCACCTGTCGTTTAGGCACTGCAGTGATGGGGTGAAGATAAGCGCGTCGTTTAGACGCGCTTCGTGACACCGGTTACCAGCTATAGCGCAGATTAAAACTCCCGTTGAGATCGCGGTAGTCGTTATTACCTTTCTGACCCGCCGCCTGGACGCTGACGTTCCACTGGCTATTGAGATTCGCCTGAATTCCCACTTTTAGCTCGCTGCGATCGGCAGGAAGATCCTGTTTTACCGTTGCGTTATCAAATGATACGGCCAGATCGTCGGTGGAGTGTAGCCAGTTAATCTCTGCGAATGGCCGGACGGTTGCATCGACGAATGAAAGCTGGCTGTCAATTCGAAGGCCAATACGTGTGGTCCAGCTATCGCCATTTTGCCCGTCTATGCGTGTACCGTTTGTCTCAACGCTATCTGCCTCGTAGCGTTGCCAGATAACCTGCGCCTGTGGCGTCAGGCTTACTGTGTTAGCGCTGCTCAAGTTAATGTTGTAGCGGTAACCGCTTTCCAGCGAAATCGCGTGAGCCAGGGAGTCGTAATGCGTTGAACCGGCATTGCCATTCTCGACGCTGTTATTGTAGAAGCCATACTGATACCACGTATCAACATACCAGCCGCGATGTTGCCGGGCATCAGAGAACCAGGTGGCATACGCGCCAAGATTGTAACCGTCGATATCGCCTGTGGCTGTAAACTGACTGCCATCCGCGCCGCGATTTCCGGTGCTGTCGGTACTGCCGTCAAGGTAACTGGCCATCAGGCCAAACGTGATGCTTTGCTGATCATCGCGCCAGGTTGCAAGGTCGCTGCCAAGCTGAAACTGGGTGTAATCGCTATCCATGTCGATATTGCCATTTACAGCCGATGTGTCCGTTTTTCCGCCTTTCATTCGCGCCCAGACGCTTCCTTCGGCCGAGCGGTACTGGCTCCCTTCACGATCGAACAGCGTTTGCATCTGCAGGCTACGCGCCAGCCATTGGTTGCCCAGATAAGCGCCTATATCGGCGCGATATTGTGGATTTGACGGAGTAACGTTGCTGCCGCCGTCATCAGGATCAACCGGTGTGACGTCGCTACCGCCGTCATCAGGATCAACCGGTGTGACGTCGCTATCGCCGTCATCAGGATCAACTGGCGTCACGTCGCTGCCGCCATCGTCAGGGTCGACAGGCGTCACGTCGCTGCCGCCGTCATCAGGATCAACTGGTGTCACGTCGCTGTCGTCAGGATCGATCGGAGTGACGTCATCATCCGGGTCGTCGGGTGTTTCTGCTTTGGAACGCAAATACCAGCTTTCGTTATCTTCATACAGACGATACTCATACAGGCCGATTTGAATCTGATTGCCAAGAGAAAATGCGTCATCCGATGATATCCCTCCGACGTCGACAATCTCGATACCTTGATCGGTATATGCACCCACGCCATCCACATTATTGATGTAGAGCGTGGTGCTGCCGTTAACATTACCCGAGACAATGAGCTGGTCGGTTGGTGAATTATCATCGCCTAAACTGGCGTTAAGTGAGAGCTGACCGCCGTTGCCCGTGTAGTCGCCGTTGATGATTAACGCATTCCCGGGAGTCGTGCTACTGCTGCGGATTACACCTTGATTGGTTACGTTACCATTAACGATAAACTGGCTATCTGGCGTTGTACGATCACCAAAGCTTAGCAGGCCGACGTTGTTCACAGCACCGTTGATTACCCCGTTACCGCCGAGAGTGGCTCCAGCTTCAACATCGATGCTCTGCTTGCTCCCTTCAGAGCCAATAGCGCCAGAACTAGTCAACCACAGCGTTCCCTGCTGAATGTCTGTGATTCCGCTCCAGGTATTCTTTGCGGTAAGGGTGAGCGTGCCGTCTCCTTTTTTGGTCAGACTTTTACCGTCCCATCCCGTGGTGGCGTTGGGTGAGGTATCTGCAAGCAACCCATTGACGGTAAATGTCTGGCCCGCGTTCAGGGTGAACGTACCGTGTGCAGGCGTAGAGACCGCGGCGGAGTCTCCGGCGTACCAACTGAGCCCCACGCCCAATTCATATTGGGTATTATCAAGGGCATTAACCTGACCAGAAATCGCGATATAGTCGGGCAGGGTATCCGGATCGGTTGAGATCGAAGCGAAATCGCTCACGATTGCGGAGTTGGCATCAATTAGCGTAACCGTGTCGATGTCTGCCAGTTGATTGTCTGAGGTCAGCGCGTTGAGATCCAGCGCATTACCCGAATTGCTGATGTGTAGATCGCCGCCAGGATTAACCTGTCCGCCGGTAATTAGCGGGTTAGCGGACTGACTGGCCAGCGCCGCGGCGCTTAAATCGACGCTGAGAATACTGCTTTCTTTCAGCGTGACCTCATCAGCATGCACAGTGCTGTAAGTTCCGGCTGTGTGGTCTGCCGCCAGCTCAAGGGTTCCTGCGTTGGTCAGCGTCGTGAGCGTGGAATCATCGGTAACCCGCCACTGGCTCTGCTCGGCAAGGTTAAGATTGAGGATTGAATCAATCCCCTGAGCGTTGAAGCTTTCATTAACCGAGGTTGCCCCAGCGAAATAAGAATCCGCGTCCATATTGAGGTTGATATATCCCCAGCCGCTGTTAATGATGTCGCCGGTTATGGTCATTTTCCCTGAGCCATTTACCGTCCCGCCAGGTAGAACATTCCCGCCCGAAGAAACTTTCGGATTCCAGATGGCAACGCCGCCGTCGGCGATAATGGTGGTATCGCCCGTCAGATTCACGATACCGCCTTCTTGCATCACCACGCCGTAACCACTGCCGTTAGCGCCGGTCATATCAATGGTCAGATTCTCACCATTGATGATGCCTGCATGGGTAAAATCCCCATCGCCGATGGCCCAAAGACCGTAAGGATTTTTACCGCTCATGATGATATCCGTATTGGATATATTGATCGTCGCGCCACTGTATTGGGCTGATGCGCCATAGCCGTTAACCGCGTAGATAGTGTTTCGCTGCTCTGCGGAACCGTTGAAATTTATGGTTGTCGGTGCGCTGTAAGGGGTGTTGGCCACAATACCGTTGGTCGTGTGGCCTGTGGAATTTCTTCCATCAATGCTGCTGCCTTCACCAATGTTGGCGACGGCGGCATGCATGCTGCTCATTAGTGTAAGAGCGGTGGACTGCGCGGTCGTGACGGTCAGATTTCTGGCATTGAATTCACTGTATCCTCGGCCGGTCAGGTAAATTGTTGATGCAGTCCCGTTTGCGCTAATGGCGCTGTCTGACCCTAAATCAACCACGCCGCCTTCTATTCGAAGCCCTTCCGTCTTCTGGCCGGTGACGTCAATGGTGAGGTGGTTGGCTTTTACTGTTCCGATGGCATCATCTTTACTGGTTGCCGAATAATCCTCAACAATCATCCCGTATCCTTCGGAGAAACCGTGCACGGTGATGGTGGAATCATTGCCAAAATCCACGTTGCCGCTGATGTCCGCGCCTGTACCGTTTGCGCGCTCGTTAGAGGTTGTGGAAAGGGTGATATCAAGGTTATCTGCCGTAAAATAACTTTGTGAACCAGAAACAAGTCCATATGCCGTACCTCCAGGCGTTGAGAGCGTAATTGCGCTGTTCTTGCCCAGATTAATTTGGCTGTATTGCCCCTCCTGGATACCATAAATCGTGGTGCCTGTTCCTGTCTCTGATACGGTGAAATCAATGTTCAGCCCGTTCGCGTTAACCTGGGTGTTTTTTCCAAGATAGAGCGCGCTGCCGCCGGCTGTGCCGCTGGTTAATTCTATGCGGCTGTCATCCCCAAAATTGAGCGTGGTACCATTTGCCCAGTATGTGTCGATACCTACAGCCTTACCGGTTGCATCGGTGTTAACCTGGATTAATCCAGCGTTCATGGTTAACGTATTATTGTCGTCATAGAAATAGACACCCGTCGCATTACCATTTTGGGATTCGGTGATAATTTTACTCTTGTTGCCGAAGTTCAGCGTGGTGTTTTCTGTATGAACGTTAATTCCGTAAGCATCTTTTTTACTGATGGTGTTAATTGATATATTCTCGGCGTCTATATTTGTGCCTGGACTGGTGTTGTTAATATAAAGACCTGTGGTTGATGCTGCTTTCGCCGTTCCTGTGTCTGTAACGTTAATCTGTGTACCGGTACCTAAATTATTATTGGCGCTGTTATCAAGTTTTACCCCAATAGAACCACTATCACCGATAACGTTAATGGTGGTTTTACCATTAATCTGTACGCCTTGCCCCCCTGAGGACAGACTTTCGATACCCGTGGTTCCATCGACAGATGTCACGGTATCGCCATCATTTAAGTTGATGGTTTCACCGCTAAGCGGGCCGTAGTCGCTGGCATGAACGCAATTTGCCATTAATCCAACTGCCGATAACACCAGGCCTGCGACGGTTGCACGAACCCGTTGATCGCCCTGCGAGAGTTCTGACGTCACCACAAACATATTTCTCGCGATATTCCAGACGATGCGATAGCATTTATTCATAATTTATATCCTTATACGGCCATCCTGAACAACCTGGCGCTGAAAAATTCTGCTGAATTAATTTTATTTTTTATGTGGGTTATTTTGTCATTAAAACTGGTGCTGCAGATATATTCTTTGTTTTGAAATTGGTGATTAAAGTGAAATAAAGCACTTACTGCATACAAAATCAGGATGGTCTGAATCTCTAAGTGCAATAACCGTATAAGCTGAGAAAGTCAGGTTAATATTGTTAATTAATATCCTTATTAATAATAAAAATATTAAGTGGCACGCTCAGCATCATGCTGAGAGGAGAATTGGACAAAACATAGAGGTGTTGGCACATACTGCGCAATTTTTTCAGTTGTCTCTGCGTTGATAGTGATCAAGTTAACAATACAATGTAAAAAATCAGTGATATATCTGCTTTGCATAGTTGTCAGGTTGTTAAATTCAGAAAAGATGTTATAGAAACAAAATGTAACATCTCTCTGGATCGGACAACGGATAACAACTATGAACAAATCAGGGAAGTACCTCGTCTGGACAGTGCTCTCCGTTATGGGAGCATTTGCCCTCGGCTATATCGCATTAAATCGTGGTGAACAGATCAACGCGTTGTGGATAGTCGTGGCGTCGGTCTGTGTCTACCTTATCGCTTACCGTTTCTACGGCCTGTACATCGCGAAAAATGTACTGGCGCTTGACCCGACGCGTATGACGCCAGCCGTGCGCCATAACGACGGTCTGGATTATGTTCCCACCGATAAAAAAGTGCTGTTTGGTCACCATTTTGCGGCAATTGCCGGAGCGGGTCCGTTAGTTGGACCGGTGCTGGCGGCGCAAATGGGCTATCTGCCGGGGATGATCTGGCTGCTCGCCGGGGTGGTACTGGCGGGTGCGGTGCAGGACTTCATGGTGCTGTTTGTTTCTACCCGTCGCGATGGTCGTTCCCTTGGCGAACTGGTGAAAGAAGAGATGGGCCCAACGGCGGGCGTTATTGCGCTGGTGGCCTGTTTTATGATCATGGTGATTATTCTCGCAGTACTGGCGATGATCGTCGTGAAAGCGCTGACCCACAGTCCGTGGGGAACCTACACCGTAGCGTTCACCATCCCGCTGGCGATCTTCATGGGGATTTATCTGCGCTATCTGCGCCCGGGCCGCATTGGTGAAGTGTCGGTCATCGGTCTGGTGTTCCTGGTGTTTGCCATTATTTCCGGCGGCTGGGTGGCTGAAAGCCCGACCTGGGCACCGTACTTTGACTTTACCGGCGTACAGCTGACGTGGATGCTGGTGGGCTACGGTTTTGTTGCCGCCGTCCTGCCGGTGTGGCTGCTGCTGGCCCCGCGTGATTACCTCTCTACCTTCCTGAAAATCGGCACCATCGTTGGCCTGGCGGTAGGGATTCTGATCATGCGTCCAACGCTGACCATGCCAGCGCTGACCAAGTTTGTTGACGGTACTGGCCCGGTCTGGACCGGTAACTTGTTCCCGTTCCTGTTTATTACCATTGCCTGTGGTGCGGTTTCTGGCTTCCATGCGCTGATCTCCTCCGGAACCACGCCGAAGATGCTGGCGAATGAAGGGCAGGCCTGCTTTATCGGCTACGGCGGAATGCTGATGGAATCCTTTGTCGCCATTATGGCGCTGGTTTCCGCGTGCATCATCGATCCGGGCGTGTACTTTGCAATGAACAGCCCGATGGCGGTGCTGGCTCCTGCGGGCACGGTTGACGTAGTGGCTTCTGCGGCACAGGTAGTCAGCAGTTGGGGCTTTGCCATTACGCCAGACACCCTGCATCAAATCGCCAATGAAGTGGGTGAGCAATCCATCATCTCCCGCGCAGGTGGTGCGCCGACGCTGGCCGTCGGGATGGCGTACATTCTGCACGGCGCGCTGGGTGGCATGATGGATGTGGCGTTCTGGTATCACTTCGCCATTCTGTTTGAAGCATTGTTTATTCTGACGGCGGTAGATGCCGGTACACGCGCCGCGCGCTTTATGCTGCAGGACTTGCTGGGCGTGGTATCACCGAGCCTGAAACGTACCGATTCGCTGCCTGCAAACCTGCTGGCTACAGCGCTGTGCGTGCTGGCCTGGGGTTACTTCTTACACCAGGGCGTGGTGGATCCTCTGGGTGGTATTAATACCCTGTGGCCGCTGTTTGGTATCGCTAACCAGATGCTGGCCGGTATGGCGTTGATGCTCTGTGCTGTGGTGTTGTTCAAGATGAAACGCCAGCGCTACGCGTGGGTGGCACTGGTCCCAACCGCCTGGCTGCTGATTTGTACCCTGACCGCTGGCTGGCAGAAAGCGTTTAGCCCGGATGCGAAAATCGGCTTCCTGGCTATCGCCAACAAGTTCCAGGCGATGATCGACAGCGGTAACATTCCGGCGCAGTACACCCAGTCGCAGCTGACGCAACTGGTGTTTAACAACCGCCTGGATGCGGGTCTTACCATCTTCTTCATGGTCGTCGTTGTGGTGCTGGGTCTGTTCTCCATCAAAACTGCGCTGGCAGCATTGAAAGAGGACAAACCAACTTCGAAAGAGACACCGTACGAGCCGATGCCTGAGAATGTCGAAGAGATCGTGGCGCAGGCGAAAGGCGCGCACTAATATTCTCTTTACCAACGAGCCCTCTCCTGAACGGGGAGGGCGTTTGTACGACAGGGAAACACTATGTTTGAAACACTCGCCAAAGCCGGGAAGTATTTAGGTCAAACCGCCCGATTAATGATAGGTGTGCCGGATTACGACAATTATGTTGAACATATGCGCGTCACGCATCCGGACCAGACGCCAATGACCTACGAAGAATTTTTCCGCGAGCGCCAGGATGCGCGATATGGCGGGAAAGGTGGCGCGAAGTGCTGTTGATTTTTTTTGCCGGATGGCGCTGACGCTTATCCGGCCTACAACATCGTATTGGCGTAATTTGTCGTCGTAGGCCTGATAAGGCGAAGCCGCCATCAGGCAACCCGCACCATAATCACACCGTAAACGACTCTACCTTTTCGAATGCTGCGCGCAGTGTCTCCGGCTTTAACGTTACCGGCAGGGCGTGAATGGACTCCACCGGGCGCAGAGTGTGCGCAATCACTTTGTCGATTTCGGCGCGGTTATTGATGTCCACTTCCAGTTGAGCTAATCGGGTTGGCAGGTTGAATCGCTGATAAGCGGTAATTAACTGCGCCAGCACGTCATCTTGTCCCAGCAGCGCGCTCTGCACCAGGATGCCGTACGCCACTTTGGTGCCGTGTAAAAACTTCTCGGTTTGTGGGAGGACGGTCAGGCCATTGTGAACAGAATGCGCCGCCGCCACGCGGGTGTAGCGCTCGCCCAGACCACCAACCATGCCGCCTCCGGCAATAATCGCATCCACCACATCGCAAAACGTGCGGCTTAGCGTGCCTTGTTGTTTGTCTGCCAGCGCCTGCTCGCTGCTTTCCAGCAGGACGTCGCGGATGGTCTGCGCGGCTTGAATACCCAGACGTACTGTTAATGGCAGTGTTTCCGGCTGAGGTGCGAGCACGACGGCTTCATACCACTTTGCCAGCGTGTCGCCGATCCCCGCCAGTAGGTATTCTTCTGGCGCATTGAGAACGATCTCGGGTTCGACCAGCACGAGGAAGTTCGCGTCAGGGAAGATTTCGAAATGTAGTGCCTGGCCCGCATCGTTATACCAGACGGAGAGCGGCGTCCAGGCAGCGCAGGTCGCCGCGATAGTAGGAATACCGACAAACGGCAGATCCAGACGACGGGCCAACGCTTTAGCGGTGTCGAGCAATGTACCGCCACCCACGCCAATCACCACACTGCGATCCTCTCCCGACTCTTTTGCCAGTTGAGCAACATCGGTTTCGCTGCAATATCCCGTAAACAGCAGGCGTTTAGCCTCGGCAAGATGAAAAGCCTCTGGCAGGTAAGGGCGGGCCGCATCGATGGCGCGTTCACCATAAACCCACACGGCGCGTGAAAGTTGGTCGGCAGAGAAAAAATCGTTCAGTCTCGACAGGCTGCCAGGATGGGAAAAATAGTTGGCTGGGCCGGTGACGACGCGAATTTCGGTATTACTCATGTTGTGTTGTCCTTTTGGCTGTCCTGTCCAGGCAGGTTATTTTTATATAGACGTCTGAACGTCTTGATTGCCAAATACTAGCATCGTGCTATAGTGGCTTCAACCACAACATCACACGCTGGGATAACAATAATGAGTAATAACCCGCTGATTCCGCAAAGCAAACTGCCTAATCTGGGCACCACTATCTTCACGCAAATGAGTGCGCTGGCTCAGCAGCATCAGGCCATTAACCTCTCGCAGGGGTTTCCTGATTTTGACGGTCCACTCTTTTTGCAAGAGCGTCTGGGGTATCACGTCGCGCATGGCGCAAACCAGTATGCGCCGATGACCGGCGTGCAGCCGCTGCGCGAAGCCATCGCGGATAAAACGGCAGACCTGTACGGCTATAAACCTGACGCGAATAGTGAAGTGACCATCACGGCGGGGGCCACAGAAGCATTATATGCCGCGATCACTGCGCTGGTGCGCCCTGGTGATGAGGTGATTTGTTTCGACCCGAGCTACGACAGCTATGCGCCTGCGGTTGAATTATCCGGCGGTGTGGTTAAACGTATCGCCCTGCAACCACCGTCTTTTCGCGTCGACTGGCAGGCGTTTGGTGCCTTACTCAGCGACCGTACCCGATTGGTTATCCTGAACACGCCACATAATCCTTCTGCCACCGTGTGGCATCACGCCGATTTTGACGCGCTGTGGCAGGCGATTAAAGAACGCGAGATCTTTGTCATCAGCGACGAAGTTTATGAGCATATCTGTTTCGCCAAACAGGGGCATGCCAGCGTGCTGGCACATTCAGAGCTGCGGGAACGCGCTGTTGCCGTTTCATCGTTTGGTAAGACCTACCATATGACCGGCTGGAAGGTCGGATACTGCGTTGCGCCAGCCGCCATTAGCGCTGAGCTACGAAAAGTGCACCAGTATCTGACGTTTTCCGTCAACACGCCGGCTCAGCTCGCACTGGCGGATATGCTACGAGAAGATCCGGCACACTATCGCGAACTGCCCGCGTTTTATCAGAAAAAACGCGACGTGTTAGTGAACGCGCTGCGTGACAGCCGACTGGAAATTCTGCCGTGTGAAGGCACATACTTTTTACTGGTCGATTACAGCGCCGTTTCCTCGCTTAACGACGTGGAGTTTTGCCAGTGGCTGACCACTGAAGTGGGCGTTGCGGCAATTCCGCTGTCGGTGTTCTGCGCCGATCCTTTCCCGCATAAACTGATTCGCCTCTGTTTTGCCAAGCAAGAATCGACGCTGTTAGCGGCAGCCGAGCGTCTGGTTTCGTTGTAGCTATTTCACAGTCCAGGCTTTGGAGAATCGACGGTCAGCAAACAACGCTTGCAGGCCGTTGATTTGCTTCAGGCGTAACACCTCGTCGCTGTCCATACCAAGATCCTTGCCAATTCTTTCTTCACTCCATCCCAGTTGCGATAGCTCGCGGACAATCTCGGACATGGCGTGGATTTGATGACGCCCGCGGGCGCGGTTGTGGCGAATGGTTGCCGCCATACGCTCATGGCGTTCGCGTTCTAAACAGGCAACCGGCAGATATCCTTTCAGCCTGGGCCTCAGAGAGGCTTTGGCTTTACCTAACTCGTGGCGGTGGAAACCGTCGACAATTTCGTATTCTTCAGCCGTTGAGTGAACCACTACAATGGGCTGCGTAAACCCGTCAGCTTCGAGGGACTTCAGCAGCAGCTTTTTCTCCGGTGGCGCAACGTTATTGGGGTTGTAGTCATTGGGTGAAATATGATCATTTTTAACCCAAAGAACGCAATCTACGGGCTCCTCGCGAAAGGGACTGACGCTGTGTATTGCCTTTCTGAATTCATTTATGGCTTCAATTTTCTCTGGTTCTGATAAACCAGAAAGAAAGCCGAGGAGTTCCTGAGTTAATCGCTGTTGCATAAGAGTCCCCATTCCTGGCGTTTTGTTTTCATGCGCTCATTGTAGCGTTGATAGTTTTTGGGTTTCGTTGGACTAAATGAGAGAGCCCGGCACCAATAGTCGTTATTCAGCAGGACCTTACAGATACGCCGCCACGACGGAATATCCACTGAACCAATATCTCTTTCCTGGGTTTGTGGGATAATCTCCATGCCTTTTTTCTTATACCACTGTAAATAGACGGCGATTTTATTGCGGTAATGTTCGGCGGTCGTTTCCGGCATACTCTTCAATAACAGCATGGCGTATTCCTGCCAGCTTAAATGTTCGGGTTTTAATATTTTGCGGTGACCGTAAAAATGGTTGTCCTGACCAGCATATATCCCGCCACTTTTTACCCCGCTGACGCGGGAGCACATCATTGCCCAGCGTTCAGGCTCAATAACATGGTAAAGCCACAGTCCCTGGCGTTGTTCAGGCCCAAAGGGTTCGCAGATACGCATGTATCGCGTGGGAACTCCCGCCTGATACATCAGGTTGTACAGGGGATTACACGGGAGCGTTGACTTGGCAAACCACGTCCAGATGTCAGCAGTTTTCCAGTCATAAATCGGATAAATATACCAGGTATGCCCGCCGGGGGCGCTGGTGGTCCAGGGTTTGTCATCGGCAAAACGCTGTTTTTTCGAGTTCGCAATGGCGACAAAACGATTATATGACTCATCGGCGCGGATCCCGACCATCATGGCGGCTGGTCGTTTCTGCGAAAACCATTCAGCGAACTCACGAACAAATTGCTCGAAAGTCATACCGGGTTGGTAGAAAGAGAAAAACTCGGGATCGGTAATGGCATCTGCAGGCGGTTGGCGAACCCATTGAGTACCCGGCTCCCAGCATTGCCATTCAGGCTGAAATTGTGACAGTGAATTTTGCGTCGTCAGCGGCAATGCAACCCAATAAAATTCTTCGATGACATCGGAATAATTCTCGCGTAGCGCCTGGACATAGTCGATAGTGCAGGAAAACTGAGCCTCCCAGTCGATAAATAAGACGTTTATTTTTTTCTGTAACTGGCGGGCAATGGCGGCGGTCAGATGTAACATCAACCCCGAATCTTTACCTCCAGAGAAAGAAACGCAGACACGCGGTAGAGTCTCAAGCGTCCAGGTAATGCGTTCCTGTGCTGCTTGCAGAACATTTTTATCCAACGGTATTTTATAAACAGACATATCAAATCCATATCGAATTTTTATTATTTGCAGCCATAATAAATGTCCGTAATAAGATAGGCTTTTTCTTGCGACATGCAATATTTAAATATATTCATTATTTGCATGCTATTTTGTTATTGTATATTTTATATGAATTATAATGTGCTTTTAATCATGTTATCCTTAACTATCCAAGGATAGTTTGCTTATGTATTCTGCGAAGGCTTTGTTATTCAATGATGCCCGGTTATACATTATGAATAATTTTACTTTTGGTAATTCAAAATCGGTTTTAATTTCTTTAAATTTCAATGCTGGCTGATAAATTTCATAAATTTGTCTGGGGATTACACCAATAATATCCGTACTGGCGATAACGTTAGCAATCGAGAGTAAGGAGTCGCTACTAAAACCTACTTTATGGAATGCCATCGATTCGCTGGCACGGGAACGATAATCTTTAATACCCTGATCTTCAGAGGAAAAATATGTAAATTGCTCTTGTTGGATTTGTTCGAGTGTGCTCGTCTCATTTATTCTGGGATGGTTGCCACTGCACACTAAAACACAGTCAATGATCTTGAATTGAGTACATACGATAGAACGGTTGTGGACCGGCGTTGTTGTAATCACCAGATCGGCTTTACGATAGGCAAGGATGTTTTCGGCCGTTTCTGCTGACATTAATATATCATGATGCTCAATTTCAATATCTGAATTTTCTCTGAGGCTATTAATTAAAGATGTCACATTCAGGTTGGTTGTAATTTGTGGACTGTAGATGACGAATTTATTTTTCAGGCTGGAACCGTGCATGATATTGATGGTTTGTTCCAGATTATTGAGATTTTTTTCAAGGTGAAGATGAAGGTTTACCCCTGTGACCGTAGGCGTAATGCCTTTGCCTGAGCGAATAAACAAGGGGTCGTTAAACTGTGTACGCAGTCGCTGTAATGACTGGCTGACGGCTGAAGGGGTGATATACAGTGTTGCCGCAGCTTTACTGATGCTCAAATGTTGATAAATACATTCAAAAATTACCAACAGGTTAAGATCGAATTTTTTGAGGTCATAGAGGTTAGCCATGCATACCTTCCTGTGATGGTAATGTATAGGATAATTCAATTCTTGAATAATTTAAATTCTAATCATTCTTAGAATTTATGTTTATAGCTTAATGAATAATTAACTTAAACTAAAATAACACAAATTGCTTGATGGTTACGATAAAAATACATTTTAAAGAGTGATTGAAATGAGAACCATAACAATCACTCATTCTGTTACCTTTATTTATTTCCCATAATAATATTTAATTTATCTTTATCGGGTAATCCCACTTCCTGTTGTAACGTATCGTCTTTGCTCATGTAGTAGATCGCGGGCGTCACATTAGCACCTAAATCATCCATGAGTTTTTGGTTGATATTCAGTACTTTCATCTGTTCAGGATGGACTGAAGCCGGGATTTCCAGCTTCATTTTCCCGCCGGATGCTTCATAGTCATGCCAGGTTTTGGCCGGATCTTTGGATGCCAGGATCGCAGCAGCAGTTGCCGGGCTTTCGGGCTTGATCACGCCAACCAGCAGCGTACGCAGCTGAACTTTACCGGAATCTACCCATGGGCGCGCCTGCTGCCAAAACTGTTTGCAATAAGGACAGAAGGGATCGGCAAACACGTAAACGATGACCGGGGCTTCTTTTTTCCCGTCCAGAATCCACGACGCTTTTTCCATTCGCTGCCACATCTCACGTCCGGCAGGGGCATAGATCTCTTTTTCTATGAGCGCATTACTGAGGTTTTCTCCTTTTTCATTATACATGTAGCCGGAGATGGCATGTTTACCGTCAGGCGTGACATAGATAGTGACCCCCATGTCCTGGTATTTTCCCAGATAGCCTTTCATTCCACCCGGTGCGTCGAAGGGCTTCAGGATCGTAATTCCCTGTTTCTCAATGGCTTTAACAGGGGCAGGGAGCTCCTCTGCGTGCACGATAGCGGGGAGAAGAGTTAAGAGTAAGGTGCGTTTAAACATTGATTTTCCTTATAAAATCAGCAGGAAAGTGGGCTTAATTGCAAAACCTATCACAGCCATAGGTAAGATCGACGGTCTGTCGATTGCCCTTTCTTTAGTTGGGTGATGTAATCCCCATCGCTGTTACGACCTTTGTTAAGGTAATGTAGAGCGCAACACATAGCCAGCCCTGCTGGCACTGACGTTACCTGCGGGTAGCTCGGGTAATGAGGCTCCCTGCAAAGGGGGCCTTTTTTACTTTTATCTTTAGGTTCACAACATGAGTTTGAGTGGGTTGTTAGTTAACGCTTATTGATTTGATAAAGGAAACGCATTAGCCCTGCGAAGAGATTTTCGTTAACTTATCTCTCAACGAAAACACGGAGGAAGTACAGATGTCTTTGATTAATACCAAAATTAAACCTTTCAAAAACCAGGCGTTCAAAAACGGTGAGTTCATCGAAGTAACCGAGAAAGATAC
Source organism: Citrobacter sp. MGH110 (assembly GCF_001037515.1). NCBI lineage: Bacteria > Pseudomonadati > Pseudomonadota > Gammaproteobacteria > Enterobacterales > Enterobacteriaceae > Citrobacter > Citrobacter sp. MGH110. The sequence goes on along the minus strand of NZ_KQ089830.1, from coordinate 2,291,663 downwards.
CGAAGGTCGCTGGAGCGTCTTCTTCTTCTACCCGGCTGACTTTACTTTCGTATGCCCGACCGAACTGGGTGACGTTGCAGACCATTACGAAGAACTGCAGAAACTGGGCGTAGATGTGTATTCCGTTTCTACCGACACCCACTTCACCCACAAAGCATGGCACAGCAGCTCTGAAACCATCGCGAAAATCAAATACGCGATGATCGGCGACCCGACTGGCGCCCTGACCCGTAACTTCGACAACATGCGTGAAGATGAAGGTCTGGCTGACCGCGCAACCTTCGTTGTTGACCCGCAGGGTATCATCCAGGCAATCGAAGTTACCGCTGAAGGTATCGGCCGTGATGCGTCTGACCTGCTGCGTAAAATCAAAGCAGCACAGTACGTCGCTTCCCACCCAGGTGAAGTTTGCCCGGCAAAATGGAAAGAAGGTGAAGCAACCTTAGCGCCATCTCTGGACCTGGTTGGTAAAATCTAAGTCGCATAGTTTGTAGGCCGGATAAACCTAGTGCATCCGGCATTCCACAGGCGCAAATTTGCGCCTGTTTCATTCCAGCACCATGACGCAAGTTGCATTAATGCAGTCCCGCAAAATCGGCTTGCATGATGATGTTTTCAGAGAGGGAAGAAGAATGCTCGACACAAATATGAAAACCCAGCTCAGGGCTTACCTTGAGAAACTGACCAAACCTGTTGAGCTGATTGCGACGCTGGATGACAGCGCTAAATCGGCAGAAATCAAGGAACTGCTGACTGAAATTGCTGAACTGTCAGAAAAAGTCACCTTCAAAGAAGACAATACTCTGGCGGTGCGTAAGCCATCGTTCCTGATTACCAATCCCGGTTCTCACCAGGGACCGCGTTTTGCCGGTTCTCCGCTGGGTCATGAGTTTACCTCTCTGGTGCTGGCGCTGTTGTGGACCGGTGGTCATCCGTCAAAAGAGGCGCAGACGTTGCTGGAGCAGATCCGCGATCTCGACGGTGATTTTGAATTTGAAACCTATTATTCACTTTCCTGCCATAACTGCCCGGACGTGGTGCAGGCGCTGAACCTGATGGCGGTGTTGAACCCACGTATCAAGCATACGGCGATTGACGGCGGTACATTCCAGAACGAAATCACCGATCGTAACGTGATGGGCGTTCCGGCGGTATTTATGAACGGCAAAGAGTTCGGTCAGGGGCGTATGACGCTGACTGAGATCGTGGCGAAAGTGGATACCGGCGCAGAAAAACGTGCGGCTGAAGAGCTGAATAAGCGCGATGCTTATGACGTGTTGATTGTCGGCTCTGGTCCTGCAGGTGCGGCGGCAGCGGTGTACTCCGCACGTAAAGGCATTCGCACCGGTCTGATGGGCGAACGTTTTGGCGGTCAGGTCCTTGATACTGTTGATATTGAAAACTATATCTCAGTACCGAAAACTGAAGGTCAGAAACTGGCAGGCGCGCTGAAAGCACACGTTGATGATTATGATGTCGATGTGATTGACAGCCAGAGCGCGAGCAAACTCATTCCAGCAGCGCAGGAAGGCGGTTTGCATCAGATTGAAACGGCCTCCGGCGCGGTGCTGAAAGCACGTAGCATTATCATCGCCACCGGCGCGAAATGGCGCAACATGAACGTTCCGGGTGAAGATCAGTATCGCACCAAAGGCGTAACCTACTGCCCGCACTGTGATGGCCCGCTGTTTAAAGGCAAGCGTGTTGCGGTGATTGGCGGCGGTAACTCCGGCGTTGAAGCGGCTATCGACCTGGCTGGTATTGTTGAACATGTGACGTTGCTGGAGTTTGCTCCTGAAATGAAGGCCGACCAGGTGCTGCAAAATAAGCTTCGCAGTCTGAAAAACGTCGACATCATTCTGAATGCGCAAACGACAGAAGTGAAAGGCGATGGCAGCAAAGTTACTGGCCTGGAGTATCGTGACCGTGTGAGCGGCGATGTTCACAATGTGGAACTGGCAGGTATCTTTGTTCAGATTGGTCTGCTGCCGAACACCAACTGGCTCGAAGGCGCCGTTGAACGTAACCGTATGGGTGAAATCATCATCGATGCCAAGTGCGAAACCAGCGTGAAAGGCGTTTTCGCTGCCGGTGACTGCACCACCGTACCGTATAAGCAGATTATCATCGCGACCGGTGAAGGCGCGAAGGCCTCGTTGAGTTCGTTTGATTATCTGATTCGCACGACAGTAGCATAAAAAAAGTAAGACTCACCTGCAATGCCAAAACCGCCAGTCATCCGCTGGCGGTTTTTTATTTCCATACACTTAAATTGTCAATTCTTGAAACAATAAACCGTTTAAAACATTCACTTAATTAGCCTGATCATTATTTTCATCAAAGAAAGAGAGGGCGTTATCTTTATTATATTAACCTGCATTATTTTTTCATTTGTTGTGTGAATAAATGGTTGGTTAATTCATGGGTGAAATATATGAAACCCTGACGATCTTTGAATCGACAGGGTTATTGTTACGTGATTTTTTTATCTCTCACGATAGTTACACGCTGAAAGCGGCTTATTCAGCTTTAGATACAAATGCCTCAACGCTAACAGAGCAGGAGTGGCTGGAGGCGGAGTACGACTTCAATGCACTATTTGTTGGGCCGCAGACGCTAAAAGCCCCGCCGTTCGCTTCGGTATACCTTGAAGAAGATGCCCTCGTAATGGGTAAATCAACCTTAAGCATTCGGGAATTCATGGCAAATATAGGTCTATCTATAAACCATGTAAATAATATCCCGGATGATCATATTTCCTGCGTATTGGAATTAGCAGTTTTATTATCGGCTAATGCCAGGATATCAGCAGAATACCAGATCGTTATGACTCGATATGTAATTGAGTATATAGCGATGTGGATGCCCGCGTATATAGAAAAAATACATATAAATGCACAAACCGTTACGTTGAAAAACGTCGCGGAAAGGTTGTCTTTTTGGCTTGATGAATTAAACACGAGAGTATCAATATGAGTAATGAACCGGGAGTTCTGAACAGACGTTCATTTTTGAAAGGGTTGATTGCCCTTGGAACGGTGGCTGCCCTGCCAGGGGGATTGCTGACTTCACGCTGTGCATTGGCGCAACCGCCAATTCCGTTTAATCCCAAAACCTACAAAATCTATCGTAACGCCTGTCCACGTAACTGCTATGACACTTGTAGCCTGAAAACCTGGGTGAAGGATGACGTCATCACCTTTGTGGAAGGCGCGCCTGAATCAACGTTTACGCATGGAACTCCGTGTGTGAAGGGATTGAGCTATCCACGTAGGGTATACAGCCCGGACCGCATTAAATATCCGATGGTTCAGGATGTTCGCGGCAGCGGTAACTGGCGTCGTATCTCCTGGGATGAAGCAATGCAGCGCATTGCGACCAAGATGCTGGAGATTAAAAAGAAAGATGGTTCAATGTTGGGTCTGGCGCTGACCAAGTACTCAGGCAAATTTGGTGTATTGAACTATGCCGTTGAAGGGATGATGTCTTCACTGGGTTACACCACCCGTTTTGCCGGAACACCTTGCTGGCCAGCCGGTATCGACGCGCAAAACTACGACATGGGCGACATGTGGTGTAACGACCCGGAAGATATGGTGAAAGCCAAATACATTATTATCTGGGGCGCTAACCCGGCCTGGTGCTCTATGCACACCATGAAGTACATCTATCAGGCGCGGGAAAAAGGCGCAAAAGTGGTCGTTATCGATCCACTGTTAACCCAAACCGCTGCGAAAGCCGATCTCTATTTACGCGTTCGCCCAGGATCAGATGGCGCTCTGGCGCTGGGCATGGCACGCCACCTGGTGGACAAAGGATTGGTTGATCAGGATTTCGTTAACAACTATTCCCATGGCTATGCTGAATTTGAAGAGTATTTGCGTAATAACGTTACCGTAGAGTGGGCATCTGAGATTTGCGGGCTGTCGGCGGATGTTATTCGCCAGTTGGCGGAAGAATTTACCGCGGTTAACCCTGCTACCGTGTGGATTGGCTACGGCATGCAGCGCCATGTCAACGGCGGCGCTAACGTACGGGCGATCGATGCCTTTGTGGCAATGACCGGCAATATTGGCATTGAGGGCGGTGGCGCTCGCTACGGTCATTTGCATACCTGGGGCTTTAACTACAATGCCATGTTGCAGAAGCCACCGGTAGGCTCCATCGGGATGCCGGGGGCGGCGGGCACAACCAGCGAGTTTGGTTCTGCGGGGGAAGTCGCACAGTATTCCGATCGCTCGTTGAATATCAACCAGACCGCAAAGGGAATTCTGGAAGCCAATGAGCCGCCTGTCCGAATGCTTTGGGTTGCCTGTAAGAACCCGTTTGCTCAGGATTTTGATCGCAGCAAGATGGAAAAAGCATTCGAAAAACTGGAAATGGTGGTGTGCGCCGACCAATTCTTTAACGAGACCGTCCAGCATGCCGATATCGTTTTGCCTGTCACCACAGCCTTTGAAGAGTGGAACGTAGACGCCTCATATTGGCACTACTGGCTCTCAATCAACCAGCCTGCAATTAAGCCAATGTATGAGGCAAAATGCGATCTGGAAATCGCCGTTTTACTTTCCCGCACAATCAACAAGCTGGAGCCGGGTTCTTGCACATTCCCGCAGGAGTTCGATCATAAGCGCTGGCTGGACCAGGAGTTCAATGACGGAATGGCCAAAATGTTTGGTATCTCCTCCTGGGATGATTTACTGGAAGGGCCGAAAAAAGCCATTCTGCCAAGTTCTGCGGCCTGGTATGACCGTAAGTTTAAAACGCCCTCTGGAAAGTTTGAGTTCAAATCTGAGCTGTGTGAGAAAAATGGTCATACGGCGCTGCCGGAATACAAACCGGAGGCAAAAAGCACGTTGCCATTCCACCTGTTTACGCCGCATGTCCAGTTCGGTATCCATTCCCAATTCATCAACCTTGACTGGATGCAGGTCTTCTATCCTGAACCGTTTGTTTATATGCACCCGGTTTCCGCCGGGAAAAGAGGCATCGCTGAAAATGACCTGGTGAAAGTGTTTAACACCGCAGGTGAGGTGGAGTTACGTGCGAAGGTAACCGCTAACGTTCCGGAGGATTTCCTGGTGATGTACGAGGCGTGGTTCCCGAAACGGAAATACAACGTTCAAAACGTTGTGGCGGATACTCCGGCCGATATGGGCTTGATGAAAACTGGTGCGCCAGGTGCGGCCATCCATAGTCAGTTTGCGGACATCATTTTGATCGATAAAGGAGCAGCGGCATGAGGCGCGCGTTTTTAGTTAATAGCGATAAGTGTATCGGCTGCCGTGGCTGTGCGATGGCGTGTAAGAGTTTTAACCAGCTGGAGCCAGAACGTTTCTGGCGCTACGTCTACCCGCTGGATAAAGAAATTTATCCGCATGAAGAGCGAGCGTTCTACTCGCTGGCCTGTAACCACTGCGAAAATCCGGCCTGCCTGGCAGCTTGTCCGGTAGAGGCGTACACCAAACGTGAGGATGGCGTTGTAGTGCATAACCCGGAACGTTGTATCGGATGCAAAAACTGTATTCGCAACTGTCCATACGGTGCGCCGCGCTTTAATGAAGAGACGAAAAAAGCGGAAAAATGCAGCATGTGCTATGAGCGTCTTGATGTTGGCATGCAGCCGGCGTGCGTGAATGCCTGTCCGGTAGGTGCGCTGACGCTTATCGATCTGGATGCCGATCCTATACCTGATAATGCGGTGCAGTATCCGCCGGGATACCCGCGTATGCCGCAGCTTAATCCTGGCACGCGTTTTATCCTTGCGCGTCAACCAAAGCAGCCGGAGGCCAAGTAATGGAAAAGTATGAACTTCCTCTGGTCATTTTTACCGTATTAAGCCAAATGTCGGTTGGGATCACGCTCATTCTGACGCTGCGTGTGCTGCAAGGAAAACTGGAGAGCAAGCGCCTGTACTGGCTGGTAAGTGGACTGGTTCTGGCGGCGGCGTCCGTGGCGGCGATATTACACCTTGCGCATCCGGATCGCGCCTACGATGCCTTGATCAACCTGCAGCACGCCTGGCTGAGCCGAGAGATTCTGGGCGCCACTTTATACGGTGCAGCTGTCGGAGTGACGTTTTTGGCAAAAGGGCACAAAGCACCAGCTGTTCTGGCCTCTGTTCTCGGTATCGCGCTGGTGGCGGTACAGGGGATGACCTATGCCGCCCCGGCAATGGTGGCGATCGCCAACGGTCTGACAATGCTGTTGTTCTTCATCACGGTGTGGGTGATGGGGTGTGCTGCGATTCCACTGCTTAACCTCGCACCTGCCGTTGCTGCATTGCGCCAGGGGATTGCCGTGTGTATGGCAGTCATGATCGCCGCACCCATTATCTGGCTAAGCGGTGGCACCATCATGCAGATGACGGCGCATGCCTGGCTGACGTCGCCACTTTATCTGGCGAGTCTGGTGTGTCTGGCGGTGGCCTTTGTGCTTAGCCGTCAGGGCGAGCGTCGCGCAAAAGCGCTTTTCGCCCTGCTGTTTGTTGGCGTATTCCTGAGCCGTCTGACGTTTTTTGGCGATACGATCAGCTCCATCGTGAATATCGGCCATTTGTATTAATCGTGAGGTAATAAAAACCCCTGTCAGGCGTTAACCTGGCAGGGGTTTTCTTTAGCAAATCAGTGGCTGTTAACGAACAACCAGCACTGGCAAAGTCGCGTGTCGAACAACGCTGGAAGCGTTTGAGCCGAGCAGATGGGTGCTGATTGATGGGTTACGCGACCCAATGACAACGACATCCGCATTCAACTCTTCACCCAACTCGTTGACCACGTCACGGACGCTGCCAAAGCGGACGTGTTGCTTAATACGGGAAGGATCGATGCTGAAGTGACCGACCATCGTTTGCAGACGGGTTTCCGCTTCGTGTTGCAGATGCTCTTCAAAACGACGGACATCGGCTGCAAAGCGGTGCAGGCTTAAGCTCGCTGAACCTGGCAGCACATGCAGCAGATGGATAACCCCTTTATCCTGGGCCAGAAATTCTGCATGGCGAATAGCCTTGTCACTCAGTTCCATTTCGAATACATCAACAGGCATTATGATTGTGTTGTACATAAACATTCTCCTTGTCATTACATGAACACATAACAGCATAGTATTAAAAATGATTCTGTCAGTCACGACACAGATTTATGTTTTGCGAACAGGAAAGAAAGCGAGGAGCAGGGAGATCTAACCGGAAAGAGGATGCGGATGCATCCCCTGTAAGATAAAGCGAGTGGCTTTGATAAGACAGAGTTAGCGCAGGTAGTCGCCTGCAGCTTCAGGCTGGTACTCAAGCTCGATAACTTCGAGGTGCGTTGAGGTCCCGCCTGGCAGTTCCCAGTGAATGGTATCACCAACGCGCAGCCCCAGAAGTGCAGCGCCGACAGGTGCCATTACCGAAAGCTGTGTGTTGCTGTCAGTCATAGTAGCCGGATACACCAGGGTACGCACACGGACTTCGCCATCACTCAGATTGCGGAATTTCACGCGGCTGTTCATGGTCACGACGTCGTGCGGCATGGTTTCTGGAGAACACATTTGGGCACGATCCAGCTCGGCGTTAAGGGCGTCGGCAATCGGTAAACCAGCAAACGCAGGTTGCTCCAACAGGCGGTCAATGCGTTCCGCATCGAGGTCGTTAATGATGATAGTTGGTCTGGACATTTATTACTCCATGTCGTCGATACTGCGGGTGCGCAGGTAAATAATCCCAAAAGAAAACCCTCACCGTCAGGCGGCAAGGGTTTAGCTTTTATGATGATACTGAGACTTACCCCATGTTTGAAGTGATTTAGTTCACATTCAGGTAAATCATCAACATTGTCGCATATGGTGTGATTTTAGCCGAAAAACGTGATCGTTCTCCAATTTGCATTATGCTTTTTAAGCGCTCGCTGCGGGCGCGTCAAACAACTCAGTGTTCCGCGACAGGAGATCTCATGAGCCAGTACGACAAACTTACCTTGAAAGACGGCAGCTATTTGCATTTTAAAGACTGGGGAAGTGGACAACCTATTGTGTTTAGTCACGGTTGGCCGCTGACGGCAGATGCGTTTGAAGATCAAATGCTGTTCCTTGGATCGAAAGGATTTCGTGTGATCGCCCATGACAGGCGCGGACATGGGCGTTCGGCCCAACCCTGGGATGGACATCATATGGATCAGTATGCTGACGACCTGGCTGAACTTACCGCGCATCTCAATCTTAAAGATGCCGTACATGTTGGGCACTCTACCGGCGGTGGGGAAGTGGCTCGTTATATTGGCCGGCATGGGACGCAGCGGGTGGCAAAAGCGGTGTTAATTGGCGCGGTGACGCCCATTATGATCAAGACTGACTTTAACCCAAATGGCGTGCCGAAAGAGGTATTCGATGGCATCCGTGAGGGGGTTGTGAACGATCGCGCCGCCTTTTTCTATGAGCTGACCGCTGCATTCTATGGCTACAATCGTCCTGGCGCAAAAGAGTCGAAAGCCGTCAGGGAAAGTTTTGTTGAACAAGGTTTACAAGGTTCCATCAAAGCGTTGTACGACTGTATACACGCGTTTTCGGAAACAGATCTGCGTGAAGACCTCAAAAAGATGACCATCCCGACGCTGGTGATCCACGGTGATGACGATCAGATTGTTCCGTTTGAAACCTGCGGAAAGGTCGCGGCGGAAATGCTGCCGGACTCGCAGTTAAAGGTATATGTCGGCGGCTCGCATGGCATCTGCACCACCCATAAGCAACAGATCAACGGTGACCTGCTCAACTTTATTCAGTCGTAATCGTTGGCAGATTGTTCTACGCTGATCTTCTTTTTCCAGGGGGATGAGCGAAGCATAATTTGTGCTGCGCTGACGTTAACTTCAACAGGGAACGCTATGTATTTCTATCAACCGTCACAGGGACACGGCTTACCGCATGATCCGCTAAATGCCATCATTGGACCGCGCCCGATTGGCTGGATTGCGTCGCGTGACGGCAACGGTCGGCACAATCTGGCACCATACAGTTTCTTTAACTGTTTTAACTATCATCCGCCGATTATCGGTTTCGCCAGCAGCGGCTGGAAAGACAGCGTGCAGAATATTATCGAAACCGGTGAATTTGTCTGGAACCTGACGACTCTTGAGCTGGCCACTGCGATGAACGAAACGTCAGCCAGCTTGCCGCACGGTGAGGACGAGTTTTTTGCCGCCGGGCTTAGCAAGGCAGATAGCCGGATAGTCAACGTGCCGCGCGTGGCGCAAAGCCCGGTCAATTTTGAGTGTCGCTTATCGCAAAGCCTGCAACTGACTACCGCTGATGGCTCACCGGTTGATACCTGGCTGGTGTTGGGGGAAGTGGTAGGCATTCACATAGATGAAACGCTCCTGGAAGACGGCATCTATCAGACGGCGAAAGCGAAACCGGTACTGCGTGCAGGTGGGCCAACGGCGTATTATTCGATCAGTGAAACACATCGTTTTGATTTAGTTCGCCCGGACGCCCGTGCAAAACGCTAAGTTTACGGACCGACGCCAGCTCGCAGCGTCGGTCGCAAGTTTCAGTATCCCACTTTGTCGATAATAAACTGTTTACCGCAGCTACCCGGATGCGGTTGCGGTAAGAATGACTGGGCAGATAACGTCTGGTTGATGTTGTCGGCTTTCAGGGATAACTGGATCTCAGTGAGATACGCTGGATTGCCGTGGCAGCTTAGCTTCACAGCTTTGACGTTTTCTTTGCCCCAGCTTTTGGCAACGGCGGCGTCAAATGCGTTACGGCTGACGGTTTTGCCGTAGTTTTCCGCCAGGAATTTGCCCACCTCGCTGTCCTTAACCTCATTATTCAGCCGCACCATCGTGCCGAAGTACGCGTCGGGATCAAAACCGAAACACGCGCCATGTTTGGCATACTCGTAACGTTCCAGACAGGATCTCCCTCCAGCGCCGGGCATTACGGCGCTGAGTTTTGCCGCGCTTTCCAGCGACAGCCCGGTTTCGGGGGCCGCGCATTTACGGCTGGCGCGGGCTTCAGGCAGGTTGGGAATAGGGCGAGTCGCGCAGCCAAAACGCATCCAACGGCGATTGTCTACTCCACGGGCGGCAATGGATTTAGGCAGGCTGGGCCATAAACCGTGAACGGTCAGGAAATCAGCTTTGTCTGCGCTCTCTTTTTGCAAACGACATTCGTCAGGCTCCTGACGATTACGCTCGTGTTGGCTCTGACAAAATCCGGTTTGCCAGGAGAGAGCCAGCACGTAGCTGTCAAAATCAGCGTACTGTTTTGCCTGAAGTTCATCGGCCTGAGCTGCAGAAACTGGTAGCAGGAGTGCTGCCAGCAACGAAGAATAACGCCATGTTGATGTCATGATGATTTCGGACACTTATATAAATTCTGAATATCATCTATTTAATCATAAAAAATGCCAGTCAGGTTTAGCTGACTGGCATCATTTTATCAGGCGTGAACAGGAATGATTAGCTCCACATTGCCAGAATCGGCCAACCGACCAGCAGAAGCATAGCGATGTAGATAACGCCGAAGATAGCACCCAGACGCCAGTAGTCTTTGGACTTCACATAACCACAGCCGTAGATGATAACGCCTGGGCCTGTTGCATATGGAGTCAGACAGCCCATGATACCGATGGACAGTACCAGCAGGATACACAGGTGTTCCATCGGCACGCCCGGGATACCTTTACCGACGGCCAGAATAACCGGCAGCATGGTGGCGGTGTGAGCGGAAAGGCTGGCAAACAGGTAGTGAGCAAAGTAGAACACCAGCACCAGAACGATCACGGTCGCGTTAGGCGAGAAGCCTTCCAGGTGCGTGCTCATAGTGTTGGCGAACCAGTCGATGAAGCCTGAACGGGTTAAACCATTCGCCATAACGACCAGCGTGGCGAGGTTAACCAGAGTGTTCCATGCGCTGTTATAACGGGTAATGTCTTTCCACGGTACAACGTGCAGCGCCAACATCAGGGAGACAGCCAGCAGGCCCACTGCGGTTGCATCAATCAGTTTACCACCGAAGACCCACAGGCCCAGGCTGAGCAGTACCAGACCGATCAGCGTTATCTCTTTACGGGTAAGTTTACCCATGCCTTTCAGTTCATCACCGGCCCAAGCGGCAACTTCAGCACTGTGAGTAACTTCTGGTTTGTACAGAACGTATGACAGCCACGGAGCAACGATCAGCAAAATAATACCGACCGGCAGGAAGCTGAGGAACCACTGCAACCAGCTGATTTGAATACCGGCAATTTTGTTGACGAATTCCAGACCCAGCACGTTAGGCGCAGCGCCGGTCACGAACATCGAGGAACTCAGGCTGGTACTGATGACCATCATCCACATCAAATATCCACCGATACGGCGCGCGGAAGGATCGTTCGGGAATGATTTAAACAGCGGCGGCAGGTTTTTGATAACCGGGAATACGGTGCCACCGGTACGCGCAGTGTTAGATGGAGTAAACGGTGCCAGCAGAATGTCGATGATAACAATCGCATAGCCCAGCGTCAGGGTACGTTTACCCATGAATTTCACCAGGAACAGCGCGATACGACGACCCAGACCGGTGACTTCATAACCCAGTGCGAAGATAAACGCACCAAACACCAACCACACGGTGGTGCTGGAGAAGCCAGCCAGACCCCATTTCAGCGCTTGCTTACCCGCTTTAAACGCCGGGTCGGCCAGTTCTGAAGCATCAAACAGCAGATAGTTGCTGCCGATAACGCAGATCGTTACGGCGATAAAGCTGATCGCTGTTGCCGGAATTGGCTCCAGGATCATACCGACGATCATCGCCACAAACACGGCAAAGTAGTGCCAGGCCTGTGGAGGCATTCCATCAGGGACGGGGATAAGAAACATGACACCCATGACGACCAGGGGGGCCAATAACTTCCATATTTTATCTTTTGCTAAAGACATGTGTGTGATTCTCCGGAAAGGATCTTTAATTGTGATAATGATGAACTTGTGAAATCTGAGCTAAGAACCAGGTGACGATCAGCAGATCGGCGCAGCCTCCGGGACTGAGGTTGCGTTCAATGCACTGTTGGTCGAACTGGTGTAGATATTCGAGATCGGCAGGGGTACGAATCCCCCCTTGCTGCATCAGGGCGGTGGCCTGCTGCTGTAGCCAACGCAGACCTTCTGCGCCGCCACGTGAAGCCACGTTGGTGTCGCCGTTGATAGACATCAGCAGCAATAATGTGTCGAGTAACGCCAGTTCAGGGTCGCGGCCCTGAGTCAGCAGTGCGCGGTAGTGCGGCAGGGCATGCTGGATGACTAGCGGATATCCCGCTTCGGCTTCGCCCCGTGCGCCGGTTAATCCCAATTGCTGATAAAGACGTTGGCCAGCCGTGAGTTGTTGATTGTTCTGGCGCAGTTCGCGCTCGGTCAGGCCACGGCAAAATGTTGCTGCCGTAGAGCAAATGGTTTCAGCGGTAACAGTGAGTTGGAGCTGGTGCAGGCGGCCAATGGCGGCGCACAGCAGTCCCAGTGAAAAGATACTCCCTTTATGGGTGTTCACCCCGGCGGTGGCGCGGAACATATCGGCTTCGCAGGCCATGCCCAGCGGGCGCAGTCCTTTCAATACATCCTCAGGCGACAGCTGTGCGCTAAACGCCCCATATTCAATAAAACGTGGTAGCCATGACTGAATCGCTTCAGCGCTGCGATGAAAATCTTCCAACGCCATATCTTTATGCGCGCCGTTGTTAATACGATCTACCAGACCGGGTTTGGGCGCCAGGTTGACTTCAGTCAACATGGCGCGCCACGCAAGCGTTGCGTAAGCATCAGGCAGATCCAGAGGAAGGACTGCGTTATTGGTTGATGTTGCGGGAATCGGCATCATGCAGCAGTGCCTCCATCTGAGTGAGTAAGTCGGAAAGCGCGTGGGTTTTACCCCGCGCACAGTCGGCAGCACTTTGCTCGCACAGCAGACAGCGGCGGGCAGGGAGTGCGAAATGACGCCGGGACAGAATTTCCCCTTCAGGGGTCAGGACATCGATATCCCATAGCCGTCCCAGCGGGTGTGAATGCTCAAGTTCAATCGTGGCGAGCTTGAGGTCGTGGGCCGGAGCCTCAATAGACAAAAGACCTTCTGGACCGCTGGCAGAAACCAGCGCTGTTTGCTCCCTGACAATCCAGGTGGATTGTTTCGCCAACGCGAGCAAGGCGGTTACGCCATGATTAAAGATGTGACGAGTTAATTCGCTGTCTTTAATCGGACCCGGTGCGACGACGGTAAACGAGACCAGCGGCGCAGAGTGGCGTGTCAGCCACTCCTGTTGCCTTGCCTGTCTCTCATCGCGGCTGGCTAGCAGCTCGGGAATGGAAACCTCGTGTCGGGTGGCGTATTCAGGGAGCAGGTGCATGGTTTATTCCTTCACCTGATGCACAACGTCAATCACTGAACCATCGCGGTAACGCACAACGGCAATCACGCGGTCAGTGAATTCGATAGCGCGTGGCTGACCGGTGAGCTGCTGTGCACGTTCGCGCAGCCATTCAATGGACACCACTTTCATACCGGCTTCTTTCAGACGTTCTGCCAGTTCCGGACGTGCAGGGTTGACGGCGATACCGTGGTCAGTGACCAGAATGTCAACGCTGGAGCCTGGGGTTACGCAGGTCAGCACGTTATCAACCAGGGTCGGGATGCGTCCGCGAACCAGCGGCGCGACGATGATAGACAGCGCAGCGGCAACCGCGGTATCGCAGTGACCACCGGATGCGCCGCGCAGTACGCCGTCAGAACCGGTCAGTACGTTGACGTTGAAGCTGGTATCAACTTCCAGCGCGCTGAGCACCACGACGTCCAGACGATCGACGGATGCGCCTTTTGAGCCCCAGTTGGCATACTGGTTGGCACTGATCTCAATGTGGTTTGGATTGCGGGCCAGCGATTCTGCGGCGTTACGGTCAAAACTCTGAACGTCCAGCAGTTTGCGAATCAGGCCTTTTTCGTGCAGGTCAACGATGGTAGCGGTAATGCCGCCCAGCGCGAAGTCGGCACGGATATCGCGGCTGCGCATTTTGTCTTCCAGGAAACGCGTAACGGCCAGAGAAGCGCCGCCGGTTCCTGTCTGCAGTGAGAAGCCTTCGTTGAAGTAGCCGGAATTAGCAATGACCTCAGCCGCGCTACGGGCGATTAACAGTTCACGCGGGTTGGTGGTCATGCGGGTCGCATCGGCACCAATTTTGTCAGCATCGCCAACCTGATCGATCTGCACGATCAGATCTACCTGATCCTGCGTAATGCTGGCCGGGTTATGCGGATAGGTCAGCAGCTGTTCAGTCAGCAGGACAACCTGTTTCGCGTTTTCGGCGTCTACGCGGGCATAGCCCAGTGAGCCGCAGCACGCTTTACCGGTATAACCGTTGGCGTTGCCAAACTGGTCGCAGGACGGCACGCCGAGGAACGCCACATCAATGCTGAGCTCGCCACTTTGCACCAGGTGCACACGGCCACCGTGGGAGTGAATTTGTACCGGTTCGGCTAGCAGGCCACGTGAGATTTCTTCCGCCAGCGGGCCACGCAGACCGGAGGTATAAATGCGGCTAACCACGCCCTGACGGATGTGCTCAACCAGCGGAGCATGGCAGTCGCTCAGAGAGCTGGAGGCCAGCGTCAGATTTTTAAAGCCCATATTGGCGATGGCGTCCATCACCAGGTTAATCGTCAGATCGCCACCACGAAAAGCGTGGTGGAAAGAGATAGTCATACCATCCTGTAAACCTGAACGACGAATAGCGTCTTCCAGGTTAGTGCACAGCTTTTTGTCGCGTGGTTTTTGCGCCTGCAATTCTACTTTTGCGGTGCTCTGATAAGCGGAAAGCTCACTTTCTGCATGACGGCTCCAGGTCGCCACGCGATCCTGGCGTTGAGACTGTTCGATTTTCTGCGTCATTTTTTTGCCTTATTCTTCGCGAATGCCGGAAAGTTCTGCACGGGAGATAACCAGAAGGGCGCGCTCGATAACCGGGCTGTCGACCATTTTGCCGTTCAGGGAAACTACGCCACGACCTTCGCGAGCAGCGGCTTCAGCGGCTTCCACAACCAGACGGGCGTGAGCCAGCTCTTTGCGCGTTGGGGCGTACAGGTTGTGCAGGAGTTCGATCTGGCGCGGGTTGATGAGCGATTTGCCGTCAAAACCCAACTGCTTGATGTGTGCGGCTTCGTGCAGGAAACCCGCTTCGTTGTTGGCATCGGAATACACGGTGTCGAACGCCTGAATACCGGCAGAACGTGCAGCCTGCAAAATAGAGCAGCGGGCAAACAGCAGTTCAGTACCTTCCGGTGAGCGCTCAGTGCGCAGGTTACGTACATAGTCTTCCGCACCCAGGGCAATACCGATCAGACGTTCGGAAGCATGGGCAATTTCTACCGCACGGGTAATGCCTAACGGCGATTCGATGGCGGCTAACAGACCGGTGCTGCCTGGCTCACGGCCACAGGCGTTTTCGATACGCAGAATTTCGCTTTCGATGTCGATGACATCCTGCGCGGTATCGGTCTTCGGTAAACGTACGATGTCAGCACCGCCACGTACCACGGCTTCAAGGTCGTTGATACCCCATTCGGAGTCGAGGGCGTTTACACGCACGATGGTTTCAACGTCGTGATACAGCGGATGCTGCAGCGCGTGGTACACCATGCGGCGAGCGGTATCTTTTTCACGCAACGCGACGGAGTCTTCCAGGTCGAACATCAGTGCATCTGCCGGGTAGATGAACGAGTTGCTGACCATGGCGGCATTGGCGCCCGGTACGAACAACATGCTGCGGCGAGTACGAGTTTTACGTTGTTGCAAAGATTCGGAAATCACTGGCAATCCTCCCATGGCAGTGCCGGAATACCGCCAGCGCGGGCCAGTAGTGCTTCCAGTCGCGCACGTAAAATGCAGTCCAGTGCGCCTTTATCATCAACATTCAATTGCACGCCGCGTACGTTGTAGCGGGACAGAACGTCCAGAATGGTGGCCCGGATGGCATCACCGAACTGCTTTTCGACGCTACTGTTAACCTGCAGGTCAATATCCTGCGAATCGAGTGGGGCGATGCGAATCATCACATCACCGGACTCGAGTGTGCCTGCGACGGCTGCCTGGTTTATTTTCATTTTTCACCTGTTGCTAATGCGGGGGTATTTTGGCGGACTGCCGCACCCGATGAGGCTCGCTCAACCATGCTTTGCAGATACTGCAGCGTGGCGTCAGGGACCAGGGATGCGATAGCCGTGAGATCTTTTTTAACCAGCAGCTTGCGCACCCAGGAGGCGGAAATCGGCATCTCCTGGAAGCACAGCCGCTCAATTTCCACCAGTTCAATCGGCGGGGCGGGAAGCGTTGGGGTCTCCAGCCAGTAACGCATGTCGTTGTTATACTGGGAGGTGACGGTGCAATACGGCTCAGTACCGACGAAGCGGTGCGTGACGCCGAGAGCCGGAGCCAGATACTGGCGGAAGATTTTCAGGTCTATTTCGGTGTAGCAGTGGTTAATAACGCTCTGCTCTTTGATGAAGTAACACGGGAATGTGGCGCGGGAAATGATGTACTCCGAACCGCGATGCACGGTTAAACGCGGAATGTCTTTTGTTCCTTTAAGCACCAGATCCAGGCGGTCTTCATACGGAAAACGTGAGGTATCTTCTTTCACCAAAAACAGATGCAGCCAGTCACATTGCGCGGCCGCCTGTTGGATCAGAAAACGGTGTCCGTTGGTGAAGGGGTTGGCGTTCATGACGATACAGCCAATTTTTTTCCCATCATGACGCTGTTTTGCCAGTGATTCGGCGTAGCGTTTCAGACGTGTGGTGCTGTTTTCCATCAATACCATAATGCCGGGAACGCTGGTGAGCGTAGAAAAACCGCACTGTTTAAACAGCGATTCGTACTCGGTTTTGGTATAGATGAAGAGGTGCGTACAATGGCGTTCATAGGCAAGGTTGATTAACTCGGTCGCCAGCATCAGCGCTAAACCCTCGCCGCGGACAGATTCACAGATTGCGACACACTTAATAATATTCCCAGCGATACCACCGCAGGCAATCAGACGGTCGTCACGGGTGACGGTGATAAATACTTCGACGGTCGTATCTACGCTCAAATCATTCTCTTTCAGAAATTGCGCGATAGCCGCCATCTTTTTATTTTCTGAGCGTTTAACTTGCGTGAATATATTATTACCGAACATAGTGAATAGAGCCCCGATGCTATATTTGTTACTGGGTTTCTGTTTTTGTTGCTCTGTTTAGCAACCTGATAACGTTTTGTTTGCAATTGAAGGGAATGGTTTTTTATTACGGAGTATTTCTTTTTTTCCCTGTTGCATACATCGTAAGGGGTATTTTGGAGGTGATTTTTGATTTATTTCACAATAAGTTAGAAGGTTTTAATGTGTTTTATGGTTTTAAGTTTTTTAATTAATTTAACCCTAAAATAAGGTGTGGTTTTAATTTGTTTAATTGATTTAAAGTGGGGAATCTGCAACGATCTTGTTTTATACCATAACGTGTAAATAGAACATTTTAATTACAACTACAATGAGAAATTAGTTTTAGTTAACGTCGGTGAGGAAAAATGTGATGGCAGAACAGAAAAATAAAACACGGTTTCCTTTTTTCCGCAGTCTGGCGTTTCCTTTACGTATCTTTCTGCTCATTCTGGTCGTTTCTGTTTTTATCATCGCCGCCCTGGCACAATACTTCACCGCCAGCTTTGAAGATTATCTGGCAACGCATGTCCGCGATATGGCAATGAATCAGGCCAAAATCATCGCCTCTAACGACAGCATCATCACGGCGGTTAAGCATCGTGATTACAAGCGGTTGGCGACGATTGCCGACAAACTGCAGAGCGGAACTGACTTCGACTATGTGGTTATCGGGGATACCAACTCCATTCGTCTATATCATCCGAACCCGGAAAAGATTGGCTATCCGATGCAGTTCACCAAACCCGGTGCGCTGGAAAAAGGCGAGAGCTACTTTATTACCGGTAAAGGGTCCATCGGGATGGCAATGCGCGCTAAAACGCCCATCTTTGATGACGATGGCAAAATCATTGGCGTAGTCTCAATTGGTTATCTGATCAGCAAAATCGATAGCTGGCGATCGGACTTCTTACTTCCGATGGCCGGCGTGTTTATCCTCCTGTTGCTGGTACTTATGCTGCTCTCCTGGTTTTTCGCTGCCCATATTCGTCGGCAGATGTTGGGTATGGAACCGAAACAAATTGCGCGTGTGGTACGTCAGCAGGAAGCGTTGTTCAGCTCGGTATATGAAGGATTGATTGCCGTGGATCCTGATGGATATATCACCGCAATAAATCGCAGTGCGAGGAAAATGCTGGGGCTGTCTTCACCTGGGAGAAAGTGGCTTGGAAAACCGGTGAGTGAGGTGGTTCAGCCAGCGGACTTTTTCACCCAACAGATTGCGGAAAAACGACAGGACGCGATGGTCAACTTTAATGGACTGAGCGTTATCGCCAACCGTGAGGCGATTCGCTCCGGTGACGAACTGCTTGGGGCAATCATCAGTTTTCGTAGTAAAGATGAAATTGCTACTCTTAATGCGCAGTTAACGCAAATCAAACAGTATGTAGAGAGCCTGAGGACGCTGCGTCATGAGCATCTGAACTGGATGTCGACTATCAATGGTCTGCTGCAAATGAAAGAGTATGACAAGGTTCTGGCCATGGTGCAGGGGGAATCCCAGGCGCAACAGCAACTGATTGACAGTCTGCGCGGCGCGTTTGCCGATCGTCAGGTAGCCGGTCTGTTGTTTGGCAAGGTGCAGCGCGCGCGGGAACTGGGTCTCACCATGACTATTGTTCCGGGCAGCCAACTGCATCAACTCCCCGAGGGGCTGGATAGCACAGAGTTTGCAGCAATTGTTGGCAATCTGCTTGATAATGCATTTGAAGCGAGCTTGCGCACCCAGCAAGGCAACAAGGTCGTCGAACTCTATTTGAGCGATGAAGGGGATGACGTGATCATCGAAGTTGCCGATCAGGGATGCGGTGTGCCGGAAGCATTGCGTGAAAAAATATTTGAACAGGGTGTGAGCACCCGTACCGATGAACCAGGTGAACATGGCATCGGTTTGTATCTTATTGCAAGTTATGTGAGGCGCTGTGACGGGGTGATTACGCTCGAAGATAACTCCCCCTGCGGCACCTTATTTTCTTTATTTCTTCCGAAAGTGAAAAAAAACAATGACGGAACCATTAACGCTATTGATCGTTGAGGATGAAACGCTACTGGCGGAAATGCATGCTGAATATATCCGCCATATACCCGGCTTCAGCCAGATATGGCTGGCGGGTAATCTTGCGCAGGCGAGGATGATGATTGAGCGTTTTAAGCCCGGTTTGATTCTGCTCGATAACTACTTGCCGGACGGCAAGGGAATTACCTTATTGCATGAGCTAACCCAGGCGCGTTATCCGGGCGGTGTGGTGTTTACCACGGCGGCCAGCGACATGGAAACAGTCTCCGAAGCTGTGCGCAGCGGCGCGTTTGATTACCTGGTCAAACCCATTGCCTACGAGCGGCTGGGGCAGACCCTGACGCGTTATCAACAGCGGCGACGCATGTTGGCGGGTAATGATAGCGCCAGTCAAAAGCAGATAGATGAGATGTTTAATGCCTACGCGCGGGGCGAGCCGAAAGGGGATTTACCGACTGGGATTGATGCCTTAACGCTGAATGCAGTGCTGAAATTATTTGCCGATCCGACGGTACACCATACAGCAGAAACGATCGCCCAGGCGCTCACTATCAGCCGAACGACTTCCAGACGTTACCTGGAGTACTGTGCCAGCCGACATTTGATTATTGCGGAGATTATTCACGGTAAGGTGGGTAGGCCGCAGCGTATCTATCACGGCGGCTAAATGCTGATTTCTGACGTAGGCCGGATAAGATGCTTTAGCATCGACATCCGGCAACGTTGCAGTCGAAATGCCGGATGCGGCGTGAATGCCTCATCCGGCCTACATTTCTCTGAGTATCAGCCGCCAACGACGGCTGAAGAAGAACCTGGTACCATCACTTCCGTTGCGATAATCACAACCAACAACCCAACCAGAACCGGAACCGAGGTACGTTTCACCACTTCGAACGGAGAAATCTTCGCCATACCTGCAACAGCAACCACCACGCCGGAGACCGGGGAGATTGTGCGTCCAAGGTTTGACGCCTGCAGCATCGGGATAACAAGGTAAGCTGGGTTAATGCCGGAGGAATGCGCCAGCTTAGGGATCATCTCAACGAAGGCATAGAACGGAGCGTTACCGGAACCCGTAGTCATTGCCGCCAGCATAGTCAGGATCACCAGCACCATCATCAGAATAATGCTCGCCGAACCAAACGAGGTGGCGATAGATATCAGACTCTGAATAAAGCCGATTGTGCTCAGGCCCTGGGCAAAAACACCCGCAGCGACTAACAACATCACCACGTTAGCAAAGGCATCCGCCATGCCACGGTAAGCGACTTCCAGACCAGAGAAAACCTTTTGGGTGTTGAACCCACGTACGAACTCCAGAATAGCCGCGATGAGCATGCACAGAACCAGAATCGTAATGATATGCAGCTGTGGACCCCATTTACCATCAAAAATCAGGACGCCAACAATCGGGGTAAACGGCAGAATGGCGTAAAATGACGGAGCAGTCGTGGTGATTTCAGCCACATCTAACATTTCATGAGAAATGTTCTCTTTTTTATCCAGAAAACGCTGCCAGAAAAAGTGGGCAATCGCCATAGCAATGATGGCGGCAATGGAAATTGGCAGCGTGGTTTTAAAGGCGAAATCGATCAGCGGCATTTCCGCAGCTTTTGCCGCCAGCACCACATCACCGGATGTTGGTGAAAGAATAATTGCAGCAGGGGAGGCACAAATGGCCGCTGCGGCGCCACGGCTGATCCCAACGTTAACCATGACCGGGAACAGTGTTGCCATCAGCAATACGCCCAGACCGGTTGCTGACGAAACCGCCAGTGACATCAGGCAGGCGACAAAATAGGCGGCAATCATTAGCAGATAAGGTGAGTTGATGTATTGCAGAGGCTTGGAGGCCAGCTTAACGACCATATCGTTCGCGCCAATGTGGGTCATATAAGCGGCAAAACCACACAGCATCATGATCATCATGCCGAGATCGCCACCACGGCTCATCAGCAAAATTTTAATATATTCAACAATGTCTGTTGCCGTATAGCCCGTTGATGCCGCGCTGGACGGCAAAACTTTATGCCCCATCAGCGCACTGATAATCAGCAAAACCAGACCACCAACAAACAGTACGCCTGTCGCGGAATAACCTTTAATGATGTAGCGCGCTACACCCACAATAACCACAACCCCAATAAGGAGTTCAATAAATGTCAACATCGTTTCCCCTGTCGCATTGCTGCCCAGAAAGTAAAAAAACTAAAAAAAGTAAAAAGTGGTGACAGAATGTGCCTAATAAACCGATAACTCTTGCTGATTAAAATCAATAAAAATACGGATTCAAGCGATGGTTAAGCCGTTTTTTCAGCATCGCGGTTTAAAAAAGAATCTCACAATAAGAAACTGTGAAGCGCAGCGCTGATGTGTGTGTTTTGTGGCGGTGATGAATATTAATTGTTAATTTATTGTGATGATATTTAACTTTTTTCGCAGGAAAGAACAATTTATTGGCAATAAAGAGAAAATAGTTCCTATTAGATGGCTCAATAAACTCATGGATAATTATCTTAAAAATTATAGGCTGAGGATTATTCTGATTTTTTAGCTGCGCATTTTTGTTAAGCTAACATTAAGGTTGGGTTTGCTACAATTAATAATAAATCCCAGGATGGTAATTAAGTTGTGATTGTCGCTAAACGATATTTTCTCATTTTTTCATTTCTTTTTATTCAGTTAGCTTTCATTCCCCAGGGCGCTGCTGAAGATAAAGGCTGGTTCGCTACTTTTAAAGACAACGTCAGTGAAACCTGGCAGCAGCCAGAACATTATGATCTGTACGTGCCGGCTATTACCTGGCATGCTCGTTTTGCTTATGATAAAGAAAAAACGGATCGCTACAATGAACGCCCATGGGGGGCGGGCTTTGGTCAATCCCGTTGGGATGATAAAGGTAACTGGCACGGGCTTTATATAATGGCCTTTAAGGATTCCTACAATAAATGGGAACCTATTGGTGGTTATGGCTGGGAAAAAACCTGGCGACCGCTGGCAGATGAAAATTTCCATACCGGACTTGGCTTTACCGCCGGTTTTACCGCGCGCGATAACTGGAACTACATTCCGGTTCCCGTGCTGTTACCGCTGGCATCGATAGGGTATGGTCCGGCAACGTTCCAGATGACCTACATTCCGGGAACGTACAACAACGGTAACGTCTACTTTGCATGGATGCGTTTCCAGTTTTGATGGACTACCTGTATTGTCAGGTGGATTATTAAAAAGTCTTTTAAAAACAGTGCGATATTAACTTTAACTGAAAAATAACGCGACATTTATCACTTTTTGATAAAGTTCGACTGGACAAAGTCCACCACAATTGTTGTACTGATACCCGACACAGCATTTGTGTCTATTTTTCATGTAAAGGTAATTTTGATGTCTAAGATTAAAGGTAACGTTAAGTGGTTTAATGAGTCCAAAGGATTCGGTTTCATTACTCCGGAAGATGGCAGCAAAGACGTGTTCGTACACTTCTCTGCAATCCAGACCAATGGTTTTAAAACTCTGGCTGAAGGTCAGCGTGTAGAGTTCGAAATCACTAACGGTGCCAAAGGCCCTTCTGCTGCAAACGTAATCGCTCTGTAAGCATACGACAGCAAGCATTCAAAACCCGCTTAATTGCGGGTTTTTTTTCGCTTCAGTGCGCGGGAGAGGCCGAAACCAGCCAGAATGCCAGGGCGGTCATCGCAAATGATCCCAACAGATTAACCAGTACATTCACCATAGCCCAACCAAAGCGTCCTTCCTGTAGCAAAAACACCACCTCAGCTGAGAAAGTGGAAAACGTTGTTAGTCCCCCGCAAAAGCCAGTGGTAATCAGTACCTTCCACATTGGATCAATGTTAGTCATGCGATTAAACCACGCCAGACCCATACCAATGATAAATGCGCCAAGTAAGTTTGCAGCCAGCGTACCGAATGGGATGGCCTGATGTAGCGGGTTAAACCTCATGCTCAACATCCATCTTGCTACACTACCTGTACCACCACCGATAAAAACCGCTAAAAGGAGTTGTAACACTGCATAATCCTGCTATTTGATTGTATATAGGATGAGTGTAACGCTGAATAATCGTGGTTGGCGAGCCTAACAATGTTTTCTGGAGGGAATATGTTCGTTGCAGCAGGGCAATTTGCCGTGGGACCTTCATGGGAAAAAAATGCAGAAACCTGCGTCTTATTGATGTCACAGGCTGCAGGAGAGGGGGCGTCGCTGCTGGTATTACCGGAGGCGCTTCTGGCCCGTGACGATCTGGACCCAGACCTGTCAGTGAAATCAGCTCAACTGCTGGAGGGCGGATTTTTGACGCGCTTGCTGCGAGAAAGCGCGCAAAACGAGATGACGACAATCCTGACGATTCATGTTCCTTCTGTGCCAGGCCGGGCGTTTAACATGCTGGTGGCGCTACGGGCAGGTCTGGTCGTGGCCCATTACGCTAAATTACATCTCTATGATGCCTTTTCGATTCAGGAGTCACGAAATGTGGATGCAGGGGACGCCATAGCGCCGCTGCTGGACGTAGACGGGTTAAAAGTAGGGTTAATGACCTGTTATGATCTGCGCTTTCCTGAGTTGGCGCTGGCGCACGCATTGCAGGGAGCGGAAATTCTTGTCTTACCCGCAGCCTGGGTTCGGGGATCGCTTAAAGAACATCACTGGGCTACGCTTTTGGCGGCAAGAGCGTTAGATGCGACGTGTTACTTGATTGCGGCGGGAGAGTGCGGTAACAAGAATATCGGCCAAAGCAGGGTCATCGACCCCTTTGGTGTGACCATTGCTGCTGCGGCAGAAACGCCCACGCTAATTATGGCCGAGGTTTCCGCCGAGCGGGTGAGGCAGGTTAGGGCACAACTCCCGGTGTTAAGTAACCGACGCTTTGCGCCACCGCAATTATTATGACGTTTTTTTAAACAAGGCTTGATTCACCTTGTTACAGATTGCTATTGTGTGCGCGCGTCGAAAGGCCGTTAATATTCTCAGGTTAATATGGCGCTTTATGCAGCCTGGTTTAAGTCAAGAAGGTATCTATGGGTGAGATTAGTATTACCAAACTGCTGGTGGTTGCCGCACTGGTTGTTCTGCTGTTTGGTACCAAGAAGTTACGTACACTGGGTGGAGACCTGGGAACGGCAATCAAGGGCTTCAAGAAAGCAATGAACGACGATAATGCCGATGCTAAGAAAGATGCTGATGGTAGCGTTCAGGCTGAGAAGCTTTCTCATAAAGAGTAATGTCAGGAGCATGATGCTCTTACTGCATACTCTGCATGAAAAAAAACCGGCAATTTGCCGGTTTTTTTATTGCTGATATGTAAGTGAGTATTACACGATTACTTCACTTCCAGCCCTTTGGCCTGCATGTCAGCATGGTATGAAGAGCGAACGAATGGACCGCAGGCTGCATGGGTAAAGCCCATTGCCATAGCTTCGGCTTTCATCTCATCGAACTCATCCGGGCTCACATAGCGTTGAACCGGCAGGTGATGGCGGCTTGGCTGTAAATACTGCCCCAGCGTCAACATGGTTACACCATGACTGCGCAGGTCACGCATGACCTCAATGATTTCCGCATTGGTTTCGCCCAGACCGACCATCAGACCTGATTTGGTCGGAATCTCCGGGTGCGCTTCCTTGAAACGTTCCAGAAGCTTCAGTGACCAGTTGTAGTCAGCTCCTGGACGAACATTGCGATAAATACGTGGTACGTTTTCGAGGTTGTGGTTAAACACATCCGGCGGGGTGGCCGTGAGGATATCCAGCGCACGATCCATACGACCACGGAAGTCAGGCACCAGCGTTTCGATTTTAATCGACGGGCTTTTCTCACGAATAGCGGTGATGCAGTCAGCAAAGTGCTGAGCGCCGCCGTCACGCAGATCGTCGCGGTCAACGGAGGTAATGACGACATAGCGCAGCGCCATGTCAGCAATCGTCTGAGCAAGTTTTAACGGCTCGTTAGCATCAGGAGCAACCGGACGGCCATGGGCAACGTCACAGAATGGGCAACGGCGGGTACAGATTGCGCCGAGGATCATAAAGGTTGCAGTTCCGTGATTGAAACATTCAGCCAGGTTAGGGCAGGAAGCTTCTTCGCAGACAGAGTGCAGGCCATTTTTGCGCATTGCCGCTTTGATGCCCTGGATGCGAGTGGAGTCCGCTGGCAGTTTTATTTTCATCCATTCCGGTTTACGCAGCAGGGCTTCACGCTCTGTTGCCACATTTTTTACCGGGATAAGAGCCATCTTATCGGCATCGCGGTATTTAACACCGCGTTCCATCACAATGGGTTTACTCATAGCTTGCGTGTTCCAGTTGCGAATTACGAAGGAAAGCGTTTCAATTCAAGGGAATGTTGCATTTATCAACTATTTTTGAATTAGTGATACGCAGTATATCATTGAAACGGGCCAGAAAGCAGCCTGACAGGCTGGCAAAATGTAAAATAGTTGTTGTTTTGTGCCATTTGCCACAACATATGCCGTGGCAAAGTATGCGCGTATTTTCAGTCCGCGATGTACTCGTGCGGTGGGTTACCCAACAGCGCCAGAATGTTGGCCAGCAGCCTTGGGCGAATGCTCTCGGTCGTGGCTGTGCTATCCCACTGCGATACCTTCGCCATTTCCATTCCGGCATAACCACAAGGATTGATACGCAGGAAAGGCGACAAGTCCATATCCACGTTGAGTGCTAAGCCGTGAAATGAACATCCTTTACGAATACGTAACCCCAAAGAGCAGATTTTCTTCTCTCCAACGTATACGCCTGGCGCATCGGCTCGCGGGTGGGCGTCAATACCGATTTCCGCAAGGGTATTCACAACGGTTTGCTCCAGCAGCGTAACCAGTTCGCGAACGCCAAGTTTACGACGCTTCAGGTTCAACAGCACATACATGACCTGCTGGCCCGGCCCGTGATAAGTCACCTGACCGCCACGATCGCTCTGGATCACCGGAATATCTCCTGGCATCAGTACGTGCTCTGCTTTACCTGCCTGACCCTGGGTAAAAACAGGATAATGCTCTACCAGCCAGATTTCGTCATAACTGTTTTCATCGCGGGTATCGGTGAATTCGTGCATGGCCAGAGAAACTGGCTCGTAAGGTTGAAGACCGAGCTGGCGGACAAGAATTTTATCCTGATACAAAACGGCATCTCCGTAGATACTCACATAGAGTAGAGAATATAAAAGAGGGGAAAAAGTATATCACAGGAGGGAGGGGTTACCCGAGCGGGGATGCAGCGGGTAACCAACAGGTTTTTACAGCACCATGCGAACGATATCGATATTGCCTAATTCTTCGTACAGCGTTTCAACCTGCTCAATGTGTGTAGCAGTAATAGTGATTGAGACCGAGTGGTAGTTGCCTTTGCTGCTCGGTTTTACCGTCGGAGAGTAATCACCTGGCGCATGGCGCTGTACCACTTCAACCACCTGATCAACCAGCTCAGGCAACGCCTGCCCCATTACTTTGTAAGTAAATGGAGTAGGGAATTCAAGCAGTTCGTTAAGTTTGGTTTTCATGTCAGCTCCGGCGTTACATCAATAAATAATAACTCCCACAGCGCGTGGGAGTTATCTGGATACCTAGTATATGGGGACGTAAATCACACTTTCAAGTGTTCGATTTTTAGCCAAACCAGTGATGGAACATTAATTTAATGTAATCAATGATTTTCCCAAAGAAGTTGCCTTCAGGGATTTCCTGCAGGACTACCAGCGGGCGCTGCTCAATGGTTTTGCCATCCAGCTGGAAGTTGATGGTGCCGACAACCTGATTTTTCTGCAGCGGTGCGTGCAGTTCCGTGGTGTTCAGCACATAGCTTGCTTTCAGATCTTTCATGCGGCCGCGCGGAATAGTCAGGTAGACATCTTTATCTACGCCTAACGATGCACGATCGGTGTTACCAAACCAGGCGGGCTCAGAAGCAAACTCTTTACCGACTTTCAGTGGGTTCACGGTTTCAAAGAAACGGAAGCCCCAGGTCAGCAGTTTTTTACTTTCGGTTTCGCGACCTTTATAGGTGCGGCCACCCATGACGGCGGAGATCAGACGCATCTGGCCTTCGGTTGCGGATGCAACGAGGTTATAGCCAGCCTTGTCGGTATGACCGGTTTTGATACCGTCGACATTCAGGCTGTTATCCCACAGCAGGCCGTTACGGTTTAACTGACGGATGCCGTTAAAGGTGAACTCTTTTTCTTTATAGATAGAGTATTCGTTAGGCACGTCGCGAATCAGTGCCTGACCAATCATCGCCATGTCGCGAGCCGAGCTGTACTGACCGTCAGCATCGAGACCATGAACGGTCTGGAAGTGGGTGTTTTTCAGGCCCAGCGCGTTCACATAGCTGTTCATCAGACCGACGAAAGCATCCTGGCTACCGGCTGCGAAGTCCGCCATTGCCACGCACGCGTCATTCCCGGATTGCAGGTTGATACCACGGATAAGCTGAGAAACAGGAACCTGCATTCCTGGCTTCAGGAACATCAACGATGAACCTTTAAAGACCGGGTTACCTGTAGCCCATGCGTCATTACCGACGGTGACCAGATCGGTTTCTTTGAATTTCCCGGCTTTCATCGCCTGGCCGATGACGTAGCTGGTCATCATTTTGGTCAGACTGGCGGGGTCGCGGCGAGTGTCAGCGTTCTGTTCTGCCAGAACTTTGCCTGAATTGTAATCAATCAGGATATATGACTCCGCATCGATCTGCGGAACACCCGGGATCATGGTTTTAATATTCAGGTCATCGGCATGGGCAGCAGAGAGAGAAGCTGCGCAGAGAGCCGCGGTGAGCGCCATACGCTGCACGAAACGAGCGGAAAAAGTGGTCTTCATGGTCTGAACTACGACGTCCGTGATGAAATTAAAAAAAGTGCCCTACTATAGCAAATGCAAAACGGGCAGGCATCTGACTTTCCGCGTGACTTTGTTAATGTCATTTACAGAAACTGACAGTTCAGATACCTGATTTACGTTATTACACGCCGGTGATGAAGGACTGTAATTGCGCCTCGGCTTGAAGACG
The DNA here is from genome assembly GCF_001037515.1 of Citrobacter sp. MGH110. Classification (NCBI taxonomy): domain Bacteria; kingdom Pseudomonadati; phylum Pseudomonadota; class Gammaproteobacteria; order Enterobacterales; family Enterobacteriaceae; genus Citrobacter; species Citrobacter sp. MGH110. The sequence continues at coordinate 2,263,412 of NZ_KQ089830.1, read as the reverse complement.
CTGCTGCAATGTGGAGGCTTCAGCTTTGCTGGCGAACGGCCCCATCTGGATACGCCAGACTGCGCCGTTTTGTACCACCCGACCTGGGACGCCAAATTGCTGGCTTAAACGTTTTTGATACTGCTGCGCACGCGACTGCTCGCTGACTGCGCCAACCTGAACCACGTAGCGTCCGTTGGCTACTGCCGCTGGCGCAGGTGCAGCGACGGCGGCTGGTGTTGCTGCTGGCGCGGTTGGCGTTACCGGTGCGGTGGTGGTTGGTTGCGGAGCCGGAGTCGGCTCGCTACCTTCCAGCACGCCTGCAGCGAGTGTGGTCGGCGCACCGAGGAATCCACTGCTGTTCACTGGCGCACCGGTTGTATCATCGCTTTTCAACGTGGAATTGCTGATCGGACGAATATCGCCTTGCGGCTGACCTGCATCCGATGGCGCAGGCATGCTGCCCATATTGCCACCGCCGCTTAAATCAGGACGCGCGGGCAGGGCATAGGTTTGTTTCGCTACCGTGGTACAAGCCATTCCCGGCCCGGACAAGGAACCATCCTGGGCGACGATGATCGGGTCGATACGCACTTTGGTATTGTTGGAGGTATTCAGACGGTCGGCTGCTGCACGTGAAAGTGAAATCACGCGATCGTTGCCATAAGGGCCGCGGTCGTTAATGCGCACGACAATCATCCTGCCGTTTGCCAGGTTAGTTATTCTGGCATAGCTTGGGACTGGCAGCGTCGGATGCGCTGCGGTTAACTGCATCGGGTCGAACGCTTCACCAGACGCGGTTAAGTTGCTTCCGGGTTCCGCATCATAGATAGCGGCAAGCCCTGCCTGGCTAAAGCGGGAAGGGTCCTGGACGATTTTGTAGCTCTTACCATCACGCTGATAGTCCTGATTCGCCGTTGGGTTCAGGGGTTCAAAGCGCGGATCGGCCCCGCTGATTTCAACAATCGGACCATTACACACCGCAGGCTGCGGCGCGACAGCACCCTGTTGCTGACCATCATCACTCGAACACGCCGCGAGCATTCCTGCTGCGATGCAGATACCAAGCCACTGCTTACGCATTGCGTACCCCTTACACGCTTTTCGACAACATTTTTCTATGGGTATGGATCGACATAACAATCCCGAACCCAGCCATCAGCACGATAAGTGCCGAGCCTCCGTAACTAACCAGTGGGAGAGGAACGCCAACCACGGGCAGAATACCGCTCACCATACCAATATTTACGAAGACATAAACGAATAATATCAACATTAAACCACCCGCCATGACGCGACCAAAGGTGGTTTGCGCGTGGGCAGCGATCCATAACCCGCGCATAATCAGCAAAATGTACAGCGCCAGCAGAATTAGAATCCCTACCAGACCCAGTTCTTCCGCTAATACCGCGAAGATAAAATCTGTATGACGTTCGGGTAAAAACTCAAGCTGCGACTGCGTACCGTGTAGCCAGCCTTTACCACGTAGACCGCCGGAGCCAATAGCAATTTTAGACTGAATGATGTGATAACCCGCACCCAGCGGATCGGTTTCCGGATCGAGTAACATCATGACGCGCTGACGTTGATAATCATGCATCAGGAAGAACCACAGTATTGGGATAAACGCCGCAACCAGGACCACCGCAACACCGATTAAACGCCAGCTCAAACCAGAAAGGAACAGAACAAACAGGCCGGAAAGGGCGACCAGAATTGAAGTCCCGAGGTCTGGCTGGGCGGCCACCAGCAGGGTGGGCATAAATATCAGCACCAACGCAATGGCGGTATTTTTTAGCGATGGCGGGCAAACATCACGGTTGATGAAGCGCGCGACCATCAGCGGCACGGCAATCTTGGCGATTTCGGAGGGCTGAAAACGCACAATCCCCAAATCCAGCCAGCGCTGCGCACCTTTGGAGATTGCGCCGAAGGCATCTACCGCCACCAACAAAATGATGCAAAAGATGTAGAGATAGGGAGCCCAGCCTTCATAAACTCGGGGCGGGATTTGCGCCATCACCACCATGATGACCAGGCCCATTGCGATCTGACCGACCTTGCGCTCCATCATGCCAATATCCTGGCCGCTGGCGCTCCAGATGACCAGCGAGCTGTAAACCAGCAGCGCCAGCAAAATAAGCAACATCGTGGGATCGATGTGGATTTTGTCCCAGAATGTTTTTTTGTTCGGATTATCCGTCACGATTATTGGTCCTCCGCTGCTGCAACCGCGGGGTTTTCTGCAGGCAGATTGGTGTTATTGTCGCCCAACATAATGTGGTCAAGGATCTGGCGCATAATGGTACCCACAGCCGGGCCCGCGCCACCGTTTTCAAGGATTATGGCGACAGCAACCTGGGGCTTATCATAGGGTGCGAAGGCCGTCATCAGCTTGTGGTCACGTAAGCGCTCGGCGATCTTATGTGCGTTATAGGTTTCATTGGCTTTCAGGCCAAAGACCTGTGCAGTACCGGATTTCGCCGCAATTTTGTAAGGTGCGCCAGCGAAATATTTGTGTGCAGTACCGTTAGGACGGTTGGCTACACCGTACATGCCGTCTTTTGCGATTTCCCAATAACCGGAATGAATGTCACCAACGGGTGGTTCGTGTGGCTGAATCCACGGCACTTGCTTGCCGTTTTCTGCTGTGCTCATCAGCAGATGCGGGACTTTTACCAAACCGTCGTTGATAAGGATCATCAGCGCTTTACTCATCTGGATAGGGGTTGCCGTCCAGTAACCCTGACCGATGCCGACCGGAATGGTATCACCCTGGTACCATGGCTTTTTGAACCGTTTTTGCTTCCACTCGCGGGTTGGCATGTTTCCGGCGCGCTCTTCGGCAAGATCGATACCCGTATATTGACCGTAGCCAAACTTGCTCATCCACTCTGAAAGGCGGTCTATCCCCATATCATAGGCGATTTGATAGAAAAACGTATCCGCCGACTCTTCCAGAGAACGGGTGATGTTCAGATGGCCGTGCCCCCATTTTTTCCAGTCGCGGTAACGTTTTTCAGAGCCCGGTAATTGCCACCAACCCGGATCGAACAGACCAGTATTGCGGGTGATGACGCCTGCACTTAATGCAGAAACCGCGACGTAAGGTTTAACCGTCGAAGCAGGAGGGTAGACACCCTGAGTTGCGCGGTTAACCAATGGGGTATTCGGGTCATTGAGCAACCCGGAGTAATCTTTACTCGAGATACCATCGACAAACAGGTTCGGGTCGTAGCTCGGCATGGACACCAGTGCGAGAACGCCACCGGTACGCGGGTCGGTGACTACCACCGCGGCACGACTGCCCGCCAGCAGCGTTTCGATGTACTGCTGGAGTTTCAGGTCAAGGGTGAGATAGATATCGTGCCCGGCCTGCGGCGCCACTTCTTTCAGTTGGCGAATGACGCGGCCACGGTTGTTCACTTCAACTTCTTCATAACCCGTCTGGCCGTGAAGTACGTCTTCATAGTAGCGTTCAATACCCAATTTACCGATGTCGTGCGTCGCCGCGTAGTTGGCCAGCTTGCCGTCTTTGTCCAGGCGGTCCACGTCTTTATCGTTGATCTTCGATACGTAGCCAATGACGTGGGTCAGCGCAGAGCCGTAGGGGTAATAGCGGCGTTTATAGCCTTTAACTTCGACGCCGGGAAAGCGATATTGATTAACGGCGAACCGTGCCACCTGCACTTCACTGAGGTTAGTTTTTACCGGAATGGAGGTGAAGCGGTGTGAACGGGCGCGCTCTTTTTTAAAGGCGGCAATGTCGTCGTCCGTCAGGTCTACGACGTTACGCAGCGCGTCGAGGGTATCCTGAACGTTGTCGACCTTTTCCGGCATCATTTCTATCTGATAAATGGTGCGGTTAAGGGCGAGCGGAATTCCGTTACGGTCATAAATGATGCCGCGACTGGGGGCGATAGGCACCAGTTTGATGCGGTTTTCGTTCGAGCGGGTCTGATAATCAGTAAAGCGAACGATTTGCAGATTATAAAGGTTGGCGATCAGCACGCCGGTGAGCAGCAAAATCCCCAAAAAAGCGACCAGCGCCCGGCGCACAAACAGCGCGGACTCAGCCGAATAGTCGCGAAAAGAATTCTGTAGTTTCATCCGCTGCTTAATCTACTCAAGAATCAATGATCACTCACGGTGATAAGGATGGTTGGTGGTGATGCTCCACGCCCTGTACAGACTCTCCGCGACCAGAACCCGAACAAGAGGGTGAGGAAGGGTTAACGCAGAGAGTGACCAGCTTTGTTCCGCTGCCGCTTTACAGGCAGGGGAGAGACCTTCCGGCCCGCCAATCAATAGACTGACGTCACGACCGTCCAGTTTCCAGCGTTCCAGTTCAGTCGCCAGCTGCGGCGTGTCCCAGGGTTTACCAGGGATATCAAGGGTGACGATGCGGTTTTTGCCTGCGGCAGCCAGCATCTGCTCACCCTCTTTGTCGAGAATGCGTTTAATATCCGCGTTCTTGCCGCGTTTCCCTGCCGGGATTTCGATCAGCTCAAAGGGCATATCTTTCGGAAACCGACGGAGATACTCCGTAAACCCGGTTTGCACCCAGTCAGGCATCTTCGTACCCACAGCGACAAGTTGCAGCTTCACGCATTAACTCCAGAGTTTTTCCAGTTCATACAGGCGACGGCTTTCTTCCTGCATCACGTGGACAATCACATCACCGAGGTCAACGACGATCCAGTCTGCAACGTTCTCGCCTTCTACGCCGAGCGGCAGCAGGCCAGCTGTGCGGGACTCCTGAACAACGTGGTCTGCGATAGACATTACATGACGGCTGGACGTGCCGGTGCAGATAATCATGCAATCAGTGATGCTGGATTTGCCCTGAACGTCTAAGGCGATGATGTCTTGACCTTTCAGGTCATCAATTTTGTCGATTACAAAATCCTGAAGTGCTTTACCCTGCAAGTGTTCCCCCTGGGTGAAAAGAGTTAAAAACGTCTGTTAGTATACCTGAACCAGAGGCGATATCGGGACAAATGTCTCCGAAAGCGCTTTTGAAGTGCGCTATCATCCCACCCCACGCCGCAGAATGCATCGCCATTTTTGTAAAACAATTTCTGCAAAGCTCTGAAGGGCGGGAAAAGTCAGGTTGCGGAGAATAACAGCCTGTCATGGGGTGTCAATGGGAGAGAAGCCCTTCGGCAGAAAAAACAGGGCTTTCACTCCCCGTCGTGCCATACAGCCCGGCTGTTGAGCACTTTAAGAACCGCAAAATCGTCGCAAAAATCAATTGCGCTCCAGCAACCTTGTTCGACGCGAAAATGCCACATTGCTGTAGCCGGCATGGACAGCAGACGGGCGATCAACACGCTCAGAACACCCTGATGGCTCACCACCAGTAGGTTTTGGCACGTTTTGTAATCAGCGAGCTGAGCAATAAAGCGTTCCACGCGCAGGGAAAACGCCTGAAAACCTTCACCATTGGTTGGCGTCGCATTCTGCCAGTCGTTACACCACACGGCGTAGTTTTCGGCGTCTTCTCGCGCCAGATCGCGATGATGGCGCATTTCCCAGTCACCAAAAAACATCTCATTGAGCTCAGGCATGTTGCGCACAGGAACCTCGCGATCGCCTAAGATCAACTGCGTTGTATGGCGGGCACGTTCCAACTCGCTGCACAGAACGTTGTCGACAGGCACATTGCGTAACAGCGTACCCAGTGTTTGCGCCTGAGCGATACCCCGTTCCGTTAGCGGTGTGGGGGCGTGGCCGCTGTATAAACCAGCGACATTGGCTTCAGTTTCTCCATGACGTACTAACCAGAGTCTCATTTTTTCCTCTTGAGGTTATTCGCACAAAACATGATGTTTGCCCTGATTGCGCAGAGTTTTTTCACTAAAATACCTTTTTTTGCGTGGAGCGGCACGATGTCTTTATTGAAGAGCGCGCATGGTGGCAATACCCGAGAAGCCGCCGTACTGTTGGGCATCTCGCCTGAACAATTGTTGGATTTTAGCGCGAATATTAATCCGCTGGGTATGCCGGCAAGTTTAAAACGCGCGATCGTCGACAACCTGGACTGCGCGGAGCGTTACCCGGATGTTGATTACGCTAAATTGCATGCGGCGCTGGCGGAGCATCATCAGATTCCTGCCTCATGGATACTTGCCGGAAACGGCGAGACTGAGTCGATTTTCACTTTGGTGCAAGGACTTAAACCACGCCATGCGATGATCGTGACGCCCGGGTTTGCTGAATATCGTCGGGCGCTGCAATGGGGAGACTGTACGATCCATGAGTTTGCGCTGCGCGAAGACGATGGCTGGCAGCTTACCGATGCAATCCTCGATACGTTAACCTCAGAGCTGGACTGCCTGTTTCTCTGTACGCCCAACAATCCCACTGGCTTGCTGCCCGATAACCGCCTGCTGCGCGAAATAGCCGCGCGTTGTGAGTTGCTTGGGATCAATCTGATCCTTGATGAAGCGTTTATCGATTTTATTGCCGGGGAGCAGGGGTTTATTCCGCTGCTTCGGGATAACCCGCATATTTGGGTGCTGCGCTCGCTAACCAAGTTCTATGCGATACCGGGGCTGCGGTTAGGGTATCTGGTCAACAGTAATGAACAGGCTGTTGCACAGATGCGCCGTCGACAAATGCCGTGGTCAATTAACGCATTTGCTGCACTGGCAGGCGAGATTATTTTACACGACAGCGCATATCAGCAGGCAACATGGAAGTGGCTGGAGCAAGAGGGCGCGAGGTTTGATCGGCAGTTGAAAGAACTGCCCGGCTTGACGGTGTATCCTGGCAGGGCAAATTATCGCTTATTGCGCTGCGATCGGGCGGATTTTGATCTGCAACGCGCAATGCTGGAACAACATGTCTTGATTCGCAGTTGTGCTAATTATCCGGGGCTGGATGCGCGCTATTATCGGGTAGCCGTTCGCAGCCAGGAAGAGAATAACCGCCTGTTGGCGGCTCTACGCAAGGTGCTTAGCGGTACAACCCCTGCTGATTGATATAGTCAAGCACTGCAGCTGGCATCAGGTCGTCGCACGGCTCGCCTTTTTCCAGACGCTCACGGATGAGCGTGGCGGAGATGTTAAACCACGGCGTTTCAGCCAGATAAATTTTCCCGCAAGGCAAGTTGTGCAGGTCATCTGGCGAATGGGTCAGATGATCCTCCAGCCACTGCTGGTGCTTTTCCTGCGCCATTTCGAGCGGATAGCCCGGACGTCGGCAGACAATGAGGTGGGTGTTACCCAGAATCGTGTCGTAGTCATGCCAGGACGGAAAGGTAAGCAGTGAGTCCTGGCCAATAATAAACGCTAATGGCACGTCCGGTCCTTGCTCCTCGCGCCACTCTTTGAGCGTTTGCGCGGTGTAGGAGGCGGTATCGCGTTTCAGTTCGCGTTCATCAAGGGAGAACAGCGGCTTATCGGCAATGGCCAGTTCAACCATGCGTTGACGTTGTTCGCCGGACGCTTCGGGTTGCGCACGATGCGGCGGCACATTATTGGGCATGATAATAACCCGGGAAAGGCCAATCAGATTCGCCAGAATTTCAACCGGTTTAAGATGACCATAATGCACCGGATCAAAGGTGCCACCGAACAGAGCCTGCAATGATTTCATATCAACCATCAATAAAAACATCGGCCAGCGATTTATGGCAGAGCAACAGGGAAAGCCCCTCAAGTTCCGCCCACACTGACTGACCATAGTCTTGTTTAAGCGTAATTTCCGTACGCGTTAACAGCGTTACCGCCTGACGCAACTGCGCAGGATTCAGCCGGTTTAGCGCGTCTCCCATCATACCCCGGCGATTTTGCCACACCCGGTGTTTATCAAACAACGTGCGTAAAGGCGTATGGGCTGACTGCCGTTTTAAGTTGACCAACAGCAGTAATTCACGCTGTATCGTGCGCAGCAAAATAACCGGCTCACTGCCTTCCAGACGTAACTGTTGCAGAATGTGCAGCGCGCGTTTGCTTTTGCCCATCAGCAGCGCATCCACCCAATGGAACGGGGTAAAGTGCGCGGCATCGTTAACGGCTTTCTCCACGCGAGGCAGCGTTAGTTTGCCATCAGGCCAAAGCAATGCTAGCCGTTCCAGCGCTTGCGCCAGTGCTAACAGATTACCTTCATAGCAATAACACAACAGCTGATTCGCTGCGTCATCCAGTTGTAGATTGTTAAGCTTCGCCCTGGCGGCGACCCAACGAGGAAGCTGTGCTTGCTCCGGCGTCTGGCAGCTTACCTGCACCGCATTATTGGCAAGTCCGGTATACCATGCGGCGTTTTCCTGCGCTTTAGTCAGTTTGTTGCCGCGAACGATCAGCAGCAGGTCGTCATGTAGCAGTGTGACGAGTGAAGCGAGCTGTTCGTTAATGGCGGCATTGGGGCCATTTTCAGGCAACTGCAAAAGTAGGGTTTGACGGCTGGCAAACAGGCTCATTGCCTGGCAGAGTGAAAAAATCTCTCCCCAGTCGGTGCTATTGTCCAGGGTGAAAGCGTGGTGTTCTTCGAACCCTTGTGTGGCGGCAGCCTGACGGATAGCGTCCTGGCTTTCCTGCAACAAGAGAGGATCGTTACCTAAGAGCAAATACGCCGCGCGCAGCCCCTCATTGAGCTGTGCGCGGAGTTGTTCAGGGTACAACTTGAGCATCAGTTACCCAGCGTGGTGGAAACACGCGCCGGAGATGACGCAGGCTCTGCGGCTTTTGTCGCCGCTGGCTTAGCATCATCATCAGCATTGGATGACAGAGTATCGGCCAGATGTACGCTTGGCAGCTTACGAATTAACTGTTCAGCCGCTTTGTCATACATCTCTTTGATGATCATCTCTTGCTCGTTATCCTTCGCCAGTGCAGCCTGTGGGTTGTCAAAGAACGAACGATAAACTTTGGCGCTGATTGGATAAATATCATGACCCGGAATCAGCACAGTAGCACTTACGGACATCACCATCTGGTATTCAGCCGTTTGACCGTTCTGGAATACCGACGCCGTATCCTGCGATATGCTGACCGCGCCAAGACGCAAGGACGTCACATCTTTACGCATTGAGCCGTCCTCTAGCAGCGTAACGCCGTTCAGACGCAGCTGATTACGAACCGCGCGGCTTAATGGGCCGTTTGGATCCCCAGAGTCCAGAATCATGGTTTTCATTGAGGGTGGGACCTGCGTAGTATTACGCAGATGCCATCCACATCCGGCGGTGACAAGCACCGCCAGAGATAACAACAATGTTGTCAGAAGTCGCACGCTTCCTCCCGCGCTTAGCCAACGACCAGATTGAGGAGTTTACCCGGTACATAAATCACTTTACGTACGGTAACGCCATCAAGATATTTTGCTACCAGATGCTCCTGGCCAGCACGCTCACGAACCTGCTCTTCAGTGGCGTTTACCGGAACGGTGATTTTGCCACGTACTTTGCCGTTTACCTGAACCACAACCAGCGTTGAGTCTTCAACCATTGCCGCTTCGTCCGCCACCGGCCACGGTGCGTTGTCGATATCGCCTTCGCCTTTCAGTGCTTCCCACATCGTGAAGCAAACGTGTGGGGTGAACGGGTTCAGCATGCGAACGACGGCCAGTAAGGCTTCCTGCATCAGGGCTCTGTCTTGTTCGTCTTCCTGCGGTGCTTTCGCCAGCTTGTTCATCAGCTCCATAATCGCCGCAATTGCGGTGTTAAAGGTCTGACGACGACCAATATCATCGGTAACTTTAGCAATGGTTTTATGTACGTCGCGACGCAGCGCTTTTTGGTCTTCGCTCAACGCATCAACGTTCAGGGCAGCAACATCGCCTTTGGAAGTATGTTCGTAAACCAGCTTCCATACACGTTTCAGGAAGCGGTTCGCCCCTTCAACGCCGGACTCCTGCCATTCCAGCGTCATATCAGCCGGAGAAGCGAACATCATGAACAGACGTACCGTGTCAGCGCCGTAACGTTCAACCATAACCTGCGGGTCGATACCGTTATTTTTCGACTTGGACATTTTGCTCATGCCGGTATAGACCAGTTCATGGCCTTCTGCGTCCTGAGCTTTGACGATACGACCTTTTTCGTCGCGCTCAACGATGGCATCAACCGGAGAAACCCAGTTACGCTCGCCGTTTGCACCAACGTAATAGAACGCATCAGCCAACACCATACCCTGGCACAGCAGCTGTTTGGCCGGTTCGTCAGAGTTGACCATGCCCGCATCGCGCATCAGCTTGTGGAAGAAGCGGAAGTAGAGCAGGTGCATGATGGCGTGTTCAATACCACCAATGTAGATATCAACTGGCAGCCAGTAGTTTGCGGCTTCTGGATCCAGCATCCCTTCGTTGTACTGCGGGCAGGTGTAGCGCGCGTAGTACCAGGATGATTCCATAAAGGTATCGAAGGTGTCGGTTTCACGCAGGGCGGGCATGCCGTTAACGGTGGTTTTTGCCCACTCCGGATCGGCTTTGATTGGGCTGGTGATGCCGTCCATAACCACGTCTTCCGGCAGAATAACCGGCAACTGATCTTCTGGCGTCGGCAGCACGGTACCGTCTTCCAACGTCACCATCGGAATTGGCGCACCCCAGTAACGCTGACGGGAAACACCCCAGTCACGCAGACGGTAGTTCACTTTACGCTCACCCACGCCTTTCGTTACCAGCTTGTCAGCAATGGCGTTGAAGGCAGCTTCGAAGTCGAGGCCGTCAAACTCGCCGGAGTTAAACAGCACGCCTTTTTCGGTCAGAGCTTGTTCGGACAGATCCGGCTCTGCGCCTTCAGCGGTCAGAATTACTGGCTTGATGGTCAGGCCATATTTTGTCGCAAACTCGTAATCGCGCTGATCGTGGCCCGGAACGGCCATGACTGCGCCCGTACCGTATTCCATCAGGACGAAGTTTGCTGCCCAAACGGGGATTTCTTCGCCAGTCAGCGGGTGAACAGCTTTAAAGCCCGTGTCGACGCCTTTCTTCTCCATGGTTGCCATTTCGGCTTCAGCAACCTTGGTGTTGCGGCATTCGTCAATGAAGGCGGCCAGTTCTGGGTTATTTGCAGCAGCTTTCTGCGCCAGCGGGTGACCTGCGGCAACGGCCAGATAGGTCGCACCCATAAAGGTGTCCGGGCGGGTGGTGTAAACGGTCAGCGTGTTATCGTAACCGTTCACATCGAAGGTGATTTCCACGCCTTCAGAACGGCCAATCCAGTTGCGCTGCATCGTTTTCACGGTGTCAGGCCAGTGATCCAGGTTATCCAGGTCACGCAGCAGTTCGTCAGCGTAAGCGGTAATTTTGATGAACCACTGTGGGATCTCTTTACGCTCGACTTTGGTATCGCAACGCCAGCAGCAGCCGTCGATAACCTGTTCGTTCGCCAGTACGGTCTGGTCGTTCGGGCACCAGTTGACCGCAGACGTTTTCTTGTACACCAGGCCTTTTTTGTACAGCTCGGTGAAGAATTTCTGTTCCCAACGGTAGTATTCCGGGGTGCAGGTCGCCAGCTCACGGCTCCAGTCGTAACCGAAACCCAGCATTTTGAGCTGGTTTTTCATGTATGCGATGTTGTCGTACGTCCACGGTGCTGGCGCGGTATTGTTTTTAACCGCAGCGCCTTCTGCAGGCAGACCGAACGCATCCCAGCCAATTGGCTGCAGTACGTTTTTGCCCAGCATGCGCTGGTAGCGGGCGATCACGTCACCGATGGTGTAGTTACGTACGTGGCCCATGTGTAGTCGACCAGAAGGATAGGGAAGCATAGACAGGCAGTAATACTTCTCTTTGCTCTCGTCTTCGGTAACTTCAAATGTGCGCTTCTCATCCCAGTGAAGCTGTACTTTGGATTCTATCTCTTCCGGGCGGTATTGCTCTTGCATGGCAGCCAGTGGTCCTGTTTTCAATACAGCTACAAACGTAGCTTTAGATGTGGTGTTTCAGATCCGCATAGCATAGCCCAAACGCCCGCGCCAAAACAGCCTTTCGCGCATTCAGCGTTGAATTCCCGCAAGGATAATTCTTGCACGAATTTACACACTCTGTGGACAGTCTTGCAAAGCGTAGCGTAAATAACGTCTATTATTATAGACAGTTAACGACCCAGGAGGCGAAGCGATGAACAAGGTTGCTCAATATTACCGTGAACTGGTGGCTTCACTGAGCGAACGTCTGCGTAATGGCGAACGCGATATTGATGCGTTGGTGGAGCAGGCGCGTCAACGAGTTATGCAGACCGGGGAGTTAACGCGAACCGAGGTAGAAGAGCTCACCCGGGCCGTCAGACGTGACCTGGAAGAGTTTGCTCTGAGCTATGAAGAAAGTCTTGATGAGGAGACAGACAGCGTCTTTATGCGGGTTATCAAGGAGAGTATCTGGCAGGAACTGGCCGATATTACCGATAAAACGCAGCTCGAATGGCGCGAGGTGTTCCAGGATCTCAGTCATCACGGGGTTTATCACAGCGGTGAGGTGGTCGGATTAGGTAATCTGGTCTGCGAGAAGTGCCACTTCCATTTAGCGGTTTACACCCCGGATGTGCTGCCACTGTGTCCGAAATGCGGACACGATCAGTTCCAGCGCCGACCGTTTGAGCCGTGATGATTAGGCGTGCCAGAAGTTATTTGTAGGCCTGATAAGATGCGCCAGCATCGCCATCAGGCAATATGCCGGATGGTGGCGCAAGCGCCTTATCCGGCCTACAGTTTTACGCGTAATATCTTAAACGTTCTGCCAGCAAATCGACAAACCCTTGACGATCCACGTCTACCATTACGGTGGCGTTTGGCTTATTGCCGCTCAGGAAGTAGTAATCCACCACGGTCATTCCCTGGGTATATTTACCCTGAGTTTCCACGCCGACCCAGCGTTCAACGGTGGTAAACAGTTCAGGTTTCAGCAGCCAGGCAATGGTGCATGGATCATGCAGTGGCGCGCCGATGAATCCCCATTTTTCATCTTTATGATACTCAAAGAAGAAGTCGAGTAGTTCAGCCACGATCGTCGAAACAGGGTTGCCGATAGCGCGGAACCGCTCGGTATCTTCGCGATGTATTTGCGCTTTATGCGTGACGTCCAGACCAGCCATCACCACTGGAATGCCAGACTGGAATACGATTTCAGCGGCTTCAGGATCCACGAAAATATTGAACTCGGCGGCGGGCGTCCAGTTTCCGAGGCCCATCGCACCACCCATAATTACGATACGGGCGATTTTGGCGTGCAGCTCAGGATGGCTATTCAGAAGCAATGCGACGTTAGTCTGCGGCCCGGTGGAGACAATGGTCATCAGTTCCGGGCTTTCACGCAGGGTTTTCGCCATCAGTTCCACGGCGGTACAGTCTTGTGGCGCAAAAGCGGGTTCCGGCAGCGCCGGGCCATCCAGCCCACTCTCGCCGTGAACGTTATCGGCGATAATCAGATCGCGCATTAGTGGTTTCACTGCGCCACCAGCCACTGGGATATCCGTACGGTTGAGCAACGTTAACATGCGCAACACGTTACGCAGCGTTTTGTCAGGTGTCTGGTTACCGGCTGATGAGGTTATCGCTTTCACATCCAGTTCTGGTGAGGCGAGGGCGAGCACAATTGCGATAGCGTCGTCATGACCCGGATCGCAATCAAACAGGATAGGAAGTGCCATTGTTGCTCCTTGTAAGTGGGACTTTGTGACAAGGTTAACGCTGGGCTGTATGTGTTTCGAGAGGCGAAGGGATAAAGCGTGAGGTGGCGCGCACATGGAGGTGCGCGCCAGCAAGATTAGTGCAGTATTTTCGCGAGGAAGTCTTTGGCACGGTCCGATTTCGGATTAGCGAAGAACTCTTCTTTCGGTGAGTCTTCAACAATTTTCCCTTCATCCATGAAGATCACCCGGTTCGCCACTTTACGCGCAAAGCCCATTTCGTGGGTTACCACCATCATGGTCATCCCTTCATTGGCCAGTTCAACCATAACGTCCAGTACTTCGTTGATCATTTCAGGATCAAGCGCCGACGTTGGTTCGTCAAACAGCATGGCGATAGGATCCATGCACAGCGCCCGGGCGATAGCGACACGCTGTTGCTGGCCCCCTGAGAGCTGAGCTGGAAACTTCTCCGCATGTGCTGACAGACCAACGCGTTCCAGTAACTTTTGCGCTTTGTCGCGGGCCGGCTTTTTATCGCGCTTGAGCACTTTTACCTGCGCCAGAGTCAGGTTCTCAATGATCGACAGGTGAGGGAACAGTTCAAAGTGCTGGAACACCATACCAACGCGAGAGCGCAGTTTGGCCAGATCGGTTTTTTTATCATTCACCACGGTACCATCAACGGTGATGACGCCTTGTTGTACCGGCTCCAGCCCGTTCACCGTTTTTATAAGCGTTGATTTACCTGAACCTGACGGGCCGCAGACCACCACCACTTCACCTTTTTTCACTTCCGTGGAGCAGTCGGTCAGCACCTGAAAGTGACCATACCATTTAGAAACATTTTTCAGGGTAATCATTAAACTGTCCTTTTCTTCAAATAGCTGACCAACAACGATGCGCTCAGACTGAATACAAAATAAACGGCGCCAGCAAACAGGATCATTTCAACCTGCGTGCCGTCACGCTCGCCAATGGTAGAGGCGGTACGGAAGAAGTCTGCCAGACTTAATACGTAGACCAGCGAGGTATCCTGGAAGAGTACGATGCCCTGGGTTAGCAGCAGCGGTACCATCGCGCGGAATGCCTGCGGCAGAATAATGAGCTTCATCGACTGCCAGTGGGTCATCCCCAGAGCCAGCGCGGCGCTGGATTGCCCACGAGAAATACTCTGGATACCGGCACGGATAATCTCGGAATAGTACGCGGCTTCAAACATCGAAAACGCGACCATTGCTGAGATCAGGCGAATATCGGTTTTTGGCGACAGACCCAGTACGTTTTGCAGGAAGCCGGGCACAATCAGGTAGAACCACAGCAGCACCATGACCAGCGGAATAGAACGAAATACGTTGACGTAGCCTTTCGCAAACCAGGCAATCGGCGCGAAGCTGGACAGACGCATTACTGCAAGGATGGTTCCCCAGACAATACCAATGACTACCGCCGTAACGGTGATTTTCAGCGTGATGATTAACCCATCCAGCAGATACGGCAGGGAAGGGATGATAGAACTCCAGTCAAATTCGTACATTATTTGCCTCCCAAATTGCCAGGCAGGCGGATTTTACGTTCAACGAGATTCATCATCAGCATGATGACGGCGTTAATCAGGACGTAAGCCAGAGTGATAGCGGTAAACGATTCCCATGCGTGGGCGGAGTAATCCAGCAATTTGCCCGCCTGTGCCGCCATATCGACCAGGCCGATGGTGGAGGCGATCGCGGAGTTCTTCACCAGGTTCATCATCTCTGAGGTCATTGGCGGAACAATCACGCGGTAAGCGTTTGGCAGCAGCACATAGCGGTAGGCCTGCGGTAGCGTTAGCCCCATCGCCAGTGCGGCGTTTTTCTGCCCACGAGGCAGAGACTGAATTGCGGCGCGAACCTGTTCGCAGACGCGCGCGGCGGTAAACAGCCCCAGACAAAGCATTGATGAGAGGAAGAACTGGATGTTGGGATCCAACTCAGCCTTGAACCACATCCCAATGTTTTCCGGCAGCAGTTCCGGAATAACCAGATACCAGGTAAAAAACTGGACGATGAGCGGAACGTTACGAAATAGCTCAACGTACAGCGTGCCGATCCCAGAAAGGAAACGATTTGGAACGGTACGTAAGATGCCGAATAAAGAGCCTATGAGGAAAGCGATAATCCAGGCGGTGATGGATAACGCGACAGTGACCTGGAAACCACTCCAGAGCCAGCCGAGATAGGTGGTGTTGCCGAACGGGGCTTGTTGTAAAAAAATACCCCAGTTCCAGTCTATAGACATAAATCTACTCCAGAAAAAAAAGGGTAGCAGCGCTACCCTCGAAGATTGTT
This sequence comes from Citrobacter sp. MGH110, assembly GCF_001037515.1. Lineage (NCBI taxonomy): Bacteria > Pseudomonadati > Pseudomonadota > Gammaproteobacteria > Enterobacterales > Enterobacteriaceae > Citrobacter > Citrobacter sp. MGH110. The sequence continues at coordinate 2,247,536 of NZ_KQ089830.1, read as the reverse complement.
ATTCGGCGTTTTGCGGTTTTCAGGCCTGATGGGGAACGACCATCAGGCTTATAGTCTGTCCGTGCCGAGTAACAATCGAGAGGGAGGGGAAGCCTCCCATTTATTTTAGTTAGTTAAGCGCTTTATCATTTGGTTCTTTGAACAGAGCTTTCATCTCGTCTGACAGTTCGAAATTCATGTTCAGGTTCTTCGGCGGAATTGGGTTTTTAAACCACTTATCAAACCATTTCTCAGCTTCGCCTGAGGTTTGCGCCTTGGCGATAGTGTCGTCCATCAGCTTTTTGAACTCAGGATCATCTTTGCGCAACATACAGCCGTAGGCTTCCTGAGACTGTGGCTTGCCGACGATCTCCCAGTTGTCTGGTTTCTTCGCTTTCGCGCGCTCGCCAGCCAGCAGGGCGTCATCCATCATAAAGGCAACGGCACGACCGCTTTCCAGAGTACGGAAAGAGTCACCGTGGTCTTTAGCGCTGATGATGCGCATATCCATTTTTTGTTCTTCATTCAGCTTGTGCAGCAGAACTTCGGAGGTGGTACCCGAAGTCACGACTACGGCTTTACCTTTCAGATCGGCGAAATCTTTGACGTCGCCGCCTTTTTTCGCCAGCAGACGGGTGCCGACAACGAAAATGGTGTCAGAGAAAGCGGCTTGTTTTTGGCGCTCGACGTTGTTGGTGGTGGATCCACATTCAAAATCGAAGGTGCCGTTTTGCAGCAGCGGGATACGGTTTTGTGAAGTAATCGGGATCAGTTTTACCTGCAGATCAGGCTTGTTCAGCTTTTTCTTCACGGCGTCAACGATCGCGTTGGAGTAATCCTGTGAATAACCGACCACTTTTTGCTGATTATCGTAGTAAGAAAACGGTACTGATGATTCACGGTGGCCGACAACGATCACGCCATTTTTGGCGATCTTATCCAGCGTGCTGCCTGCCGCTGGTGCTGAGTCTTCTGCGTGCGCCAGACCGGCGGACATTCCCATGACCAGCATGGCAGTGGCGAGCTTACGTAATTGCATATCCAACTCCTTTATCGTCTGCGCCAGGGACGCATTGATACCCATTGTGATGTTGTTATTGTTTGCTACTAAAACGTGCAGTCTTGTATGTGTTTGTTAACATTTAGTTTGGATGAATGTAAAGAATTTGCTGTGTTATTGTTTATTTTTGCGAAGTGCGCCGCACCATTTGGGGGCAAAAATATCTTGTTGCACTTTTCAGGTGCTACCGGCGCTCAACTTTGGTGCGACCAGGTTGCACATTCAGCCAAAACAGCGTTTGCCTTGTAGAACAAAGCAATAGACGTGCCAGAATGGTCTTTTGGAGGGGGGAAGTAGGCCTGATAAGCGTAGCGCCATCAGGCACGATGCTGCACAACTGCCGGATGGCGGCGTACCGCCTTATCCGGCCTGCATTTGATGGGGCACTGTTTTACTTACGACGTTGACGCAGACTCATTACCACTGCGCCAAAGCCAAACAGCGCGGTTAGCAGCCAGAGCGGCCAGTTTCCGGTACGGGCATAAGGGGTTAAGCCCGTCGTTGGCGTCACGCTGGTGGTCAGCACCTGACGGGTAAACTGCGGGATCATCGCCTGAACTTCGCCCTGCGGACCAATCACCGCCGTAATACCGTTGTTGGTGCTACGCAGCAGAGGTCGCGCCAGCTCCAGGGAACGCATACGCGCCATCTGGAAGTGCTGCCACGGGCCAATAGATTTACCAAACCATGCATCGTTAGAGATAGTCAGCAGGTAGTCCGTATCCGGGCGGAAGTTATCCCGTACCTGTTCGCCAAGAATGATTTCGTAGCAGATGGCAGCGGTCAGCTTAAAGCCGTGTGCATGCAACTGTGGCTGTACATAAGGACCGCGGCTGAACGAAGACATTGGCAGATCAAAGAATGGCGCTAGCGGGCGCAGGATAGATTCCAGCGGGACAAATTCGCCAAACGGTACCAGATGGTTTTTGTTGTAGCGGTTGCTGGAGTCGTAGCTGTATGGGCTGTCTTTACCCAGTGTGATGATGGTGTTGTAGGTGTCGTAACGATTCTGCTTGTTCAGACGCGCGTCTACAATACCGGTAATCAGCGTGCTGTTTTTCGATTTCAGCAGGTCATCCATCATGCTCAGAAAACGCTGCTGGTTAATTTCCAGGTCCGGAATAGCGGATTCTGGCCAGATGATGAGCTGTGATTTGCCCATCTCAGGCTGGGTGGCGTCGAGATAAATCTTCAGGGTGTTGAGTAACTGGCCTTCATCCCATTTGAGCGACTGCGGGATGTCACCCTGCACCATCGAGACCTGGGTGGTTTTTTCCGGCTCCAGCGTGTACCACTGAATATAACGTAGCGGAAAGGGCAGAGCGAAAAGAACTGCGGCGGCAGCCAGCGGCTTCCAGTTACGCGTTACCAGTGCAAGTGCCAGCAGGCCGCTAACCATCATCAGCAGGAAGTTTATCGCCTCAACGCCCATTACCGGCGCCAGCCCTTTTAACGGACCGTCGATCTGGCTGTAGCCGAATTGCAACCACGGAAAACCGGTCAGTACCCAGCCGCGTAGAAATTCAGTGATTTGCCAGACTACCGGCGCGGCAATCGCTACACGTATCCAGGTAGTTTTCGGCCACAGACGCGCCAAAACGCCGGCAAACAGGCCAGTGTAGAGGGAAAGGTAAGCAGCAAGCAGAACCACGAGGAAGACGTTAACGGGGCCCGGCATACCGCCAAACTGCGCGATACTGACGTAAACCCAGTTGATGCCTGAGCCAAACAGTCCCAGTCCCCAGAAATAGCCGATAGCGGCAGACTGGAGCGGACGGCGGTTGAAGGTGAGAGCCTGCAGGCCCATCAGCGAAACAATCGCAGCGGGCCAGATGTCATACGGTGAGAAAGCCAGTGTCCCGCAGGCACCGAATAATAACGCCAGCAGCAGGCGAATGCGCTGGCGTTCAATTAAAGGGGCAAATGCCATGTAGTCTTAGATCCAGTTTCGGGTTTATTCGTCCAGTTTGGGCTGGGGTGAGTCGTCCGGAATTCTGACATGAACCTGAATAATACGACGGCTGTCGGCCATTGCCACTTTGAACTGGTAACCATCAATGTCGATGGTCTCTCCACGCGCGGGCAGATGACCGAAGGCCTGCATGACCAACCCGCCAATGGTATCCACTTCTTCATCGCTGAAATGCGTGCCGAAAGCTTCGTTGAAGTCTTCAATCGGCGCCAGTGCACGAATAGTCCATGTGTGGCGACTGAGCTGACGGAAATCAATATCGTCTTCTTCGTCGTACTCATCTTCAATTTCACCGACAATCAGTTCAAGGATGTCCTCAATGGTCACCAGACCTGAGACACCGCCAAATTCGTCGATGACGATAGCCATATGATAACGCTGGGAGCGGAACTCTTTCAGCATGCGGTCAACCCGCTTGCTTTCAGGGACGACAACCGCCTGGCGTAACACTTTCTCCATGCTGAAGGCTTCGGCATCGCTACGCATAAACGGCAGCAGATCTTTGGCCATCAGAATCCCTTCAATGTGATCCTTGTCTTCGCTAATTACCGGGAAACGCGAGTGGGCAGACTCGATAATGACATCGAGGCATTCGTCCAGAGTTTGGTTGCGTTTCAGGGTAATCATCTGGGAGCGAGGGATCATGATGTCGCGAACACGCTGGTCCGCAATATCCATTACCCCTTCGAGCATATCGCGCGTATCTTCATCGATAAGGTCGTTTTGCCCGGAATCACGGATCAGCTCCAACAGTTCGTCGCGGTTTTTCGGTTCACCGTGGAAAAGTTGGCTCAGTAACAGGGAAAAAAATCCCTTTTTGCTGTTTAAGGTGTCACTACTGTGTGAATTGTCGTCGCTCATGGCGTCGTATGGGTTCTCATGTTAGTTAATACAAAGCGCGTCATGCGTTTACTCAGCTGTTGACGGCATATCTCTTCATTGTACTTCAAACCAGGTAGGCCTTATCAGGCCTACAAGATGTCGAAATGCTTACTCTTTCTCGGCAATGTACGGATCCTCATAGCCCAGAGCAAGCATAATCTCTGTTTCGAGGGATTCCATTTCTTCCGCTTCATCGTCTTCAATATGGTCGTAGCCGAGTAAATGCAGGCTACCGTGCACCACCATGTGCGCCCAGTGGGCCTCAAGCGGTTTGCCTTGCTCCTGCGCTTCTTTCTCAACCACCTGACGGCAGATGATCAAATCGCCCAGCAGCGGCATCTCAATGCCCGGAGGAGCCTCAAACGGGAAAGAGAGCACGTTGGTGGATTTATCTTTCCCGCGATAGGTCAGGTTCAGGTCGTGGCTTTCCGCGTCATCGACCAGACGAATCGTCACTTCAGACTCTTCCTGAAACTGCGGGATCACCGCATCCAGCCAGCCCTGAAACTGACTTTCTGTTGGCAGACCGGATTCGTCTTCACATGCCAGCTGTAAATCGAGGATAACCTGACTCATTTTTGTTCCTGCTCCTGAGCTTCGCGCTTGCGTTCTGCAGCCTGCTCGGCTTTGCGTTTCTGTTCTGCTTCTTCCCAGGCTTCATACGCCGTGACGATACGGGCAACCACCGGGTGGCGCACCACGTCTTCGCTATGGAAGAAATTAAAACTAATTTCGTCGACTTCAGCCAACACTTCAATGGCATGACGCAGACCGGATTTGGTGCTACGCGGCAGGTCAATCTGGGTGATATCGCCAGTGATGACCGCTTTGGAGTTAAAGCCGATACGGGTCAGGAACATTTTCATCTGTTCGATGGTGGTGTTCTGGCTTTCATCAAGAATGATGAACGCATCGTTCAACGTACGACCGCGCATATAGGCCAGTGGCGCAACTTCAATGACGTTACGCTCAATCAGCTTTTCAACCTTTTCAAAGCCGAGCATTTCGAAAAGCGCGTCATACAGCGGTCGTAAATACGGATCGACTTTCTGGCTGAGATCTCCTGGCAGGAATCCCAGTTTTTCGCCCGCTTCCACTGCCGGACGGGTCAGCAGAATGCGACGGATCTCCTGACGCTCAAGCGCATCAACCGCAGCGGCAACCGCGAGATACGTTTTACCCGTACCCGCAGGGCCAACGCCAAATGTGATGTCGTGGTCGAGGATATTCGCAATGTACTGTGCCTGGTTCGGCGTGCGCGGCTTAATTACTCCACGCTTGGTTTTGATGTTCACCGCTTTGCCAAATTCAGGCACGCTGTCTGCGCTTTGCTCAAGTACTCGCGCTTCTTTGATCGCCAGATGAATTTGTTCAGGCTCGATGTCCTGCGTCTGACCGCGCATTGGGGCGGTATCGACGTACAGGCTACGTAAAATATCTGCCGCAGCGGTGACGCAAATTGGACGACCGGTCAGTTTAAAGTGGTTATCACGGCGGTTAATTTCGATGCCGAGGCGACGTTCCAGCTGTTTGATGTTGTCATCAAATGGGCCGCAAAGGCTCAACAGGCGGGCGTTGTCTGCGGGTTCAAGGGTGATTTCGCGAGTGTCTATGTTCAAACTGTTCCTCTTATGCATGTCTCGCCGGACGCTGAACATTTACCGGCATCTAAGGAAATTATTCACGCCATGGGGGAAAGGCGCAAGCATTGCAGCAAATATGGGGATGATAGGGCAGATTACAAGACCCGCCGGGACAGCGAGCCCAGGATTGTAGGCCCGATAAGTGTAGCGGTATCGGGCCTTTTTTACGTTTTTCAGCAGGATTAAGGCTGATAAATACCGACGCCCAGATCGTTTTCTTTACGGGTACGCGCAATGACCGATTCAGGGGATTCTGCGATACGCAGACCCATTTCATCTTCGGTACGCACCACTTTACCGCGCAGGGAGTTAGTCCAGACATCGGTAATTTCTACGTCTACGAACTTACCGACCATATCCGGGTTGCCTTCAAAGTTCACCACACGGTTATTTTCGGTACGGCCTGACAGTTCCATGATGCTCTTACGCGATGTGCCTTCAACCAGAATGCGCTGGGTCGTGCCGACCATACGGCGGCTCCAGGCCATAGCTTGCTGGTTGATACGCTCCTGTAGAATGTACAGACGCTGTTTCTTCTCTTCTTCCGGTACGTCGTCAACCATATCGGCGGCAGGGGTGCCAGGACGCGCAGAGAAAATAAAGCTGTAGCTCATGTCAAAATTGACGTCAGCAATCAGCTTCATGGTCTGCTCGAAATCCTGCGTGGTTTCACCCGGGAAGCCAACGATGAAGTCGGAGCTAATCTGGATATCCGGACGCGCAGCGCGCAGCTTGCGGATGATCGCTTTGTATTCCAGCGCGGTATGGGTGCGCCCCATCAGGTTCAGTACGCGGTCTGAACCGCTCTGTACCGGCAGATGCAGGAAGCTCACCAGCTCTGGCGTATCGCGATAAACTTCAACGATATCATCGGTGAATTCAATCGGATGGCTGGTGGTGAAGCGGATACGATCAATACCGTCGATCGCTGCGACCAGACGTAACAGATCGGCAAAAGACCCGATCGTGCCGTCGTAGTTCTCACCACGCCAGGCGTTCACGTTTTGCCCCAGCAGGTTCACTTCACGCACGCCTTGGGCTGCAAGCTGGGCGATTTCAAACAGAATATCATCCGCCGGACGGCTGACTTCCTCACCGCGGGTGTAGGGCACCACGCAGTAAGTACAATATTTATTACAACCTTCCATGATGGACACAAACGCGCTTGGACCTTCAGCACGCGGTTCCGGCAGTCGGTCGAACTTTTCGATCTCCGGGAAACTGATATCAACCACCGGGCTACGGGTCGTGCTTCCACGCACTTTGTTGATCATTTCCGGCAGGCGGTGCAGAGTTTGCGGCCCAAAAATAATATCGACGTAATGCGCGCGCTGGCGAATATGATCGCCTTCCTGAGACGCAACACAGCCACCGACCCCAATGATGAGCTTGGGGTTTTTCTCTTTTAACAGTTTCCAGCGGCCCAGTTGATGGAACACTTTTTCCTGAGCCTTCTCACGGATTGAGCAGGTATTCAGCAGCAGCACATCCGCTTCTTCCGCCACGTCAGTCAGTTGATACCCATGAGTGGCATCCAGCAGATCGGCCATCTTCGATGAATCGTATTCGTTCATCTGACAGCCCCAGGTTTTAATATGGAGTTTTTTGGTCATCGACTTGCTCTTGCGAAATTGTGGCTGAAATGCAGGGCGCATAGTGTACTGCTTTGGCGCGGTTGTGACCAGTATGACGGATGTCAGCCTCAAGGGGTAAAAAATCCTGTAAACTTACACAATACATGTAACTGGATAATTGACCATGACAAATCAACCAACGGAAATTGCCATTGTCGGCGGGGGGATGGTCGGCGGCGCGCTGGCGCTTGGACTGGCGCAGCATGGATTTACGGTAACGGTCATTGAGCATGCCGTTCCCGCGCCGTTTGTGGCTGACGGACAGCCTGATGTCAGAATTTCTGCCATAAGTTCCGCATCGGTGTCGTTGCTAAAAGGGCTGGGCGTCTGGGATACGGTGCAGGGGATGCGCAGCCATCCTTATCGTCGACTGGAAACGTGGGAGTGGGAAAATGCCCATGTGATGTTTGATGCCGCCGAGCTTAAGCTGCCTCTGTTGGGCTATATGGTGGAAAACACGGTCCTGCAACAGGCGCTCTGGCAGGCGCTGGAAGCTCACCCCAAAGTCACGCTGCGCGTACCGACGTCCCTGATTTCTTTGCATCAACATAACGATCGACATGAGCTTGAGCTGGCAGGCGGCGAAACCATTAGCGCGAAGCTGGTCATCGGCGCCGATGGTGCCAACTCTCAGGTGCGAAAAATGGCCGGGATTGGTATCCATGCCTGGCAGTACGCGCAGTCCTGTATGTTGATAACCGTGCAATGCGAAAATTCACCGGGAGACAGCACCTGGCAGCAATTTACGCCTGACGGCCCGCGCGCGTTTTTACCGCTGTTTGATAACTGGGCCTCGTTGGTGTGGTACGACTCACCGGCTCGCATCCGCCAATTGCAAGCGCTGAATATGCCGCAATTGCAGACGGAGATTGCTAAACATTTTCCATCGCGACTCGGTAAGGTGATGCCAGTGGCTGCGGGGGCGTTCCCGCTTACGCGTCGTCATGCGCTGCAATATGTGCAACCGGGGCTGGCGCTGGTAGGTGATGCCGCGCATACCATTCATCCGCTGGCGGGGCAGGGCGTTAATCTGGGCTTTCGTGATGTTGATGCGTTGATTGATGTGCTGGTGAACGCGCGCAGCTACGGTGAATCCTGGGCCAGTCAGCCGGTGCTCAAGCGCTATCAGAATCGCCGTATGACTGACAATTTCATCATGCAAAGCGGTATGGATCTGTTCTATGCCGGATTCAGCAATAACCTGCAGCCGCTGCGCATCATGCGTAATCTCGGGCTCATGGCCGCAGAGCGCGCTGGCGTACTGAAACGTCAGGCACTGAAGTATGCGTTAGGATTGTAATTCAGGCAGGCCTACGGGGAAAATACGTAGGCCTGATAAGCGGAGCGCCATCAGGCGATAAATGCAGAAAAGCAAAAAGCTCGCCGAAGCGAGCTTTTTTAATATGGCTGGGGTACGAGGATTCGAACCTCGGAATGCTGGTATCAGAAACCAGAGCCTTACCGCTTGGCGATACCCCAACGGGTGCACCCACAGAGTGGACGACTTTTTGAAATTGGCTGGGGTACGAGGATTCGAACCTCGGAATGCTGGTATCAGAAACCAGAGCCTTACCGCTTGGCGATACCCCAACAATTTTTTGGATTTACCGAACGAGTCGATACGTCCTTAATATGGTGGCTACGACGGGATTCGAACCTGTGACCCCATCATTATGAGTGATGTGCTCTAACCAGCTGAGCTACGTAGCCAAATACTAACATTTTCTTCGATGGCTGGGGTACCTGGATTCGAACCAGGGAATGCCGGTATCAAAAACCGGTGCCTTACCGCTTGGCGATACCCCAATGACCGTTGCGGTGAACCGCTATATCGAAGAAAAAATGGCTGGGGTACCTGGATTCGAACCAGGGAATGCCGGTATCAAAAACCGGTGCCTTACCGCTTGGCGATACCCCATCCGTGCAACGCTTACGGGTGAATGGTGCGGGAGGCGAGACTTGAACTCGCACACCTTGCGGCGCCAGAACCTAAATCTGGTGCGTCTACCAATTTCGCCACTCCCGCAAAAAAGATGGTGGCTACGACGGGATTCGAACCTGTGACCCCATCATTATGAGTGATGTGCTCTAACCAGCTGAGCTACGTAGCCATCTTTTTTTCGCGTAACCTTATCGGCGTTGCGGGGCGCATTATGCGTATTGAGCCTTGAAGCGTCAACCCCTTTTTCATTGAAAATAGCTGGAATGTGACTGTTTGGTTAGGTTGCGAACAGCATGACGCAATATTCGGCAATTATTAGTTATTAATTGTTTTTTTGCACAGAAAACAAACATAAAAAAAGAGCCCCGCAGGGCTCTTATCTAAGGATTAACTTATTTATAAGCGGACTGGTGTACGCCAACGGCACGGCCAGATGGATCGTTCATGGTTTTAAACGCCTCATCCCATTCGATCGCCTTGGCAGAAGAACAGGCAACCGACGGCCCGCCAGGCACGCATTCGGCAGCGCTTGCTACCGGGAACAACTCTTCGAAAATCTCACGGTACAAATACGCTTCTTTTGACGATGGCGTGTTGTACGGGAAACGGAAGCTGGCGGTTTCCAGTTGTTGGTCTGAAACTTGTTCTGCAGCCACCTCTTTCAGCGTGTCAATCCAGCTGTAACCGACACCGTCAGAGAACTGCTCTTTCTGACGCCATGCGACGCTTGCCGGCAGGTAGGACTCAAAACATTCGCGCAGAACGTGTTTTTCCATTTTGCCGTTGCCGCACATTTTGTCCTGCGGGTTGATGCGCATCGCCACATCAAGGAATTTCTTATCCAGGAAGGGCACGCGAGCTTCTACACCCCAGGCCGACATGGCTTTGTTGGCACGGGCGCAGTCGAACATATGCAGCGCTTGCAGCTTGCGCACGGTTTCTTCGTGCAGTTCTTTTGCATCTGGCGCTTTGTGGAAATAGAGATAGCCGCCAAACACTTCGTCCGAACCTTCACCCGACAACACCATTTTAATACCCATCGCTTTAATTTTACGCGACATTAAGTACATTGGCGTCGAGGCGCGAATCGTCGTGACATCGTAAGTTTCGATGTGGTAAATCACGTCGCGGATCGCATCCAGACCTTCCTGCACGGTGAAGTGGATCTCATGGTGCACGGTCCCCAGATGGTTCGCCACCTCTTGCGCAGCTTTCAGATCCGGAGCGCCTTCCAGGCCGACGGCGAAGGAGTGCAGCTGTGGCCACCAGGCTTCGCTACGTTCCTGATCTTCAACACGGCGTGCCGCGTATTTTTTAGTTATCGCGGAAATGACAGATGAATCCAGACCACCGGACAACAGAACTCCATAAGGAACATCTGACATCAGGTGACTTTTCACCGCATCTTCCAGCGCCTGGCGCAGCTCGTTTTTATCGGTAACGTTGTCTTTGACGGCATCGTATTCAAACCAGTCGCGCTGGTAGTACTGACGAATTTCACCGTCTTTACTCCACAAATAGCTACCGGCCGGGAATTCTTTGATTGTGCGGCAGACAGGAACCAGCGCTTTCATCTCAGACGCAACGTAGAAGTTACCGTGCTCGTCGTAACCCATATACAGCGGGATGATCCCGATATGATCTCGACCGATCAGGTAGGCGTCCTGCTCGCTGTCGTACAGGGCAAAAGCGAACATCCCTTGCAGGTCATCGAGGAACGCGGGTCCTTTTTCCTGATACAGCGCGAGGATAACTTCGCAGTCGGAACCGGTCTGGAACTGGTAGCGATCGCCGTATTCAGCACGCAGCGTCTGGTGGTTATAAATTTCACCGTTAACCGCCAGGATATGTGTCTTCTTCACGTTGTACAGCGGCTGAGCACCGGCATTGACGTCGACGATGGACAGACGTTCGTGCGCCAGAATGGCGTTATCACAGGCGTAAATACCTGACCAGTCCGGGCCGCGGTGGCGCATCAGACGAGACAGTTCCAGGGCTTTTTTACGCAGTTCAACTGCGTCAGTTTTAATATCGAATACGCCAAAAATAGAACACATAACCTTCTCCGTTAACCTGTTGCGTGATGCTTTTTATGTTTGCTTGATAAAGAAAATGCCGCAAAGCTGGAGAGGGCGCAAGCGAATTACGGGTCAGAAAATAAAAAACGCAATGGTCATTGTGGATTGATGAAAAAAGATTATGTAATGAGCGCTATTATTGATGAATCAGCAGTGAAATGGTGATTTTGTTGAATGTATGTATTTTTCAGGCCGGATAACTTGCAGATGTTGTTATCCGGCTAAAGAGATTAAATGACGTCTATTTCAGCAACGGACGGGTAAATCCAGCTTGGTCTGAACGGCATGTTGTCAATATCATCAAGCTTGGAAACGCCAGACAGTACCAGGATAGTTTCCAGACCCGCCTGAAAACCTGCCAGAATATCGGTACGCAGGTTGTCACCAACGATAACGGTTTCTTCCGAGTGCGCCTGCATTTTGTTGAGCGCCGCGCGAATAATCCACGGGCTGGGTTTGCCGACATAAAACGGTTTACGGCCTGAGATCTTCTCAATACCGGCACAGAGTGCTCCACAGGCGGGATAAAAGCCGCGACCGTGGGTATCCGGGTTAGTGGCGATAAAACGAGCGCCGTTGGCGACAAAATACGCCGCTTTATGCATCATGTCCCAGTTATAGGAACGTGTCTCGCCAACAATCACAAAATCGGGGTTCACGTCGGTAATGGTAAATCCAGCTTTATACAGTTCATGTATTAACGCGCCTTCACCCACCACGTAGGCCTTTTTTCCTTCCTGGCGACGAAGAAAATCAGCGGTAGCCATCGCGGAAGTATAAAAGACGCTATCAGGGACATTCACACCCGCGGTGGCGAAGCGGTTTGCCAGATCTTGCCCGGTCTGCGAAGGGTAGTTAGTCAGCAGGACTAACGGCAGGCCTTTTTCCAGGATCCCAGTCAGAAATTCTGCCGCACCCGGTACAGCAACATTGTCGTGCATCAGCACGCCGTCGATATCACAAATTACATTCTTAATGGCCATGGACAATCCGACATTAAAAAAAGAAGGCATTACTATACACAAAATACACTACATCATTCGAGTTGCATCAAGGCGGCAAGTCTGCGAACCCCTGGAGCTTACTGAAGTAAGTGACCGGGGTGAGCAGATGCAGCTAACGCAGAGGCAGCTCGAAGGATGACGTGTATTAGTTTTCCAGCAAACGTTGCAGCAGTGTGCCGTTGAGCATTGCGCGCTTCACCAGCGCAAAGGCGCCAATGGCGGAGCGGTGATCCAGCGTGGACCGAACCACCGGTAAATTATGGCGAAACGCCTTTAACGCCTGCGTGTTGATACAGCTTTCTATTGCAGGCAGCAGCACCTTATCCGCCTCGGTAATTTCGCCCGCAATGACGATTTTTTGCGGGTTAAACAGGTTGATGGCAATGGCGATAGTTTTACCCAGGTGGCGACCAACGTGCTCAATAACTTCTGCTGCCAGATTATCGCCTTTATTTGCTGCCTTACAGATGGCTTTGATGCTGCAATCATCCAGCGTGAGTCGACTTGGATAACCCTGCTTCAGTAAGTTTTGCACGCGATGTTCAATAGAAGCATTGGCGGCAATGGTTTCCAGGCAGCCGAAATTACCGCAGTGACAGCGCTCACCCAGCGGCTCTACCTGAATATGACCAATCTCGCCGACGTTGCCATTGCGACCGATGAAAATTCGGCCGTTGGAGATGATACCCGCGCCGGTTCCGCGGTGCACTCGCACCAAAATGGAGTCTTCGCAATCCTGGCTTGCCCCGAAATAGTGCTCAGCCAGCGCAAGGCTGCGAATATCATGACCAACAAAGCAGGTGACTTTGAAGCGTTTTTCGAGCGCTTCGACCAGTCCCCAGTTTTCGACCTGAATGTGTGGCATATAGCGGATGACGCCGCTTTCAGGATCGACAAGGCCTGGCAGGATGACAGAAATTGCGATCAGCTCACGGATTTTCCGCTGGCAGCTCTCAATAAAGATGGCAATGGTGTTGAGCAGCGCATATTCCAGCGTTTCCTGGGTGCGCTCCGGGAGGGGGTAATGCTCTTCGGCGACAACTTTACTGCTCATATCATAGAGCGTGAGCGTTGTGTCGTGGCGACCCAGTCGTACGCCAATGGCGTGGAAATTGCGGGTTTCTGTGACGATAGAGATAGCGCGGCGGCCCCCGGTGGAGGCCTGCTGATCGACTTCTTTGATCAGCCCGCGTTCGATCAACTGACGCGTAATTTTGGTTACGCTGGCGGGGGCAAGCTGGCTTTGCTCGGCAATTTGAATTCGCGAGATTGGCCCATGCTGGTCAATCAGGCGATAAACCGCCGCGCTGTTAAGCTGTTTTACGAGATCAACATTACCTATTTGAGCTTGTCCGCCTGGTGTCATTCTTTCTCTTACTCAGTATCGACCTCGTTGCCATTAACGATGGTCTTGATAATTTTAAAGTCGTGCGTGAACGCAGTCAGGTTGGCTACTTTGCCTGGCGCGATGCTGCCGAGTTGTTTGTCGACGCCGATGGCGCGAGCAGGGTAGAGCGTTGCCATGCGTAAGACTTCGTCGAGGGCGATATTTGCATGCTCGACCAGATTGCGTACGCCTTCAATCATGGTTAATGATGAACCGCTCAACGTGCCGTTCTCATCAACACACAGTCCATTGCGGTAGTATATTGTTTTACCAGCGAAAATGAACTGTTCAATGTTTGCACCTGCTGGCGCGGTCGCGTCAGTAACCAGGCACAGCTTGTCGCCTTTCAGGCGCTTAGCATTACGAATGTTAACGTAGTCAACGTGCAGGCCATCGGCGATGATACCGCAGTAGATATCGGCTTCATCCAAAATAGCGCCCGCCAGACCGGGTTCGCGGCCGGTAATGTACGGCATCGCGTTGAACAGGTGCGTTGCAAAGGTAATACCTGCACGGAATCCGATTTTTGCTTCTTTTACCGTTGCATTGGAATGACCCGCAGAAACCACGATACCCGCATTCACCAGTTTGGTGATGACCTCTACCGGGACCATTTCTGGTGCCAGTGTGACTTTGGTGATCACATCCGCATTATCGCACAGGAAATCAACCAGTGCAGCGTCCGGCTGACGGACAAATCCCGGATTATGGGTGCCTTTTTTAACAAGATTCAGCCACGGGCCTTCAAGATGAAGTCCTAATGCCTGATTCGGGTGTTTCGCCAGGTATTCACGCATCACGCGAACACCTTGTTTCATCAGGTCATCGCTGGTGGTGATAAGCGTTGGCAAATAGTTGGTGCAGCCAGATTTTTCATTGGCTTTTTGCATGATTTCCAGCGTTTCAACGGTTACGGCTTCTGCCGTATCGTTAAACTGCACGCCACCGCAGCCGTTCAGCTGTACATCAATAAAACCGGGGGAAACAATGGCCCCATTCAGTGAGCGCTGTTCAATCCCTGACGGTAATTCAGCCAGTGGGCAAACGCTGTCGATCAGGCCATTGGCGACAACAATCGCATGGTCATCAAGAATTTCGTGACCGGTAAAGATCCGGCCCTGGGTTAAAGCATACATTCCGACCCCCGATTTCAAAAAATGCCGCCCTGCAACTTATCGACAGGGCGGAGACATCAATTACAGACCTTTAATATTTTCCGCTTCTAACTCGTTGAAGTATTTCAGCGTCTTCACTTTCAGTTCCATGGTGGAAGGCTCATCGCAGACCACAACGGCTTTTGGATGCAACTGCAGGCAGCTGATGGTCCACATGTGGTTAACGTTGCCTTCAACGGCGGCTTGCAGCGCCTGTGCTTTCTGGTGGCCCAGAACCAGGATCATCACTTCTTCAGCATCCAGCAGGGTGCCCACGCCAACGGTCAGCGCATATTTAGGTACCTGGCTTACGTCGCCGTCAAAGAAGCGTGAGTTAGCAACACGTGTGTCGTGAGTCAGCGTTTTGATGCGGGTACGGGAAGCCAAAGAGGAAGCTGGCTCGTTGAACGCGATGTGACCATCGTTGCCTACACCGCCCATAAACAGGTGGATTTTACCGTAAGAACGGATTTTTTCTTCATACTGACGGCATTCTGCATCAATATCCGGCGCGTTACCATTGAGGAGGTTGATGTTTTCTGCTGGAATATCAACGTGATCAAAGAAATTGCGGTGCATAAAGCTGTGGTAGCTTTCCGGATGCTCTTTCGGCAGGCCAACATATTCGTCCATGTTGAACGTAACAACATGCTTGAAGCTCACCTGGCCCGCTTTGTGCATTTCAACCAATGCTTTATAAGCTGTCAGCGGAGTACCGCCAGTCGGCAGGCCCAGAACGAACGGACGATCTGCCGTTGGTTTGAACGCGTTAATACGGTTAACGATATGGCGAGCAGCCCATTTGCCGACTTGTTCAGCGGTATTCAGGGGGATCAGTCTCATTCTTCACCTCAAAAGTAAAAGTAAGCAGTTGGCGGATTGAGTCTCTGTGCAGTAATAAGCGTAACCTGGTTTTGCATCGGTAAGGATCAATCCGTTTCGATTTTTTGAATGATAAAATAAGTTTTCGTAGTTAGCCAGTGAAAGGGAGGGTTAATAACGATATTTGGTGACTGGAATCACAAAAAACACGCGTTTAATTTGCGATACGAATTAATTTTTCACACACTCTGAATGTAGATGAATGGTTAATATCGTTGTTCCAGAATCTTGCTGTCAGGAATGGTCGCACAATAAAAATATGGCTTCAAAGAAGCCTAATCGGGGTCTCGTAGGGGGAATAAAATGAATATTTTAGGTTTTTTCCAGCGGCTGGGTAGGGCGTTACAGCTCCCCATCGCTGTGCTGCCAGTCGCGGCACTGCTGCTGCGATTCGGCCAACCAGATTTACTTAACGTACCCTTCATCGCGCAAGCGGGTGGGGCCATCTTTGATAACCTCGCGTTAATTTTTGCGATCGGTGTTGCTTCCAGCTGGTCAAAAGACAGCGCAGGTGCAGCAGCGCTGGCAGGTGCGGTCGGTTATTTCATATTGACCAAAGCAATGGTTACCATTAACCCTGCAATCAATATGGGCGTGCTGGCTGGTATCATCACCGGTCTGGTCGGCGGTGCTGTGTATAACCGCTGGTCTGGTATCAAACTGCCTGACTTCCTGAGCTTCTTTGGCGGCAAACGCTTTGTGCCGATCGCCACTGGCTTCTTCTGTCTGGTGCTGGCTGCTATCTTCGGTTACGTATGGCCGCCGGTGCAGAACGCCATCCATGCGGGTGGTGAGTGGATCGTGGGCGCTGGCGCGCTGGGTTCCGGTATCTTTGGTTTCATCAACCGTCTGCTGATCCCAACCGGTCTGCATCAGGTGCTGAACACCATCGCCTGGTTCCAGATTGGCGAATTTACTAATGCTGCAGGTACCGTATTCCACGGTGACATCAACCGCTTCTACGCGGGTGACGGCACTGCGGGTATGTTCATGTCTGGCTTCTTCCCAATCATGATGTTTGGTCTGCCGGGTGCGGCGCTGGCGATGTACTTCGCGGCTCCGAAAGCACGTCGTCCGATGGTTGGCGGTATGCTGCTGTCCGTTGCGATCACCGCGTTCCTGACCGGTGTTACCGAGCCGCTGGAATTCCTGTTCATGTTCCTGGCTCCACTGCTGTACCTCCTGCACGCACTGTTAACCGGTATTAGCCTGTTCGTTGCAACACTGCTGGGGATCCACGCAGGCTTCTCCTTCTCCGCAGGTGCTATCGACTACGTGTTGATGTACAACCTGCCAGCAGCAAGTAAGAACGTCTGGATGCTGGTGGTGATGGGTCTGGTGTTCTTCGTTATCTACTTTGTGCTGTTCAGCGCGGTTATTCGTATGTTTAACCTGAAAACGCCGGGCCGCGAAGATAAAGAAGATGATATCGTTACTGAAGAAGCCAACAGCAACACTGAAGAAGGTTTGGCTCAACTGGCAACCAACTACATTGCAGCGGTTGGCGGTACTGATAACCTGAAAGCGATTGATGCCTGTATCACTCGTCTGCGTCTGACCGTTGCCGACTCCGGTCGCGTAAACGATGCGATGTGTAAGCGTTTAGGTGCATCTGGAGTAGTTAAGCTGAACAAGCAAACTATCCAGGTCATCGTGGGTGCGAAAGCCGAATCCATCGGCGACGAAATGAAGAAAGTTGTCGCGCGTGGTCCGGTGGCAGCAGCATCTGGTGAAAGTGCGCCAGCAGCAGCGGCCCCAGTAGCAAAACCGCAGGCTGTAGCGAATGCAGTCACCGTTGAAGCGCTGGTTTCTCCGATTACTGGTGACGTAGTTGCGCTGGAACAGGTTCCTGATGAAGCCTTCGCCAGCAAAGCAGTAGGCGACGGCGTGGCAGTGAAACCAACGGATAAAATCGTGGTTGCTCCGGCTGCGGGCACCATCGTGAAAATCTTCAACACTAACCATGCGTTCTGCCTGGAAACTGTTAAAGGCGCGGAAATCGTGGTCCATATGGGCATCGATACCGTAGCGCTGGAAGGCAAAGGCTTTAAGCGTCTGGTTGAAGAAGGTGCGGAAGTTACTGCAGGCCAACCGATTCTGGAAATGGATCTGGAGTTCCTGAACGCTAACGCACGTTCGATGATAAGCCCGGTTGTGTGCAGCAACAGCGATGATTTCGGCGCTCTGGTTATTAAAGCCGAAGGTCATGTGGTTGCCGGTCAAACACCACTGTATGAGATTAAAGGTAAATAACTGCTCCTGAGTAAAGTGAGTTAAGTGCCTTAAGCGGCGGGGGATATTCCTCCGCCGCTTTTTTTTGCAGCAAATGCCCTCATATATCCTGTTGAAACACCTTTTTTGTGCAACTAATAGTTGTCTCCTGACGTCGCTTATAAGATCATACTCCGTTATACGTTGTTTACGCTTTGAGGAATCCACGATGAGTGAGGCTGAAGCCCGCCCGAGTAACTTTATTCGTCAGATCATCGATGAAGATCTGGCCAGTGGTAAGCACACCACTATCCATACCCGTTTTCCGCCGGAGCCAAATGGCTATCTGCACATTGGCCACGCGAAATCCATTTGTCTGAACTTTGGCATTGCGCAAGATTACCAGGGCCAGTGCAACCTGCGTTTTGATGATACGAACCCGGTTAAAGAAGATATCGAGTACGTTGAGTCGATTAAAAACGACGTTGAATGGTTAGGTTTCCACTGGACTGGCGACATTCGCTACTCTTCGGATTACTTCGATCAGCTTCACGCCTATGCAGTAGAGCTTATTAATAAAGGCCTGGCGTACGTTGACGAACTGTCAGCGGACGAAATCCGCGAATACCGCGGCACGCTGACTCAGCCTGGCAAAAATAGCCCGTACCGCGATCGTAGCGTCGAAGAGAACCTGGCGCTGTTCGAAAAAATGCGTGCCGGTGGCTTTGAAGAAGGTAAAGCGTGCCTGCGTGCGAAAATCGACATGGCGTCGCCGTTTATCGTGATGCGCGATCCGGTGCTGTACCGTATTAAGTTCGCCGAACACCACCAGACCGGCAACAAGTGGTGCATCTACCCGATGTACGACTTTACCCACTGCATCAGCGATGCGCTGGAAGGCATTACGCATTCCCTGTGTACCCTGGAGTTTCAGGATAACCGTCGTCTGTACGACTGGGTGCTGGACAACATCACCATTCCGGTTCATCCGCGACAGTACGAATTCTCGCGCCTGAATCTGGAATATACCGTGATGTCCAAGCGCAAGCTGAACCTGCTGGTGACCGACAAGCACGTTGAAGGCTGGGACGATCCGCGTATGCCGACGATTTCTGGCCTGCGTCGTCGCGGTTATACCGCTGCCGCGATCCGTGAGTTCTGCAAACGCATTGGCGTGACCAAGCAAGACAACACCATTGAGATCGCTTCTCTGGAATCCTGTATCCGCGAAGATCTGAACGAAAACGCCCCGCGCGCGATGGCGGTTATCGATCCGGTTAAACTGGTTATCGAAAACTATCCGCAGGGCGAAAGCGAATTGGTCACCATGCCTAACCATCCGAACAAACCGGAAATGGGCAGCCGCGAAGTGCCATTTAGCGGTGAAATTTGGATCGATCGCGCAGACTTCCGTGAAGAAGCGAACAAGCAGTACAAGCGTCTGGTGATGGGCAAAGAAGTACGTCTGCGCAATGCTTATGTGATCAAGGCCGAACGTGTTGAGAAAGATGCGGAAGGGAATATCACCACCATTTTCTGCACCTACGATGCCGACACCCTGAGCAAAGACCCGGCCGATGGTCGTAAAGTCAAAGGCGTTATTCACTGGGTGAGCGCGTCCCATGCACTGCCGATTGAAATCCGCTTGTACGATCGTCTGTTTAGCGTGCCAAATCCAGGCGCGGCGGAAGACTTCCTGTCCGTTATTAACCCGGAATCGCTGGTCATTAAGCAGGGTTACGGTGAGCCGTCGCTGAAGGCAGCGGTTGCAGGTAAAGCGTTCCAGTTTGAGCGTGAAGGTTACTTCTGCCTGGACAGTCGTTATGCAACGGCTGACAAGCTGGTGTTTAACCGTACCGTTGGTCTACGTGACACGTGGGCTAAAGCGGGCGAATAAGCCGCAACACATCCTCTCTAAACGCCGCTTCATGCGGCGTTTTTTTTCGCAAAAAAACCGTGCTCCAGGCTCCGTTTGCGGAGCGAATTAATTACATGTCCGTAATAATGGACTGGGCGAATGTTTTTACGTTTAAATAACTTACCTCAATATGAAATGGGCTGAAACCGATTTCATCTCCATGGAAAACAAGCGATTTTTTCATTTTTTCAACGCTTTTTTATCTTCCGATGAAAATGTAACAGAAAGCAATCAAATATGTGCGGTTGCTCATACTATTACATACTCGTTACAGAAAGAGATTGATAATTCGCGTCGCGAAAAATAGTCTATTCATTGTAGTCACTGAGGTTTTCTTAGCGCTACTTTTTTATTTTTTGTTTTTTCGCTGTCCGCTTTTGTCGGCAGCATTTTATACGTCAAAGAGGATTAACATATGCGTACGTTTAGTGGCAAACGTAGTACGCTGGCGCTGGCTATCGCCGGTATCACAGCAATGTCGGGTTTTGTTGTCGCTCCGCAGGCACACGCCGAAGGTTTCATTGATGACTCAACCTTAACCGGCGGCATCTATTACTGGCAGCGTGAGCGTGACCGTAAAGATGTGACCGATCATGACAAATACAAAACCAACCTTTCTCACTCCACCTGGAACGCTAACCTCGACTTCCAGTCCGGTTATGCGGCCGATATGTTTGGTATTGATATCGCAGCATTTACCGCTATTGAAATGAACGAAAGTAGCGAAAGCGGCCATCCAAACGAAATCGCATTCTCTTCCAAAAATAAAGGCTATGACGAGGATTACTCCGGCGATAAGAGCGGGATTAGCCTTTATAAAGCAGCAGCTAAATTTAAATACGGCCCAACCTGGGCGCGCGCCGGTTACATTCAACCAACCGGGCAGACTCTGCTGGCACCGCACTGGAGTTTTATGCCAGGTACCTATCAGGGAGCTGAAGCCGGTGCCAACTTCGATTACGGTGATGCTGGCGCACTGAGTTTCTCCTATATGTGGGCTAACGAATATAAAGCACCGTGGCACACCGAAGTCGATAAATTCTATCAAGCTGATAAAAAGACCAGCGTTGATTACCTGCACTCAATTGGCGCGAAATATGACTTCAAAAATAACCTGTTGCTGGAAGCGGCATTTGGTCAGTCTGAAGGTTACGTCGATCAGTACTTCGCAAAAGCCAGCTACAAATTCGATTTAGGCGGTAACCCATTTACCACCAGCTACCAGTTCTACGGTGCACGCGACAAGGTTGATGATCGTACCGTGAACGATATTTATGATGGCACTGCCTGGTTGCAGGCGTTGACCTTTGGCTACAAAGTGGCAGAAGTCGTTGACCTTCGTCTGGAAGGGACCTGGGTTAAAGCGGACGGCCAGCAGGGTTACTTCCTGCAGCGTATGACCCCAACCTACGCCTCTTCAAACGGTCGTCTGGATGTCTGGTGGGATAACCGTTCTGACTTCAACGCCAACGGTGAAAAGGCAGTCTTTTTCGGCGCAATGTATGACCTGAAGAACTGGAATCTGCCGGGCTGGGCGGTAGGCGCGTCCTACGTTTACGCATGGGATGCTAAGCCATCAACCTGGCAGCTCAACCCGGATGCGTACTACGACAAAAACCGGACTATCGAAGAATCTTCTTACAGCCTGGATGCGGTCTACACCCTGCAGGAAGGTCGTGCGAAGGGCACCATGTTTAAGCTGCACTTCACTCAGTACGACAACCATTCAGACATTCCGAGCTGGGGCGGTGGCTACGGCAACATGTTCCAGGATGAGCGCGACGTGAAGTTCATCGTTATTGCTCCGTTCACCATCTTCTAATGCCAACAGCGGCAGGCCGGGTGCCTGCCGCATCGTTGAGGAAAGTGCTATGAAAAAACTGATACTCATCGCCGTTATGGCATCAGGGCTGGTGGCGTGTGCGCAATCTCCTGCGCCGAAAGAGGACAGCCGTCTGAAAGAAGCCTACAGCGCGTGTATTAATACCGCGCAGGGATCGCCGGAGAAAATTGAAGCCTGCCAAAGCGTGTTGAATGTGCTGAAGAAAGAAAAACAGCACCAACAGTTTGCCAATGAAGAAAGCGTACGCGTGCTGGATTATCAGCAGTGTATCCAGGCCACGCGCACGGGTAACGGTCAGTCCGTCAATGCTGATTGTGACAAGGTCTGGCAGGAAATACGCAGTAAGAATACTGCGCAGTAAATCGAAAAATGAAAATACAACGGGCGGAGAATTCTCCGCCCGATTTGATTGTGCTGTGCAATTAGCCAAGAATGTTTAAGTATGCCCCCAGTATTGAAACCACAATGATGCCAATGAGGATGCGGGAAATTTGGATATTCTTACCTAACAGATAGTACATGACGCCAAATGCCCCCATGGGTAACAGACATGGCATAATATCGTTCAAGATTTTCTGCAACGGTACGGCATAATCGCCTTCGCCAATCACAAAAGGGACGTTCAACGAGACCATGGTGGCCGTCATCCCTCCTATCACCATTAGCCCCAAAATAGCGGCCCCATAGGTGATTTTTTGCATCATTCCTGATTCTTCCATTTTTTTAAAGAAATCAGCGCCCAATCGGTATCCACCCATTAAGCAGAAGTAGCGGATGAAGTAGTGCGGAACGTTAAATACTAACAGGAACAATAATGGGCCCAGGATGTTACCGCTGGAGGCAAGTGAAATACCCAGACCTGCGGCGATAATACGCAAAGTACCCCAGAAGAAAGAGTCGCCAATGCCAGCTAAAGGGCCCATCAGTGAGGCTTTCACGGCATTTATTGAACTGGCATCAAAGTCATCGTCAAGCATGCGACGTTCTTCCATAGCGGAAGTAATCCCTAACGGTAATGTCGACAGATGGGGTGTGGTATTAAAAAACTCTAAATGTCTGACCAACGCATCAGAGATCTCCTGGTCTGTTTTGCACGTTTTTCGGATGATGGGAACCATGGAAAAGGTGTAGCCCATATGCATCATACGTTCATAGTTCCAAGAGGACTCCATGGTCAATGAGCGAAAATAGACGCTCCATAGGTCTCGCCGGGTAATTTTGGCATCAGAATTCGTTGTCATCGATGACCTCTTGTTTTTTGGCTTCGTTATTGACGAGTACGATGGCGAGGAACAGGCCAAACAGGGCGATCCCGACCAGAGGCAGCTTTAAATAGGCCGCCAGTAAAAAACCAAAGAAAAAATAGGGGAACACTTTTTTGTTGATGATCATTCTCGCCAACATGGCGAAGCCCAGTGCTGGTAGGATTCCCGTCGCTATTGTCATTCCCGTCATAATATCTTTAGGGATTGCTTCAAGGATGGCATTGACTACCGGGGTGCCAACATAAAATGCAAATCCTACCAGAATGGCGAACGGTACCGAGCAGGCGAGGGTCGAGTAAATATGCATCCGTACCACGCCATTAATATTGGCATTTAATGCATGTTTGTCTGCCCGGCGACAAAATATCGGTAAGACAAAAATATAAACGGCGTTCTGTAACACCAATACCAGCGTGGCGATAGGCACCGCGAGGGCGACGGCGGTTGCTACATTCTGCCCGGAGGCAATTGCAAATGCTGTGCCTAAAATCCCTCCGGATGTCACGTCAGGCGGATTGGATGCACCTATTTGAAACGCACCAAGCAGGACGAGTTCGATTGCCGAACCAATAATGATGCCATTGGTAAGATCGCCCATAATCAGCCCTACCAACGGCCCCATAACGATAGGTCGCCGGAGCATGGCGGTGCCAAAGATGGAGTCCAGGTAACCTACACAGGACAAGCCACCTAATAAAAAAGATTGCATTAATAAACTCATATCCATTACCTCATCCAAGTAAGGCGATAGCTTTTAAGCGGGTATCATTTGGAACTTGTCTAATCTCAAGTTCTACACCTTTTTTATCCAGCGCTTTTAATTGTGCTACATCCTGCTCGGTAATAAATATTGCTTTAGAGATTTGACGGGTTCCTGGAGCAGATTTAATCCCCCCGAGGTTTATGCTGGTTATTTTATCGTATTCTATAGCCAGTGCATGGGCATCATTAATTGAGGCGACAACAATAAAGAGGTTGTATTTTTCTGTTGCACCGCTTTGTAATGCTTTAATGGAATCGTGGATATTTTTTATGACCAGCTTAACGTTATTGGGCCTGGCCAGACGCATGGCGGTCATTTTTAGTTCATCATTAATGATGTCATCATTTGCAATGAGAATGCAGTCGGCCTGTAGCGCTGCAGTCCAGGCAAATGCCACCTGTCCATGTAGTAAGCGATGGTCAACACGTAATAATTTAATCATTTTTGTTTTACCTTTTTCATTAACTGCGAAACATGCTCGGCGCAAACATTACCGGTGTCTTTATAGGTATCTTTAAAATAACTGCCAACAACTGCACCTGCGCCAAGTGCCAACTGATCCTGACAATTATCAAGGGTAATTCCTGCGCCGATAATTAAAGGAAAATCACCAATAATTGCCTTGAATTCACGAATTTTATTTTCATCTGTTTCCTGCCCGGTAGCATCACCGGTAACCACAATCGCATCGCAGCGTTGCATGCCCAGCATCAAATCCTCCTCCAGGCTACGCCCAGAGCGATAGGGTTGGTATTTGAAACGTACGCCACCGAAAATGGCAACCGAGGACTCCTGACGGTGTTCTTCAAGGAACTGGGCAAATATGAGATCTTCTTCGGGAGGTAAGTGTCCGGCGACAGAATCTAATTGGATGAAACTGGCATTATATTTTTTTGCCAGCTCAAATCCTTTGCGATCATCATCCAGCAAATTCACACCGTAGATAATGTCTATACGATTACTATCAAGATAATGTAGAACACTTTCTACTTGTTCTGGTGTGCCAAAATAGTTTTCAACAATAACTGCATCAACATCATTTTCCTGATAAATTCGAATTTCTTTCTTAGCATTTTCAAGAACATCATGATCGCCTTCACCTTTCAGATGCAGCATGGCAAGGATGAATTTATTATTGCCGAATAACGTTTCAACTTTATTTTTCATGGGCGCTCCTGATATTAAAAATCTTCTGTTTTATGGTTTCTGGTTAATAGGATATCGTTGCAGTACTGAATGGTTTCTTTTGATTCAAGAACGGCAGTTCTAATCAACTCTTTGGTATCAACGGTATCCGGACTCTCCAGTATCAACGCAATCAGTAACGGTAAATTAAGTCCGGTGATTAAATGCAAGCGCGGGTCTTCAAGATAAGTAATAAATTCGTTGGTGACACTTCCCTTTGAGATATCAGTAATCACAATCGCATCATCCTGACTGTCTAAAGACGCCAGAAATTTTTGTACGCTGACTTTTATATCAGGAACGTCCTCGGTATAGGCGCAAAGTGTAGAGATATCTTCATTTTTACCAACGACCATTTCCAGTGAATCTCTGATTCCATCAGCGAATCTGCCATGACTGGCGAACAAAAACTTACGCATACAGCTCCATTCTCCGCATTAAGTGACGATACCTACGCTTGTCGTAATAAATGATAAGCCTGAGTATCAAATAGCAGGAATCATGCCAGCTAATGTCAAAGCTGAGAGGGAATGGAGAAGGTTATTGTATTAATTAATTGATTTTTAAGGCTAATTTGATTTTATGATGTCGTAAATATAGCCTATTTCGCTAAAGGGAATTGTGACACTATAAGTGTCTTCTATGACACTAAAGGCATCCTGGATCATGCATAGTGTTTCTTTATCGTTCTGGCTAAAGGTATCTTGCGAGGAGTAAGTTTCGATTGGGATCTGACGAATTAATCGCTCCAACATGCAACTCACATGCACATAGAGATTGATCTTCGTTTCATTGGTTAAGCGTTTTTTCAGTAATCTTTCCAGTGTGCAGAGACAAATATCCAGATGTTCGAGAATTTTTCCTGTGTCCAGAATCGTTAACTGAGCAATTACGCGTTTCAACGAAAAATTATGCACCAAGCGGTCGTTGATAGTCTGGATCATTTCAGCATCAGCGATTCCCTGGAATACTGTATCCAAACGGACATCACCCCGCCCACTGATCAGGTCATCTAATGAGATATAAGGAATAAAGGGAATTTCCGGATTGACTGTGCCGACTACGGCAATGATGTTATAGAACTGAAAAAGCGACTGACGAGAGGACTCTGAAAGCAGTAGCTGATGATCGTAGGCAATCACATCAACACCGGCTTCTTTAGGGATACTGTCTTCCAACAATGACTGTACGCGCTGCGCTGTACCCATCCCGGTATAGCAGCAGGTAATGATGACAGGGCGTTTGGCTTGCTCTGAATAGATTATTTTACTGTCATTCTTTTGATACGAGGTAACATTTTCAACAATGTTTTCCAGTGAGGCATTGTCCAGCAATAACTCACCAACATGCAGAGCCATTGCGGTGGATACGTTGTTAATAATGGCGACCGGGAAATGGATACTTTTATTAAATTCGGAGTAAATATCCGTCAATGACCCCATATCCACCAGGATAACCAGTCCGTTGGACATGTCATTATCGTTTATGTACTGCAGAATATTACTGGCAATGTCTTTGATCGCCGTATCAATAGGCATATCGAAAGAGGCAAAAATAGTGTCACCTAGCATCCGGTTGACCACATTGGCGATACTGCTGGCTGTTGCGTAGCCATGCGCTAGAATGACGGCTTTCGTTCTTGGGGAAACCGTCACCATTTTCATGCTTTTCAAATACAGTGTAAAAAATACCTCATCCTCTAACGCAATGGTGAGATCAAACTGTTGTTCAAACTGCGCGGATAACTTACCTGCAATAGATTGCTCCTCAGCCAGATGCTGACTCAAATAATGTTGCAGATTTTTGAGCATTTTTTTCTGTGCTGGGGTAGGTTCGTTGCCTTGTCTCTTTTTAGTGAATAAATACCATGCCAGACCGTACAGGCGGTTGCCATTGAACTGTACGGCATGTTTATCTTCTATCTGTTGAACAATATCCTGAATGGCACTGAGGTTCGAATAAATGGCTGAGTGAACGTTTTTAGTTTTCGGATCAAATATGATTTTATCAAACAGCGTATCGATTTCACGAGACACGGTGGATAGCAGTGTACCCTCACTCTGTTGTTGAAACAGCTCTAAAATGTTATCCCAAAAGTCGCTGATAAATTGGCTCAGGGGTGTTGCTGGGAGGGATAATTGTTGCAGGGTGGTTGTCGGCGTAAAAACAACCGGGTCACCCGACACCGCATGTTTAGTCTTCGCCGCGTGTAAAGCGATGCTCTCGGGTAAATCGTCTAAATGCAAAGAAAGTGTCTGTCCCGGCTGAGATTTTGCGAATCTTCCGGCGCTCAGACAGGTGATCGTATTTTTTAGCTCGCCAACATTTCCAGGGTAAACGTGGTGTTTTAAAACACTATTTACTTGAGATGACAGTTTTATATTCCGGCCAAGTAGTTTGGCTTCCTCAAGGAAGAAAGCATAAATGAACTGGATTTTTTCAGCTTCACCTCTTTCTTCCAATGAAGGAATTGCAATATTCAATGGGATCCGGCGGATAAAGGTATCCAGGAAATACTCTTGAGGTGACACAGTGGTGGCAAAAATAAGCCTGACCTGAGCGCTGTTTTCCTTTTCACTTTCACCCATCCGCCGAAAACGCCCGGTATCCATAAAGGTGAACAACTTTTCCTGGCTTTCTGCATTTAGGCGATGGATTTCATCAAGAAACAGTACCCCGCCATTGGCTTTTTGTAATAAACCTTCGGTGGTTTTATCCGCACCGGTGAACGCACCTTTGACATAGCCAAACAGGTGGCTCGATAACAGCTCCGGGTTGTTGGCATACTGTGCACAGTTAAAGGCAATAAATGGCGCTGCTGGCGGCAGAATTTGCTTCTCAACTGCGCGTTTCCAGGACAACTGCGCCAACATGCTCTTACCGCTGCCTGTCGGACCGTACAGCATTACCGACAGGCCATGCGGCGGATAACAGATAGCTGTATTCAGTTTTTCGATCACCGGGATCAGACTACCATTAGCACCGATTAACTCTGCGAATGTATTTTCTTGTTTATATTGATGATTTTTTAACTCGATAAGACTGGAAAATACGGACTGATGGACAGGGAAAAAGTGTTCTTCAAAGACGGCTCTATGCAAAAAATAGACAGGGCGAGTGTTGAGTTTGATGACTACATTATCATCAATTAACTGATTGAGGTAATGGCTGATGGTATTACGTTTTACATTGAAGCGTTCCGCCATGGTCTGGGCTGTGTGAAAGTCGTCCAGCGAGTCAAAAGAAAAATAACGGGTCTCTTCTGCCAAAAACGCAAAGATTTTATCTTTTAACACCGCGAGCCTCTTGCCTGTTCCGCCCTGGATCTGATGTCCAGTACATTTGAAGAAGTAATAAAAAATAATATTGCGGGACATCATGCCTCATTTAACAGGTAAAGAGTCATCATGCTACAACGATTATTATTTGATTTAGCCGCGGGGGAGGTTAACACATTTTGCGGATTTTCGGCGGACGACTGGCGGTAATTGTGACTATTTCGTACTTATATTTTGCTGGTACGTTAATCCCCGGCTCATGCAGAGCCGGGGATTAATGTGAGACATAAATTACTTGGAGACACCGTCGTGGGCATGCTCATCTTCGCGGCAATCGCCTTCAGCGCAGTGGCCGTAGAGATAGAGACTATGGTTGGTTAAACGAATACCATGTTTAGCCGCAATCTCACGCTGGCGCGCTTCGATGGAATCATCGCTGAACTCGACTACTTTGCCGCAGTCAAGACAGATGAGGTGATCGTGATGATGCTGTTGAGTCAGTTCGAAGACGGATTTACCACCTTCAAAATTATGGCGGGTCACGATACCGGCATCATCAAACTGGTTCAGCACACGATACACGGTCGCCAGACCAATCTCTTCACCCATATCGATCAGGCGTTTGTATAAATCTTCCGCACTGACGTGATGGTTATCCGGTTCCTGAAGAACTTCCAGAATTTTTAAACGAGGAAGCGTTACTTTCAGGCCAGCCTTCTTTAATGCGGTATTGTTGTCAGTCATGCGGAATCTGTCCTGTAGCTAAACGATTCACTTCATTAACAGAAGTGACAGAAATTGCACTTGAGATAATGCGTATCATTATAGAACTGCCATGGCTAAATGAAAACTGCAAGTCTCTGGCATATATTGTTAATCAAAACGTGGTATCGCCGACAAACACACTGTGCAACACCCGATTGGCATCCAGCCATTGTACAGGGTCAGACGAAAAAGTTACAAATTTGTAGCAATTATTTTGATTGGTTTTATCTATTGATGCGGCGCAGATAGAAATCTGCGCCGCACGAAATCAGGCATTGATGATTTCGTCGAGGTGCAGCTCTTCAGAGATCTGCTTAACCCATTTTTCTACGCGTTCTGCTGTCAGTTCTGGCTGGCGATCTTCATCGATAGCCAGACCGACAAAGTGGTCGTCGTCAGCCAGTCCTTTAGACGCTTCAAAGTGATAACCCGCCGTCGGCCAGTGACCAACGATGGTTGCGCCGCGCGGTTCGATGATGTCGCGAATGGTCCCTAACGCATCGCAGAAATATTCTGCGTAATCTTCCTGGTCGCCGCAGCCGAACAATGCAACCAGTTTGCCATTAAAATCAATGTCTTCGAGGGTAGGGAAGAAGTCGTCCCAGTCACACTGAGCTTCACCGTAGTACCAGGTTGGGATGCCGAGCAGCAGAATGTCATAACCTTCGAGGTCTTCTTTGCTGCTTTTTGCAATGTCATGAACATCGGCAACGTCTTTACCAAGCTGTTTTTGAATCATTTTTGCGATGTTTTCGGTATTACCGGTGTCGCTGCCGAAAAAGATGCCAGTGATTGCCATGAGTAAAATAACCTCTTGAAACTTATTGAAATGGTGGTGGCGCATTGCCCACGGATAAGGGCAATCATAGCAGAACAGTCAGGCATGCGGAAACAGCAAACACGCAGGACTGCACTCTGTGCTACACGATTTATGATTTAGAGCAGAAATTCAGACTATGCCTGACCGCGCAATGTGCTGAGTTGGGTCATCAGCATCTCTTCGATGAGTTCACTGCGACTCATGTTGCGCGCCTCGGCCAGCTCGTTCAGAGCGTCAACGGCATCAGCGTTCAGTTTCAGTTCGACACGCTTAAGCCCGCGAACTTTGTCACGCTTAAGCTGATTACGTTTATTAATACGTAACTGTTCATCACGCGAGAGCGGATTAGTTTTGGGTCGTCCCGGGCGACGCTCCTGCGCGAACAGATCTAATGTCGTACGGTCCGTTTGTTCTTTGGCCATGATCTTGGTGACTTCGGGGAAACAATCAGCCAGGCGTCTGCCCGGATGGATAGCGCGCCATAATACATCAGCAGGGGTGACACGCCAACGCCCACGCGCGTAATCGCGCGCAGACGCTGAGTTTTTAATCAGTTAGCCTGTTCGTTCAGATAACGACGGATGGCGCGCAGCACCGCCTCCGGTTTTTCCGCATGCACCCAATGACCGGCTCCAGCAATAACATGCGCCCGAGCCTGTGGGAATTGCGCCAGCAGTTGTTCGCGATACGCTTCGGTAACATACGGTGAGTTGCCGCCAGGGATAAACAGCGCCGGGTGCTCCCATGCAGGAATGGTTTCCCAACCGACGATATGAGGATATTGATCCCACAGCACGGGAACGTTAAAACGCCACTCGCCGTCGACGAAAGATTTCAGCAGAAACTGGATTACGCCTTCTTCATGCAGATGTTGACGCATGACGCTGGCCGCCTGCTGACGCGAAGTGGCCTGGGCATCGGTTACGGCATTAATAGCGGTAAAGATCGCATCGTGACGGCGAACATGATAGTCGACCGGCGCAATATCAATGGCCACCAGTCGATCGATACGATCAGGAGCCAGCGCGGTTAACGCCATGACGGCTTTTCCCCCCATCGAGTGACCAATAAAGGTCGCCTTTTCTATTTGCTGAGCGTCCAGCGTATCCAGCAAATCTTGCGCCATGGCCGGATAATTCATCTCAGGGGAACGAGGGGAGAGGCCATGATTTCGCATATCGACCTGGATGATATCGTGATCGACCACCAGATCGCGCGCCAGGATCCCCAGGTTATCCAGACTGCCAAACAGGCCGTGAACCAGGACGATGGGAGAATTATTGTGCAGGTTTTGCGCAGATTGCGCTCGGATATTCAATTTCATGGCAAAGTTCTTTTTTTCACACTCACGGGTTAGGGTATCATGTTGACCATTCTGCCACATGGCTGCAACAACTACGGTTACTCTGAGTTTTGCTGGCCACCAGGCTTGACGCTATCCGCTGTTGGGATTTGCCTTTACACTACGTGTGTTTACCCCGACAACTTGTATTCAGCTAAACACTGCACTGGATTAAGATGAAAACGATTGAAGTTGATGATGAACTCTATAGCTATATTGCCAGCCACACCAAGCATATTGGCGAGAGCGCATCCGACATTTTACGGCGTATGTTGAAATTTTCCGCCGCATCACAGCCTGTCACTCCGATAGTCAAAGAAGTCCGCGCTGTGCAACCTGTCGTGGAAGCTAAGCCGGTTAACCCCGTAAAAGATAAAGTGCGCGCGATGCGTGAACTGCTGCTGTCCGACGAATACGCGGAACAGAAGAAAGCAGTAAATCGCTTTATGCTGGTGCTGTCTACACTCTATTCACTGGATCAAAACGCGTTCGCCGAAGCAACGGAATCGTTGCATGGCCGTACGCGCGTTTATTTTGCAGCGGATGAACAGACGCTGCTGAAAAATGGTAATCAAACCAAACCGAAACACGTGCCAGGCACGCCGTACTGGGTGATCACCAACACCAATACCGGCCGTAAATGCAGCATGGTTGAACACATCATGCAGTCAATGCAATTCCCTGCGGAATTGATTGAAAAGGTTTGCGGAACAATTTAATCCTTGCATTAGAAGGACCAGGCAATGGCAATCCACAACCGTGCAGGTCAACCTGCGCAACAGAGTGATTTGATTAACGTCGCCCAACTGACGGCACAGTACTATGTACTGAAACCAACAGCAGGGAACGCTGAGCACGCCGTTAAGTTCGGTACGTCCGGACATCGCGGCAGTGCAGGTCGTCATAGTTTTAACGAGCCGCATATTCTGGCTATCGCTCAGGCGATTGCTGAAGAACGTGCGAAAAACGGGATTACTGGCCCGTGCTATGTGGGCAAGGATACCCACGCGCTGTCTGAACCGGCTTTTATCTCTGTACTGGAAGTGCTGGCGGCGAACGGCGTTGACGTCATCGTGCAGGAAAATAACGGCTTTACGCCAACCCCTGCTGTGTCGAATGCTATCCTGGTCCACAATAAAAAAGGCGGCCCGCTGGCTGACGGCATTGTGATCACGCCGTCCCACAACCCGCCGGAAGATGGCGGCATTAAATACAACCCGCCAAACGGTGGTCCGGCAGATACCAACGTCACCAAAGTGGTGGAAGACAGAGCCAACGCGCTGCTGGCTGACGGTCTGCAAGGCGTGAAGCGCATGTCGCTGGACGCTGCGCTGGCATCTGGTCATGTAACAGAGCAGGATCTGGTTCAGCCGTTTGTCGAAGGACTGGCTGACATCGTCGACATGGCAGCGATCCAAAAAGCGGGTCTGACGCTGGGTGTCGATCCGCTGGGCGGTTCCGGTATCGAATACTGGAAGCGTATTGCTAAGCACTACAACCTGAACCTGACTATCGTTAACGATCACGTTGATCAGACTTTCCGTTTCATGCATCTCGACAAAGATGGCGCAATCCGCATGGACTGCTCCTCCGAGTGCGCGATGGCGGGCCTGCTGGCGCTGCGCGACAAGTTCGATCTGGCCTTTGCCAACGACCCAGACTACGACCGTCACGGTATTGTCACCCCGGCAGGGCTAATGAATCCGAACCACTATCTGGCGGTGGCGATCAACTACCTGTTCCAGCATCGTCCGCAGTGGGGCAAAGATGTTGCCGTTGGTAAGACACTGGTGTCCTCGGCGATGATTGACCGCGTGGTGAATGATTTAGGGCGTAAACTGGTCGAAGTGCCGGTTGGCTTTAAATGGTTTGTTGACGGTCTGTTCGACGGCAGCTTTGGCTTTGGTGGTGAAGAGAGCGCGGGGGCATCTTTCCTGCGTTTCGACGGTACACCGTGGTCGACCGACAAAGACGGCATCATCATGTGCCTGTTGGCGGCAGAAATTACCGCAGTGACCGGTAAGAATCCGCAGGAGCACTACAACGAACTGGCTGCCCGCTTTGGTGCGCCGAGCTACAACCGCCTGCAGGCAAGTGCGACCTCCGCGCAGAAAGCGGCGCTGTCTAAGCTGTCTCCGGAAATGGTGAGTGCCAGCACGCTGGCGGGCGACCCGATCACCGCACGTCTGACGGCGGCACCGGGCAACGGTGCTTCTATCGGCGGTCTGAAAGTGATGACTGACAACGGCTGGTTTGCCGCTCGTCCGTCCGGCACCGAAGACGCTTATAAAATCTATTGCGAGAGCTTCCTCGGTGAAGAACACCGCAAGCAGATCGAAAAAGAAGCGGTTGAGATCGTCAGCGAAGTGCTGAAAAACGCGTAAACCGTAGGCCGGATAGCGTCGCTATCCGGCATGAATTAAAAAGCCGGATAGCTTTGCGCTGATCCGGCTTTTTTTTATTCGGCTTAGATTCACGGCATAAACCGATAGCCAATCCCGGTTTCGGTCAGAAAATGACGCGGACGCGCCGGGTCCTGTTCCAGCTTCTGGCGCAGGTGTCCCATGTAAATTCGCAGATAGTGACTGTGTTCGACGGCGTTCGGTCCCCAAACCTGATTTAGCAACTGGCGTTGCGTTAGTACCTTTCCGGCATTATTCAGCAGTACCGCTAACAGGCGAAACTCAATCGGCGTCAGATGAATCTCTTCATCACCACGATGTACGAGGCGGGCGGCGATATCTACTTTTACGTTGGAAAAATGCACCACCGGCTCGGGAGACGCGCCGCTGGCGTGGCGGCGCAATGCCACGCGTAATCGCGCCTGTAGCTCGCCAATACCAAAGGGTTTACTGAGATAGTCATCGGCACCGGCATCCAGGGCAGCGATTTTATCGCTTTCTTCGCTGCGGGCTGAGAGCACAATTACCGGTATCGCGCTCCATTGTCGCAGGTCACGAATAAAATCAATGCCGTCACCGTCCGGCAGACCGAGATCGAGAATGATGAGATCGGGTTTTCGCGTGGCGGCTTCCAGCAGACCACGTTGCAGCGTTTCCGCTTCATATACACGCAGACCATCGGCTTCCAGCGCGGTGCGCAGAAAGCGACGGATAGCCTGTTCATCTTCAACAATCAGTACGTTCGTCACATATCCTCATGAAAATCTTCAAGTTCAGGGGGGATTTCCTGGGGCAGTGTAACACGGAAACATGCTCCTCCCTGTGCGCGATTGTGGACGGAAATCGTACCGCCGTGCACGTCCACAATGGCCTGACAGATTGCCAGCCCCAGCCCAACGCCCGGTACCGATGACTCTTTGTTTCCCCGGGAAAACTTGTCAAAAACTCGCTGCTCCATACCCGATGGAATGCCGGGGCCATTATCCCAGACGTCCAGTTGCAGGTGCTCGCCATCGACGCTGGCATCAATACCGATTTGCGCCGCTGGACCTGCGTATTTAACGGCGTTTTCCAGCAGATTAATCAGCACCCGTTCAAAGAGTGGGCCATCGACGTGGATCAGCGTCAACGGTGCTGGTAGCGACAAATTAATAGGAGCAGAGAGTCCTGGCTCAAGCATCTGCAGGGCGCTGCCGACCACCTCTTCCAGTGTTAACCACTCCTTCTTAAGATTAAAGCCGCCAGACTGAATTCGCGCCATATCCAGCAGGTTATTAACCAGTCGGGTCGTATTAAGGACGTGCTGGCGAATCTCACTGGCCTGGCGCGCGTGCGGCGATCCTTCGCTTGCCAGATCCAACGTTAAGATCTCTGCCTGACCAAACAGCACCGTTAGCGGTGTACGTAAATCGTGGGAAAGGGCGGCGAGCAGCGCGTTGCGAATGCTTTCGCGCTCGCTGGCAAACCGGGCTTGCTCTTCGCTGGCAGTCAGCGTCAGACGCTCCAGCGCACTGGCGACCAGTAAAGTAAAAGTTTCCAGCAGGCGTTGCTGTTCGGGGATCATCAACTGGCGTAAATTTCCTGGTTCCACAACCAGCAGCCCATGCGTTTTGTCAGCACTTTTTAACGGTAAAATTTGATACGGCACACCTGGCAACGTGTCAGTACCTGCGCCAGCCGGTTGCCCTTTATCAAAGCTCCATTGGGCAATGGCATCATCCCACGGCGTCATGCCCTGTTGATGGGTGAGAGGGGCCAGCTTACCGTTCTCACCGGGCAGTAAAACCTGGCTGCGGGCCTGGAACGTTGAGGCAATAAACTGTTCGCTGGTGGCGGCAATATCTTGCTGACTACGCCCAACGGCCAGCGCTTTCGACATCTCATACAAATGGCGCGTACGTTGTTCACGATAACGGGCCACCCGCGCCTGATAACGCACTCCGGCGGTCAGATTACCAATAACCAGCCCTACCGTTAGCATCACGGCGAAGGTGAGCAGGTACTGGACGTCGGAAACGGCCAGCGTGCCACGCGGAGCAATAAAGAAGAGATCGAAGCTGGCGACGTTAATAAAAGTTGCCAGCACCGACGGCCAGCGTCCGTAAAAGAGGGCGATAACCACCACGCCCAATAAATAGATCATCACCAGGTTGGCGGCGTCAAAGGCCATCAACCACTGCATGGCAATCAACGTAATGATGGCGCACAGCGCGACGGCAACCACACAACCCTGAATTTGTACCCGCCATTTATCCTTAAAGGTGCGGTTATCTGCAGTTTGTAGCACAGGGCGCGAAGGTGGCTCATCGAGTGCAACAATCATCAGGTCGAGATCCGGTGCGCGATGGGCCAGTTTGTCAGCAAAGGAATCACTGCGCCACCAGCGTCGTGTAGTCGGACGTCCGAGGACAATTTTTCCCAGATTATGCTCACGAGCGTAGCGGATTACAGCCTTGTCTTCAGCGGGATCGGAAAGGGTGGCGGTTTCTGCACCCAGCTCCTGGGCTAACCGCAGAGCGCTTAGGATTGCCCGGCGCTGTTTTTCGGGCAGTCGGTGCAGCGCTGGCGTTTCGACATACACTGCATGCCAGACGCTGCCGAGGCGCGCTGCCAGACGCGCGGCAGCACGCACCAGCTTTTCGCTGCCGGTATTGTGTCCAATGCACAGTAAAATGGCGTCACGGGTATGCCAGACTTTTTCTTCCCCCGGACGCCCTCGCCAGGCACGCATCTGATCGTCGACCCGATCGGCCGTGCGGCGCAGGGCCAGCTCACGTAGCGCGATCAAGTTCCCTTTGCGAAAGAAATGCTCGATGGCTCTTTCCGCCTGACCGGCGATATAGACCTTGCCTTCGTTCAGGCGTTGGCGCAAATCGTCGGGGGGAAGATCGACCAGCA
Source organism: Citrobacter sp. MGH110 (assembly GCF_001037515.1). Classification (NCBI taxonomy): domain Bacteria; kingdom Pseudomonadati; phylum Pseudomonadota; class Gammaproteobacteria; order Enterobacterales; family Enterobacteriaceae; genus Citrobacter; species Citrobacter sp. MGH110. Next base: position 2,211,229 of record NZ_KQ089830.1, on the reverse strand, counting down.
CCACATCATCGGCGGCATCGAAAAAAGGATCGGGGACGGTTTCGCGAACCTGAATGCCGGTGACGCCGCTGACAACATCATTGAGGCTTTCCAGATGCTGCACGTTGACGGTAGTAAAAACGTCAATACCGGCTTCGATCAGTTCTTCAATGTCTTGCCAACGCTTAGGGTGGCGTGAGCCAGGCGCATTACTGTGCGCCAGTTCATCCATCAAAATGAGCGCCGGACGGCGGGCCAGCGCCGCGTCGAGATCGAACTCGCTGATATGACGACCATGGCGCGCCTGTCTCTTTAGCGGCAGGATGCTGAGACCGTCCAGTAGCGCGGCGGTCTCTTTGCGTCCGTGGGTTTCCACCACGCCAATCAGCACATCTAACCCCTGCGCCCGCAGCCGCTGGGCCTCTGCCAGCATGGCCCAGGTTTTACCGACGCCTGCACACGCGCCGAAGAAAATTTTCAGTTTTCCGCGGTGCGGGGCAGCGGTCTGCTCCAGCAGGCGATCGGGGTCGGGGCGTAAGGGTTCGTTATGCATGTCCTTTTTCTCAGTGCTTATCCAGCGCTAAATTAAGTTCCACCAGGTTCACCACCGGCTGGCCGATAAAACTGACCAACGGCTTTTGCGTGTATTGTGCAACCAGGCGCGTGACCTCTTCAATGCTGAGGTTGCGAGCCTGCGCCACGCGGGGGATTTGCCAGGCCACCGCGGCGGGTGTCAGGTTGTTGTCCAGCCCGCTGGCAGAAGCCGTTACCAGCTCTACCGGAACGACAGGATTTGCCTGCGGGTTAGCTGCACGCAGCGCGGCTATCCGGCTTTGCAGCTGTTTATCCAGTTCCGGGTTGCTGGCTGCCAGATTGCTGCCGCCTGAAGCCATTGGATTATAGGGCATTTCTGCTGTAGCAGACGGGCGTCCCTGAAAATAACCGGCCGCGGTAAAATGTTGCCCAATGAGCGCAGAGCCGCGAACGACCTGACCTTCGCGTAGAAGCGAGCCGTTAGCCTGGTGGGGAAACCACCACTGCCCCAACGCGGTGGTCAACAACGGGTAAGCCCCGCCGGTGATAAGCATCAGGAAAATCAATGTTGATAATGCAGGACGTAATCCACTCATCTGAAACCTCACACCAGACCCAGCAGGGTCAGCATTAAATCAATTGCTTTGATACCGATAAACGGTACAACCAGACCACCCAGACCATAGATCCACAAATTACGGCGCAGCATTGCGGATGCGGATAACGGTTTGTAGCTCACGCCTTTAAGCGCCAGCGGGATCAGAAAGACGATAACCAGCGCATTAAAGATAACCGCGCTGAGGATCGCCGAATCCGGCGAATGCAGCCCCATCACGTTAAGCGCATTGAGCTGCGGGTAGGTGGCGGCGAACGCGGCCGGGATAATGGCGAAATACTTCGCCACGTCGTTGGCGATACTGAAGGTGGTCAGCGAACCACGCGTCATCAGCATCTGTTTACCAATGTGCACCACTTCAATCAGCTTGGTGGGGTTAGAGTCGAGATCCACCATATTGCCTGCTTCCTTCGCGGCCTGGGTCCCGGAGTTCATGGCGACCGCCACGTCGGCTTGCGCCAGCGCCGGGGCGTCATTGGTTCCGTCGCCGGTCATCGCCACCAGACGACCTTCCGCCTGATACTGACGAATCAGCGCCAGCTTGGCTTCCGGCGTGGCTTCAGCTAAGAAGTCATCTACCCCGGCTTCTGCCGCAATCGCGGCAGCGGTAAGGCGGTTATCGCCGGTGATCATCACCGTTTTGATGCCCATTTTGCGTAGTTGGGCAAAACGTTCTTTGATTCCGCCTTTTACGATATCTTTCAGGGCAATCACGCCCAGCACGCGGGAGCCTTCGGCAACCACCAGCGGCGTAGCGCCAAGGCGTGCGACGTTTTCGACCTTCTGCTCCACGTCGGCAGGGAAGTGGCCGCCGTTGGCTTCGACGTGACGACGAATAGCATCGACCGACCCTTTGCGGATCATACGGTTGTCGATGTTGATCCCGCTCATTCGGCTTTGGGCGGTAAACGGTACAAAGGTGGCGTGCAGCGATTGCACGTCGCGAATACGCAGATTAAAGCGCTGTTTAGCCAGAATCACGATGCTGCGGCCTTCTGGGGTTTCATCGGCCAGCGATGAAAGCTGCGCGGCGTCGGCCAGCGTTTTTTCATCCACCCCCTGGGCGGGCAGAAAATCCGAAGCCTGGCGGTTACCCAGCGTAATGGTGCCGGTTTTGTCCAGCAGCAATACGTCCACGTCACCCGCAGCTTCTACTGCACGTCCGCTGGTGGCGATGACGTTCGCGCCCAGCATGCGGCTCATCCCGGCGACGCCAATTGCGGAGAGTAGCCCGCCGATGGTGGTGGGGATCAGACACACCAGCAGGGCAACCAGTACCGTGACGCTGACCGCGCTACCACCCCAGGCGGAAAACGGCCACAGCGTGGCGGTCGCCAGCAGAAAAACGATGGTCAGGGCTATTAACAGGATCGTCAGGGCGATTTCATTCGGCGTTTTACGCCGCTGCGCGCCTTCAACCATGGCGATCATTCGGTCGAGGAACGTTTCACCAGGGTTTACGCTACATTCAATCACCAGCCAGTCGGAGAGGATGCGGGTCCCGCCGGTGACGGAGGCGAAATCACCACCGGATTCACGAATGACCGGCGCGGATTCACCGGTAATGGCGCTTTCATCTACCGATGCGCCACCTTCGATGACCTCGCCGTCACACGGGATAATATCGCCCGCTTCTACTAACACGATATCTCCTTTGCGCAAATCCTCCGCCGGAACGTGATCCATGGCGGCACCGTATTTCGGTTCGCGGAGTTTGCGAGCAAATGCGGTTTTTTTCACTCCTTTCAGACTGTTAGCCTGAGCCTTACTGCGTCCTTCCGCCAGCGCTTCGGCAAAGTTGGCGAACAGAACGGTGACCCACAGCCACAGACTTATCGCGCCGGTAAACCACGGATTGCCTTGCATATGGCCTGTGGCCATTGCCAACGTTAACAGGGTTGTCAGCAGACTGCCCAGCCAGACGATAAACATCACCGGATTGCGCCACTGGGTATGTGGGCTTAATTTTTTCACGGCGTCCATCAGCGCCTGTGCGACCAGAGAGGGTTCGAACAGCGCCAGTTGCTTGCGACTCATAGTCATGTGCTCCGCATCACTCAGTGTAATGACAGGTATTCTGCGACCGGGCCAAGCGCCAGGGCAGGAACAAAGGTGAGGGCGCCAACCAGTAACACCGTACCGATTAACAACCCGACAAACAGTGCACCGTGAGTAGGCAGCGTGCCTGGACTTGCTGGCTGGATCTTTTTACTGACCAGCGATCCGGCAATTGCCATCACGGGAATGATCACGCCGAAACGGCCGAAGAACATGCACAGGGCCAGCAGACAGTTCCAGAACGGGCTGTTGGCGCTTAATCCGGCGAAGGCGCTGCCGTTGTTGTTCGCGGCAGACGATACGGCGTACAACACCTCACTAAAGCCATGTGGACCAGGATTGAGCATGGCGCTGCGTCCGGCGTCGCTCATCATCGCTATCGCCGTACCGAGCAGCACCAGCGCAGGGGTGACCAGAATCGCCAGTGCGGTCATTTTCATTTCGCGCACGTCTATTTTCTTACCCAGATATTCCGGCGTACGACCAATCATCAGGCCCGCGATAAACACCGCCAACAACACGAACAGCAGCATGCCGTACAGGCCCGAACCGACACCACCGAAGACCACTTCGCCAATCTGCATTAGCCACATCGGCACCATCCCGCCCAGCGCGGTGAAGGAGTCATGCATCGCATCGACAGCGCCGCAAGATGCCGCTGTCGTCACGACGGAAAAAAGACTCGTAGCCAGCACGCCAAAGCGGCTTTCTTTGCCTTCCATGTTGATATTACTGTCTGCACCGAATGCCATCAGGTGCGGGTTGCCTTGAACTTCGGCCCACATCACCACGGCTACGCAGACTACAAATATCAGCGACATGGCCCACAGCAGGGTCCGCCCCTGGCGACGATCGCCAACCACATCACCAAAGGCAAAACACAGCGCGGTAGGAATTAAGAAAATGGCCAGCATCTGTACCAGATTGGTCAACGCGGTAGGGTTTTCAAACGGATGTGATGAGTTAGCGTTAAAGAACCCACCCCCGTTAGTGCCAAGCATCTTAATCGCTTCCTGTGAGGCGACGGGCCCCATTGGCAGCAGCTGTTTCACCCCTTCAAGGGTAGTAATGGGCTGATAGGGCAACACGTTTTGCAGCACACCTTGCTGAATGAAGAACAACGCAATGAGCAATGCAATGGGGAGCAGGATCCACAGCGTAATGCGAACCAGATCGACCCAGGCGTTGCCCAGCGTGTTCATACTCTGGCGAGTAAAGGCACGGGCCAGGGCAAAAATCACCGCAATCCCGGTTGCCGCTGACAGGAAGTTCTGCACGGTCAGCCCGACCATCTGGCTGAAGTAGCTTAAGGTGGTTTCGCCAGCATAGGATTGCCAGTTGGTATTAGTGACAAAACTTACCGCCGTGTTGAGCGCCAAATCCCACGAAAGCCCAGGTAGCTGTTGCGGATTTAGCGGCAGCAGGTTTTGCGCCATCAGCATTGAAAACAGGACCAGCAACCCCAGCACATTGAGCGCGAGGATCGCCAACAGATACTGCCGCCAGTTCATCTCCTGCTGAGAGATGCCCAGACCGCGCCAGAGCAGATGTTCCACGCCAGCCAGGCCCGGCAGGGACGTATTATTGATCAGCCGAGCCAAGCCAAAACCCAGCGGTCTGGCGATGATAAACAGTACCAGCAAGAAACTGGCAATGAGTAAAAATCCTTGGGCCGCCATCAGAACGCCTCCGCATTAATCAGGGCATACACCAGATAACCTAATAATAAAAAGACCAGCACAATGCCGGTTATCACGCCTGCACTCACGGTGCACCTCCAGTGGCATAAATGTGATAACCAGAGCGTAGATTTTTGCTTGCAAAGATTTCGCAAAAATCAGTGGGAGGGGTGTAAAAAAAGTATAAAAATGGCAAAGACCATTATTTAACTAATGATTAGTATTAATTTAACTTTTATGTAACTTAATTACGGTTTTTAGCTAAACGGAGCATCAATAGATAAAAATAAGTGGTCGGATGAGTAGCAAAATTACACACAAGGCGGTATTATTTTCATCAGTTAACCAAGTTTATTTTTCCGGTGCGATTCACCGAACAGATATATGGGAGAGGATTATGGACTTTTATAAAGAATATCCAGCACACATTGTTTTCTTGCGCCGTACCTTTGCCGTTGTGGCGGGCGTGCTGGCGCTGCCGGTCATGTTGTTCTGGAAAGACCGCGCCCGTTTTTACAGCTATCTGCACCGCGTCTGGTCCAAAACCAGTGATAAACCGGTGTGGATGGAGCAGGCTGAAAAAGCCACCTGCGACTTCTATTAAGTTGTCGTTATTGTTCAAGAAAACCGCCAACAGCAATGTGGCGGTTTTTTTATACGCCGACGTCTACACTTATCTGAGTAACGGATAAGGAGTGGCGATGAGCACGAGAATTCCTGTTGGTATCCGCACCTGTCTGACCACAGAAGCGAGTGAGGCACCTCAGTTCGACGAAAATACATTAATACGTGTTTACGCTTTGCATGAATTGCACCGCCTGCGTCAGCGAAAATTAACGCGGGGCGCATTAATTGACTATCATACCCGCTACAAACTGGTACTACTGGCGCATTCCCAGCCAGAGTATGGGGAGCTTGGCCCCTTCGTTGCCGCAATCCATGAATGGCAAGATCTCGATGCTTTTTTTACCGAGTATCGCCTACGATTGACCCATCTGTTATTAAATCCTGCTACCCGGCGTAACCATACCAATGTATTGATGCACGTACAGGGCTATTTCCGTAATCAGCTCGATCTGCGTCAACGTCAGGAATTGACCTCGATAATCGATAACTATCGACGCGAGGCGCAGCCGCTACTTGCACCCTTAATGCTCCTCAAACACTATATGGCTGAGCACCCGAACACCTGGTTGTCCGGGCAACGTTATTTTGAACTCTGGCCTGCGATTTGGCGTTTACAGGGCAATGATTAATTTTTATCAGGGAGTGTTATGACCACGCATCTGGTCTGGTTTCGGCGTGATTTACGTCTGCATGACAATCTCGCGCTGGCGGCGGCTTGTCGGGATCGTTCTGCACATGTACTCGCGCTCTATATCTCCACGCCTGAACAGTGGAAGGCGCATGATATGGCCCCACGTCAGGCGGCATTGGTTAACGCGCAGTTGAACGCGTTGCAAACGGCGCTGGCAGAAAAGGGCATCCCGCTTCTGTTTCATGAAGTTGCTAATTTTGCGACCAGTGTGGAAACCGTCAAAAACGTCTGCGTACAGCATGGCGTCAGTCGAATATTTTATAACTATCAATATGAAATAAACGAACGCCAGCGTGATGCTGCCGTTGAAAAGTCATTACCTCAGGTGGTGTGCGAAGGGTTTGACGACAGCGTGATCCTGCCTCCGGGGGCGGTCATGACCGGTAATCACGAGATGTATAAAGTCTTTACGCCGTTTAAAAATGCCTGGCTGAAGCGGATAAAAGACGGGATCCCGGAATGTGTCAGTGCGCCGAAGGTGAGAGAAAGCGGTGCTCTTGACTCTCCATTAACATCCATCGCGCTGAGCTACCCGCAGCAGGATTTTGATACGCAGCAATTTCCGGCAGAAGAAAAATTGGCCATCGCGCAGTTACGCCATTTTTGCCAGCAGGCCGCCGGAGAATATGAACAACTGCGTGACTTTCCGGCGATTGATGGAACCAGTCGATTATCCGCGAGCCTGGCGACAGGAGGACTATCGCCGCGCCAGTGCCTGAATCGACTGCTCGTGGAGCAGCCGCAGGCGCTTGAGGATGGGACAGGCAGCGTTTGGTTGAATGAGCTTATCTGGCGCGAATTTTATCGTCATCTGATGACTTACCATCCGGCGCTGTGTCGGTATCAACCTTTTATTCGCTGGACCGAACACGTGCAATGGCAGAATAATCCGGCGTATTTGCAGGCCTGGAAAACAGGGCATACGGGCTACCCCATTGTGGATGCGGCCATGCGTCAGCTCAACGCCACGGGCTGGATGCATAATCGTTTACGCATGATTACCGCCAGTTTTTTAGTGAAAGACCTGCTGATCGACTGGCGTAAAGGCGAACAGTATTTTATGTCGCAACTGATCGATGGCGACCTGGCGGCCAATAACGGCGGCTGGCAGTGGGCTGCCTCAACCGGAACCGACGCTGCGCCGTATTTCCGTATCTTTAACCCCACGACGCAGGGCGAAAAATTCGACCGTGACGGTGAGTTTATCCGCCAGTGGGTGCCGGAACTGCGCGACGTGCCGGGTAAAGCCATTCATGAACCGTGGTCGTGGGCTGAAAAAGCGCAGGTAACACTGAGTTATCCTCGCCCGATTGTGGATCATCAACAGGCGAGGCTGGCGACGCTGGCGGCATATGAGGCGGCGCGTAAGGGATAAGCGCGCAGCGGATTTCTGCGTAATACCTTCCAACAGAATGAATATGTTGCAGTGGGGGGGCATTTAGCGCTGAAGCGTGTACGCAAGGCTGCTAATGCCTTGATGAAGATGTTTTCCGCCAGCAGTAAAGTGCAGTCATCTTCATTCAGGTGACGGAATTTGATGACAACACCAACGACATCTACACCGCACGATGCGGTATTTAAAACGTTTTTACATCATCCAGAAACAGCTCGGGACTTCCTCGAAATTCATCTACCCGCAGATCTGCAAACGCTTTGCGATTTAAATACGCTGAAGCTGGAGTCAGAAAGCTTTATTGAAGCGGATTTACGTACCCGCTACTCCGACGTGCTCTGGTCTGTGCATACGCACGATGGTGAAGGTTATGTATACGTGGTTATAGAACACCAGAGTTCAGCCGATCCGCATATGGCTTTTCGTCTGCTGCGTTACGCAATAGCGGCGATGCAGCGTCATTTGGATGCCGGGCACAAAGAACTGCCGATTGTGATACCCATGCTGTTTTATCATGGCTGTCGAAGTCCGTATCCGTACTCACTGTGCTGGCTTGATGCGTTTACCGATCCTGTAACGGCACGGCAACTTTATGCCAGCGCATTTCCATTGGTGGATATCACAGTGGTGCCCGATGACGAAATCATGGCTCACAGGCGAATGGCACTGCTGGAACTAATGCAAAAACATATCCGTCAGCGGGATTTGATGGGGCTGGTAGATCAACTGGCCACGCTGTTACTTACAGGGTGCGCTAATGACACGCAACTACAGGCGATGTTTAATTACATCCTGCAATCCGGCGATGAATCTCGCTTTAATGAATTTATACAAGAGATGGCGCAACGGATCCCCCAACATAAGGAGAAGCTGATGACGATTGCCGAGCGGTTACGCTTAGATGGATTACAAGAAGGGTTGCAGCAAGGCAAACGAGAAGCCGCATTACGTATAGCGCAAACTATGTTGGAGCAGGGAATAGATCGCAACATGGTGCTTCTGGTTACAGGTCTTTCTGAAGAGGAGTTGACTGCCAGCTATGCGTAATTCCTGAAAAAAAGCCCGAATCAGATTACATCATCGGGCCCCTACACTCAGGATTCTACCGCCAGTGAACGGTTTCTGAACTTAAGCGACTGGTACAGCCAAATCAGCAGCACCAGCACCACACAGGCCAGCGCGCCCCAGGTAATTTCACTAAAGACATCAATATAGGCATTGATGGAGTAGTTGATAGCGCCCGCAGCATCAAACGAGCCTTGGGAAGTCTGATCGGCGATAACACCAGCCAGATAATTGGCGATAGCACCGGAAAGCAGCATATAAATGCCGGTTAATACGCCGGTAACACCAGGGATCTCAATACGCGTAATTTGTGACATTGCCACCGGATCGATAAACAGTTCGGCAAAGCCCATGACCGCTAACCCAAGTACCATCAGCGGCATGGAAGAGTGGCCGTAAGCAGCGGACCAGCGAGCGCTCAAGGTTAGAATACAGAACCCAGCGCTCATTAAGCCGAGGCCAAGGGCAAATTTACCCCAGATACGTACGGTACGATTGCCACTCACGCTTTCTTTGACTACCCACGCCAGTACGATACCGCACAGCATAACGGCAAAAGCGTTAACCGACTGGAACATCGCGGTAGGGACGGAATACCCCAGAATATCGCGGTTAACGAAGCGGTCGATATACAGGCTGATCGAACTGCCACCCTGTTGAGCAAAGGCCCAAAACAACAGGCTAAAGAAGGTCAGTGTGACGATAAGCCCCAGCTCTTTGCGCTGTTTCTGCGTCTGTGCCTGGCGATAAATCTTCGCCAGAACTGCCAGACCAATAACAGTGGCAACAATCAGTGCATAAACGGACCACTCTTTCCAGAACAGCACGGTAATCAGCAGCGGTGTGGTAACTAGCAGAACTAACAGCCAGGCCCAGTTTGGCAGAATAAAGGTTTTAGCACACAGAACGGCCTTGTTGACGCCGGTGGTGTGGGCGAAATGGCGATTACCACATAAGAAAATCACCAGCCCTGCCAGCATGCCGATGGCAGCCAGCGCAAAACCCATCGCCCAGCTGTACTCTTCCTGCACGTATCCGCAGGCAATTGGTGCGATGATCGAACCGATGTTACCGGCGGCGTAGAGCAGAGAGAATCCACCGTCGCGACGCGGGTCTTCAGGTTGATATAACTCGCCCAGCAGGCAACTGATATTTGATTTAAACAGACCGTAACCGCAGACAATTATCGCCAGCGACAAATAGAGGAACGCCGGAGCCATTTCACTGGCACCTAATACCAGATGTCCCACCGCCATTAAAAATGCGCCGATCATCACCGCCATTCGATTGCCGAGCACTTTATCGGCCAGGTATCCCCCGAGAATAGGGGTGACATAGACCAGCGAGCAGTAGGCGCTGAACAGTTCATATGCGTGATTATCGTCGTACTTAAGCTGGTTAGTGAGATACAGGATCAGCAGCGCACGCATGCCGTAAAAACTGAAGTATTCCCAGATTTGTAGCGCGACGACGTAGTAAATCGCCCGTGGTTGAGATGCTTGTTTATTCATTATTTTCTCGAAGTAAATGCCTCGCGACTGGCTGAACGTGCTGCGCGAGTGTGTTTCCTTAAAGTTGTAACTTTGATACAGATCTGATTATTTTTGCAATATGCTGTCTGATTGCATAAATATACATGAATTAGATCGCGTAGTGGTAAGCAAATCACGTTCAAAGCGGGTGTGATTGTTTCTTTATGTGTCAGTGAAATGGCTATCGACGAACGCAGGCGGGGACGCTATTTTAACCTAAGCTGTGTTGCTGATTGGGCAGGCAGAAATGATGACTACGAGGACGATGATGAAAAACACCGAACTGGAACAACTGATCAACGACAAACTAAACAGCGCCGCCATTAGCGATTATGCGCCGAATGGTTTGCAGGTTGAGGGCAAAGAGACGGTGCATAAAATCGTGACCGGTGTGACTGCAAGCCAGGCATTGCTGGACGAGGCGGTACGCCAGCAAGCGGATGCGGTTATCGTTCACCACGGCTATTTCTGGAAAGGCGAATCTCCGGTTATTCGCGGCATGAAGCGCAATCGTCTGAAAACGCTGTTAGAAAATGATATCAACTTGTATGGCTGGCACTTGCCGCTGGATGCTCACCCGGAATTGGGGAATAACGCGCAGTTGGCCGCGCTGTTGGGAATCACCGTGATGGGGGAAATTGAACCGCTGGTGCCATGGGGAGAACTCTCCATGCCGGTACCGGGGCTGGAGCTGGCATCGTGGATTGAAGCGCGTTTAGGCCGTAAACCGTTATGGTGCGGTGATACCGGGCCGGAGAAAGTTCAGCGCGTTGCCTGGTGTACCGGGGGCGGTCAAAGTTTTATTGATAGCGCAGCCCGATTTGGTGTCGACGCCTTTATTACCGGTGAAGTCTCTGAGCAAACCATTCACTCAGCCCGCGAGCAGGGGCTGCATTTTTATGCTGCCGGTCACCATGCGACCGAACGCGGCGGCATTCGCGCATTAAGCGAATGGCTGAATGAAAATACCGATCTGGACGTAACCTTTATCGATATTCCTAATCCAGCGTAATAAAGAGGGATGAAAGTGCAGCGAGCGCGTTGTTATCTGTTAGGTGAAACGGCGGTGGTTCTTGAACTGGAGCCCCCCATCACGCTGGCGACTCAGAAACGCATCTGGCGTCTGGCTCAGCGTTTAGTTGACGCCCCGAATGTGCTTGAAGCTATTCCGGGAATGAACAATATCACGGTTACCCTGCGCGACCCGCAAACACTGGCGCTGGATGCGATTGAACGCCTGCAGCGCTGGTGGGAAGAGAGCGAAGCACTGGAGCCGGATTCACGCTTTATTGAAATACCTGTGACCTATGGTGGTGAGTTTGGCCCCGATCTGGCAGAGGTCGCCCGACACAGTGGATTAAGCGACAAGCAGGTCGTCGAACTTCATGCGTCAGTTGACTATGTGGTGTGGTTTATCGGTTTTCAGCCGGGATTTCCCTATCTCGGGAGCTTACCTGAACAGCTGCATACCCCCAGACGTGCGGAACCGCGTTTGCTTGTTCCGGCAGGTTCTGTCGGTATCGGTGGATCTCAAACGGGGATCTACCCGCTTGCCACACCCGGTGGATGGCAATTGATTGGGCGTACCTCCGTTTCGTTATTTGATCCAAAACGGGAGGAGCCGATTCTGTTACGGGCTGGCGATACCGTGCGTTTTGTCCCGCAGAAGGAGGGGATATGTTAAACATCATCCGCGCTGGCATGTACACCTCAGTACAGGACGGGGGACGCCATAGTTTTCGTCAATCCGGAATTAGTCACTGTGGCGCGCTGGATAAACCGGCGCTGAACGTGGCTAACCTGCTGGTGGGTAATGATGCGAATGCCGCTGCACTGGAAATCACGCTGGGGCAACTGGTGGTGGAGTTTGAAGCCGATGGCTGGTTTGCCCTGACCGGTGCCGGATGCGAAGCGCATCTGGATCGAACTCCCGTATGGAGCGGATGGCGGTTACCAGTAAAAGCCGGGCAGCGCCTGACGCTAAAACGACCTCTTCATGGTATGCGCAGTTATCTGGCTGTAGCGGGCGGTATTGATGTTCCCGAAGTGATGGGTTCGCGTAGTACCGATCTGAAAGTGGGCATTGGTGGGTTTGAAGGGCGTCTGCTGCGTGATGGCGATCGACTGGCGATTGGCGTATCGACCCGGCAATTAAGCGGGCCACAAGGTGTAAAACAACTGATGTGGGGTAATCTCATTCGTGCACTGCCCGGCCCTGAATATCAGGAGTTTGATGAGGTATCTCAGGCCTCTTTCTGGCGCTCGCCGTGGCAGCTTAGCCCACAAAGTAACCGTATGGGGTATCGTCTTCAGGGGCAGCCGCTGACGCGCACGACCGATCGCGAGCTGCTGTCGCATGGTTTGCTCCCCGGCGTGGTGCAGGTTCCGCATAATGGTCAGCCAATCGTGCTGATGAACGATGCTCAGACGACGGGTGGCTATCCGCGCATCGCCTGTATTATCGAGGCAGATATGTATCATCTGGCGCAGATCCCGCTCGGTCAGCCGATTCATTTTGTGCAGTGTTCGCTGGAGGAAGCGCTGAAGGCGCGGTACGACCAGCAGCGTTATCTGGAACAGTTAGCATGGCGACTTAACAATGAAAATTGATCTCAATGCAGACCTCGGTGAGGGATGTGCGAATGATGCAGCGTTGCTGCAATTGGTGTCATCGGCCAACATCGCCTGTGGGTTTCACGCCGGCGATGCGCAAACTATGCTCTCAAGCGTGCGTGATGCGTTAAAAAATGGTGTGGCGGTAGGCGCACACCCCAGCTTTCCGGATCGGGAAAATTTTGGTCGTAGCGCCATGACCCTGCCTGCACAAACGGTGTATGCGCAGACGCTGTATCAAATTGGCGCGCTGGCTGCCATCACGCGGGCAGAAGGTGGCGTGATGCGCCATGTCAAACCGCATGGCATGCTCTATAACCAGGCGGCGAAAGATCCTCAATTGGCCGATGCGATTGCGAAAGCGGTTCATGCCTGCGATCCGTCGCTGGTTCTGGTCGGGCTGGCGGGAAGCGAACTGATTCGCGCTGGAGAACACTATGGCTTGATAACGCGTCAGGAGGTTTTTGCCGATCGGGGTTATCAGGCTGATGGTAGTCTGGTACCTCGCAGCCAGCCGGGCGCACTGATTGAGGATGAAGAGCAGGCGCTGGCGCAAACGTTAGAAATGGTGCAATCCTGCAGAGTAAAAAGCCAAAGTGGAACATGGGCAAGCGTGACCGCCCAGACGGTATGCATTCATGGGGATGGCGAGCACGCACTCGCTTTTGCCCGTCGCTTGCGTAGCGCCTTTAATGCATGCAATATTGAAATTGGTGCATAAGATTTACCATACAAAACAACAATATATTACACAACAACATATACGGGAATGAATTATGGGAGAGGTAATTTCTCTCTGGCCATTGGCGGGGATCGCCGTCATCGTGGTCGGATTTCTTTTACGTTTTAATCCGGTATTGGTGGTTATTATTGCCGGGATCGTCACGGGACTGGCGGCGCATATGCCGATTGCCACCATCCTCGAGAAGCTGGGTGAAGGTTTTCTTAACACCCGCAACCTGCCGTTTATCCTGCTGATCCCGCTGGCGGTTATTGGCCTGCTGGAACGTCACGGACTCAAAGAGCGTGCTCAGGCGTGGATTGCGAAAATCCGCAGTGCCACCAGTGGCCGTCTGCTTATTGTCTATCTGTTCATTCGCGAAGCGACCGCTGCGTTAGGGCTGACCAGTCTGGGCGGGCATCCGCAGATGGTGCGCCCGCTGCTGGCGCCAATGGCGGAAGGGGCCGCCGAGAAAAATCACGGCGAGATACCCGGCGCGGTTCGCTATCGCCTGCGCGCAATGTCAGCGGCGACCGATAACGTCGGGCTGTTTTTCGGTGAAGATATCTTTGTTGCCTTCGGCGCGATCATATTCATGCACAACTTTATGCTGGAGTCTGGAGGGATCCAGACCGAACCTCTGCATATCGCCTTGTGGGGGATCCCAACGGCAATTTGTGCTTTCCTGATCCACGGCACGCGTTTGTGGCGTCTGGATAGCTATTTGCAACGTGAGGTGGCGAAAGCAAATGCCGCAGCGAAAGGGGAAGCGAAATGAATTTTCAACAAAGCTATCTCTACTGGCTGGCAGGTGCGGTATTACTGATTGTGGCGCTGATGTCCTGGCAGGACAAAGCAAACCCGCGCCGTTTCACCACAGGCCTGTTTTGGGGCATATATGGCGTACTGTTTCTGCTTGGTGACTGGACATACTCGCTGTTTGGCGATAAACGCGCAGTGCATATTGCCGTCGGCGTTGCGGTGGTCGTGCTGGCCCTGATCGCGGGTTTTGGCGGTGTGAAGCTGGGAAGCTACCATCAACGCACGCAGCAACAGCGCGAAGAAAGCGCCAGCCGCCTGGGCAACCGCCTGTTTTTCCCGGCATTAGCGATCCCGGTGGTAACGGTCATTGGCGTACTGATGTTCAACCATATTCCGGGCTTACAGGATGCGCTGTTCGGGCCGGGTAATCACGCCACGCTGGTAACGCTCTTTTCAATGACAGCGGGCTCGTTGATTGGTCTGGCGATGGCGATAAAAATGACCCATGAGCGGGTGCATCAACCGATTCAGGAGGCACGCCGTCTGCTGGACTCCATTGGCTGGGCGTTCATTCTGCCGCAGATTCTGGCTACGCTTGGGCTGCTGTTTACAGCGGCGGGTGTCGGTAGCGGCATTTCATACCTGACGCAGGAATATCTGGCGGTGGATAGTCGCTTTATCGCGGTGGCGGTGTACACCATCGGCATGGCATTGCTGACCATGGTTATGGGTAATGCGTTTGCTGCTTTCCCGATCGTGACCGCTGGGATTGGTATTCCAATCCTCGTACTGCAACACGGCGGCAACCCAGCGGTAATGGCGGCGATTGGTATGTTCTCCGGCTATTGTGGGACGCTGATGACGCCGATGGCGGCGAACTTTAATATTGTTCCTGCAGCGTTGCTGGAACTACCGGACAAAAATGCGGTGATTAAAGCGCAGGTGCCAACCGGCATACTGCTGCTGCTGGTCAACGTGTTCCTGATGTATTTCCTGATGTTCCTGTAAGGAGGAAGGATGAAAACAGTACTCATCACGGGATTTGAACCCTTTGGCGGCGAGTCAGTTAACCCTTCCTGGGAAGTGGTCTCGAGCCTCGACAATGCTATTATCGGCGGATGCCGCGTAATAGCCTGCCAACTACCGTGTGTCTTTGGCGAGTCTCTCGCTGTACTCAATGCCGCGATTGACGCGTTGTCGCCATCACTGGTGCTGGCTGTGGGGCAGGCGGGTGGTCGCACGGATATCACCGTGGAACGCGTGGCAATTAACGTTGACGATGCGCGTATTGCGGATAACCAGGGGCAACAGCCGGTAGATGTGCCGATTGTGGTCGATGGCCCGGCGGCATGGTTTAGTACGTTGCCGATTAAAGCGATGGTTGTCGCCATGCGCAACGCGGGAATTCCGGCCTCGGTTTCCCAGACTGCGGGTACTTTCGTGTGTAACCACGTGATGTATGGCCTGCTGCATAAACTACGCGACGTACCGGCGGTGAAGGGCGGCTTTATTCATATCCCTTATTTGCCGCAACAGGCTGCACAGCATCCCGGGGCGCCAAGTATGGCGACAGAAACGGTGCGCCGTGCGCTGGAGATTGCGATTGCCACCGCCTTGCAGGTGGAAAGCGATATTGCAGTGACGGGCGGCGCAACACATTAACAAAGGACAGTATTATGCCTGAAGGCCCGGAGATCCGCCGCGCGGCGGATAACCTGGAGGCGGCAGTCAAAGGCAAACCCCTGACGGATGTCTGGTTTGCCTTTGAGCAGTTAAAACCGTATCAATCTCAACTGATTGGGCAACGTGTTACCCAGCTTGAAACGCGAGGGAAAGCATTACTGACCCATTTTTCTAATGGCCTGACGCTGTACAGTCACAATCAGCTCTATGGTGTGTGGCGAGTGGTGGACACCGGCAAAATCCCGCAAACTTCGCGGGTACTGCGCGTCAGGCTGCAGACACACGACAAAACTATCCTGCTCTATAGTGCGTCTGATATCGAAATGCTGACGCCAGAACAGCTCACCACCCACCCGTTCCTGCAACGGGTTGGGCCGGATGTACTGGATTTACGTTTAACGCCCGATGAGGTTAAAGCGCGTCTGTTATCTCCGCGTTTTCGCAATCGCCAGTTTTCTGGTCTGCTACTGGACCAGGCATTTCTGGCGGGATTAGGTAACTACCTGCGGGTAGAGATCCTTTGGCAGGTTGGGTTGACCGGGCAGCATAAAGCGTCGCAGCTTAGTGATGAGCAACTGGATAAACTGGCACATGCGCTGCTTGATGTTCCGCGGCTGTCTTATACTACCCGCGGCCTGGCCGATGAGAATAAACATCACGGTGCGTTGTTTCGCTTTAAGGTCTTTCATCGGGACGGCGAAACCTGTGAGCGTTGTGGTGGAATAATCGAGAAAACGATGCTCTCTTCGCGCCCCTTTTACTGGTGCCCGGGTTGTCAGCACTAAGCGGGTTGTTTTGGTGCGTGCACCGAAATAAAACGCGCGACTGCGGGGCCAGTTAACAAAATGCTGAACAGTCGCAGGGTTTGCATCGCCATGATGAGCGCCATATCAGCGTGGCTCCCTGCGGCGATCACCGCAACAGAATCCACTCCTCCAGGACTGGTTGCCAGATAGGCAGTGAGAAAATCGATCTGCATGTAATGCGCCAGTCCCCAGGCCATGGCTGCGCAGATCGCCATCAGTGAAAAAATAGACAACAGGATCTGTGGCAGTGGTCGTAATGCCATTAAAAAGATCTGCTTGTCAAAGCCAAGACCGATTTGCCAGCCAATTGACATGTAGGCTATAGCCAGTAGCCATTCCGGCAGTTCAATCACCATCACTCCGCTTGCATTCAGCATGGCACCCACCAGCATTGGCAATAGCATAACGCCAGAGGGAAAACGCAGTAGGCGTCCAGCCGTGCCGGCAACGGCGGCCAGCATCAGAGTGCTGAAAAGATTGCCGCTTAGCGGCGGAAACCAGATGATTTGTTCACTGACCGTTTGGGCCTGGTCACCCATCACCAGCCGGGTGACCAGCGCTGCCGCGCCGACCACCAACAGTACGCGCAGATACTGCATAAACGCCACCAGCCTGATGTCGGCACCATAATCCTGGGCCATTGCGACCATTGCCGCTGCACCGCCTGGTGACGAGCCCCACGCACCAGTATTCCCCGGTAGATTACTATAGCGAACCAGCAGCCAGCCGATTATCGCGCTGCTGATAAGGGTAGCCAGCAGGATAACAATCACCATCGGCCAGTGGGCTGCAAGGGTTGTGAAGATTGAACCGGTCAGATTTTGGGCAATCATGCAGCCGAGAATCGCCTGTGCGCCAAGAAATGTGCAGCGAGGAGGATGCAGCGAGATGCCGCGCATACTGAAAATGATGCCGACGATCATCGAACCGAGCAGCAAGGGGCCTGGAAGATGGATAAACAGAAAGAGCAGGGAAAGAAGGAGCGATAGCACAAACAACAGGCTCCACTGCAAAACAGGCATCCCATGCTCCCTTGTTTTATACTGCATTCAATGTCTTGATACAGCATAGAGAAAAAGTCCGCTGAAAAAAATATCAGGTATCAATAAAAACGGACTAACCGGCGATCGGGTATTGATGTCTGTTATCTGAAAAAATCGTCGACAGCATCATTCCAGGCATGCCCGAAGATAGACCACTCCTGACTGATTGTAGGTGGAAAACCGCTCCGGCAGTATCCATTTTTTGATTCAAAATCAAAGACGCCATGTGGGTAACCATTTATCAGCAACACACATTTCTTACTGTCTTCTGACCAACCGATCTTCACATCTGATGGGATATGTCCATCTGACACGTCTTCTGCATTGTAAATATGTAGTTCATCTTTGATAGGATTTCCGTCAGTAGATTCATCAAGTGCATAGAAATATCCGGTTTGACCATTATCTTCAAATACAGCCGTGTATGAACCTTCTGGGGCCAAACTTTCTATTACCTGCGCTTCACCGACGATGAGTTGAGCTTGAACCGTAACTGTTATTGTCATTTTAATTTTCCTGGATGTATAAAACTAAGCGGTTCTATAATTAGTATTGATGTTTAACGACTTGATTTGAAATTTTTAGGTTGATTCTTTAAATGATGGGCGTCCCTGGGACTTACGCCATCTTTTGATTTCATCAATGACGCCTTGTGGGTTGTCCTCCCTGTCATCCGGGGGATAAAAAATCAATCCATTACTTTCCGGATGGTCCACGATTTTATCGAAGTGTTTGACTAACATATTACAGTGGGTTTCAAATTCTCTTCCCTTCAGATTGCCGGGGTTTTCAAATAATTCATTCAGAAATTCTATAAATTCAGCTTCAGTGTAGTCTTCTATTTTTTGTTTAAAATGAATCATATATTTAACTTTATAATATTCTGCATTGCAGCGTGCTATTATTTGTTTTTGAAATGGTTATTCAGCTTTTAAAATGAAAGGCAACTGACCTAAAACCTCGTTTACCTTTTCAATCAGCTCATTTTTATCCCATCCTGAGGATGTTTTTATCATAGGGTGATCCCAATCGCCATTCGATATAACCTGGATAAGAAACTCCCCTTTCTCGTCAAGCGAGGGGTACCAGCCGATGTCTATGACAACACCATTATTTTGGGTTAGTTGAAATAAATCTTCATCTAGTCGGATAGCCTCCTCTGATACTGTTTTGGTAAAATCTATAGTAGATAACTCATCGTAAATACTCTTCACATTTTCAATGAAATAATCTTTTCCTAAAATATTGAAATTGGTTTTCATTTTGTTTTTCCATTACCTGTGAAGGTTTTTATTCTGAATCTTTAAATGACGCTCGTCCCTGGGACTTACGCCATCTTTTGATTTCATCAATGATGCCTTGTGGGCTATCTTCCCTGTCATCCGGCGGATAAAAAATCAATCCATTACTTTCCGGATGATCCACGATTTTATCGAAATGATCGACTAATGAGTCGATGTAAGATTCACGGTCCATTTCGCCTTGATAGCGCGGATTTGCGGAGAATTCATTCAAGAGTTCTATGAATTCAGCTTCGGTGTAGTCTTCGATCTTTTTAAGATGATTCATATACTCACCTTTATAATAAGTTTCTTTGTATAGCTCATTTAGAATCTTTAAATAACTCTAATCCATGAGATGTTCTCCACTTTTTTATTTCCTTAAATATTCCTAAGGGTGAACATTCAATCTCATCTGGAGTATTAAAAATCAGTCCATTACCAAGTGGATGCTGGGTGACTTTGACTACATGTAGTTGTAGGTTATCGATAAATTTACCAAAATCACTAGCATTTAGTCCATGTTTATTCTCAAAAAAGTTAGATAGCAGATCAATGAACTCTGACTCAGTGTAATCGCTTATTTTTTTTTCATTATCTATTAGCATTTTTATGTATTCCTATATGTAAGCGAGGAGTAGTAATATTTATATTATCCATATTAAACGCTTCTCCGCCATGCTGGATTTCTTCTAAGTGATGAAGTTCAAAAGTGCTTCTGCCACCTACTTGCTCTGAAGGACCAGGATATGGTGCTAACCCCATTCTTATCAGGGTTTGGTTAGAAGGTTTAAAATCCTTCATTAGCTCAGGGCACTCTGACACCGCAAGCCAGAACTCTCTTCTGAAATGGTCAAAGTTGCGAAATGTTCTTCCTCGCAGCTTATCTGCGACCTGTGCAGGTATCGGTGCGCCCAGCCCTGAACTGGCGGCCTCAAGCCAGCGACCATTTCCGGATAGAATTTCACCTTGGCCGGTTGCTGTGCCGGGTTCGTCCCGGGCTGTTTTCAGGTATACATATATCGGCTGAATGCCTGAATCGGCCGGAAAGACCAGAATATAATCGTTAAAATCGGCGACATCCGGCACAAGGAACGGTGGCGTGGTGTACTCATTTTTGCCATCCGGGATGGGTGTCACCAGAATTGTTGGCTGATCAAGCGGTGGAATATCGCTTCCAGTATGTTCAGGTACATCACCCGTCGCAGGATTTTCTGGCGTCCATGTGATTAACGGCCCGTCTACGTCGTGGGCAGGCGTAAATTCATAACGATGGTGTCCATCATTCCATAGCATATTCGCGACGCGCACGTTTTCATACGGAGTACCTTCGCCGGTATGCACGCCGTAGACTTGCGACTTACCGTGAATGTCGGTTCCCCAGAAAAAACGAACCCGGGTTGTGGCTGTGCCACCTACCAGCGCCTTTTTCCGCAGTTCTTCCTCATACCAGAACTCATCACGTCCGGGAACGCGTGCGCTGCCCGTCCCCGCAGACGGAATATACAGCGCGGAAGCTAACGCTCCGATATAAGGAACGCCGCGTGCGGCGCTGAGAATGCCACTGAGTGACCACTCGCCCCACACCTGCGTCAGCCCACCTAAGATCGGCAGTGCGGCCGAGGCTTCTGCGGGTTGTGCATATCCGCAACAATCATCAACGGAAGATTGTGCGAAAACCGCCATCTGACCGAAGTTTTCAGCCGATTCTTCACGGCTCCCTGCGTCTGTACAGCCTTTCTCTTTCAGACAGGATTTGGCATAGACCGGTGTGACTGCAGGAATGAGTGGTGCTGGGGGGGAAGGTCGGTTCGCAACGGGTATTATCGAACTAGCCGGCTGATTGCGGGGCGGTATAAACAAACGATTGTACTCAGCAGGCAACGCCAGGTAGTCAAACTCCGTATTGGCAATCAGGTGCTTGCAAAGAATATAGTCATACGATACCGCAATTTCTTCGGTATCCAGCTCGTTTAGGGCCACATAGGTTTGTATGCTTTTTACCGAAGCATTTCTTAATTGAATATAATAGTAGCGTTCCCATCTGCCGAATCTGTTTATTCGCCATAAATCAATTTCAATAAACAGACGTTCATTGTTATTGATGGCGTTAATAAATAGTGGTGTGCTTTTATCAATTAATTTTTCAAATCTTAGCTCCCGGGTATTAATACCAGAACCCGTATTAACTAATCCGTTAGAGAGCGAAAAAGCAAAAATCTCATCAGGATGGTTTTCCTGCCAGCGATTTCCTATCGATGCGTCTGTACCACAACCAGAAGAGATATCGCCTTGTCGCTCACCTGTTATCTTCAGATAAATAAGGTCGCCCATGCCATTTAATCCAGCGCTGTGTTTTATGAGGCTGGATTAAATAGTTAATGAATTTAAAGATCAAATAATGCTTTGGCAATTAATGCTATATTAAACAGGGTAGGAATTGCGCTCAATTAAATATATTAAAGGGCGAGTAAACGAGAGAAAGTAATATTGAAGAGGTGAATGCAATGAACAAGACGGAAACTGAAAAAAACCACCGGAATTATCCGGTGGCCTGAACAATTAACGCTTAATATCAGACTTAAAATCGCGCTTGTCGTAGCCGGTGTACAGCTGACGCGGACGCGCGATTTTCATGCCGTCGGTGTGCATTTCGTTCCAGTGTGCAATCCAGCCAACGGTACGTGCCATGGCGAAGATCACGGTGAACATGGAGGACGGAATGCCCATCGCTTTCAGGATGATGCCGGAGTAGAAGTCTACGTTCGGGTAGAGTTTCTTCTCAATGAAGTACGGGTCGTTGAGCGCAATGTGCTCAAGTTCCATCGCCACTTCCAGCAGATCATCTTTGGTACCCAGTTCTTTCAGCACTTCGTGGCAGGTTTCACGCATGACGGTAGCGCGCGGGTCATAGTTTTTATAAACACGGTGACCAAAGCCCATCAGGCGGAAGGAATCATTCTTGTCTTTCGCGCGGCGAACAAATTCCGGAATGTGTTTAACAGAGCTGATTTCTTCCAGCATTTTCAGCGCAGCTTCGTTTGCGCCGCCGTGTGCCGGTCCCCACAGGGAAGCAATACCTGCCGCGATGCAGGCAAACGGGTTAGCGCCAGAAGAGCCCGCGGTACGTACGGTAGAGGTTGAGGCGTTCTGTTCGTGGTCAGCGTGCAGGATTAAGATACGGTCCATTGCGCGTTCCAGAATCGGATTCACTTCGTATTTTTCGCACGGCGTAGAGAACATCATGTTCAGGAAGTTACCGGCGTAGGAGAGATCGTTACGTGGGTACACGAACGGCTGCCCGATGGAATATTTGTAGCACATCGCTGCCATGGTTGGCATTTTGGACAGCAGGCGGAAGGCGGCGATTTCACGGTGACGCGCGTTGTTTACATCCAGCGAGTCATGATAGAACGCTGCCAGCGCTCCGGTTACACCGCACATAACGGCCATCGGGTGAGAGTCGCGGCGGAAACCGTGGAACAGACGGGTGATCTGCTCGTGGATCATGGTATGGCGAGTGACTGTGGTTTTGAACTCGTCGTACTCTTCCTGCGTCGGTTTTTCGCCGTACAGCAGGATATAACACACTTCCAGATAGTTGGACTCGGTCGCCAGTTGGTCAATCGGGAAGCCGCGATGCAGCAAAACACCTTCGTCACCGTCGATGAAAGTAATTTTGGATTCGCAGGATGCGGTAGAGGTGAAACCTGGGTCAAAAGTAAACATCCCTTTTGAGCCAAGGCTACGAATATCAATAACATCTTGACCGAGCGTACCTTTCAGCACATCCAGTTCAATAGCAGCGTCACCATTTAGAGTGAGTTTTGCTTTAGTATCAGCCATTTACGGTCTCCTTAGCGCCTTATTGCTTAAGACTGCCGGAACTTAAATTTGCCTTCGTGCATCAATAAACCGTTACCAGTTTGTTATTTGGCTCGCCGCTCTGCGAAAGAGGGGATGACCTGGGTACAGAGCTATGGGCGCTTGCAGGTAAAACGGTCTTTTCATGGCGAATAAACTGCAAATCAAGAACTTAGCAATCCGAATTATTTAACCTGTCTATCACTAATAACTGTCCTGAAGGTATTGGTCAATACTTCCACACTGTTACATAACTAAATCTCCGGTGAAAGAGTGACCCCATAACTTTTACGCATTATATGCTTTTTCTGGTGTCGTTTGTAACAACTTTGTTTAATGATTGTCAAATCAGATGATTAAAAATTAAAATAATGTTGTTATCGTGACCTATGTCACTGTTCGGGATAAAACCCGACAAACTATATGTAGGTTAATTGTAATGATTTTGTGAACGTCCTATACTGCCGCCAGGTCTCCGGAATACCCTGCAATCCCGAGCCAACCAGCGTTGTAACGTGTCGTTTTAGCATCTGGAAGCAGTGTTTTATATGACGCGTAGTTATAGTAAGGACGCTGTCTGACCCGCACGCAGACCGGAGGAAGGAAATCCCGTCGTCTTTCAGGCTACAGGTGTCTTCATCTTCTGTACCCGAAGTCTAAAGGGAATAATAAGAACAGCATGTGGGCGTTATTCATGATAAGAAATGTGAAAAAACAAAGACCTGTCAATCTGGATCTGCAAACGATCCGGTTCCCAATCACGGCGATAGCGTCCATTCTCCATCGCGTATCCGGAGTGATCACCTTTGTGGCGGTCGGGATTCTGTTGTGGTTATTGGGTACCAGCCTTTCCTCCCCTGAAGGTTTCCTCACCGCGTCATCCATTATGAATAACTTCTTTGTGGAGTTAATTCTGTGGGGGATCCTGATTGCGCTGGCATATCACGCCGTAATGGGCATTCGCCATCTGTTGATGGATTTTGGCTATATCGAAGAAACCCTCGGAGCAGGGACACGCTCCGCCAAAATTTGTTTCGTTATCATTGTCGTGCTTTCACTTCTCGCAGGAGTCCTCGTATGGTAAGCAACGCCTCCGCATTAGGACGCAACGGCGTACATGACTTCATTCTGGTCCGTGCTACCGCTATCGTTCTGACGTTATACATCATCTATATGGTCGGTTTCTTCGCCACCAGCGGCGAGCTGACGTATGAAGTCTGGACCGGTTTCTTCTCATCGGCATTCACCAAAGTCTTCACCCTGCTGGCACTCTTCTCCATCTTGATTCATGCCTGGATTGGCATGTGGCAGGTGTTGACCGACTACGTTAAACCTCTGGCTGTGCGCCTGATTCTGCAACTGGCTATCGTCGTTGCGCTGGTGGTTTACGTCATTTATGGATTTGTTGTGGTGTGGGGTGTGTAATGAAACTGCCAGTCAGAGAATTTGATGCTGTTGTGATTGGTGCCGGCGGCGCAGGTATGCGCGCGGCGCTGCAAATTTCCCAGAGCGGTCAGACCTGTGCGCTGCTCTCCAAAGTGTTCCCAACCCGTTCCCATACCGTATCCGCGCAGGGTGGCATCACCGTTGCGCTCGGTAATACCCATGAAGATAACTGGGAATGGCACATGTACGACACCGTTAAAGGGTCGGACTACATTGGTGACCAGGACGCTATTGAATATATGTGTAAAACCGGTCCGGAAGCGATTCTGGAGCTGGACCACATGGGGCTGCCGTTCTCTCGCCTCGACAATGGCACAATTTATCAACGTCCGTTTGGCGGCCAGTCGAAGAACTTCGGCGGCGAGCAGGCGGCTCGTACTGCGGCAGCGGCCGACCGTACCGGTCATGCGCTGTTGCACACGCTGTATCAGCAGAACCTGAAAAACCATACCACCATCTTCTCCGAGTGGTATGCGCTGGACCTGGTGAAAAATGCCGATGGCGCAGTTGTCGGTTGTACCGCGCTGTGTATCGAAACCGGTGAAGTGGTTTACTTCAAAGCCCGCGCGACCGTGCTGGCCACCGGCGGTGCTGGCCGTATTTATCAGTCCACTACTAATGCCCACATCAATACCGGTGACGGTGTTGGTATGGCTATCCGCGCTGGCGTGCCGGTGCAGGATATGGAGATGTGGCAGTTCCACCCAACCGGTATCGCCGGTGCAGGCGTTCTGGTAACAGAAGGCTGCCGTGGTGAAGGTGGCTACCTGCTGAACAAACACGGTGAGCGCTTCATGGAGCGTTATGCCCCGAATGCGAAAGACCTGGCGGGTCGTGACGTGGTGGCGCGTTCCATCATGATCGAAATTCGCGAAGGTCGCGGCTGCGACGGCCCGTGGGGTCCGCACGCCAAACTGAAACTCGACCACCTGGGTAAAGAAGTACTGGAATCCCGTCTGCCGGGTATTCTCGAACTGTCCCGTACCTTTGCTCACGTTGACCCGGTCAAAGAGCCGATTCCGGTTATCCCAACCTGCCACTATATGATGGGCGGTATTCCGACCAAAGTAACTGGCCAGGCGCTGACCGTGAATGAGCAGGGCGAAGATGTGGTGATCCCTGGGCTGTTTGCCGTCGGCGAAATCGCCTGCGTATCGGTTCACGGCGCCAACCGTTTGGGCGGTAACTCGCTGCTGGACCTGGTAGTATTTGGTCGTGCGGTTGGTCTGCATCTGCAGGAGTCCATCGCTGAGCAGGGTGACCTGCTGGATGCGACCGAAGATGAAATCGACGCTTCTCTGGCGCGTCTGAACCGCTGGAACGGTAACCGTAACGGTGAAGACCCGGTAGCGATTCGCAAAGCGCTGCAAGAATGTATGCAGCATAACTTCTCGGTATTCCGCGAAGGCGATGCGATGGCGAAAGGTCTGGAAGAGCTGAAAGCGATCCGCGAACGCCTGAAAAATGCCCGTCTGGACGATACCTCCAGCGAGTTCAACACCCAGCGCGTTGAGTGTCTGGAGTTGGATAACCTGATGGAGACCGCGTACGCCACTGCAGTATCTGCAAACTTCCGTACCGAAAGCCGTGGCGCGCATAGCCGCTTCGACTTCCCGGAACGTGATGATGAAAACTGGCTGTGCCATTCCCTGTACCTGCCAGAGTCGGAATCCATGACGCGACGTCAAGTCAATATGGAACCGAAGCTGCGCCCGGCATTCCCGCCGAAGATTCGTACTTATTAATGCGGAGACAGGACAATGAAACTCGAGTTTTCAGTTTATCGCTATAACCCGGATGTTGACGACGCTCCGCGCATGCAGGATTACACCCTGGAGGCGGAAGAAGGGCGCGACATGATGCTGCTGGATGCATTGATGCAGCTGAAAGAAAAAGATCCGTCGCTGTCGTTTCGTCGCTCCTGCCGTGAAGGAGTTTGTGGCTCCGACGGTCTGAACATGAACGGCAAAAATGGACTGGCCTGTATCACTCCTATTTCTGCGCTGAATCAGCCGGGCAAAAAAATTGTCATTCGCCCGCTGCCGGGTTTACCGGTTGTGCGCGATTTGGTGGTAGACATGGGGCAATTCTACGCACAGTATGAGAAGATTAAGCCTTACTTGTTGAATAATGGGAAAAATCCGCCAGCTCGTGAGCATTTACAAATGCCAGAGCAGCGTGAGAAGCTCGATGGGCTGTATGAATGTATTTTGTGTGCATGCTGCTCAACGTCCTGCCCATCATTCTGGTGGAACCCGGACAAGTTTATTGGCCCGGCAGGTCTGCTGGCAGCGTATCGCTTCTTAATTGATAGCCGCGATACCGAGACCGACAGCCGCCTGGAAGGTTTAAGTGACGCTTTCAGCGTATTCCGCTGCCATAGCATCATGAACTGCGTCAGCGTATGTCCGAAAGGACTGAACCCGACGCGCGCCATCGGCCATATTAAGTCGATGCTGCTCAAACGTAGTGCGTAAGTAGTTGTAGTGGTTGCCGGATGGCGACGTAGCGTCTTATCCGGCCTACGGGTTACGTACCTTGTAGGCCTGATTAGCGAAGCGCCATCAGGCAATTTAAGTGCAGGAAACCTCTAAAAACTGCCACATTATTAGACAGTTTTTAAAGGTTCCTTAGCGGACGCAGATGACACGACAGTCCGCAACAAGTGAACCCCGGCACGCACATCGGTGTGCGTGGTAGTATCCACGGCGAAGTAAGCATACAAATGCTTAAGGGATCACGATGCAGAACAGCGCTTTGAAAGCCTGGTTGGACTCTTCTTACCTCTCTGGTTCTAACCAGAGCTGGATAGAACAGCTCTATGAAGACTTCTTAACCGACCCTGACTCGGTAGATGCTAACTGGCGTTCGACGTTCCAGCAGTTACCTGGTACCGGAGTCAAACCGGATCAACTTCACTCAAAAACACGTGATTATTTCCGTCGACAGGCGTTGATTACCCCACGTTACTCTTCTTCTATTTCCGACCCTGATGCCAATGTGAAGCAGGTTAAAGTCCTGCAGCTCATTAACGCCTATCGTTTCCGCGGTCATCAGCATGCGAATCTTGATCCGCTGGGACTGTGGCAGCAAGAAAATGTGGCCGATCTGGACCCGTCTTTCCACGATCTAACCGATGCGGATTTCCAGGAAAGCTTTAACGTAGGTTCTTTTGCCGGCGGCAAAGACACGATGAAGCTGAGCGACCTGGTTGTTGCGCTGAAACAAACCTACTGCGGCCCAATTGGCGCCGAGTATATGCACATCACCAGCACCGAAGAAAAACGTTGGCTTCAGCAGCGTATCGAGTCTGGCCGTGCCGCATTCAGTAGCGAAGAGAAAAAACGCTTCCTCAGTGAACTGACCGCAGCAGAAGGTCTGGAACGCTACCTGGGCGCTAAGTTCCCGGGCGCGAAACGCTTCTCGCTGGAAGGCGGCGATGCGTTAATCCCAATGCTCAAAGAGATGATCCGCCACGCCGGTAACAGCGGTACCCGTGAAGTGGTACTGGGCATGGCGCACCGTGGTCGTCTGAACGTTCTGGTTAACGTACTGGGCAAACGCCCGCAGGAACTGTTCGACGAATTTGCGGGCAAACATAAAGAACACCTCGGCACCGGTGACGTGAAGTACCACATGGGCTTCTCGTCTGATATCGAAACCGAAGGCGGCCTGGTACACCTGGCGCTGGCGTTTAACCCGTCGCACCTGGAAATCGTTAGCCCGGTGGTTATCGGTTCTGTACGTGCACGTCTGGATCGTCTGGACGAGCCGAGCAGCAATAAAGTCCTGCCAATCACCATTCACGGTGATGCGGCAGTTACCGGGCAGGGCGTGGTTCAGGAAACCCTGAACATGTCGAAAGCGCGTGGTTACGAAGTGGGCGGTACCGTTCGCATCGTTATCAACAACCAGGTGGGCTTCACTACGTCTAACCCGCTGGA
Source organism: Citrobacter sp. MGH110 (assembly GCF_001037515.1). Taxonomy (NCBI): domain Bacteria; kingdom Pseudomonadati; phylum Pseudomonadota; class Gammaproteobacteria; order Enterobacterales; family Enterobacteriaceae; genus Citrobacter; species Citrobacter sp. MGH110. Next base: position 2,182,893 of record NZ_KQ089830.1, on the reverse strand, counting down.
TGCGCGTTCTACACCGTACTGTACCGACATCGGTAAGATGGTTCAGGCGCCGATTTTCCACGTGAACGCGGATGACCCGGAAGCGGTCGCTTTCGTGACGCGTCTGGCGCTGGATTTCCGTAATACCTTTAAACGCGATGTCTTCATCGATCTGGTGTGCTACCGCCGTCACGGCCACAACGAAGCCGACGAGCCGAGCGCAACCCAGCCGCTGATGTATCAGAAAATCAAAAAGCATCCGACCCCGCGCAAAATCTACGCTGATAAGCTGGAAGCGGACAAGGTCGCCACGCTGGAAGATGCGACCGAGATGGTCAATCTGTACCGTGACGCGCTGGATGCTGGCGAATGCGTAGTGAAAGAGTGGCGTCCAATGAACATGCACTCCTTCACCTGGTCGCCGTACCTCAACCACGAATGGGATGAAAACTACCCGAACAAAGTTGAGATGAAGCGTCTGCAGGAGCTGGCAAAACGCATCAGCACCGTACCTGAAGCGGTTGAAATGCAGTCGCGTGTTGCCAAGATTTACGGCGACCGTCAGGCCATGGCCGCAGGCGAGAAGCTGTTTGACTGGGGTGGTGCAGAGAATCTGGCTTACGCCACGCTGGTTGACGAAGGCATTCCGGTCCGTCTGTCGGGTGAAGACTCCGGTCGCGGAACCTTCTTCCACCGTCACGCGGTGATTCATAACCAGGCGAACGGTTCAACCTACACGCCGCTGCAGCATGTGCATAACGGACAGGGCACCTTCCGCGTATGGGACTCCGTGCTGTCTGAAGAAGCCGTGCTGGCGTTCGAGTACGGTTATGCCACAGCAGAACCGCGCACGCTGACCATCTGGGAAGCACAGTTCGGTGACTTCGCTAACGGTGCACAGGTCGTTATCGACCAGTTCATCTCTTCCGGCGAGCAGAAATGGGGCCGTATGTGCGGTCTGGTTATGCTGCTGCCGCACGGCTATGAAGGTCAGGGTCCAGAGCACTCCTCCGCGCGTCTGGAACGTTATCTGCAACTTTGCGCTGAGCAAAACATGCAGGTTTGCGTCCCGTCTACCCCGGCGCAGGTTTACCACATGCTGCGTCGTCAGGCGCTGCGCGGTATGCGTCGTCCGCTGGTGGTGATGTCACCGAAGTCGCTGCTGCGTCATCCGCTGGCGGTGTCTACGCTGGACGAACTGGCAAATGGTACTTTCCTGCCAGCCATTGGCGAAGTAGATGAACTTGATCCTAAAGGCGTGAAGCGTGTCGTGATGTGTTCTGGTAAGGTTTATTACGACCTGCTGGAGCAACGCCGCAAGAACGACCAAAAAGATGTCGCCATTGTGCGCATCGAACAGCTCTATCCGTTCCCGCATAAAGCGGTGCAGGAAGCGCTGAAACCATTTGCTCACGTACATGATTTTGTCTGGTGCCAGGAAGAGCCGCTCAACCAGGGCGCATGGTACTGCAGCCAGCATCATTTCCGTGAAGTAATTCCATTTGGGTCAGCTCTGCGTTATGCAGGTCGCCCGGCCTCTGCCTCTCCGGCAGTAGGGTATATGTCCGTTCACCAGAAGCAGCAACAAGATCTGGTAAATGACGCGCTGAACGTCGATTAAATAAAGGATAAATAATGAGTAGCGTAGATATTCTTGTTCCCGACCTGCCTGAATCCGTAGCGGATGCAACGGTTGCAACCTGGCACAAAAAACCGGGCGATGCAGTACGTCGTGATGAAGTACTGGTAGAAATCGAAACTGACAAAGTGGTACTGGAAGTACCGGCATCAGCGGACGGTATTCTTGATGCGGTTCTGGAAGATGAAGGGACAACCGTCACTTCTCGCCAGATCCTCGGTCGCCTGCGTGAAGGCAACAGCACCGGTAAAGAAACCAGTGCTAAGTCTGAAGAGAAAGATTCTACTCCGGCACAGCGCCAGCAGGCGTCTCTTGCTGAGCAGAACAACGATGCCCTGAGCCCGGCGATCCGTCGTCTGCTGGGTGAGCATAACCTCGAAGCCAGCGCTATCAACGGCACCGGTGTCGGCGGTCGTATCACCCGTGAAGATGTTGAAAAACATCTGGCGAAAGCTCCGGCTGCGAAAGCCGAAGTAAAAGCGCCGGCTGCAGCACCTGCACCGCAGGCTCAACTGGGCGCGCGTGGCGAAAAACGTGTTCCGATGACCCGTCTGCGCAAACGCGTAGCCGAGCGTCTGCTGGAAGCGAAAAATTCCACCGCCATGCTGACCACGTTCAACGAAGTCAACATGAAGCCAATCATGGACCTGCGTAAGCAATACGGTGATGCGTTCGAGAAACGCCACGGTATCCGTCTGGGCTTTATGTCTTTCTACGTGAAAGCGGTTGTTGAAGCGCTGAAACGCTATCCGGAAGTGAACGCGTCCATCGACGGCGATGACGTGGTTTACCACAACTACTTTGATGTCAGCATGGCGGTCTCCACGCCGCGTGGCCTGGTCACGCCGGTCCTGCGTGATGTGGATCTGCTGGGTATGGCTGACATTGAGAAGAATATTAAAGAACTGGCAGTTAAAGGTCGCGACGGCAAGTTGACGGTCGAAGATCTGACGGGTGGTAACTTCACCATCACTAACGGTGGTGTGTTCGGTTCCCTGATGTCTACGCCGATCATCAACCCACCGCAGAGCGCCATCCTGGGTATGCATGCCATCAAAGATCGTCCGATGGCGGTAGACGGCAAGGTTGAAATCCTGCCGATGATGTATCTGGCGCTGTCTTATGACCACCGTCTGATCGATGGTCGTGAGTCAGTAGGCTTCCTGGTAACCATTAAAGAGTTGCTGGAAGATCCAACGCGTCTGCTGCTGGACGTGTAGTTAATAAGAGTATCACCTGCCCCGTAGGTCTGGACGCTAGTCAGACCTACGGGTAAAAGATAACGATTACCTGAAGGATGGACAGAACACATGAACTTACATGAATATCAGGCAAAACAACTTTTTGCCCGCTATGGCTTACCGGCACCGGTGGGTTATGCCTGTACTACTCCGCGCGAAGCCGAAGAAGCTGCATCTAAAATCGGCGCTGGCCCGTGGGTAGTGAAATGTCAGGTTCACGCTGGTGGCCGTGGTAAAGCGGGCGGTGTGAAGGTGGTAAACAGCAAAGAAGACATTCGCGCTTTTGCTGAACACTGGCTGGGTAAACGTCTGGTCACTTACCAGACAGATGCTCATGGCCAACCGGTAAATCAGATTCTGGTTGAAGCCGCGACCGACATTGGTAAAGAACTTTACCTCGGCGCAGTTGTTGACCGTAGCTCCCGTCGCGTGGTCTTCATGGCCTCTACCGAAGGCGGCGTGGAAATCGAAAAAGTAGCGGAAGAAACCCCGCACCTGATCCACAAAGTGGCGCTCGATCCGCTGGCAGGTCCGATGCCTTACCAGGGCCGTGAGCTGGCGTTCAAACTGGGTCTGGAAGGTAAACAGGTTCAGCAGTTCACCAAGATCTTCATGGGTCTGGCGACTATCTTCCTGGAGCGCGATCTGGCGCTGATCGAAATCAACCCGCTGGTTGTGACCAAACAGGGTGATCTGATCTGCCTCGACGGCAAATTGGGCGCTGACGGCAACGCACTGTTCCGCCAGGCTGACCTGCGCGAAATGCGCGACCAGTCTCAGGAAGATCCGCGTGAAGCGCAGGCTGCACAGTGGGAACTGAACTACGTCGCACTGGACGGTAACATCGGTTGTATGGTTAACGGTGCGGGCCTGGCAATGGGCACCATGGACATCGTTAAGCTGCACGGCGGCGAACCGGCTAACTTCCTCGACGTTGGCGGCGGTGCGACCAAAGAACGTGTAACCGAAGCGTTCAAAATTATCCTTTCCGATGACAATGTTAAAGCCGTACTGGTTAACATCTTCGGCGGTATCGTACGTTGCGATCTGATCGCTGACGGTATCATCGGCGCGGTAGCAGAAGTAGGTGTAAACGTTCCGGTCGTGGTACGTCTGGAAGGTAACAACGCTGAACTCGGCGCGAAAAAACTGGCTGATAGCGGCCTGAATATTATTGCAGCGAAAAGTCTGACGGATGCAGCTCAGCAGGTTGTTGCCGCAGTGGAGGGGAAATAATGTCAGTTTTAATTAATAAAGATACCAAGGTTATCTGCCAGGGCTTCACCGGTAGCCAGGGGACATTCCACTCCGAACAAGCGATCGCTTACGGTACGCAAATGGTCGGTGGCGTTACGCCGGGCAAAGGCGGCACCACGCATCTGGGTCTGCCAGTGTTCAACACCGTACGTGAAGCGGTAGAAGCGACCGGCGCAACTGCCACCGTTATCTACGTTCCGGCGCCGTTCTGCAAAGATTCCATTCTGGAAGCAATCGATGCAGGCATCAAGCTTATCATCACCATCACCGAAGGTATCCCTACGCTGGATATGCTGACCGTGAAAGTGAAGCTGGATGAAGCTGGCGTACGCATGATCGGCCCGAACTGCCCAGGCGTTATCACTCCGGGTGAATGTAAAATCGGTATCATGCCGGGCCACATTCACAAGCCGGGTAAAGTGGGTATCGTTTCCCGTTCAGGTACCCTGACCTATGAAGCGGTTAAGCAGACCACCGACTATGGTTTCGGCCAGTCTACCTGTGTGGGTATCGGTGGCGACCCGATCCCTGGCTCTAACTTCATCGACATCCTGAAGCTGTTCCAGGAAGATCCGCAGACTGAAGCGATCGTCATGATCGGTGAGATCGGCGGTAGCGCGGAAGAAGAAGCGGCTGCTTACATCAAAGATCATGTAACCAAGCCGGTTGTAGGTTACATCGCGGGTGTGACTGCGCCGAAAGGTAAGCGTATGGGTCACGCGGGTGCGATTATCGCGGGTGGTAAAGGTACAGCGGATGAGAAATTCGCTGCGCTGGAAGCTGCAGGCGTGAAAACTGTTCGTAGCCTGGCCGATATCGGCGAAGCGCTGAAAACCGTTATTAAGTAAGAAATAAAAAAACAGCCCTGACTCTCTGCATAGTCAAGGGCTGGTCCCGTTTCGACATGGTTGGCCATCTGATGATGGCCTTTTTTTTGCCGGGAATTTACCGTTCAGCCAGCGTTTTCAACCAGCGAATTCCGCTTTCCGGTGAGGTCATTACCGGCACCGGCGGGGAAGGGAGCTGTTGTAAAACGCGCGCCATCGAAGCCTGTGCCAGCATCACGACATCCGCCTGGGTAAAGGCGCTCTGTAACCCTTCACTGACGATACGGTCATGGGTATCCATATCTCCCGCCAGCAGCGCGTGGAATGCATCCTCCATTAATACAGGCGTAATGGTTCGTGATTTACCGCTTTGCTGAACTTTACGCTGGACGTAATCCAGCGTTGGCTTCAGCGTGGTTGCCACAGTTGCCAACACGGCGATCCGCTCGCCTTTTCCAATCGCCTCTTCCACCATCGCGCAGTCAATGCGCGCGAGCTGGAGTGGAGTCATAAACTGGCATTGCTCCACCGCAGTACCAATTGAAGAGCAGGCGGTAATAAAGATATCGCAGTCCGCCTTTTCAGCAATATGCACATAGTCGGCGATGCGGGCGGCAATATTTGGCGATACGCCTCCGGCTTTCATCACCTGTTTAATCATAGATTCTTCAACCAGGTGCATCACTTCGACCTCCGGCATGATGTCGGCGATCAGCTGTTGCATCATTGCAAGGGTGGCTGCACTGGTATGCAGCATGGCGACCTTTTTCATTGGGCAATCTCCTTAAGTAATATTTCTGCGACGGACAGCGCCGCATCATGATCTTCCTGCGCGGATAAACCACCTACCGCGACGGCTCCAAGGCATTTCCCCTGGTGCAGAATAGGGATCCCGCCCGGCAGCGCCGTAAAACGCGGATCGGCAAAATAGCTAATATCCAGCTGCTCTTTTTGCAGACGCTGTAAAAATGCCTGCGTGGTGCAGCCCAGGCGGCTGCTGGTGCGCGCTTTACGCTGGGTTAACTCGATGGTTAACAGTTTGGCGTTATCCATCCGCGCAAAGCTGAGCAGTTCTCCATTGGCATCGCATACGGCCACGCTTAACGGGCGATTTGCATAACGTGTTTCGGCGAGTTCGAGCGCACAGGTTACGGCGCGCAGGGCGTGTCCCAGAGTGAGAGTTGTCATCGTGATTATCCTTTCGACAGATTTTCGCAAGCGGGTTGAACGGGATCTTTGGCTGCTGCTGCCTGCGCCTGTCTGGCGTCTTTTTTGCGCCAGTAGTTGGCGAGCAGCGAGCCGCTAACGTTACCCAGCGGTGTCATCACCGCTGAGGCGAGTCCTACCGTTGCCAGTTTGCCCATCGCGGCGGCAAGCCCTGACGCCATACCGCCGTTTTGCAGGCCGACTTCAAAGGCCACGGTACGGGCAGACTGCACGTCCATGCGGAAGATCCAGCGGCTCATCAGATAACCAATCAGGAAGCCGCCGAGGTTATGCATCAACATGGCGAAGCAGAGCAGGAAACCGACCTGCACCAGGTTGTCGCGCCCGGCGGCGGCGGCGGTGGTGGTAAAGAAAATGATCCCCATCATTGAGATGGTTGGCATGACCTTCTTCACGCCCGCCACGCGGCCATACAGCCAGTTGTAGAACAATGCCCAAACGAGGCCGCCTGCTACGAAGTTGAGGACCACCGCGTACATCTGCGCTTCGGCGCTGGCATGACCAAACAGCGCGTCCCAGCCGCCGGCAATCATATACAGCAGCCAAATTGCGCCGATCCCGGCCAGCATCTGGACAACACGGCGTCCGCGCACGCCTGCATAGGTTTTCAGATAGTCATGCAGAATTGCTGCGCCGATGGGAATTAATACGATTTTCACCACGTCCATCACCATCGCGGTGAGCTGGATATCAATCATCGAACCCGCCAGCAGATTAACCCACAACGGTGTCATTACCGTTGCCGCCAGCGTTGAGACTGCGGCGATTGATACCGCCAGCGCGAGGTTGGCGTTGGCGATGTAAACCATCACCGTTGACGAGAGACCGCTGGGGCAAGCGCCAATCAACAAAATGCCCACCGCCACTTCAGGCGGAAAATCAAAGATCAGGGTAATGCTCAGGCCGAGCAGGGGCATGATCACGAAATGGCAGAAGGTACCGATAAAAACTGCCCACGGCATTTTGGCGACATCAATAAAATCCTGGATCGTTAGCTTGGTGCCCATGCTGAACATGGTGGCCTGAATCACAAGGAACACGATCCATTTATGGGTGATATTGAAACCGCCCCAGACGATCAGATCCGTAGACCAGGTCATGGCGGCAACAAAACCGGCGATGATCCACAACGTAAACTGATAGCTGCGTAAACCAGGCCAGTAGCCTGCACCGGCGGCGAATCCGACGGTGAACATCACCAGCCCCGGCTGCCACAGCGCCGTGGACTGGATGAGCGCGCCGATAATCGCCAGCGCCACGCCCGCAACGCTGACGCCGAGTCCGGTTTTGTGAATAACAGTGGTCATAGTCATGTTGAAATGTCCTTGCTGTTGTTATTGCTGCCGGGGTGGAATAGATAACATGCGCCGCGCAATTTCCGGCGTAGCAACTTTTTTATCCATACTGCGAATGAGCGTAGCGAGTTTGGCGACCTGCTGATAATTATGCTGAGCTTTTTCTTCGGCGCTTAAATAATAACTATCTTCATAGCCGATTCGCACTTCACTGGCACCCATAGCGACCGCGGCAGCGATAATATCGAAATTCCTTCTGCCAAAATGAGTAATTCCCCATAAGGCGTCGCGTGGGATCATGCTACGCAGAGCAATTAATGCATCAACGGTTGCAGGCGTACTGCCGCGGTGACCGAGAACAATATTAAAGAGCATAGGTTTTTGAAATTTTATTTTATCTTCAAGGTTCAGGATGTTATTAATCATGCCGATTTCAAAAACTTCAAACTCTGGAATAATATTGCGTTCAGTTATTTGCCGTGAACAATATTCCACGTCCGGACCGGGATTAAAATATACCGTATCACCGAGGTTAACGGAACCGACATTCAGCGAGGCCATCTCCACGCCGGGGCAGGCCAGTGGCGCGCAGCGCTCGGCGATGGACATCGAAGAGACGCCGCCGGTAGAAGCCTGAATAATCAGGTTTGAATGGCGCATAACGCGGTCAATTGTTGCCTGAAAGTCGGTAGTATCTGGCGTCAGGCGTCCCTGTTTATCGCGAACGTGTAAATGGACGATGGACGCGCCATGTTCTACGCTGGCGAGTATTTCCTGCGCCAGTTCTTCGGGTATAACTCTGGGGCAATCTGCGGCAACGGGTGCCAGCGAAATAATAACAGTATCCGACATTTTTTCCTCCGGTACAGAGATATTAAAATTATAGGTAAGGCGTTATCCAGCGTAATGATTCCGGCCCTGATGTTGATGGTTGATATTCACAGCCAATCCAGTCCTGGTAATTCATTTTTCTTATAAAATTAAATAGCCATGCTTCATTTAACTCCCCGGTTCCCGGTTCATGGCGATAAGGAACAGAAGCGATTTGAAAATGTTTAATAAGGGTAAAATAGCGTTCGATATTTTTCGCCACGTTGCCATGAGTTTTCTGACAGTGGTAAATATCAAACTGTAAGCCGATATTCTTCTTACCAACCTCGTGAATGATAGATTCAGCCAGCGGGAAACTGTCAATAAAATAACCGGGCATATCCTGCGAATTTAATGGTTCAATCAGTACATCGATTTCCGCGTCTGCCATCACATCGCAGGCGATGCGCAGTCGATTCGTCAGGAGGTCGCGCTGGGCGTGCAGCGTCAGGTGATTGCAGCGCAAGCCGGACATAACGTGAACCCGGCGACAACCCAGTGCCGTGGCGTAATCTCGCGCCACGTTCAGACTGTGATGAAATTCCTGGTCTCGACCGGGCAATGCTGCGAGTCCCCGTTCACCCTGTGCCCAGTTGCCAGCCGGGGCGTTCATCAGCACCACCGGCAGAGATGTTTCCTGCTGAGCGGCCCGCAAATGCTCCAGCGGGTGCTGCCAGAGAAACAGCCCTTCTACGCCGCGAAAACCGGCTGCTTTTGCCGCCTGAAATCGACCCGCTATCGGTAAATCAGTAAATAACCAGTCGAGGTTAGCCGCTAACTTCAGCATGGCGTGCACCCTCCCGGCCATCAACCAGATGCAGCTTAACGTCCTGGCTGGCAATAGTCTGCTGCGCATTTTCCGGTAACCGGTTATCAGAAATAATGTCGGTTAACTGCTCCAGCCCACAGATGTGGAACATGCCGTATTTGCCAAACTTACTGCTGTCGCAGACCAGCACCCGACGCCGGGAGACGGTGAGTACCGCTTCTTTGACCGAGGCTTTCCCTTCACTCGGTGTCGACATGCCGCGCTCGGTATCCCACGACGATGAACTGAGAAACGCCACATCAATATTAATGGTGCGCAGAAAACTGGCGGCGCTTTTGCCAAGACATGAGCGGTTACGCTGATCCACCAGACCGCCGGTGTGATAGAGCGTAATGTGTGGCATATCCATCAGATAGTGGCTGATGGAAAAATCGTTGGTGACGACCGTCAGATTGAAACAGTGGCTGGCGGCTACCGCTTTCGCCACTTCAAACAACGATGTTCCGGCATCCAGATACAGCGTTTGTCCGGGCTCAATGAGCATTGCGGCGAGCTGGCCCATTTTGCGCTTCACATCATGATTCAACTCGGCTTTTTCCCGCCACGGCAGTTCGGATTTCAGCAGGTTATTGAGCTTCACGCCGCCGTTAATGGCGATAACTTTGCCTTCTTCTTCCAGCAACTGAATGTCGCGACGTACGGTCATATGCGACACGCTCATTAGATCTGCCAGTTCATTAAATGAGGCGGCATTCTTTTCGTGCACATAGCGGTAGATAAAATCACGTCGTTGCTCGGGGATCATCATGTCACCTCACGCTTGCCGGGAATGTTCAAGTTCGGCCACCGCCTCTTCTGAGAGCGGAACATAGCCGAGCGGTTTTAATGTCAGCCAGATGCGGGCGCTGTCTTCTAGTTCCTCGGCGTTAAACACCGCCTCACGCAGCGAGCGACCGCTTACTACCGGCCCGTGATTGGCCAGCAACGCAGCCGTATGGTCTGCCGCGATTTCACTCAGTGCGCTGGCAATGCCTTCATGGCCGGGCTTGAAATAAGGCAGCAGCGGTAGTTGTCCGACGCGCATCACATAGTATGGCGTTAGTGGCGGTAGACAGTTTTCTGGTGTGGAGCAAGGCAGACAGGAGAGCGCGGTCAACCATGGAGAATGCAGGTGCACAACCGCGCCGCAGGATGGCTGATGCCGATACCACGCCAAATGCATGGGCACCTCTTTTGACGGTTTGTCGCCGCTAAGATGCACGCCGTTGGCATCCAGCCTACTTAGCGTGGCAGGATCAAGCTCACCCAGGCAGGAGTTGGTCGGGGTCACCAGATAGCCGCCATCCGGCAATTTGACGCTGAGGTTGCCGGAGCCGCCGCTGCTGTAACCACGCATAAACAAGGAACGGCCATAGTGGACGAGTAGTTCGCGTAGTTGGTGTTCACTCACCGGATTCATAATGCGTACTCCTGGGCTGTAAAAAAGAAATCTTCGTCACCAAAGTTGCCTGACTTCAGCGCCAGCGCCAGACCGGAGGAAAATACCCACGGCACGCCAGGCGCAATGGCTTTGCCAACGGACAGACGCTTCACCTGCAGTGCCTCTACCACGGTGCCGGATGTTTCTCCGCCTGCGACGATAAAGGTGTTTACACCTGCAACTTGTAGCTTTGCGCTCAGTCGGGAAAAAGCGTGTTCGATCGCCTGGCTGGCAGTCTGTTCGCCGTACTCTTGTTGAATGCGTTGGAGTACGTCTGGCGGCTGGGTGGCGTATATCATCGGCGCGAATGGGTCGTTGATATGCGTCATCGCCCAGGCACATAGTTCATCAGTGTAGCGTTCTGTATCAGACAGGCAGCGGGCCACGTCGAGTACACGAGAGGCTGCTGCGGCCTTATAGCGATTGACCTGACGATTACTCATTGCAGAACAGCTACCGGAGAACACCACCGTTTTAGCAGGTAGTGGAAAAGCGTCCAGCGGCATGGTTTGCTGAGTTCCGGTGCAGGCGGCCAGTGCGCCACCGAGCCCGGAGCCCCCGGCTAACAGAGGGCTGGCATGGAGTGCCTGCGCCAGCGTGGTGAGATCTGCTTCATCCAGCGTATCGACGATAACGTGACGCATACCTTCAGCCTGAAGTTGGGCCAGAGCGTTAGTGACCGCTTCCACACCTTGACGCAGTATCGTGAGGTTAATGCAACCAACCTTACCTGGCGTTTGCGCGCTCAGCAGGCGCGGCAGGCTGGCATCGGTCATAGGATTAAGCGGATGCTTTTCCATCCCGGATTCGTTAAGCAGTACGCCGTTTACAAAAAGATGACCATGCACCACCGTGCGCCCGTTTTGCGGCAGGGCGGGGCAGTGGACGATCACGGGTGTATGCAGCTCGTTCATCAACGCATCGCTGACCGGTCCAATGTTGCCTGTTGGCGTGGAGTCGAACGTCGAACAATATTTAAAATAGATCTGGCGGACACCTGCCTTTTGTTTCAGCCAGCGGGCACAGGACAGAGATTGTGCGATGGCCTGTTCTGCGGGTAATGAGCGGCTTTTCAGCGAGATGACGATAGCTTCGACCTCTTCATTCCAGCATTGAGTGGTATCAGGCATTCCGGGCAGTAGCGCAACGCGCCACCCCTGCTGCGCCATAAAGCTTGCAATGTCCGTTGCGCCGGTGAAATCGTCGGCGATAACGCCTGTGGTGACGGCCATGGATCAACTCCGTTCAGATTGTTTGCTAATTGAACATATTATTCAGGAGGGCCTTTCACATTCACATGATGATTATCACAAATAAGCACATCATTGATTCACAGTAAAAATGAGTAATCTATTGAAAATAATGGAGAAAGATGTTTTGTTTTGCGAAAAGAGTCTCACAAGAGAGTGTGAAGATTCGTTAATCTTTGAGAAAGCGAAGTCAGTAGCATGCAGCGGAGTATTATCATGGTCGCTTTAACTCTCTTGCCAATTGATCATAATCATCTGCATAAATGAGATTATTTTTTGCGGTGAGCATCATTCTTTCTCTTGATTAAATTCTGCATATTACCGGCTTTAATTTCATTAATGCCGGAGGATACCGTGTCGTTGAAAATCCAGGATGATTATCTACAACGTTTTTTCTCGATAGCAAAAGTATTCTCCAGTGCGACTGGATTAGCCACGGTTGTGGTTGATGTAAACGGAAAAACTCTCTCGGATTGCCATAACTTTAATTCGTTCTGCACATTAATGCGGGCGGATGAACGCTATTGTACGAGTTGCCAAAAGTGTGACAAATATTGTGCTTTTGAAGGTTTAAAACACCTTAAACCCAGAATACTCAGCTGCCACGCAGGGCTAAGTCTGTTTTCTATGCCATTAATTCGCGATGGGCATCTGTACGGTTTTATGCTCTGTGGGCAGGTGCGGGCAAAATATCAGGAATATAAAACTATCGTTATTGATAATGAATGCTCATGGATGGATGAACCAAAAATAAAAGCTGAATGGAGTCAGGTGGCGGTAGTCGATAATAACACGCTGGTGGCATCAGCTAATTTATTAAATTTTATTGTTGATAATTTTGAGACAGAACAGCAACAACCTGATGAGTTTGTTATCCCACCGACCAGTTACATGCGTCATTATTTTACAGAGCCTTCCCGACACGAGAAAAAACTTCTGGCAGCGTTGCGTTATATTGATGAGAATTTATATAGTGAATTATCCCTGGAATCCGTAGCAGCTCACGTTTGCTTAAGCGCAAACTATTTCAGCCGTTTTTTTAAGAAACGGCAGGGCGTTAACTTTAAAACCTGGGTGAATCAGAAAAAAATGCAAAAAGCGGGGGAGTTATTGCACGATCCCGTTCATTCAATAGACAGCATTGCCCGGAAACTCCAATACGCACAAACCAGTTACTTTTGCCGTGTTTTCCGGGCGGCGCATCAAACGTCGCCCCAGTCTTTTCGTCATGCCAGACTGTCACAGTAAAGGTTTTCTGGCAGCGTGATGGCTTCAGGGATAAAAGAGAGCCGATCGCTCAGGGTTACCACATCACCAATCACTATCAGCGCAGGGGGGAGGATGTTAGCTTCCTGCGCCTTGCTCAGTAGTGAACCGAGCGTACAGGTCAGTCGGCGTTGGTTATCGCGGGTGGCGGACATAATTAGCGCTGCAGGCGTATCTGCTGATTTTCCACCCATCAATAATTCCTCACAGATAAACGCCAGATTGGCGATACCCATGACGATAACCAGCGTACCATTCAGTTTGGCCAGCTGACGCCAGTCCTGCTGTTGGTTGCCCTCCCGCGTATGACCGGTTACCACGTGAAATCCCGAGGCGAAATCGCGGTGTGTTACCGGAATCCCGGCATAGGTCAGGCCACCAATGGTTGAGCTGATACCCGGCACCACTTCAAACGGGATGCCCGTCTCGACGAGATCCTCAACTTCTTCAGCCCCACGTCCAAAAACATACGGATCGCCGCCTTTCAGACGCACAATATTATTGTGCGTTTGGGCATACTGGACAAGCAGTGCATTGATTTCATCCTGCGGTACACAATGGAAGCCTGGGTTTTTGCCGACATTGATAAGCAGACAATCAGGTAATGCCCATTCCAAAATTTTAGGATTGACCAGCCGATCGTAAATAATGACATCCGCCTGTTTAATGCACATCATTGCTTTGAGGGTAAGTAATGAAATATCACCGGGACCTGCCCCAACGAGCCAGACCTTTCCGAAAGTTTTCACATTGTGTCCTTTATCACATCGATCAAAAAAAGGCAGAAACCACATCAAGGAATGATAAAAAGCAGTCGTTTGCCCGTAAGTTATAACGTGAAATTATCCAAAATTATCGCACTGATAATATTGATTAATCTCGCAAAGTTTTTTCTGCAATAAACAAGATAACTTGAAAAATTATTAAGAACTTATTGGCACCATTTGCTTAGGTTTAACCTTATTTAAATTGTGTTTATTGCTGCTCTTGAGTATTATTGGTTAATATTTATCCGCCATCAGTGTGAGTAAATCATGGATTGGATCAATGACATTAATGGATGAAATAAAATATAACTCTCGGTGCTTATCTGGGTAGCTTGAATTATTTTTTATAAATTAAACTATTTTTGTACGCTGCATATGGAAGAGGTTATGAGAGGAAAAATACCCAAGACGGAGTTGCTGGTAACTTTTGAAGTTGTTGCGCGTCACGAAAGTTATACCCGGGCAGCTGAAGAGCTGGCTTTGACACAAAGTGCTGTTTTCCGCCAGGTAAATGCACTGGAGGATTTTCTCAATACCGCGCTATTTAATCATGCCAAAAAACGCATTTTCTTAAATGCGGCCGGCAAACACTATTTAAGTATCGTTAAAGAAACGTTAAATAAACTTGAACGAGATACGACGACGATAATGACCTGGCAGCCGACGGTACAGGTTATTGAGCTGGCGGTGAATCCGACGTTCAGCACGCACTGGCTGATCCCAAACCTGCGTGAATTTAACAAACTTAATCCTGATATTATCGTGAACATTCATTCCCTGGCGAATATTGGTGATTTTCTCAATCGAGAGTATGACGCGGCAATCATGCGCGAAGACTTTTATTCGCCATGGTCAGGGGTTGAGTACCTGTTTGAAGAGGAAATTCTGCCGGTTTGCAGCCGCTGTTTGCTGGCCGAACCGGAACGAAAACTGGCGGTGAACGAATTACTAAACGAATTTCCGCTCTTACACCAAAGCACGCGCATCAAAGGGTGGCAGGAGTGGTTTGCGCTGTCAGATGTCAGCAGTCCGCTGGTGAATAAAGGTCCGAGATTTGATTTGTTATCGATGCTGATCGCGGCGGTCCGCTCTAATCTGGGCGTTGCGCTGCTCCCACGTTTTGCCATTCAGCACGATCTGGACAGCGGTGATATGGTCATTCCTTGCGATGTTCCAATGCGTACCGGGAATCGATTTATTATGACGTGGCGTGAAGAGAAATCGGAATCCGAGCATTTACAGATTTTCCGTAACTGGTTGCTCAGTAAGTCCGTGGTATCGGCTGCCTGAAGGTGGCTTGCGCCTTATCAGGCCTACAACGATGGGTAGGCCGGATAAGACGCGTTAGCATCGTTATCCGGCAAAAGAACGTCTACCAGTCGATCCCAACCTGTGCCTGAATACCGCGGTCAAACGCGTGTTTGACCGGGCGAATTTCACTGACCGTATCGGCCAGTTCCAGTAACAGCGTATGGCATCCGCGTCCTGTGACGATAACGCTCTGACCGGCAGAACGATTTTCGATGGCGCTGATAACCTCCTGGGTATCCAGATAGTGGTAAGCAAGCATGTAGGTGAGTTCATCCAGCACCACTAGATCGTAATGCGCATCAGCCAGCATGCGCTTACTTTCCTGCCAGACAACCGTTGCTGCCTCGATATCTGCTTGCCGATTTTGGGTTTCCCAGGTAAATCCGGTACCCATAATATGGAACTCGACGCCGAGGGGGTGCAGGGTGTTGTACTCGCCATTGTCCCACTGACCTTTAATAAACTGCGCGATGCCAACGGTTTTTCCGTGACCCACTGCGCGCGTTGCCGTGCCAAAGGCTGCGGTGGATTTTCCTTTTCCGTTGCCGGTGAAGACAATCAGGATCCCTTTCTTCTCCGTTGCCGCCGCTACGCGGGTATCAACCTGCTCTTTCAGCTTCTGCTGACGCTGACGGTGTCTGTCGTTATTGGCGCGCGCTTCCATGGAAACTCCTTAATGCCCTGCCGGACAAGTTGCGCAGCGATGCTGCTGCTCGAACTGGCTAAAGAAGTTATTGCCTTTGTCATCCACTAATACGAAGGCCGGCATATTTTTAACTTCCATCATCCATACGGCTTCCATTCCCAGTTCGGGATATTCAAGGCACTGCAGGCTTTTCACGTACTGCTGCGCCAGCAGGGCTGCTGCACCGCCAATGCTGCCGAGGCTAAATCCACCGTGTTTGTGACAGGCATCAGTGACCTGCTGGCTGCGGTTACCCTTGGTGAGCATAATGAGGCTGCCGCCTTGTGCCTGGAAAGCATCGACATACCCATCCATGCGCCCGCCGGTGGTGGGCCCCATTGAGCCACAAGCCTGATTTTCCGGGGTTTTGGCGGGACCCGCGTAGTAAACGATATGCTTTTTCATGTATTCCGGCATCGGTTCGCCGTTATCCAGTCGCGCTTTGATGTTCGCGTGGGCGATATCGCGAGCGACAACAATCGGGCCGCTTAACGACAGGCGTGTACCAATGGGCAGAGCGGAAAGGTCATGCAGGATGTCACGCAGCGGACGGTTCAGATCCAGTTGTACGGTCTGAGCGCCGTTTTCTATCCGGTGAGAATCAGGAATGAATTTGCCCGGATTATGCTCGAGTTTCTCCAGCCAGATACCGTGTTTATTAATTTTGGCCTTAATGTTACGGTCGGCAGAGCAGGAGAGGGCCATCGCGATTGGGCAGGAGCCGCCGTGGCGCGGTAAGCGAATTACGCGGATATCGTGGGCAAAGTATTTGCCGCCAAACTGCGCCCCGATGCCAAACTCGCGGCTGGCATTGAGCAACTCGGCTTCCAGCGCCGTATCACGGAACGCCTGGCCCAGCTCGTTCCCGCTGGTGGGTAGATTATCGTAATATTTGGTTGAAGCCAGTTTGGCGACTTTCAGCGCCTGGTCGGCGGATAAGCCCCCAACCACAAAAGCGATGTGATACGGCGGACAAGCGGCTGTACCCAGTGATTTCATTTTTTCGATCAGGAACGCAGTGAGTTTTTCCGGCTGTAGAATGGATTTGGTTTCCTGGTACAGCGCCGCTTTGTTAGCTGAGCCACCACCTTTATTGACGAACAGGAAACGGTATTCGTTACCTGGGGTGGCGCTAATATCGATTTGTGCGGGCAGGTTGGTCTGGGTATTGACCTCTGTATACATATCCAGCGGGGCATTTTGCGAGTAACGCAAGTTGTTTTCGGTAAAGGTGGAATACACGCCTTTGCTTAATGCTTCTGCGTCATCGCCGCCGGTCCAGACATGTTGTCCTTTGCTGGCCACAATGGTTGCCGTCCCGGTATCCTGGCAGTTGGGCAGTACGCCTTTAGCTGAAACCTCTGCATTGCGCAGCAGCTGCAATGCGACGTACTTATCGTTACTGCTGGCCTGTGGGTCGTGCAAAATGCTGGCAATCTGTTTTAAATGTCCGGCGCGCAGGAAAAATGAAGCCTCATAAAACGCCTGCTGTGCTAACAAGGTTAACGCTTCCGGTGCAACCTTGATCACTTCCTCTCCGTCTAACTCCGTTACCGTAACGTGCTGGTTACTAAGTAATTCATACTCGGTACTATCCTTACTCTGAACAAAGAGTTCCTGCCAGACAAATGGTTTAGACATGTTTACTTCTCACCTCTTCGTGTTGTTTACCGAATGGCGCTTCGCTTTTCCAGCCTACGATTAACGCATTGATGTAGGTCGGATAAGCGAAGCGCCATCCGGCGTAAAGTTATTTGGCTAAAAAGACATTGGCTTTTGTCGCTTCGGCGACATATTCGATAGTTTTCTGGGCACGAACGCTGTTTCCGGCTTCATCAAGCGGTGGAGAATAGACCGCAATCGCATATTCGCCTGGGACAACGGCAACCATGCCGCCGCCGACGCCGCTTTTCGCCGGGATGCCAACGGTGTACAGCCATTTACCGCTACCGTCGTAAAGCCCGGCAATTGCCATTTCTGCCAGCACCTGCGGAACATATTTCTCATTCAGCAACTGTTTACCGTTGAACGGAGATTTGCCTTTGTTCGCGAGTACGGCACCCATTTTGGCCAGTTGCTCAACGGTGATATCCACCGAACACTGGCGGGTATAAATTTCAACGGCTTCGTCAGTGTTGCCATAGAAGCTGTTATAGGATTCCATCAGCTTGGCCAGCGCCTGATTGTGCTGGTTGGTTTCCATTTCAGATTTGAAAACCGGTTCGTTCACGGTGAGAGTGGCATCGGCCCAGACGTTCAGGTTGTCGAGGATTTTGTTCCAACGATCGGTTTTGTCTTTGGCTTCGATCAGGCTAACGGTGCTCATGGCCCCGGCGTTTACCAGAGGGTTTTCAGGCGCGCCTTTGGTCAGTTCAACGGCTAAACCTGAGTTGAATGGCATTCCGGTGGCATTGGCGCCAAGTTTATCCAGCACTACCTGAGGACCGTGCTGCTCCATGGCAAGCGCCATGGTGAACACTTTACTCAGGGATTCCATTGGGAAAGGTTTGTTAACATCGCCAACCTGGTAGATCTTGCCGTCCACCGTCGCAATGGTGATGGCAAAATTTTTCGGGCTATAGGTCGCCAGAGCAGGGATGTAGTCGGCGACTTTTCCATCGTTGTTACTTTTGTACTTCTGATGAGCCTGTTCTATCAGCTTGGCGTAGTCGGGCGTGGTTTGCGCGAATGTGGTTGCGCTAAACAAGACGCTGAAAGAAAAGAGACTCACGCCGAGAATTGTTTTTTTCATTATGCATTCCTGTTGGTGTGCTCATCTTGGTGCCGGATGGCGGCGTACCGCCTTATCCGGCCTACGGATGGTTAAACGTTATGTAGGCCGGATAAGCGCGAGCGCCATCCGGCAATGGCGTTGTGTCAGGACATGGCAACTTCTGACGGTTCGGTAACCGGACGTTCCTGCTCCGGGGACTTCACTGGTGCAGAGCCACGGCAACCCTGGCCGAAGTGTTCACCTTCCCAACGGCTGACAATGGCTGCTCCCATGGCGTTACTCATAACGTTCGTGGCGGAACGACCCATATCGAGGAACGGATCGACACCCATCAGCAGAATCAGACCTGCTTCTGGAATGTTGAACTGGTTCAGGGTTGCAGCGATAACCACCATTGATGCGCGCGGTACGCCTGCCATTCCTTTTGAGGTCAGCATCAGGATTAACAGCATGGTGATTTGCTCGCCCATGCTCAGTTCGATGTTGCACGCCTGGGCAATAAAGACGGTGGCAAATGAGCAATAAGCCATGGAACCGACCAGGTTAAAGGAATAACCGATAGGCAGAACGAAGCTGGCAATTTTTGACGAAACACCGAATTTTTCCAGCTTGTCCAGCGTACCCGGGAAGGCGGCTTCAGAGCTTGAAGTGGTAAAGGCCAGCAGAGCGGGTTCGAGGATTGATTTCGTTAAACGCGCGATGCAAGGCCCGACGATCATCGTAGACAGGCCAATCAGGATCGCCCACAGCATACCCAGCGTCAGGTAGAACTCACCCATGAAGATCCCGGCGCTAACCATCACACCCAGACCACGTTCGGCAATCAGACCTGAAATAGCGGCAAACACGGTCAGTGGTGCAAACAGCATGACGTAACCCGTCAGCTTCAGCATGACGTGCACCAGTGAATCCAGCACTTTCACGATAGGATCGGCTTTTTCACCAATCGCAGCGAGGCTGCAACCGAGGAAGATTGAGAACACGACGATCTGCAGAATTTCGTTACGCGCCATCGCATCGACAATACTGGTCGGTACCGCGTGTGAGATGAATACTTTCAGCGTGAATGGCTCTGACTTAACGGCGGCAACGGCTCCGACGTCATGTGGCACAAAGTTGATACCTGCGCCTGGCTGGAAGATATTAACGATAACCAGACCCAGTGCAATTGACACCAGAGAGGCGCAAATAAACAGGAAGAA
This sequence comes from Citrobacter sp. MGH110, assembly GCF_001037515.1. Classification (NCBI taxonomy): domain Bacteria; kingdom Pseudomonadati; phylum Pseudomonadota; class Gammaproteobacteria; order Enterobacterales; family Enterobacteriaceae; genus Citrobacter; species Citrobacter sp. MGH110. The sequence goes on along the minus strand of NZ_KQ089830.1, from coordinate 2,163,094 downwards.
GGTTTTCGAAAATATACGTCCCAGCGTTTTGGCATCGCCCATTTTGGCAATACCTACAACCAGAGTTGAAATAACCAATGGAGCGATAATCATTTTCACCATACGTAAGAATATGGTGGTGAAAATGGAAATGTCTGCTGCATAAGATTTTGCTGTTTCAGCCGCGGCCATATTATTTATGGCCACCCCGGCAATCATGCCGAGTATCAGGCCTAATATGATCATCTTCGTTAAACTAATTTTCTTCATGTGTACTCCATCGGATAAAGGCTGGTAATTGGAATTGTGTAGGGTGGCGTGCGCCTGAACCTGGACAGCAGCTCAGACGCACGCCTGTTGTGACCAACCGCATGAATAATTCGAAGCACTGTGATACAGCTGAATTCTGTGCTCCAATGGTTGTTATTGTGTTTTTTTGTTACAAGTCGAACTCAATACTTAATAATGGAGCGTGTTGCTGCGCACCATAAACATCATTGTCACCGACGTTGCCGGAAATAATATCTCGTGGCATGACGATTTTTACGGCATTCGCTGGATCGAACCAGACGATATTGTGAATAAATTCAGGCTCAACATTATATAAACCGGCAATAAGCTGCGGTGTTAATTGCTCGCAGGCTTTTACCCGCTGATAGTCTTCCCTTGTTTTAAATAAAATATCTAAAACCAGTTCGTACGGTCCGGCGTTTTTGGAACGAATTACTTGCGCCAGTGAACAAATTGAGTGTTTCATGCCTGAACTCCTTCTGGCGTCACCTGTTCAATGTGGAAATCAAAACGCAGCGCATCGCTCGCTTCAATCAGGTGATAGATCGAGAACTCATACACCGGTCCACTCTGAATATCAGATGGCGAGAACGGGAAGGCGAGGTTGCCCGCAGTCGCAATACGATTTTCATAGCCGTAGTGCAGCAGGGTAGAGCGCACCAGCGAGCAAACGCTGTTAGCGATATCCTGCGTTGGCGCAACGACATCCAGTAAAATTCCCAGTTCATGGCCCGCAGTTTTCATCGGCTCATGGTTGCCCATCACACCGTTCTTACCGTACAGGTGGAACGTCATGCGGATACTGTCGTCATTCAGTGAGAGGTTACGTGCAACGCTTGCCTGTACCTCTTCAAGAATCGTGTCAATCCCGGCAATCATAATAGGGTCACGTGTTCCGGCGATGGTCAGGCAACGGAAGCCAACCTGGCGTGCACCTTCCAGTTTCAACGCATACGGTGTTTCTTCATGCCGTGAACCGCTGACATACACTTCACCCTCGTTAACCTGGGTGAAAGTGCATGCCTTCAGGTTCAGCACACCGCCTGGCCCTGGCAGGAAGTACGGATCTGACTTCTCGTACAGGGTGTGCGCTGCGGCGGAAGTCTCGGTGAACTTACGCTTGGGATTGAACGCCTTCAGCGTAAAGCCGTTATCGTCAATGATTCCCATCGCACAATCTGAGCCGGAGCCAGGGGTGGCGGCAATGGCTGCACACTCAAGGATCTTACCGCAATGAAGCGCCAGACCTTCATCAAAGCCCTGCATAATCGGCAGAGCGGCGAAGCAGGCCGGATCGTAGGCACGTCCGCCCAGGACCACCTGCGCACCGGCTTTCAGCGCACGCTGGAAAGGCTCGACGCCCATCTGCGCGACAATGTAGGTGCTCTCTTCAATGGCCTCGTGAGTCAGTTCAGGCACAAAATCGAGCGCGGTGATTTTGCCGTTATCCAGCGCCTGATGAACGATTTCTTTGTCGACATCAGACGGAATCAGCGCCATTGAGAAAGACAGTTTTTCTTCCTGCGCGATCTCATGGATTATCTGACGACACCACTCCAGATGCGGAGCTGCGCCAGAACCACCGGCTGTGCCGATCACGACAGGGATGTTGTTCTTAACGCCTGCCACAATCATATAGCGCAGATCGCGTTTCACACCGGCCCTGTCAGTAAAGGGTTTACCTGCCCCCAGGTAGTGAGGGCCAGGATCGGAGGAACCTGCGTCAACAGCAATAAGATCCGGTGACTCTTCCATGGCTTTACGAAAACTTTCTTCCGGGAAGCCATAACCCAGGATAGCCGTAGGCGATAAGATCTTAAATGTGCGTGCCATCTCTTAATCCTTAGTTTGCAACAGCGCGATGGTGCGGTTCATTTCGTTAAACACGATGTTGAGACCTTCATCGAAACCCATACCCGGTTTGATCAGCATGCGCATTGGACGCGCAGCCAGCGCGACGTGTACGCAGGTACGAGCACTGATTTCCGTTTCGTTACAGGTACCGCCCTGATAGGCTTCCATTCCGTGTTTGTTGCAATACAGCACTGCATCAACGATGTTGTGAATACCGCCCAGGTCCGGGGTTTTAATCTGCACCATGTGGCAGCTGCCCGCGTCGGTGAAGTCCACGATGTCCTGATAGGTGTTACACCATTCATCCGCAACGATTTTCACGCCAGAACCCAGACGAGTCAGCTCCTGAGTGATCTCGGTTAACATGCGGATCTGATCCGGCTTGTTACCGGCATCAACCGGGCCTTCAATGTACAGCGGCAGGCCTTGCGCTTCGGCTTCCAGGCTGGCGATGTATTCGGCGCAACGCACTGGTTCCATATCGAAGATCAGACCGATGGTGCCGTAGACATCAATGTGCAGCGTTGGGTGATAGCTATCGTTGGTGCGCAGGCTCAGGATGCGGTTAGACAACCAGCGGACGTACTCACGCAGTTTTTCACCTTTAAAGCCCAGCTTCTCTTCAACGTTATTGATCAGCGCATGCGGCAGGACATCCACACCTTTGAGGATCATCTTGTCGACGGCGATATAACGGTCGTCGCCGCTCTGACCAAATAACGGAATGGCTTCCGGGACGCATGGCAGCTGCCATTCATCACAAACCACTTCGGCTTTCAGACGACCGGTAGCCAGTGCCGCTGCGTCGAGCAGCGCCTGAGACAGACCATAACGTACGGCGGTATGCAGCAGATGGCCATCAATACGCAGTTCGTCAAAGAAACGGGCGTTGGTCAGGAACGAATCAACGTCACGACCTTCCAGCAACGGCTTGATGTGGTCGTTGAGGAACGGAATGAAGTTTTCAGCCAGGAACAGCGGGTCACGACCGCCTGCACCTGAATATTGCACCGCTGCGCAATCGCCCACAGCCACCGCGCCGTTTTCCAGAATCAGCTGTACGGAAACACATTCACCCGCCTGACGAACAGACGTAAATCCAGGCGTTACCGGATCGCCGGTATAGATAAACCCGTCATGACCGGCGCCGTTTTTGATGGCCTGCTGATCGTCAAAATAAAATGAGGAGTAGCCAGCTGTGAAAAGGGCCTGTTTAATTTTCATTATGGTCTTCCTATTAATTTACTGTGGGATACGGCGTTGATGTCATCAATGACCATCTGGAAAGAAGGCTTGCGACCTTCGAAATGTGCGCGCTCTGCAACGTAGTCGTGGTGCAGGGCGAGAATATCTTTCGGCAGCGGCACGGCACCGGCTTCAAGAATACGGATTGCGCCTGTGTTATCGCGAACAGGCAGGATCTTACCGGCGTTACAGGCGGCAGGAGCGAAAGGCACATCCAGCACGCCAGCTTCAAAGGCCAGCACCGTACCGCGCGCAATGTCGCCATTGCCCAGTTCGAAGACTTTCTTCAATACCGCGCGGACTTCGCTCTTAATCAGGTCAACTTCCTGCTCCACGGCAGCGCACTGCGGGAATTTCTGATCGCTGACCATGTTGAGCATCTGGCGTGACGCTTTCAGACCCTGGGCGTTAGCTGCCGCGGTTGGGATACCGAATGCTTCGTGCGGACTTTTGGTAATGACTTTTGTGGCACCAGACATACCGGCAACCGCTGCGCCCCAGGCGATAACGGAGAAGGCTTTTGCTTCATCTTCCGGGAATCCGCCCATCCACTGGTGGAAAACGGTGCTCAGCTCGTAATCGTCGAAGCCATGGTTATGGAAGTATTCGTGGGACAGTTCACGCAGTGCCTGAATAGCAGCGATATCCTGTGTCAGGCTACCGACCTGGCCGTAACCGACGGTAATAGACTTCACGCCCTGCTCCAGCGCCAGCAGACCTTCGATAATCGCGACTGAGTGGGACATGAACGGCGGGATCAGCGTGCCGGTCAGCGGACCAAACGGTTCACGGTTGATGCGAATGCCGTTCTCTTCGTACAGACCCATCAGACGGTCGCAGTACTGCCAGTCGCGGATAGATTTTTCCAGGGTGACGCGTTTGGCGTAAGGGATGTTGTAGGAGATACCGCCGCCTTCGTAGCTGGTAAAGCCACTGGCCATGGCGATTTCTGCCAGCAGACGCGCATCCGGTGTACCGTGGCGAACCTGGATCGGTTTATCCAGCGATTCAGTCATACGACGGCAGGCAGCAACCCCGTGATTGACGACCGGTAAACCATTCAGCTTGGATGTACCTGCTTCGATGGATTTTTGGATCCCGACAGCGGCTTCTTCATAGCGGTTCAGACGGGTATAGGCATCGATAGTACTTGGCAGGAGGTCGCACTCTTCCTGCAATGTTTTGAGCAGCGCAATATGCTCATCCATTAATGCCACACCTGCGCGCGGCTGGCTCAGAGTTTTACCTTCCTGATCGGCCTTCAGCAGGGCGAGGGAGAAACGCTTTTTCTCTGGAATTGATTGCTGGTACTTCACGCCATCTTCGAAGTTCTCAACGTCTTTGCCGGTTTCCCAGGTTTGTAACACCTGATGCCTTTCGGTCATGAATTCGTCGTGGGTCAATTTTTTATTTCGAAGTTCCATTCGTAGCTGCCTTAAGTTTTATAGGGTTAAACACTGAATGCTGGTGCGAGCAGCGGCTTGCGGGTACAGCCTGGCGACGTTTGCCAGTAGAGGGAGCAGGCCATTTGAATCGCGGTAATACTCAAACTGATTCGGTAACAGAATTCTTTTACCCTGGTCGTCCAGCTCCCTGTATTTGAGCCAGTTATGGATATCGAACTGGCTGGCGCGAGAGAGCCATCCCCCTGAACCGACGACTTTGCGTACGGTGGTGAGATCGCGACCCATCTGTAAATCCACATTACCCACGCAGGTGCAAACCTGCTTTTTAGTGCCCGCGTGGCGCTCAGCGGCATAGCCCACGCATAAACCTGCCAGCAGGGTGTCGAAATATTTCTCTTCCTCGCTGAGTGGCAGGTAATCCGGTTGCCCAACCAGGTGGCGTAGATAGCGGTAAAACGCTTCCTCGCGCTGTGGCTGCTGGGCGAAGATGACTTTCACCATATCCTGCGTGCTTTCTCCCACCACAACGGCGGAAACGCGCATTCCAAGGTCGCCTTCAACGGTACGTTTGACGAACGGTTCAGGAACACCATGCAGGACGGTATCGGGGGAGAGGGTATTCGCGCTGGCCGAATAGACATCCGTGGTGGCTCCGCCCATATCAATCAGCATGAATTCCTTCCATGCGCTGTCGTAATCGCTAATGGCTTTGACTAACTCATATACCGTCCATGGCGTCGGCATAGGCTCTTCGCCTGTTTCGCCGACGATAACGTCCAGACCTTTGCCTTTGACGATGCGTGACAAGAACACATCGCAAATCGCCTGGCGCGCGGCAAACGGATTCGGGTGATCGAGGTCTGGCAGAATGTTGTCTACCGTGGTCAGATCCTTATGTCCCAGAATCGTTTGTATTTCGTCCTGAATGTCCCGGTTTCCGGCGTAGATAATGGCGCAATCAAGCTTTGAGCCTGCCAGCGCGTGCGCATTCGCCAGGCCGTAACTTTCTTCGCCACCGTCTGTCCCGCCGGTAAACAACAGAATGTCTGGCGGTGATGATTCCAGCTCCTGGATGTCATGACGGTTCAGCTTGTACGAATAATATTGCGCGATTTTCGCTCCTGCCGAATGGGCGGTAACTTTTGCCGACTCCAGCGTAATGGAAGGCACCAGCCCCATTGCTGCAACGGCGAGCCCACCTTTCGCTGAGGAGGAGTATTTCAACTGCACTTCACCACTTTTCAGTAACGGGCGAGCATCGGCAACATTCAGCACCTGATTCAGGCTGGCAAAAAAACCGTCTGCCAGATGATGTGTGGTGGTTGGGGTCAGGACATGGTTTACCAGGGTTAATTCCTCGCCTTCATGTGCGAAGAGGGCTGCCTTGGTCCATGTCGAGCCGATATCGACAGAAACTGTTTGCATCAGATGGCCTCTTCCAGGCAACGCTGTTCGAGGCCATTGTGTTGGTGAATATCATTAGTGATAAGCGCGCAAACATCTTCCAGATCGTGGCTGGGGGCGAAGACCCGGTTAAAACCCATCTCTTTAAACTTCACTTCCACGTCGGCGAAGTCATGTTTACCGACGACCAGGTTGCCGCCGACGTACAGCAGAATGTCGCCAAGGCCGCGTTCGATGCAGCGCTCACGTAGTCCGAGGCAGTCAATGTCGCCATGACCGTAGATAGAGGACACCACGATGGCATCGGCGCCTGTTTCAATCGCAGCATCAATATATTCATCCTGGCTCACCATCACCCCGAGGTTGATTACGTGAAAATCATGAGCAGTAAAAACGCGATCCAGAACTTTATTACCTACTGCATGGCAGTCAGCACCGATGACGCCAATAACAAGTGTAGATTTCTTCATGGGTAATCCTCTGTAGGGCTGATGGTCAATAAGTGAAATTATTTTCTAATATTTAGAACATGGATTGTGACAACCTCTTAATAGGGTTGGAGTTTCTGTGGAAGCGAAAAAGGAAGCAATTGATCTATTTTCAAAATATCCTGAGAAAAATGATTGTTATATTTGTCACCTATAAAATCCTTTCATAATCAATGTGATAGATTATCTTTTCTTAGCTGGTTTTAATTTATTAGAGAATTGGGTAATAAATGACTTGCCATGTTTGTGATCGAAATCTTATTTTGTTATGCGCGCCGTTTATGACGTGTTTTAAATAATTTCAAAAATCCCAATTACTAATTAACTTGTGAACGACATAACGGTTTTTTATTTTTTAATCTTATATGTCACAATTCATTTTTGTTAAATTTAGGATAAAAATGATAAGGAAATGTTTGTGGCATATTTAATCTTTGCCACATAAGAGAAGAGGGGGTGTTAATGATAACTTTCAGTGATGACTTAAGCGAAACGTCAGCGTTCTCTCGCAGAACGACAAACGCAATGCATCGGTCATTGTGGAACGTTTTCGCTTCCAGTTGAGATAGTTACATCTCGGTGTTAATTATAAGTAAAATTTAAATGAATAATTTGTATGAAATAACAAATCCATGACTTGCTAAACAAAAAACTGTGAGCTACCCAGCATTAGTGATTCTTTATCTTCTATCAATTAAGTCATCCGGGCTGGTTAAAAGATCGTGTACATTTAAATAAATATCCTATCATTTGTAGTAACGGCAATTACTCATTGAAAAACATGTTGTTAACATCGCGTTTACTAGTAGCGTGAGTGCTAAACACTATTAACATTAAATTTGAAAATTGATTTAAATCAATGTTTAAAACTTGGAAAACAGCATCAAAAGAGGGTAAATTGCTTCAGATCAAATTGATCTGAAAGTGGTAAATTAGCTATAAATTGATCACTATCGAAAAATGCAAATTTGTCTCGATAAAAACCTGTTTATTGTAAGGATTTTACGGCGTAATATAATTGCGGGATCAATTTGAGTGTTTTATTAACATGTTTGTAACCTTTCATCATTGTCCTTTCTTCAAATGAGAGGAAAGGGTAGCGGCGGAAGGAAGCAGATAAATTTGTATTGGGGCATGCGTGTGACCCTTTCTAACGGGGTTCACTCTCGGAGTCTTCATGCGATGAGCAAGGAGTCATGATGTTAGATATAGTCGAACTGTCGCGCTTACAGTTTGCCTTGACCGCGATGTACCACTTCCTGTTTGTGCCACTGACGCTCGGTATGGCGTTCTTGTTGGCCATCATGGAAACGGTCTACGTCCTTTCCGGCAAACAGATTTATAAAGATATGACCAAGTTCTGGGGCAAGTTGTTTGGTATCAACTTCGCTCTGGGTGTGGCTACCGGTCTGACCATGGAGTTCCAGTTCGGGACTAACTGGTCTTACTACTCCCACTATGTAGGGGATATTTTCGGTGCGCCGCTGGCGATCGAAGGTTTGATGGCCTTCTTCCTCGAATCCACCTTTGTAGGTCTGTTCTTCTTCGGCTGGGACCGTTTGGGTAAAGTCCAGCATATGTGTGTCACCTGGCTGGTGGCTCTGGGTTCTAACCTGTCCGCGTTGTGGATTCTGGTTGCGAACGGCTGGATGCAGAACCCAATCGCAGCGGATTTCAACTTCGAAACCATGCGTATGGAGATGCTGAGCTTCTCTGAACTGGTGCTCAACCCGGTAGCACAGGTGAAATTTGTTCACACTGTGGCATCTGGTTATGTATGTGGCGCGATGTTCGTTCTGGGTATCAGCTCCTACTATATGCTGCGCGGTCGTGACTTCGCGTTTGCTAAACGTTCTTTTGCTATCGCTGCCAGCTTTGGTATGGCTGCTATTCTGTCTGTTATCGTTCTGGGTGATGAATCTGGTTACGAAATGGGCGACGTGCAGAAAACCAAACTCGCTGCGATTGAAGCAGAATGGGAAACTCAGCCTGCACCGGCTTCCTTCACGCTGTTCGGTATTCCGGACCAGGATGCGCAGGAAAACCATTTTGCGATTCAGATTCCTTATGCGCTGGGCATCATTGCCACCCGCTCTGTTGATACACCGGTCATTGGTCTGAAAGATCTGATGGTGCAACACGAAGAGCGTATCCGTAACGGGATGAAAGCGTATCAGTTGCTGGAAGAACTGCGTGCTGGTACTACCGACCGGGCCGTTCGTGACCAGTTCAACAGCATGAAGAAAGACCTGGGTTATGGTCTGCTGTTGAAACGCTATACGGACAAAGTTACCGACGCGACCGAAGCGCAAATTCAGCAGGCAACGAAAGATTCTATTCCTCGCGTTGCGCCGCTGTACTTCGCTTTCCGTATCATGGTGGCATGCGGCATTCTGATGCTGGCAATTATCGCGGTGTCCTTCTGGACTGTGCTTCGTAACCGTATCGGTGAGAAAAAATGGCTGCTGCGCACCGCGCTGTATGCGATTCCTCTGCCGTGGATTGCTATTGAATCCGGTTGGTTTGTTGCAGAGTACGGTCGCCAACCGTGGGCGATTGGTGAAGTGTTACCAACAGCCGTAGCGAACTCTTCGCTGACTGCTGGCGACCTCATCTTCTCGATGCTGTTGATTTGCGGCCTGTATACCCTGTTCCTGGTGGCTGAACTGTATCTGATGTTCAAGTTCGCACGCCTTGGGCCGAGTAGCCTGAAAACCGGTCGTTATCACTACGAGCAGTCCACTGTGACTTCTCAGCCGGCACGCTAAGACAGGAGTCGTCAAATGATCGATTATGAAGTATTGCGTTTTATCTGGTGGCTGCTGGTTGGCATTCTGCTGATTGGTTTTGCGGTCACTGATGGCTTCGACATGGGGGTGGGCATGCTCACCCGTTTCCTCGGTCGTAATGATACCGAGCGTCGAATTATGATTAACTCCATCGCCCCGCACTGGGACGGTAACCAGGTTTGGCTCATCACCGCGGGTGGCGCACTGTTCGCTGCCTGGCCGATGGTCTATGCCGCTGCGTTCTCCGGTTTCTATGTGGCGATGATTCTGGTTCTGGCGTCCTTGTTCTTCCGTCCGGTCGGTTTTGACTACCGCTCTAAGATTGAAGATATGCGCTGGCGCAACATGTGGGACTGGGGCATCTTCATTGGTAGCTTCGTGCCACCGCTGGTGATTGGCGTGGCGTTCGGTAACCTGCTGCAAGGGGTTCCGTTCCACGTAGATGACTACATGCGTTTGTACTACACCGGTAACTTCTTCCAGTTGCTGAATCCGTTTGGTCTGCTGGCAGGTGTCGTGAGCGTTGGGATGATCATCACCCAGGGTGCGACCTATCTGCAGATGCGTACGGTAGGTGAACTGCATCTGCGTGCTCGTGCAACTTCACAGGTTGCGGCGCTGGTGACTCTGGTCTGCTTCGCGCTGGCCGGTGTGTGGGTGATTTACGGTATTGACGGTTATGTTGTGACCTCTGCACTGGATCATCATGCTGCCTCTAACCCGCTGACCAAAGAAGTGGCTCGTGTGGCTGGCGCATGGATGGTGAACTTTAACAATGCACCTATCCTGTGGCTGGTTCCTGCACTGGGCGTGGTTCTGCCGCTGTTGACCATCCTGACTTCTCGTATGGAGAAAGGGGCATGGGCGTTCGTCTTCTCCTCACTGACGTTAGCCTGCATCATCCTGACTGCCGGTATCGCAATGTTCCCGTTTGTGATGCCATCCAGCACCATGATGAACGCAAGTTTGACCATGTGGGATGCCACCTCCAGCCAGCGTACATTGAATCTGATGACCTGGGTCGCGGCGGTGTTTGTACCGATCATTCTGCTGTACACCAGCTGGTGTTACTGGAAGATGTTCGGTCGCATCACTAAAGAAGATATTGAAAGCAACACCCACTCTCTGTACTAAGTAAGGAGCTTAAAATGTGGTATTTCGCATGGATTTTGGGAACGCTTCTTGCCTGTGCATTTGGGATAATCACAGCGCTGGCGCTTGAGCACGTTGAATCAGGCAAAGCCGGGCAAGAAGATAGCTAATGACCAACATTATCGCGATGGTATACAACGCGATGGACAAGCGCCCCTTGCGGGCGCTTTCATTTGTGCTGGCAATCGTGTTGGCTGGCTGCATATTCTGGGATCCGTCTCGTTTCGCGGCCAAAACCAGCGAGCTTGAAATCTGGCATGGTTTCCTGCTGATGTGGGCGGTCTGCGCAGGCATTATTCACGGCGTTGGCTTCCGTCCTCGCGCCGTACATTGGCAGGGCATCTTCTGCCCGCTGATCGCGGATATTGTCCTCGTTGTTGGTCTGATTTTCTTCTTCTTTTGAATAAGAAACATCCTTAAATATTTATGGGCTTGCATAAGCCCATAATTTTTTACTCTCCGTTTACTTTCCCCCATTCCAAAGCACCATTCCCGCGCGTATAGTAGCGAAGTTTGAAAGCACTAACCTTTTGTTGCATTACCGGGATGTACAGTGAAGACAGCGCGATATACAACGACATTCTTGATGCATCGCGGCGGCAAGAGCGCGAATCACCAGACGCTTACAAAGGTAAGTAACTGGTGTGAGTGGGCGAAGCCAACAAAGAGGCAGTAGGAATGAATAAGTATATGTTTCGATGGCCGGTTCGTGTCTATTATGAAGATACCGATGCCGGTGGGGTGGTTTACCACGCCAGTTACGTCGCTTTTTATGAAAGAGCACGCACAGAAATGCTTCGTCATCATCACTTCAGTCAGCAGGTCCTGTTGGCCGAACGTGTCGCCTTTGTGGTGCGCAAGATGACCCTCGAGTATTTTGCGCCTGCCCGGCTCGACGATATGCTCGAAGTTCAAACCGAAATTACGTCAATGCGTGGCACCTCATTGGTTTTCACGCAACGCATTGTCAACGCAGAGAACACCGTGCTGAATGAAGCCGAAGTTCTGATTGTTTGCGTTGATCCACTCAAAATGAAGCCTCGTGCGCTTCCCAAGTCTATTGTCGCGGAGTTTAAGCAGTGACTGACATGAATATCCTTGATTTGTTCCTGAAGGCAAGCCTTCTGGTTAAACTTATCATGTTGATTTTGATTGGTTTCTCAATCGCATCCTGGGCCATCATCATCCAACGGACCCGTATTCTTAATGCTGCTTCACGTGAAGCCGAAGCATTTGAAGACAAGTTCTGGTCCGGCATTGAATTGTCGCGCCTGTACCAGGAAAGCCAGGGGCGTCGTGATAATTTGGCGGGCTCGGAACAAATTTTCTATAGCGGATTCAAAGAATTTGCGCGTTTGCATCGGGCAAATAGCCACGCGCCGGAAGCGGTCGTTGAGGGGGCTTCCCGTGCGATGCGTATCTCGATGAACCGTGAACTGGAAACGCTGGAAACGCATATTCCATTCCTCGGCACCGTTGGCTCCATCAGCCCGTATATCGGTCTGTTCGGTACCGTTTGGGGGATCATGCACGCATTTATCGCGCTAGGCGCGGTAAAACAGGCGACGCTGCAAATGGTCGCACCGGGTATCGCAGAAGCGTTGATTGCAACGGCTATCGGTCTGTTTGCGGCAATTCCAGCGGTTATGGCCTACAACCGTCTGAACCAGCGCGTGAACAAACTGGAACTGAATTACGACAACTTTATGGAAGAGTTCACCGCGATTCTGCACCGCCAGGCGTTTACCGTTAGCGAGAGCAACAAGGGGTAAGCCATGGCCAGAACGCGTGGACGAGGTCGTCGCGAACTCAAGTCCGAAATCAATATTGTACCGCTGCTCGACGTACTGCTGGTGCTGTTGCTGATCTTTATGGCAACCGCACCGATCATTACGCAGAGTGTGGAAGTCGACCTGCCGGATGCGACCGAGTCGCAAGCCGTCAGCAGTAACGACGAACCCCCGGTCATTATTGAAGTTTCCGGTATTGGGCAATACAGCGTGGTGGTTGAGAAAGATCGTATGGATCAACTACCACCGGAGCAGGTTATTGCGGAAGCGAAAAGCCGCCTGCAGACCAATCCGAAAACGGTCTTTTTAATCGGTGGTGCGAAAGACGTGCCTTATGATGAAATAATTAAAGCGCTGAACTTGTTACACAGTGCAGGCGTAAAATCGGTTGGCTTGATGACGCAGCCAATCTGATGACTGCGTTTTGCTGGCTTGAAAGATAGCACGTAACAGGCGAACAGTTTTTTGGGAACCGAGAGTGTCAAAGGCAACCGAACAAAACGACAAGCTCAAAAGGGCGATAATTATTTCAGCGGTGCTGCATGTCATTTTATTTGCAGCGCTGATCTGGAGTTCGTTCGATGAGCACATTGATGCTTCAGCCGGCGGCGGTGGCGGTTCGTCCATCGACGCCGTTATGGTCGATCCTGGCGCCGTTGTGCAACAGTACGACAGGCAGCAGCAACAGCAGGCAAGTGCGAAACGTGCTGAAGAGCAGCGTGAAAAGCAGGCGCAGCAGCAAGCTGAAGAACTTCGCGAGAAGCAGGCAGCTGAGCAAGAGCGACTGAAGCAGCTGGAAAAAGAACGTTTAGCCGCGCAGGAAAAAGTGCGCGAACAGGCGGAACAGCAGAAGCAAGCTGAAGCCGCCGCAGCGAAAGCGCAAGAGCAACAGAAACAGGCTGAAGAGGCTGCGGCGAAGGCTGCTGCAGACGCGAAGGCTAAAGCTGATGCTCAGGCTAAGCAAGCGGCAGATGCCGCGAAGAAAGCCGCTGCGGACGCACAGAAAAAAGCTGAGGCTGAAGCCGCTAAAGCCGCCGCTGATGCGAAGAAAGCTGCAGAAGCACAAGCTGCTAAGGCAGCTGCGGACGCTGCGAAGAAAGCACAGGCTGAGGCCGCTAAGCAAGCAGCAGCCGAGAAAGCTGCTGCTGAGAAAGCAGAAAAAGCCGCTGCCGCGAAAGCTGCCGCTGCTGAAAAAGCGGCGGCTGATAAGAAAGCCGCTGCAGAAAAAGCAGCTGCAGACAAAAAAGCTGCAGCTGAGAAAGCCGCTGCCGATAAGAAAGCTGCGGCAGATAAAGCAGCTGCTGCTAAAAAGGCTGCGGCCGAAAAAGCCGCTGCAGCCTCTGGCGTTGACGACTTGTTGGGTGACCTGAGCTCCGGTAAGAATGCACCGAAATCGGGTGGTGGAGCGAAAGGAAACGGCCAACCGGCGAAAGATAGTGGTACAAGTGGTGCCAATGGCGGTGCATCTGGCGCTGATATCAGTGCTTACGCATCTCAAATTCGCAATGCGATCCAGAGCCGTCTGTATGGTGCAGATTTGTATGCAGGTAAATCTTGCGTATTACATATCAAGTTAGCACCCGATGGTCTGTTACTGGATGTGACCGAAGAGGGCGGGGATCCGGCATTGTGTCAGGCTGCGCTGACGGCTGCGAAAACCGCCAGAATTCCTAAACCGCCTAGCCAGGCAGTTTATGAAAAAGTAAAAGATGCCAAACTGGACTTCAAACTGTAATAACGACCCCTGAGAAATCAGGGGAAACGGTCTAAGGTTGAGACAGAGTTCTGGTAGTTTTGTGTATTTGAGTTTGTTAACATTCTGCTAAATTATCGTGGGCTTTCCGTCCAGATAAGGGAGATATGATGAAGCAGGCATTACGAGTAGCATTTGGTTTTCTGATGCTGTGGGCAGCGGTGCTGCACGCAGAAGTACGTATCGAGATCACCCAGGGGGTGGACTCGGCGCGCCCGATTGGTGTTGTCCCCTTCCAGTGGGCAGGACCGGGTGCTGCACCTGAAGATATCGGTGGTATCGTAGGTGCTGACCTGCGTAACAGCGGTAAATTTAACCCGTTAGACCGTTCTCGTCTGCCTCAGCAGCCCGGTACCGCGCAGGAAGTTCAACCTGCCGCGTGGTCTGCGCTGGGCATTGATGCCGTAGTCGTCGGCCAGGTTACGCCGAACCCGGATGGTTCTTACAGCGTTGCCTATCAGCTGGTTGACACCGGTGGCGCACCGGGTACCGTACTGGCACAGAACACCTATAAAGTGAATAAGCAGTGGCTGCGTTACGCGGGCCATACTGCAAGTGACGAAGTGTTTGAAAAACTGACCGGCATTAAAGGTGCATTCCGTACCCGTATCGCTTATGTTGTTCAGACCAACGGTGGTCAGTTCCCGTACGAATTACGTGTGTCCGACTACGATGGTTACAACCAGTTCGTGGTACACCGTTCTCCGCAGCCGCTGATGTCTCCGGCGTGGTCCCCGGACGGTTCAAAACTGGCGTACGTTACCTTCGAAAGCGGTCGTTCTGCACTGGTTATTCAGACACTGTCTAACGGCGCGGTTCGTCAGGTAGCCTCGTTCCCACGTCACAACGGTGCGCCTGCGTTTTCTCCGGATGGCAGCAAACTGGCGTTTGCCCTGTCTAAAACCGGTAGCCTGAACCTGTATGTCATGGACATTGGTTCCGGTCAGATCCGTCAGGTGACGGATGGTCGTAGCAACAACACGGAACCTACCTGGTTCCCGGACAGCCAAAACCTGGCCTTTACGTCTGACCAGGCCGGTCGTCCGCAGGTATATAAAGTTAACGTCAACGGCGGTGCTCCGCAGCGCATTACCTGGGAAGGTTCGCAAAACCAGGATGCGGATGTGAGCAGCGACGGTAAATTTATGGTAATGGTAAGCTCGGCCAACGGTCAGCAACACATTGCCAAACAAGATCTGGTAGCGGGTGGCGTACAAGTTCTGTCGTCAACGTTCCTGGACGAAACGCCAAGTCTGGCACCTAACGGCACTATGGTAATCTACAGCTCTTCTCAGGGGATGGGATCCGTGCTGAATTTGGTTTCTACAGATGGGCGTTTCAAAGCGCGTCTTCCGGCAACTGATGGACAGGTTAAATTCCCTGCCTGGTCGCCGTATCTGTGATAATAAATAATTGATTAATAAAGGAATCATTGAAATGCAACTGAACAAAGTGCTGAAAGGGCTGATGATTGCTCTGCCTGTTATGGCTATTGCAGCGTGTTCTTCTAACAAGAACGCCAGCAATGACGGCAGCGAAGGCATGCTGGGTGCCGGCACTGGTATGGATGCAAACGGCAGCGGCAACATGTCTTCTGAAGAGCAAGCGCGTCTTCAGATGCAACAGCTGCAGCAGAACAACATCGTTTACTTCGATCTGGACAAGTACGATATCCGTTCTGACTTCGCTGCAATGCTGGATGCTCACGCTAACTTCCTGCGTAGCAACCCGTCTTACAAAGTCACCGTAGAAGGTCATGCGGACGAACGTGGTACTCCTGAGTACAACATCTCCCTGGGTGAGCGTCGTGCGAACGCCGTTAAGATGTACCTGCAGGGTAAAGGCGTTTCTGCTGACCAGATCTCCATCGTTTCTTACGGTAAAGAAAAACCTGCAGTACTGGGTCATGACGAAGCGGCTTACGCCAAAAACCGTCGCGCCGTACTGGTTTACTAAGAGAATTGCATGAGCAGTAACTTCAGACATCATCTGTTGAGTCTGTCGTTACTGGTTGGCATAGCGGCCCCTTGGGCCGCTTTTGCACAGGCGCCAATCAGTAGTGTCGGCTCTGGCTCGGTCGAAGACCGTGTCACTCAACTCGAGCGTATTTCTAACGCTCACAGTCAGCTTTTAACCCAACTCCAGCAACAACTCTCCGATAATCAGTCCGATATTGATTCCCTGCGCGGTCAAATTCAGGAAAATCAGTATCAACTGAATCAGGTTGTTGAACGCCAGAAGCAGATATTGCTGCAGATGAATAATCTTGGTAGCGGTAGTGCACCTGCGGCGCAATCTGCGGGCGGCGATCAGAGTGGGGCAGCAGCAACCCCTGCACCTGATGCGGGTGCAGCGGCAGCGTCAGGTGCTCCGGTACAAACTGGCGATGCGAATACCGATTACAATGCGGCCATTGCTCTGGTGCAGGATAAATCCCGCCAGGATGACGCGATTGAAGCATTTCAGAACTTCATTAAAAAGTACCCAGACTCAACTTACCTGCCAAATGCGAATTACTGGCTGGGTCAGTTGAATTACAACAAGGGGAAAAAAGATGATGCAGCGTTCTATTTTGCTTCAGTAGTCAAAAACTTCCCGAAATCACCAAAGGCTGCAGACGCGATGTATAAAGTCGGCGTCATCATGCAGGACAAAGGTGATAAAGAGAAAGCGAAAGCCGTTTATCAGCAGGTTATCACTAAATACCCTGGCACTGATGGCGCGAAACAAGCGCAAAAACGCCTTGGCGCGATGTAATGAACACCATGCGACCAGAAATCGTGTTAATTCTGGTCGCGTCGTGTGATTCCTAAGCAGTTGAGTTATTTACATCGAAATTTTTGTTGCGCTAAAATCTGAAATCAGTAATATATGCCGCCGTTGCCAAGGGATATCAAACAGCCCGAAAGCGGCAAAAAAAGTGGGTCGTTAGCTCAGTTGGTAGAGCAGTTGACTTTTAATCAATTGGTCGCAGGTTCGAATCCTGCACGACCCACCACTAACTTAGTTAGTAAGTAGTATCCAGCGCAGTATCGGGTGATTAGCTCAGCTGGGAGAGCACCTCCCTTACAAGGAGGGGGTCGGCGGTTCGATCCCGTCATCACCCACCACTCGGGGCGTTAGCTCAGTTGGTAGAGCAGTTGACTTTTAATCAATTGGTCGCAGGTTCGAATCCTGCACGCCCCACCAACTTATTGGTGGCACCGAGTAAAAATTTTCAGGTTATACCCGAGCGGGTCGTTAGCTCAGTTGGTAGAGCAGTTGACTTTTAATCAATTGGTCGCAGGTTCGAATCCTGCACGACCCACCATCCTGAAAGTATAAAGAAGTAAACCCCATAAGGGGGCGTTAGCTCAGTTGGTAGAGCAGTTGACTTTTAATCAATTGGTCGCAGGTTCGAATCCTGCACGCCCCACCAGTGTAAAAAGGCGCCCTAAAGGCGCCTTTTTGCTATGCGCAGAATTAACGATTCGAACCTGCAGCAGGTTCGGGTCTCACGTAGTGAGACAACGGAGCCGTTTACGGCGACGGCCCGGAGGGCGAGCAAAGCGAGTCATCCTGCACGCCCCACCAGTGTAAAAAGGCGCCCTAAAGGCGCCTTTTTGCTATCTGCGATTTATAAGATTCGAAGCTGCTTGCCTGATGCGCTTCGCTTATCAGTCCTACAGACGACACTATTCACGTAGGCCGGATAAGACGTCAGTCGCCTTCCGGCATTCATCACACGCAATTATTGTGACTTTCTTACGCCAATCCGCTATCTTGTTTAGCATATAAAACAAATCTAACCGAATACGGCGTGCGTCACGCTTTTAATCGGTTATTTCGTTAAGCCAGTAAAACGAGAAAGCAAGATGAGCGTGATGTTTGATCCAGAAGCAGCAATTTATCCGTTTCCGCCAAAGCCAGCCCCGCTGAGTGTGGATGAAAAGCAATTTTATCGTGAAAAAGTCAAGCGCCTGCTGAAAGAGCGTGATGCCGTTATGGTCGCGCACTATTACACCGATCCCGAAATTCAGCAGTTGGCCGAAGAGACCGGTGGTTGTATTTCTGATTCTCTGGAGATGGCGCGTTTCGGCTCAAAACATTCTGCCTCTACGCTGTTGGTTGCAGGCGTGAGGTTTATGGGGGAAACCGCCAAAATCCTCAGCCCGGAAAAGACCATCCTGATGCCGACTCTACAGGCGGAATGCTCATTAGATCTGGGCTGTCCGATTGATGCGTTCAGCGCGTTTTGCGATGCGCACCCCGATCGTACCGTGGTGGTTTACGCCAATACCTCAGCCGCCGTTAAAGCACGTGCGGACTGGGTCGTCACATCCAGTATCGCGGTAGAACTTATTGAGCATCTTGATAGTTTAGGTGAAAAAATCATCTGGGCTCCGGACAGACATCTGGGCAGCTACGTACAAAAACAGACCGGTGCAGACGTTCTTTGTTGGCAGGGGGCCTGTATCGTCCACGACGAATTTAAAACTCAGGCTTTAACACGTATGAAGGGGCTTTACCCTGATGCCGCGGTGTTGGTGCACCCGGAGTCCCCTCAGTCTATCGTTGATATGGCCGATGCGGTTGGCTCAACCAGCCAGTTAATCAACGCAGCTAAATCGTTACCGCATCAACAGCTGATTGTGGCGACTGACCGGGGCATATTTTACAAAATGCAGCAGGCCGTTCCGGATAAAGAATTGCTTGAAGCGCCGACGGCTGGTGAGGGGGCAACCTGCCGCAGCTGTGCGCATTGTCCGTGGATGGCGATGAACGGCCTCAAGGCGATTGCTGAGGGCCTGGAACAAGGCGGAGCGGCTCATGAGATACATGTTGATGCTGCGCTGCGAGAAGGGGCGTTGTTGCCGTTAAACCGCATGTTGGAATTTGCGGCTACACTTCGAGCTTAATTAATTATTTTGCTCTGGGGGAAAAGATGGACTTTTTTAGCACGCAGAACATTCTGGTACATATTCCGATTGGCGCTGGCGGTTACGATCTGTCGTGGATCGAAGCTGTGGGGACGATCGCTGGGTTGCTGTGTATTGGCCTGGCGAGCCTTGAGAAAATCAGCAATTACTTCTTCGGCCTGATAAACGTCACGCTGTTTGCGATTATCTTCTTTCAGATCCAGCTCTATGCAAGCCTGTTGCTGCAAGTTTTCTTCTTTGCCGCCAACATCTACGGCTGGTATGCCTGGTCCAGGCAAACCAACCAGCATGAAGCGGAACTGAAAATTCGCTGGCTGCCGTTACCAAAAGCGATCGGCTGGCTGGCGGCTTGCGTGGTGGCGATCGGCCTGATGTCGGTCTATATCGATCTGGTCTTTGCGTTCCTGACCCGCATTGCGGTGAACATTATGCAGGCACTAGGATTGCAGGTTGTTGTGCCTGAGTTGCAACCCGATGCATTCCCGTTCTGGGACTCCTGCATGATGGTGTTGTCGATTGCGGCGATGATCCTGATGACGCGTAAGTACGTTGAAAACTGGCTGCTGTGGGTGATCATTAACGTAATAAGCGTAGTGATTTTCGCCCTGCAAGGCGTATATGCCATGTCGCTGGAATATGTGATCCTGACTGTTATCGCACTGAACGGTAGCAGAATGTGGATTAACAGCGCGCGCGAGCGGGGTTCCCACGCGCTGTCCCATTAATGGTGATGGTGTGAATGGCCGGATACCCCCTGATACAGGTGGCAGTCCGGCCCATTACACGGCTGATACTCCATCTGGATCGTGGCGTGTTCAATCTGGTAGTGATGGATAAGGAAATGCTGAATACGCTCCAGCAGCGCGTCGTGATCGTGCGGCGGGACCACCTGCACATGCAGCGTCATTACCGGTTTTTCACCCACCATCCAGACATGGACATGGTGCACATTGCGGACTTCGGGGATATCCCGGCTGAGATGGCGCTGTAGTGCGGCGATATCCAGCGTCAGCGGGGCGCCTTCCAGTAATTCATTAACGCTATCCTTTAACAGTCGCCAGGCGCTACGCAGTACCAACACGGAAACCAGAATCGAGAGAATCGGGTCCGCAGGCGTCCAGCCCGTCCAGATAATAATCAGCGCAGCGATGATCGCCCCGACCGAGCCGAGTAAATCGCCCATCACATGTAGTGCCGCGGCGCGGACGTTCAGGTTTTTCTCCTCACTGCCGCGGTGTAGAACCCAAAAAGCCAGCACGTTAGCCAGTAAACCCGCGACAGCTATAACCATCATCATGCCGCCAGCCACGGGGCGGGGCGTATGGAAGCGCTCAATGGCTTCCCAGACGATTAAAATGGTGATCACGACCAATGCGATGGCATTAACAAACGCGGCCAGTGTCGTGAGCCTCAGCCAGCCGAAGGTGTGTCGTATTGTGGGCGGGCGATGGGAAAACCGGACGGCCAGCAGCGCAAAAAGGAGCGCTGCGGCATCAGTGAGCATATGCCCGGCATCGGCCAACAAGGCCAGTGAACCTGAAAGTATGCCACCCACCACTTCAACCAACATAAATCCGGCTGTAATGCAGAATGCAAACATCAAGCGGCGGGCATTATTGTCCTTGGGTTGCTCAGAAGAAGTATGAGTATGCGAGTGCGCCATTATGCCATCCCTTTGTTATTCTCATCTTTACTGTATGCCATCATACCGTTTTTGGGATGATAAAATTAAAAAGGAGAGCTATTGCTCTCCCATTATTAGCTTTATTTTCAGCGTTACTGCGTAGTGCCATCAGTTTTTGTCTCAGCATCATTGTTAATGCCGTTTCCGGTCTCAACCTTCTTATTCACATCAGGGCAGCGACCGTCCTTACACATTGTGTTTTTGTGCATCTCGTCTTTGGTCATCCCTTCATGGTTCATTGATGAACCGTTCGGGTGCAGCATTGTGCCACCCGAATTCACGTTACTGTTGTCGACATTATTTGGTGCCACGTTTTCGCGTGCGTCTGGGGCGACCTGACCGGCATCCGCCGAGGAATTTGCCTGGCCGTTATTGGACTGCGTATTGGTTTCAGCTGCCAGCGCCGCGCCGCTGGCGAGGCTGAGTGTAGCGGTAAGAAAGAGTGAAGCCAGCTTTGTCATATGCATAATATGCTCCTGTTATGGTCGATATGTCGGATAACGTCTTCCAACAGTGCATGTGCCAGTTACATCATCAATATGTGGTTAATAGTTTTGCCAGAGAAATTAAACCCAGCATAGAATCTTGAAATTTATGAAAATTAAAGCTGTTACAGTTATAAATTGTAGGTTGGATCTCGTTTTTCGCTACTTTATTGCGTTTTTTTGGCCAATTCCAGGATTAATCCGTCCAAAGTGTAAAACCCCGTTTACACTTTATGACTGAAGATATAGATTGGAGGGATTGCATTCATTTATATAAGTATGGCAACGCTGGAATAATCATGAATTATCAGAACGACGATTTACGCATTAAAGAGATCAACGAGTTATTACCGCCAGTCGCATTGTTGGAAAAATTCCCCGCTACTGAAAATGCCGCAAACACGGTGGCTCATGCCCGTAAGGCGATTCATAAAATCCTGAAAGGGAGTGACGATCGCCTGTTGGTAGTGATTGGGCCTTGCTCTATTCATGATCCGGCAGCCGCCAAAGAGTATGCCGCTCGCCTGCTGGCACTGCGTGAAGAGTTAAAAGACGAGCTTGAAATCGTTATGCGCGTCTATTTTGAAAAACCGCGAACTACCGTTGGCTGGAAAGGGCTTATCAACGATCCGCACATGGACAACAGCTTCCAGATCAACGATGGGCTGCGCATTGCGCGTAAACTGCTGCTGGATATCAATGACAGCGGATTGCCTGCTGCGGGGGAATTCCTCGATATGATTACGCCGCAATACCTCGCCGACCTGATGAGCTGGGGCGCGATTGGGGCACGTACCACAGAATCTCAGGTGCACCGCGAATTGGCGTCTGGTCTGTCCTGCCCGGTTGGCTTTAAAAACGGTACTGATGGCACGATAAAAGTAGCGATTGATGCGATTAACGCCGCAGGAGCGCCGCACTGCTTCCTGTCTGTGACCAAATGGGGTCATTCGGCGATCGTAAATACCAGTGGTAATGGCGATTGCCATATTATTTTGCGCGGCGGCAAAGAGCCGAACTACAGCGCTCAGCACGTTGCCGATGTGAAAGAAGGTCTGATCAAAGCAGGGCTTTCAGCGCAGGTGATGATCGACTTTAGCCATGCCAACTCCAGCAAGCAGTTCAAAAAGCAGATGGATGTCGCGAAAGATGTTTGCGGACAAGTTGCTGGGGGCGAAAAAGCAATTATTGGTGTGATGATCGAAAGCCATCTGGTAGAAGGTAATCAGAACCCGGATAGCGGTGAGCCGCTGACCTACGGTAAGAGCATCACCGACGCCTGCATTGGCTGGGAAGATACCGATGCAGTATTGCGCCAGCTGGCGGATGCTGTAAAAGCGCGCCGCGGTTAAAAAATTCATCCTGGCTACGCTCGGTAGGCCGGATAAGACAACGCCGTCATCCGGCAATAAAAAAGCGTGGAGCATTCCACGCTTTTTTCGTTTGACCCAGGATGAAAATTACTTCGCTTTACCCTGGTTCGCAACGGCTGCCGCTTTTGCTGCGATCTCGTCAGCATTACCCAGATAGTAGTGTTTGATTGGTTTGAAGTTTTCGTCGAACTCATATACCAGCGGTACGCCGGTCGGGATGTTCAGTTCAAGGATCTCATCTTCGCCCATGTTATCCAGATATTTAACCAGCGCACGCAGAGAGTTACCGTGAGCGGCGATAATTACGCGCTCACCGCTTTTCATGCGCGGCAGAATGGTTTCGTTCCAGTAGGGGATAACGCGATCGATGGTCAGCGCCAGGCTTTCGGTAACCGGTAACTCTTTGTCGGTCAATTTCGCATAACGCGGATCGTGACCCGGATAACGCTCGTCATCTTTGGTCAGTTCCGGTGGTGTTACCGCAAAGCCGCGACGCCATTGCTTAACCTGCTCGTCACCGTATTTTTCAGCGGTTTCAGCTTTGTTCAGACCCTGCAGCGCGCCGTAATGACGTTCGTTCAGTTTCCAGGATTTTTCAACCGGCAGCCAGGCCTGATCCAGTTCGTCCAGTACGTTCCACAGGGTGTGGATGGCACGTTTCAGCACAGAAGTATAAGCAAAATCGAAGCTGTAGCCTTCTTCTTTCAGCAGTTTACCTGCCGCTTTTGCTTCGCCCACGCCTTTCTCTGACAGATCAACGTCATACCAACCGGTAAAACGGTTTTCGTTGTTCCACTGACTTTCACCGTGACGTACCAGAACCAGCTTAGTTACAGCCATACACTCACTCCTATAAATCATATTGAATGATAATAATTCTCATTATATTGCCGTAAAGCGTCAGCGGCAATGCTTACGCATAACCATAGCGAAAATAGCGCCACAGTGTAAGGTTCTTGTGAATTCAAGGTTGCGATTTTGTCTTTGAATGGTGGGGATTTGAGCGGTTCTACTGTGATAAACAAATAACAGGCCCGCTACGTTACGTCATCGGGCCTGTGGGGGGAAAGGATCAGACTGGAATAAACTGATATTCCGTCACGCTGGCATACTCTTCGCCCGGGCGTAAGAAGCAGTCCGGCTGCTGCCACTCTGGATGGTTTGGGCTGTCCGGGAGAAACTCACTTTCCAGCGCCAGACCTTGCCAGTCTTCGTAGGCATCAAGCCCACGAGATGGTGTACCGCCGAGGAAGTTGCCGGAGTAAAACTGCAATGCCGGGGCGGAGGTGTATACCACCATCTGCAGTTTTTCATCCTGGGACCACAGTCGGGCGACCGGCGTACGCGCATTGCCCTGTGCCTGAAGCAGGAAGGCGTGATCGTAACCTTTTACCTTGCGCTGATCGTCATCGGCAAGAAATTCACTGCTAATGATTTTAGCCGAGCGGAAATCGAAAGTGCTACCAGCGACGGATTTCAGCCCGTCATGCGGGATGCCCATTTCATCAACCGGCAAGTACTCGTCCGCCATAATTTGCAGCTTATGCTGGCGCACATCCGTTTTGTCACCGTCGAGGTTAAAATAAACGTGATTCGTCAGATTCACCGGACAGGGCTTATCGACCGTGGCGCGGTAGGTTATCGAAATACGATTATCGTCAGTCAGGCGATACTGCGCGGTGGCGCATAGATGGCCAGGGAAACCCTGGTCGCCATCGTCAGATGTTAAGGCGAACAGCACCTGACGGTCATTCTGATTGACTATCTGCCAGCGACGTTTGTCGAAACCGTCTGGCCCGCCGTGCAGCTGGTTGTCGCCTTGACTTGGTACCAACTCAACGGTTTCGCCGGCAAAGGTATAGCGGCTGTTGGCGATACGGTTAGCGTAGCGACCAATTGAAGCGCCCAGAAATGCAGCCTGCTCCGGGTATTGTTCCGGACTGGCGCACCCGAGCAATGCTTCACGCACGCTACCATCGCTAAGCGGAATACGAGCAGAGAGCAGCGTCGCGCCCCAGTCCATGAGCGTGACGACCATCCCTGCGTCATTGCGCAGGGTGAGCAGGCGAAACGGCTGACCGTCCGGAGCCTGCACAGGGATTTCGCTTAACATTGTCCTGCTCCTTGTGAAGGTTTGCAGACGTAGAATGTTTCTTTGATACCGGTTTTTGCTTCGTATTGTTCCGCGACGGCCTGCTGTACGGCAGGTACCAAATCTTGCGGGATCAGCGCCACGATACAGCCGCCGAAGCCGCCGCCGGTCATACGGACACCGCCTTTATCGCCGATGGTCGCTTTGACAATCTCGACCAGCGTATCAATTTGCGGCACGGTAATTTCAAAGTCATCGCGCATTGAGGCGTGAGATTCCGCCATCAGCTGGCCCATGCGCAGCAGGTCGCCTTTTTCCAGCGCCTGTGCGGCTTCAACGGTACGCGCATTTTCCGTGATCACGTGGCGAACGCGTTTGGCGACAATCGGATCCAGTTCGTGGGCGACAGCGTTGAAGGCTTCAAGGCTGACATCACGCAGCGCTGGCTGCTGGAAGAAACGCGCGCCGGTTTCACACTGTTCGCGACGGGTATTGTATTCGCTACCGACCAATGTGCGTTTAAAGTTACTGTTGATGATCACCACCGCTACGCCCTCAGGCATGGAAACGGCTTTGGTGCCCAACGTTCGGCAGTCGATCAGTAGCGCATGATCTTTCTTACCAAGTGCCGAGATCAGTTGATCCATAATGCCGCAGTTACAGCCGACAAACTGGTTTTCAGCTTCCTGGCCATTCAGGGCAATCTGCGCGCCGTCGAGCGGCAGATGATAGAGCTGCTGGAATACCGTACCCACAGCGACTTCCAGTGAGGCAGAAGAGCTTAAGCCCGCACCCTGCGGGACGTTACCGCTGATCACCAGATCCGCGCCGCCAAAGGCGTTATTGCGCTTTTGCAGATGTTTCACTACGCCACGCACGTAGTTTGACCACTGCTGGCTGTCATGAGCGATAATTGGCGCATCAAGCGAGAACTCATCAACCTGATTGTCGTAATCAGCGGCGATCACACGGACTTTTCGATCGTCGCGTGCCGCACAGCTGATAACGGTTTGATAGTCGATAGCGCAGGGCAGAACGAAGCCGTCGTTATAATCGGTATGTTCACCGATCAGGTTCACACGACCAGGTGCCTGAATAGTATGGGTGGCAGGGTAGCCAAATGTTTCAGCAAACAGAGATTGTGTTTTTTCTTTCAGACTCATTATTTAAACTCCGGATTCGCGAAAATGGATGTCGCTGACCGCACGCAGTCGTTCAGCCGCTTGTTCTGCCGTCAGGTCGCGCTGGGTTTCTGCCAGCATTTCATATCCGACCATAAATTTACGCACGGTTGCGGAACGCAGCAGCGGTGGATAAAAGTGTGCGTGCAACTGCCAGTGTTGGTTTTCTTCACCGTTAAACGGTGCGCCGTGCCAGCCCATAGAATAGGGGAATGAGCACTGGAACAGGTTGTCATAACGACTGGTCAGTTTTTTCAACGCCAGCGCCAGGTCAGCACGCTGTTCGTCGGTCAAATCGGTAATTCGCAACACGTGCGCTTTCGGCAGCAGCAGCGTTTCGAACGGCCACGCGGCCCAGTAAGGGACAACTGCCAGCCAGTGCTCGGTTTCAACGACCGTACGGCTGCCGTCCGCCAGCTCACGCTGGACGTAATCAACGAGCATCGGCGCGCCTTGTTCGGCGAAGTACGCTTTCTGCAGGCGATCTTCACGTTCGGCTTCGTTAGGCAAAAAGCTGTTGGCCCAAATTTGTCCGTGTGGATGCGGGTTCGAGCACCCCATCGCTGCGCCTTTATTCTCAAATACCTGCACCCAGGGATAGGTTTTGCCTAAGTCTTCAGTCTGCTCCTGCCACGTTTTCACAATTTCTGTTAGCGCAGGGACGCTGAGTTCCGGCAGCGTTTTGCTGTGATCGGGCGAGAAGCAAATTACACGGCTGGTACCGCGCGCGCTCTGGCATCGCATTAACGGATCGTGACTGTCCGGCGCGTCCGGGGTATCGGACATCAGCGCCGCAAAGTCATTGGTAAAGACATAGGTCCCGGTGTAATCCGGGTTTTTGTCGCCGGTAACGCGCGTATTGCCAGCGCACAGGAAGCAGTCCGGGTCATGTGCAGGCAGTACCTGCCTAGACGGAGTTTCCTGCGCCCCTTGCCACGGGCGTTTGGCGCGATGTGGTGATACGAGGATCCACTGCCCGGTGAGCGGGTTAAAACGGCGATGTGGATGATCGACAGGATTGAATTGCGTCATGATTGGTCCTTAATCCGAATATCCCTGCGGGTGGCGTGACTGCCAGTGCCAGGTATCTTGTGCCATTTCATCCAGTGTGCGGGTCACGCGCCAGTTGAGCTCGCGATCGGCTTTGCTGGCGTCAGCCCAGTAGGCCGGAAGATCGCCATCACGGCGCGGGGCGAAATGGTAATTCACCGGTTTACCGCAAGCTTTGCTGAAGGCGTTGACCACGTCCAGCACGCTGCTGCCGATGCCTGCACCGAGGTTGTAAATATGTACGCCCTGTTTGCCCGCCAGTTTTTCCATGGCAGCAACATGGCCGTCGGCGAGATCCATCACGTGGATGTAGTCGCGTACGCCGGTACCATCTTCAGTAGGGTAGTCATTGCCAAATATGGCAAGAGATTCGCGACGGCCAACGGCAACCTGCGCGATGTAAGGCATCAGGTTGTTTGGAATACCTTGCGGATCTTCCCCCATATCTCCCGATGGATGAGCGCCAACCGGGTTAAAGTAGCGCAGCAGGGCAATGCTCCAGTCGGGCTGTGCTTTTTGCAGATCGGTCAGGATCTGTTCCACCATCAGCTTGCTTTTGCCGTACGGACTTTGCGGCGTGCCGGTGGGGAAGCTTTCAACGTAAGGAATTTGCGGCTGATCGCCATAGACGGTCGCGGAGGAGCTGAAAATGAAGTTTTTCACGTTGGCAGCGCGCATTGCATTCACCAGACGCAGAGTGCCGTTGACGTTGTTGTCATAGTACTCCAGCGGCTTGGCAACGGATTCTCCAACGGCTTTTAAACCGGCAAAATGGATGACCGTATCAATGGCATGATCGTGCAGAATTTCGGTTATCAGCGCTTCGTTACGGATGTCTCCTTCCACGAAGGTCGGATGCTTGCCGCCTAAACGCTCAATGACGGGCAGTACGCTGCGCTTGCTGTTGCAGAGATTGTCCAGGATCACCACTTCGTGACCGTTTTTCAGCAACTGCACGCAAGTGTGGCTTCCAATGTAACCGCTACCACCTGTAACCAATACTCTCATAATTCGCTCCGTTAAGCCTATGGTATGCAATAACCATAGCATAACAAAGATGCGAAAAGTGTGACACGGAATAAATTAGTGGAATCGTTTACACTCCAGTGTTTTCACTCGATACTGCCAGTTACTTTATTATAAATCATTATGTTAGGTTGTTATTTCAGCACTTGTCTGAAAAAAAAACAGAAAAAAGGGCGTGATAAACGCCCTGGCATGAAAATTAACGCAGAGAGGTTTGTCGATAGGCGTAGATATCACCCTCGGGTACAAACTCTAGCCGATGGGTAATGCAGGCAGGGGCATCTTCGGCGTGATGAGAGACAAACAAAAGCTGAGTTTCACCTTCACCGATCAGGACATCCACAAACCGACGGATCAGTTGACGGTTGAGCGGATCTAATCCTTGCAACGGTTCATCGAGGATCAGCAACGTAGGATGTTTCACCAGTGCACGAACAATCAATGCCAGCCGCTGCTGCCCCCAGGAAAGACTATGAAATGGTGCATCCGCGGTATGTTTATCGATGCCCAGAATATCCAGCCACTGTTGTACCAGCTTGTGCTGTCTGTCGGAGACGGCCTGATAAATGCCGATTGAATCGAAATAACCGGAGAGAATAACGTTGCGAACTGTCGTACTTACCCGGTAATCCAGATGCAGGCTGCTGCTGACATAGCCAATGTGTTTTTTGATATCCCAGATAGTTTCACCGCTGCCCCGGCGGCGGCCAAACAGGGTCAGGTCGTTGCTATATCCTTGGGGATGATCGCCGGTGATTAAACTGAGCAGGGTTGATTTCCCCGCACCGTTGGGGCCGATGATTTGCCAGTGTTCCCCCGGATTTACCCACCAGCTCAGATGATGCAGGATAGGGCGATCGTTATACGAGACGGTGCCGTCGTTAAGCACAATGTGCGGCTCGTTATCTGACAGCGTGTGGCGCACCGAAGGCTCATCCGGTTCAGGTAACTGGATGCCTTCCAGCCGTTCGCTATGGGCAAGCTGAGCGATTAATGCCTGTTGCAGAAGGTCGGGTTTTGCACCGGTTTCCGTCAGCGTGCAGTCGGCAAGTACGCCGGCAAACTGCACGAACTCAGGAATTTCATCAAAGCGATTAAGCACCAGTACCAACGTTAAACCGGCCTGGTGCAACTCAGCGAGCAACTCTGCAAACTGGCGACGGGACGCCACGTCCAGCCCGTCAAAGGGTTCATCAAGGATCAGCAAATCCGGTGTGGACATTAATGCCTGGCAGAGCAGGGTTTTGCGCGTTTCACCGGTGGAAAGGTATTTGAAACGCCTGTTAAGTAGGGATGAAATGCCAAACTGCTGCGCCAGCGCAGCGCAGCGGGCGGGGTCGTGAACTTCGTCCTGAATTATTTCTGCGGTAGTGCGCCCGGTGTCGTCTTCACCGGGACTAAGAAGATCGGTGTTGTTTCGCTGCCACTCGTCGCTGACCAGCTTTTGGAGCTGCTCAAAGGAGAGTCGGGTAATACGTGTGAACTGGCTGCGGCGTTCGCCTTTCAGGAGCGGCAACTCGCCCGCCAGCGCGCGGGCCAGCGCAGATTTCCCGCTGCCGTTAGAGCCAACAAACGCCCAGCTATCGCCCGCGTTTAACGTCAACGCATCTAACTGGAGCGTTTTTGTGTCGCTAAGACGAAACGTGCCTTGCGAAATTTGCAACGATGACATTTTGTATCCCATTATTTGCAGCGATGAATAACAGGGATACGTGTTCTTCAGGCTGATGTCAATTAACTCAGCACAGTGTGGCGATAATCACCCTGTCCGCATTAAAATATGCTGTGACGTTAGCGCCTTCCGTTAATGTGTGGGTCTGCTCTATCGGCAAAGTCGCGCACAGCGTCTGGCCGTCTGGCAAGGTCATCAACACTTCGCACTGCTCCGCTCCGCGTTCGATATGGCTAATCGTGCCCTGCAACTGGTTATCGGCGGCCTGAGCGATGGCGTCGTCCTGAGTGATTCCTACCCAAGGCGCTTTCAACAGAATCAGTACTTCTTTGCCTTCCTCAAGCCCTAGACGCTCGCCGCTTTGTGCAGTGATTGCCACTTTCAGGCGCGTTTCGCCATCCGCCAGTAGCACGTCGACATGCTGTTGAACCTGATCGTGGTCGCGGGCGGTAATGGTGCCAAACCACTGGTTACGGGCGCTGGTTTGCAGCGAAAAGCGAGAGATCGCCGCCAGCAGGCTATTGAGCGGCAGTGCGTCGTCATCGCTCAAAACATCGAAGGCTTTCTGTTGGATTTGCGCTAATAAATCATACAGCTGGATTAAGCGTTGGCCGTAGCGCGTTAATACCGCGCCGCCGCCGCCTTTGCCGCCAGTGGCGCGCTCAACCAGCGTCTGCTCGCTGAGCTGATTCATTTCGTTAATCGCATCCCAGGCGCTTTTATAGCTGATACCTGCATCCTTCGCGCCCTGACTGATGGAGCCGGAAAGCGCAATGTGCTTAAGCAGAGAAATGCGACGGGGATCGGCAAACAGTTTTTGCTGAAGTTTCAGCGTAAGAAGGATTTCGGCCTGCATCACAAGCTCCTAGCAAAAGGGGTATTGTGACGGAAAACCGCGCGCGCGCAAAGCCAACCGCACAAAAGGGGAGTGCTTTTCTGTGTTATGTGGTTAGAATACAACTAAGGACTATATCTGGAGTTGACCATGTTAGAGTTATTGAAAAGTCTGGTATTCGCCGTAATTATGGTTCCTGTGGTGATGGCTGTCATCCTGGGGCTGATTTACGGACTGGGTGAAGTGTTCAACATCTTCTCCTCTATCGGTCAGAAAGACCAGTCCAGACAGAATCATTGATTCCCCAAACGCCCGCTCAGTCGGGCGTTTATATTTTTTGCCTGCCAACTCGTTTTCTCAAGATCTTGCTTTCCCTGCCGATATTTTCTTTGTGTAACCTCTAATTGGTATCAATAACCACTGGGAAAATCCTGGTTTACTCGTTATATTTGCGCCTACATAACGAAACGCAAAGGAGTTACAGATGGCACGTACATGGTTACGCTTGTTTGCAGGGGCAACACTTTCTCTTACCGTTGCCGGGCATGCGCTGGCGGATGAAGGAAAGATTACCGTTTTTGCAGCGGCTTCGCTGACCAACGCGATGCAGGACATTGCAACGCAATATAAAAAAGAGAAGAACGTTGATGTTGTCTCCTCTTTTGCTTCTTCTTCCACACTGGCGCGTCAGATTGAAGCAGGCGCACCGGCCGATCTGTTTATTTCTGCCGATCAGAAATGGATGGACTACGCGGTAGACAAGAAGTCGATTGATACCGCATCGCGTGAAACGCTGTTGGGTAACAGTCTGGTGGTGGTTGCGCCGAAAGCCAGCGCACAGAAAGACTTCACCATTGACAGTAAAACCAACTGGACCAGTCTGTTGAATGGTGGACGCCTGGCTGTTGGCGATCCAGAACATGTTCCGGCGGGCATTTATGCCAAAGAAGCGCTGCAAAAATTGGGTGCATGGGATACCCTGGCCCCGAAACTGGCTCCTGCTGAAGACGTGCGCGGTGCGCTGGCGCTGGTAGAGCGTAACGAAGCGCCGCTGGGGATCGTCTATGGTTCCGATGCTGTCGCCAGTAAGGGCGTAAAAGTTGTTGCGACTTTCCCGGAAGATTCGCACAAAAAAGTGGAATACCCTATCGCGATTGTTGATGGGCACAAAAACGCAACGGTTAGCGCGTTCTATGATTACCTGAAAGGACCGCAGGCTGCTGAAATCTTTAAACGTTATGGATTTACGACCAAGTAATGATACTGACCGATCCTGAATGGCAGGCCGTCATCCTGAGCCTGAAAGTTTCTTCCCTGGCTGTGTTGTTTAGTTTGCCGTTTGGGATCTTCTTTGCCTGGCTGCTTGTGCGATGCAAGTTTCCGGGCAAAGCGCTGCTCGACAGCGTCCTGCATTTGCCACTGGTTCTGCCGCCGGTTGTGGTAGGCTATCTGCTGCTGGTCGCCATGGGGCGGCGCGGATTCATTGGCGAATGGTTGTACGACTGGTTTGGCATTACCTTTGCCTTTAGCTGGCGCGGAGCTGTGCTGGCTGCGGCGGTGATGTCTTTTCCTCTGATGGTACGGGCAATTCGTCTGGCGCTGGAAGGTGTCGACGTCAAGCTGGAGCAGGCGGCCCGCACGCTGGGAGCCGGACGCTGGCGTGTATTCATGACGATTACGCTACCGCTGATGCTGCCCGGCATTATTGTCGGTACGGTGCTGGCGTTCGCGCGTTCCCTCGGGGAATTCGGCGCAACCATTACTTTTGTTTCCAACATTCCTGGTGAAACCCGCACCATTCCTTCGGCGATGTATACCCTGATCCAGACTCCCGGCGGCGAAAGCGCGGCGGCGAGGTTGTGTATCATTTCTATTGTGTTGGCGCTGATTTCGCTGCTGATTTCTGAATGGCTGGCGCGTATTAGCCGTGAGCGGACGGGGCGATAATTATGCTGGAACTCAATTTCTCCCAGACGCTGGGGACGCATTGCCTGACGCTCAACGAAACGCTGCCAGCCAGCGGCATCACCGCTATTTTTGGCGTTTCCGGCGCGGGCAAAACCTCACTGATTAACGCCATCAGCGGCTTGACGCAGCCGCAGTCAGGACGCATCGTGCTCAACGGTCGGGTCTTAAACGACGTCGAGAACGGTATCTGTTTAACGCCGGAAAAACGCCGGGTGGGCTATGTTTTCCAGGATGCGCGCCTGTTCCCGCACTATAAAGTGCGCGGCAACCTGCGTTACGGAATGGCGAAAAGCATGGCCGGACAGTTTGATAAGCTGGTGTCGCTGTTGGGCATTGAACCGCTGCTTGACCGTCTGCCTGGCGGTCTTTCTGGCGGTGAAAAGCAGCGTGTCGCCATCGGTCGGGCTCTGCTGACCGCGCCTGAGTTATTGCTGCTTGATGAGCCGTTAGCCTCGCTGGATATACCGCGTAAACGCGAACTGCTGCCTTACCTGCAACGCCTTGCACGTGAAATCAATATTCCGATGCTGTATGTCAGCCACTCGCTTGATGAGATTTTGCACCTGGCGGATAAAGTGATGGTGCTGGAGAACGGGCAGGTCAAAGCGTTTGGTTCGCTGGAAGATGTCTGGGGTAGCAGCGTGATGCACCCCTGGCTGCCTAAGGAACAGCAAAGCAGTATTCTGAAAGTCAGCGTGCTGGAACATCATCCACACTATGCGATGACCGCGCTGGCGCTCGGCGATCAGCATCTGTGGGTCAATAAGCTGGAGCAACCGCTGCAAACCGCGCTGCGTATTCGTATTCAGGCATCTGATGTTTCACTGGTGCTCCAACCCCCCCAGCAGACCAGTATTCGTAACGTTCTCCGGGCAAAAGTCGCGCAATGCTATGACGATAACGGTCAGGTGGAAGTTCAGCTTGAGGTGGGCGGTAAGACGCTGTGGGCAAGGATTAGCCCATGGGCCAGGGATGAACTGGGTATCAAACCTGGCCTGTGGCTGTACGCGCAAATTAAGAGCGTATCGATTACCGCCTGATTACAGCAGGTGGGAGTAGATAAATTTCGCGATGCTGTCTGTGGTGTTGTCACCAATCACGATGTTGGCGCGGGCTTTGACCGCGTCATCCGCGTTGCCCATCGCCACACCGGTACCTGCGGCTTCCAGCATGCTGATATCGTTAAAGTTATCACCAAAGGCAATCACGTTTTCCATTGACCCGCCCTGTGCTTCAATCCACTGGGTAAGGCGTCGTCCTTTGCTGTTGCCTTTACGGGCAATGTCGACCTGATCGTGCCAGGACCATTCACACTCCAGCCCCAGCTGTTGCTCAACGTACTGGCCAAACTGCTGCAGTTTCGGAATATCTTCGTCGGTCAGGGCAAATTTCCAGACGGCGTTGACGTCATGTGCGGCCTGCGCCAGCGAAGGAACCTGGGTGAAGGTCGGGCGCTGTTCCGGCGGCAGAGTTTGCGCCCAGTTAGCGGTACGCACCACATGCCCGGTTGGGCGCTCATACAGCATGGCCTCATCCACATACATCAGCCCGTGGATCTGATGTTCATCCAGCATTTCGATCAGCTGTAATGCCTGGTCTACCGGGAGGGGATCGGATTCCAGTACCTTTTTTGCCTGATAATCATACAAGTAGGTACCGTTACAGCAAATTGCAGGTGTATCCAGCGCCAGTGCCTGATAAAAAGGATGAATAGCAACGTGATGGCGACCTGTGACAATGATAAGTTGGTAGCCTGCTTCTCTGGCGCGCGAGA
The DNA here is from genome assembly GCF_001037515.1 of Citrobacter sp. MGH110. Lineage (NCBI taxonomy): Bacteria > Pseudomonadati > Pseudomonadota > Gammaproteobacteria > Enterobacterales > Enterobacteriaceae > Citrobacter > Citrobacter sp. MGH110. Next base: position 2,128,884 of record NZ_KQ089830.1, on the reverse strand, counting down.
GCGCTTCGAGGGAGGATGGCAGCAAGGTTTTTTTCGGGGTCAACAGGGTACCGTCTAAATCCAGGGCAATCACGCGTGCGGTCATAGTTTTTTCCAGATTAAGGTTGAGAATTTTGTCTGCTGGAATGGTACACCGAGACGGGAGCCGGACAAAATTCTGAGCCTTAATTAAGCATTCACCGTTAAAAGCGTCTACCTTAGGCGTGTGTCAGGCAATTGCAGCCACCTGCCAAAAAGCAAAGGAGTATTCATGAAGCAAACCGTTTATACCGCCAGCCCTGAAAGTCAGCAAATCCACGTCTGGAGCCTGAATCACGATGGTTCTCTGACGCTGACGCAGGTGGTTGATGTACCGGGTCAGGTACAGCCGATGGTCGTCAGCCCGGATAAGCGTTACCTCTATGTTGGTGTGCGCCCGGAGTTTCGCGTGTTGGCTTATCGTATTGCGCCTGATGACGGAGCGCTGACCTTCGCGGCAGAGTCAGCGCTGCCGGGTAGCCCGACGCATATTTCTACCGATCATCAGGGACGTTTCGTGTTCGTTGGCTCTTATAACGCGGGTAGCGTGAGCGTCACGCGTCTGGAAGATGGCCTGCCGGTGGAACTGGTTGACGTGGTAGAAGGTCTGGATGGTTGCCACTCAGCCAACATCTCTCCGGATAACCGTACCCTGTGGGTTCCGGCGTTGAAACAGGATCGTATCTGCCTGTTTGACGTTAGCGATGATGGTCATCTGGTTGCGCAGGAACCGGCTGAAGTGACTACCGTTGAAGGCGCGGGCCCGCGTCATATGGCGTTCCATCCGAATAAGCAATATGCCTACTGCGTGAATGAGCTGAACAGCTCTGTTGATGTCTGGGAGCTGAAAGATCCGTACGGCAAGATTGAGTGTGTGCAGACACTGGATATGATGCCTGCTGATTTCGCGGATACCCGTTGGGCAGCAGATATTCACATCACACCGGATGGTCGTCATCTGTATGCCTGTGATCGCACCGCCAGCCTGATTACGGTCTTTAGCGTCTCTGAAGATGGCAGCGTGTTGAACAAAGAAGGTTTCCAACCTACCGAAACTCAGCCACGCGGTTTTAATATCGATAACAGAGGTAAATACCTGATTGCAGCCGGGCAAAAATCGCACCATATCGCGGTATACGAGATTGCTGGCGAACAAGGACTGTTGACGGAGAAAGGTCGTTACGCGGTAGGACAAGGCCCGATGTGGGTGGTTGTTAACGCGTACTAAAACGCCAGGCGTTACAAACGATCCGCAATCTTGTGAAGATTGCGGATTTTTTTGCTTATTTAGCAAACGACATGTTTTCCTGACATTTAGCCACAGATGTCCAACGGCTATCTGTATCATCTGCCCATAAATTAAGCAGAAGAGAGAAGAAACGTTCAGCGGGAGGGGAGAGGATAGCGTCTTTACGCCGAATAACTCCCAGCGTGCGTCTAATCACAGGCTCAACCAGTGGGATCCCTATCAGCGTTGGATGCGGCGTTTGCGGCATTGCTAACCCTGGTAATGCGGAAACACCTAGTCCAGCTTCAACCAGACCCAGCGAAGTGGACAGATGACGAACCTCGTAAAACCAGTTCAACTTCCACGGTTTATCGGACAAATGTTGTTCAATCAATAATCGGTTACCGCTTGAGGAACGAACGCCTATCAGTTTGTAATTCAGCAATTCTTGCCACTCAACCAACTGCTTACTAGCGAGCGGATGATCGCGTCGACAAGCCAGAACAAACGGTTCATTAACCAGTGGAGTGAACTCGATAGAGGAATTTGTGATGTTGTTCATGTTTATTCCAAAATCAGCCTCATTGCAAAGTACGGATTCCATACAATTATTCGTACCTTGTTCAATAATTCGCACTTTGATATTGGGATATCGTTCATTAAATTTTCCAATTGCCAACGGCAAGAAATAGAAAACCGCGGTAGGAATACAGGCTAATGTCACTATGCCGTGATGATGAACATTCATTTCACTGATGTTAAAAATGGTCTCATCCAACGCTCTAATTAATTCTCTGGCTTCAGGTAAAAGCATTGCCCCCGCTTTTGTTAATGTGACTTTGCGAGTTGTTCTTTCAAATAGCTGGGTGTGTAAATACTCTTCCATTTTTTTAATCCTGCGCGTTAATGCAGGTTGCGTAATATTGAGTAACTTGGCGGCATTGTTAAAAGAATCGGACTCTGCCAACGTAACAAATGCCTTCATGCTCGATAACTCGTGTTTCATTTTGACTCCGGACTCAATCAGGGAAGCCCCTGTCTAAGATGAAAGTGTTCAGTGTATCCGCAATTCATAAATTTTAATTAATAAAAATAAATCACTAATCACACAAACAAAGTCATTAGCCACCCTATTCATGACATGCAACCATATATGTAGTGGAAATAATATTGAGAGCATTGTTATGAAAAAAATACCTTGCGTTATGATGCGTGGAGGAACCTCCAGGGGTGCATTTTTATTAGCACAAGATTTACCAGAAGAAGAAAAACAGCGGGATGAAATATTGATCGGGATTATGGGTTCTGGCAATGCGTTGGAAATAGATGGCATTGGCGGTGGCAATCCGTTAACCAGTAAAGTCGCGATTATTAGTCTTTCAAACGACCCCAACGCTGATATCGATTATTTATTTGCTCAGGTACTGGTACATGAGCAACGGGTCGATACCACACCCAACTGTGGCAATATGCTTTCCGCCGTTGGTGCGTTTGCTATTGAAAAGGGGTTGATTGCTGCTTCTACGCCGACCACCCGCGTACGCATTCGCAATGTGAACACCAACACGTTTATCGAAGCTGATATACAGACGCCGCATGGTGTTGTTGAGTATGAAGGAACGGCACGAATTGACGGCGTCCCGGGAACATCGGCCCCTATTGCGTTGACGTTTCTTAATGCCGCAGGTTCTAAAACCGGGCATATTTTTCCGACGGGCCAACACATCGATTATATCAACTCAGTTCCGGTGACCTGTATGGATATGGCGACACCTGTCGTAATTATTCCTGCCGAATACCTTGGGAAAACGGGCTATGAATCAGCGGAAGAACTGGATGCAGACAACGAATTATTGTCGCGCATTGAGTCTATTCGTTTACAGGCCGGTGAAGCTATGGGGCTGGGTGATGTCAGCAATAAGGTTCTCCCAAAACCGATTCTCATCTCTGCACCTCAACACGACGGCGAAATTAATGTTCGTTATTTTATGCCGCACTCTTGCCATAAAGCGCTGGCGATTACCGGGGCGATAGCTATCGCCAGCAGCTGTGTCATTAACGGTACTGTTTCGCGTCAGGTAACGGCGGGGGCGCATTACGGGAATATCACTATCGAACATCCTGGCGGCACTCTTGATATTCATTTAACCAATAAAGGGGATGAACCTGAAATTATCAGAGCTTCGGTTATTCGGACCGCCAGAAAAATATTCGCTGGTGATGTTTTCCTTCCCTGACAGCATTGGCCTCATTTCTCTGCGATCGCAGAAAAACGAAAATACTGTATTGCCTGTACAGATTATTCAGGATTAATAAATGAACGTTAAATCATTATGGAAGCTAATTTTAATATTAGCGATCCCCTGTATTATTGGTTTGATTCCTGCCCCAGCGGGATTAAGTGAACTAGCGTGGGTGCTGTTTGGTATTTATCTTGCGGCCATTGTCGGACTGGTGATCAAACCGTTTCCTGAACCGGTGGTGCTATTGATTGCCGTTGCCGCCTCTATGGTAGTTGTCGGAAATTTAGGCCATGGCGTACTGAAGACCAGCAGCGTACTGAGTGGTTATGCTTCCGGTACGACATGGCTGGTTTTCTCCGCATTTACGTTAAGTGCTGCTTTTGTGACGACGGGGCTGGGTAAGCGCATTGCTTATATTCTGATCGGTAAAATTGGTAACACCACGCTTGGTCTTGGCTATGTGACCGTATTCCTTGATCTGGTATTGGCTCCGGCAACACCGTCAAATACCGCGCGAGCGGGAGGAATTGTATTGCCCATTATCAATAGCGTGGCGGTGGCGCTGGGCTCTGAGCCAGATAAGAGCCCGCGCCGTGTCGGTCACTACCTGATGATGACGGTCTATATGGTTACCAAAACGACCAGCTATATGTTTTTTACTGCGATGGCAGGAAACATTCTGGCGTTGAAGATGATCAATGATATCTGTCATTTACAATTGAGCTGGGGGGGATGGGCACTTGCAGCAGCTTTGCCTGGACTGGTTATGCTGTTGGTAACGCCTTTAGTTATCTATTTTATGTATCCCCCTGAAATTAAAAAGGTTGATAACAAAACTATTGCTAAAGCCGGGCTTCAGGATTTAGGGCCAATGAAAGGGCGCGAAAAAATGCTGCTGGGTATCTTCGTCCTTGCGTTATTGGGATGGATTTTCAGTAAAAGCCTTAGCGTTGATGAATCAACGGTAGCGATTGTCGTAATGGGTATGATGCTTTTGTTAGGCGTGGTTACCTGGGATGATGTGGTTAAAAATAAGGGCGGCTGGAATACCTTAATCTGGTATGGCGGTATTATCGGGTTAAGTTCGTTATTATCGAAAGTGAAATTCTTTGACTGGTTAGCTGAACTGTTCAAAAACAATCTCGACTTTGGTAATCACGGCAATGTGGCGTTCTTCGTTATTTTGTTCCTGAGCATTATCGTTCGATATTTCTTTGCCTCAGGCAGTGCATATATTGTGGCAATGATGCCGGTATTTGCCATGCTGGCGAATGTCTCCGGCGCACCATTGATGTTAACCGCGCTGGCATTACTCTTCTCTAACTCCTATGGTGGAATGGTCACCCATTATGGCGGTGCCGCGGGTCCGGTTATTTTTGGCGTTGGCTATAACGATATTAAATCGTGGTGGCTGGTGGGGGGCATGCTGACCTTACTGACCTTTATTGTCCATATCACCCTGGGCGTGTGGTGGTGGATCATGTTGATTAACTGGAACATGCTGTAAACCATAAGCCAGATTCAAATTATTAATTGACTGCGCACTAATATAAGTACGGGATTACGGAGTATCAAATGATTACGTTGTATGAAAAAGGAGTTTATCTCTCCGATAATAATGAAGTTGTAGCTGAGGATTCTTTGCCAGGGCATATCTGCAAAGAGGATGCGAAAAAAGGAACTATAGCGTGGTCGATTCTCTCCGCGCATAATACGTCCGGTGATATGAATAAGCTTAAAATTAAGTTTGATTCATTAGCCTCACACGATATTACCTTTGTCGGTATTATTCAGACTGCAAAAGCCTCTGGCATGGAACGTTTTCCGCTGCCGTATGTTCTGACTAACTGCCATAACTCATTATGTGCAGTAGGGGGAACTATTAATGGTGACGATCATATGTTTGGTCTGTCTGCGGCACAGCGTTACGGCGGAATCTTTGTGCCGCCACATATTGCTGTTATCCATCAATACATGCGTGAAATGATGGCGGGCGGCGGCAAAATGATCCTTGGCTCAGACAGCCATACACGTTACGGCGCATTGGGTACGATGGCGGTAGGAGAGGGGGGCGGTGAGCTGGTCAAGCAGCTGCTAAACGACACCTGGGACATTGATTATCCTGACGTCGTTGCCGTTTATCTGACCGGGAAACCCGCAGCAGGTGTTGGTCCACAGGATGTGGCGTTAGCGATCATTGGTGCGGTATTTAAAAATGGCTACGTCAAAAATAAGGTCATGGAGTTTGTCGGCCCTGGCATTCGCCATCTCTCAACGGATTTTCGCAACAGCGTTGATGTGATGACCACCGAAACCACCTGTTTGAGCTCCGTCTGGCAAACGGATGATGAAACTCGTAGTTGGTTGGCATTACATGGACGTGAGCAAGACTATCGCCAGCTAAGTCCGCAGCCGATGGCCTGGTACGACGGTTGTATTTATGTTGATTTGAGTGCGATTAAACCGATGATTGCGCTGCCATTCCATCCAAGTAATGTCTATGAGATTGATACTCTCAATGAGAGTCTGACGGATATTCTCCGGGAGATTGAAGTTGAATCTGCACGTATCGCGCAGGGTAAAGCCAGCCTCTCGTTGTTGGATAAAGTAGAAAATGGCCGCTTAAAAGTACAGCAGGGGATCATTGCTGGATGCTCGGGCGGCAACTATGAAAACGTGATTGCTGCGGCGCAGGCATTACGTGGTCAATCCTGCGGTAATGATGCTTTCTCGCTTGCTGTATACCCCTCGTCACAACCGGTGTTTATGGATTTAGCACAGAAAGGTGTCGTTACAGATTTACTGGGCGCGGGGGCTGTCATCAGAACCGCATTCTGCGGTCCATGCTTTGGCGCGGGCGATACGCCAATCAACAATGGTCTTAGCATCCGCCATACCACGCGCAACTTCCCTAACCGTGAAGGCTCGAAACCGGGCAATGGTCAAATGTCAGCCGTTGCGCTGATGGATGCGCGATCAATTGCGGCTACGGCAGCCAACGGAGGATTCCTCACTGCTGCGACGGATCTGGACTGCTGGGATACGGTGCCAGACTATGCGTTTAATCCTGCACCTTATAAGAGTCGCGTATACCAGGGATTCGTGAAAGGGGCTACGCAGCAGCCGCTCATTTACGGCCCGAACATTAAAGACTGGCCGGAACTGGGCGCATTAACGGAAAATATTCTGCTGAAAGTGGCCTCTAAGATCCTTGATGATGTGACAACAACGGATGAGCTTATCCCGTCCGGTGAAACCTCGTCGTATCGCTCTAATCCACTAGGACTGGCGGAATTTACGCTGTCTCGACGAGATCCCGGGTATGTGGGAAGAAGTAAAGCGACGTCGGAGCTGGAAAAAAGGCGCGTGGAGGAGGGCGATGTCAGCGAACTGGCGTCAGTTTTCGAACGCATCCAACAGATTGCCGGTCAGGAAAATGTGCAACCGTTGGATACTGAGATTGGTAGCATGATTTACGCCGTCAAACCTGGCGATGGCTCGGCGCGCGAGCAGGCGGCGAGCTGTCAGCGAGTGATTGGTGGCCTGGCAAATATTGCCCAGGAATATGCCACCAAGCGTTACCGTTCCAACGTTATCAACTGGGGTATGCTACCGCTCCAGATGGCAGAGCAACCTTCATTTGAAGTGGGTGACTATATCTATATTCCCGGTATTCGCCGCGCGTTAGATGAGTGCAGTATAGAAATCGAAGCGTATGTGCTTCACGATGATGGTGCGGTGAGTGAAATCAGTGTGTATATGGAAAGCCTGACCGCAGAAGAGCGTGAAATTATTAAGGCAGGGAGTTTGATTAATTTTAATAAGTCGCGTTTGGTGTAACGCTAATTGTATGCCGGAGAGGGCGATTTTCGTCGCCATCCGGCACATTGCCCGGCAGAGCATGAATCTGCCGGGTTTACATCAGAAAATGACGTTTACTGCTTAGGTTCAGCAACCACTTTGCTACCGATACCGCGGTTGTTGTATTCCCACATACGGTTGAAGTTGGTGTCGTTCAGGTTACGCTGGATTTCACCTTTGTCATCTTCCGCACCGGTATTACCGGCAAACGGGCGTTTTGCGATAACGCTGTCAGCCCATGGTTTTGCCATGTTAAAGCCTTCGTTAATCACGCTGTCACGAATCACGACCTGACCGTTAGTGTTGGAATCGACATCCAGCGAGCGGCCTAACTGCGCCACGCCATCGCCACTTGCCGTGAAGCGACTATTAATCGCCAGGAAACCGTAGTAGATGTTTGACAGGGTAGCCGGTGCGAACACATAGGCTTCCTGCTGGGTACGGGAGTTCACTACGCGGAAATCGGTGTTATCGAACACTACGGCACCGCGGCCGGAAACGATATCCACATCGCCTTCAATGTAGCTGTTGGTAACCAGCGTACGCGGCTGACGATCGTTTTCCAGACGGTTTTGTACGCCGCTATTGGTCACGAAGAAGGTATTCTGGCGGCCCAGGATATTGACCTTGTTGATCTGCACTTGATCGCCATCGGTACGCAGTGCAACGGCCGGGTGGTTACCCGCATCAACGCTGTCACCCAGGTTGTTTTCGATGGTCAGGTTCTGCAATTGCAACCCGTTGTTTTGCGACCAGACGACAGCAGAACACATCACGCCAATATTCGTGCCGCGTTTGTTCTGGCAATTATCAAACATATACCACGCAGGTTTACCCGGCATGTATTTACCGGCTGGGTTCACCGTACGACGCCAGTCCGCGGTGCTCATGTCACCGTCAATGGCCTGGCCAATTTTCACATCAAGCGGTTTTTCGCCCATGCCGTACAGCGTCAGGCTACCTGTTGCTGCCGGGATATATACCGTGCCCTGGTATTCGCCTGGCATAATCGCGATGTACTGACGTTTGTTAGTACGTTTGATGATTGCTGCATCAACAGCGGCTTGAATGCTGGTATGGGTGACGCCCTGAGTCCCTGCCGGGCCAACGACGAAGTCAGGCTGTGCAGGCAGAGAAATAGAAGAAGGGCTCCACGGCGCGGTGTTTGGCGTCAGCGCGGAAAAATAGTGCGCAGCAACGAAGTTTTTCGCTTCATTGGCCGACAGGATCGGGCGCGAAGAGGTGCCTGGCGCGGTCTGATCGGAAGGAATTTGATCGGGCGGCGTAGAGCTACAGGCGGTCAGCGTCACGCCAAAAGCCATAGCCAGCGCCAGACGGGAAACTGATGATATGTTCACAGGTTGCTCCGGGCTTTGAAAAGTTATCCATTGAAGCCTGCTTTTTTATACTAAGTTGAGCGAAACGGGAAGGTTAAAAGGTAAAAAGTTGTTTTTATCACCACAAAGCCCGGCGCGGAGAGTCCTTATATCACAAATACATAACAATTACGGTCCTTCAGGTTGACAACATCCCTATAATCAAAAATAAATGTCTATACAACCTATGACAAGTGGTGAGTCGAATGCAGCAATTCTTCCCTGATGATGTTATCTGGCGCAATGTTCGTCTGGCGACTATGGACCCTGAACGTGGTACCCAATATGGGCTGTTGGATGGTCACGCGCTGATCGTCCGCCAGGGCAAGATTCGCGATATCGTCCCGGAATCATCGTTATATCTCACGCATGACAATACTTTTGATATGCAGGGCAGGCTGATTACGCCTGGCCTGATTGATTGCCATACGCATCTGGTCTTTGGCGGAAACCGCGCAGGTGAGTGGGAGCAGCGGCTAAATGGTGTCTCCTACCAGCAGATAAGCGCTCAGGGTGGGGGGATCAATGCCACCGTATCGGCGACCCGCAGCGCCACGGATGAACAACTCTTACACGTAGCCCATCAGCGGATGGAACAGCTGATCAAAGAAGGTGTTACGCTGCTGGAAATAAAATCCGGCTACGGCCTGGATTTGCCGACAGAAGAGAAAATATTGCGCGTGGTGGCAGCGTTGGCGGCAGAGAATATCGTTGAAATCAGCCCGACGCTGTTGGCTGCGCATGCAACTCCAGCGGAATACCGGGATGATCCTGACGGCTATATTACGCTGGTGTGTGAGACCATTATGCCGCAATTGTGGGAACAAGGGCTGTTTGAGACCGTCGATCTGTTCTGTGAAAGCGTTGGTTTTTCGTTGGCGCAGAGCGAGCGGGTGTTTCAGGCTGCACAGGCGCTGGGCATCCCGATTAAAGGCCATGTCGAACAACTGTCATTGCTTGGCGGCGCACAGTTGGTAAGCCGCTACCACGGGCTATCCGCCGATCATATTGAATACCTCGATGAAGCGGGCGTGGCGGCGATGAGCCAAAGCGGTACGGTCGGTGTGCTGCTGCCCGGCGCATTCTATTTCCTCAAAGAGCAGCAGCGCCCACCGGTAGCGTTGCTGCGTCAATATCAGGTACCGATGGCGGTAGCGACAGATTTTAACCCCGGTACCAGTCCGTTTATCAGCCTGCACTGGGCGATGAATATGGCCTGCGTTCAGTTTGGCCTAACGCCGGAAGAAGCATGGGCGGGCGTAACCCGTCATGCGGCCCGGGCGCTGGGGCGTCATGCCACCCACGGTCAATTGAAGGCCGGGTTTGTGGCCGATTTTGTGGTGTGGGATGCAACCCTCCCGGTCGAGATCCTGTATGAACCCGGGCGCAATCCGCTCTACCAACGCGTATTCAAAGGACAAATAGCATGACCAACTGGCAACCAGCCTCACCTGCGCTGTGGCAGGGACGTGATGACCGCGCCGAATCGCCGAATGCGCTGCGCCTGTTTCAGACTATCACCCTGAGCCCGACGTTTAGCCCAGAAATGTACCGCGAGCAGATAGCGTTACTCGGGTTTGCCTGCGACGAAGGCGTTAAACGTAATCAGGGGCGCACGGGCGCCGCCGGAGCACCCGATGAGCTGCGCAAGGCGCTGGCGAATTTAGCCAGCCACGATGGGCACAATCGGCTGGTGGATCTGGGAAATATTGTGGCGCAGCCTCCCGATCTTGAGGGCGCGCAGCAGGCGTTACGTAATGCGGTACAGCGCTGTCAGCAGGAGAACATGCGTACCTTTGTTTTGGGCGGGGGACACGAAACTGCCTTTGCCCACGGCGCTGGCGTACTGGATGCGTTCCCGCAGGCGAAAGTGGGGATAGTCAACTTCGATGCGCATCTCGATTTGCGCAAAGCTGAACAAGCCACATCCGGTACGCCATTTCGCCAGTTGGCGCAGCTTTGCGATGAACAGCAGCGTGAATTTCACTATGCCTGTATCGGCGTCAGTCGGGCGGCAAACACCCAGGCGCTTTGGGATGAGGCCCAGCGGCTCGGTGTTACCGTGGTGGAGGATCTGCATTGCGATACGGCGCAGGCGCAGTTAGCGCAGTTCATTGCCAATCTGGATGTCATCTATCTGACAATCGACCTCGACGTGCTGCCGGTGTGGGAAATGCCCGGCGTGTCGGCCCCCGCCGCGCTTGGCGTACCGTTGGCGACGCTGCTGAGACTGATTGAGCCTCTGTGTCGTAGCGGTAAACTCCTGGCGGTGGATATGGTTGAATTTAATCCACGCTTTGACGATGATGGCAGAGCAGCACGCGTGGCGGCGCGATTAGGCTGGCAAATCGCCCACTGGTGGCACTGATATACCTGATGGCGTTGCGCTTATCAGGTTCGGGTAATGCCTGTAAACTCTACCCACTCACATTTTCAGCTTAAGGAAGGCTCACGCATGCTCCCATCCCGTTCTGCTCCGGCTCCTTTTTACGAAAAGGTCAAACAGGAGATCAGCGAAAAAATTGCCAGCGGTATCTGGCAGCCTCACGATCGCATTCCTTCTGAGGCAGAGCTGGTGGCGCAATATGGTTTCAGCCGCATGACTATCAACCGGGCGCTACGTGAGTTAACGGATGAAGGTTTACTGGTGCGTTTGCAGGGCGTCGGGACGTTTGTCGCCGAGCCAAAAGGCCAGTCCGCGCTGTTTGAAATCCGCAGCATCGCGGATGAAATCAACGCCCGTCAGCATCAGCACCGGTGCGAAGTGCTGACGCTGGAAAAAACCCAGGCCAACGCGCAGCAGGCTTTGGTGTTAAACGTCAAAGAAGGCACATCCATTTTTCACTCTGTCATGGTGCACTACGAGAACGATCTGCCGGTACAGATTGAAGATCGCTGCGTGAATGCCGAAATTGTGCCGGAGTATCTGGCGCAGGATTACAGCCAGACCACGCCGCACGCATACCTGTCACTGATCGCCCCGCTGACGGAAGGTGAACATATTGTTGAAGCGGTACGTGCCAGCGCTGAAGAGTGCGCGCTGCTGAATATCAAAGAACACGATCCCTGCTTGCTGATCCGCCGCAAAACCTGGTCCGCGTCATCTATTGTCTCTCATGCCCGTTTGTTGTTCCCGGGTTCCCGCTATCGCCTGCAAGGACGGTTTATGTCCTGATGTCGGGATATCAAAACCGTGATTGCTGACGCAATATAATAAAAATGTATCTTAATTGTTAAAATCATCCTTGCGATGACTTGTATAGACAAGTATATATTTCTTATCTATCCGACGTTCGCGAGGAGTTTTCTGTCATGTCCCATAGCAAATATCGTCAGCAGGATATTCGTGCCCCACGCGGCACCACCTTAACGGCCAAAAGCTGGCTGACCGAAGCGCCGCTGCGCATGTTAATGAATAATCTGGATCCCGATGTGGCGGAGAATCCGCATGAGCTGGTGGTATACGGTGGGATTGGCCGCGCCGCGCGGGACTGGGAATGTTATGACGCCATCGTCAATGCGCTGACCAAACTGGAGACCGATGAAACTCTGCTGGTCCAGTCTGGTAAACCGGTAGGCGTATTCAAAACTCACGACAACGCACCGCGCGTGCTGATTGCCAACTCCAACCTGGTGCCACATTGGGCTACCTGGGAACACTTCAACGAACTGGACGCCAAAGGGCTGGCGATGTACGGCCAGATGACCGCCGGGAGCTGGATCTACATCGGCAGCCAGGGCATCGTGCAGGGGACTTATGAAACCTTCGTTGAGGCCGGGCGTCAGCATTATCAGGGTAACCTCAGCGGACGCTGGGTGCTGACCGCCGGGCTGGGCGGCATGGGCGGAGCACAACCGCTAGCCGCTACACTTGCGGGTGCGTGTTCGCTGAACATTGAATGCCAGCAAAGCCGAATTGATTTCCGTCTGCGTACCCGTTACGTCGACGAGCAGGCGACATCGCTTGACGATGCGCTGGCGCGTATCGACAAATACACCCGCGAGGGTAAAGCTGTCTCCATTGCGCTGTGTGCTAATGCCGCCGACGTTGTGCCGGAACTGGTGAAGCGCGGTGTGCGCCCGGATATGGTCACCGACCAGACCAGCGCCCACGATCCGCTGCATGGTTATCTGCCGTGCGGATGGAGTTGGGAAGAGTATCAGGCAAAAGCGGTGTCCGATCCGCAGGGCACGGTGCAGGCGGCGAAACGTTCAATGGCAACGCACGTTGAGGCGATGCTGGCGTTTAGCAAAATGGGCGTGCCGACGTTTGATTACGGCAACAACATTCGCCAGATGGCCAAAGAGATGGGCGTGGAAAACGCCTTTGATTTCCCCGGCTTCGTACCTGCTTATATTCGCCCCCTGTTCTGTCGCGGTATAGGCCCGTTCCGTTGGGTGGCACTGTCGGGCGATCCGCAGGATATTTATAAGACAGATGCCAAAGTGAAAGAGATCGTGGCTGATGATAAGCACCTTCATCACTGGTTGGATATGGCGCGTGAGCGGATCAACTTCCAGGGCTTACCAGCGCGTATCTGCTGGGTCGGCCTGGAGTGGCGACAAAAGCTGGGGCTGGCGTTTAATGAGATGGTGCGCAGCGGTGAAGTATCCGCGCCGATTGTTATTGGCCGTGACCATCTGGACTCCGGTTCTGTTGCCAGCCCAAACCGCGAAACAGAAGCTATGCGCGACGGTTCAGACGCCGTATCCGACTGGCCGCTGCTGAACGCGCTGCTTAACACCGCCAGCGGAGCGACCTGGGTGTCGCTGCATCACGGCGGCGGGGTTGGCATGGGCTTCTCTCAGCATGCCGGGATGGTGATTGTTTGCGATGGCACCGATGAAGCCGCGGCGCGCATAGCCCGAGTCTTACATAACGATCCGGCTACCGGGGTGATGCGCCACGCCGACGCCGGGTATGACATTGCGGTGGAGTGCGCCGTTGAAGAAGGGCTGAATTTGCCAATGATTGCTGCGACGCAGGAGAAACGCTGATATGAACACCATGACACTCACGCCGGGCCAACTGAGTTTTACCCAGCTACGTGAAATCTGGCAGCAGCCGGTCAAATTGAACCTGGATGCCGGGGCGATTGATGCAATCAACGCCAGCGTCGCCTGCGTCAATAATATTGTCGCTGAAGGCCGTACGGCGTATGGCATTAATACCGGCTTTGGCCTGTTGGCTCAGACCCGTATCGCCACGGAAGATTTGCAGAATTTACAGCGTTCGCTGGTGCTTTCGCATGCGGCAGGCGTTGGCGAGGCGCTGGACGACGCGATGGTTCGCCTGATTATGGTGCTGAAAATCAACAGCCTGGCGCGCGGTTTTTCCGGCATTCGTTTGAGCGTGATTGAAGCGCTGATTGCGCTGGTGAATGCCGAGGTGTATCCGCTGATCCCGGCGAAAGGATCGGTGGGCGCATCGGGTGACCTGGCGCCGCTGGCGCATATGTCTCTGACGTTGCTGGGTGAAGGTAAAGCGCGCTGGCAGGGGGAATGGCTTCCGGCGACCGACGCGCTGAAAAAGGCCGGGCTGGAGCCGATAACGCTGGAGGCGAAAGAAGGGCTGGCGTTGCTCAACGGAACTCAGGCTTCCACCGCCTTTGCACTGCGCGGGTTAATTGAAGCTCAGGAGCTGTTCGCGTCTGCGACGGTGTGCGGGGCGTTGACCACTGAAGCCGTGCTGGGCTCCCGTCGTCCGTTTGACGCCCGTATTCATGCCGCGCGAGGGCAGCGTGGACAGATTGATGCCGCAACGCTGTACCGTCATGTGTTGACCGACACCAGCGCGCTTTCCCAGTCGCATCATAACTGTGAAAAAGTGCAGGATCCGTATTCTCTGCGCTGTCAGCCACAGGTGATGGGGGCATGTCTGACACAAATGCGCCAGGTGATGGATGTCCTGCTGGTTGAAGCCAACGCGGTTTCCGACAACCCGCTGGTGTTTGCCGAAGAGGGCGATGTGATCTCCGGTGGGAATTTCCATGCTGAACAGGTGGCGATGGCGGCAGATAATCTGGCGCTGGCGATTGCGGAAATCGGCTCGTTGTCAGAGCGGCGCATTGCGCTGATGATGGATAAACATATGTCGCAGTTGCCGCCGTTCCTGGTGAAAAATGGCGGGGTTAACTCCGGCTTTATGATTGCTCAGGTAACTGCCGCCGCGCTGGCGAGCGAGAACAAAGCGCTGGCGCATCCGCACAGCGTGGACAGCTTGCCGACATCTGCTAACCAGGAAGATCATGTTTCTATGGCTCCGGCGGCGGGGCGCAGACTGTGGGAGATGGCAGCAAATACGCGCGGCGTGATTGCCGTGGAGTGGCTGGCGGCGTGTCAGGGGATTGACCTTCGTGAAGGGTTAACCTCCAGTCCGTTGCTGGAGCAGGCGCGACAGGCGCTGCGCGAGCAGGTTGCCCACTACACGCAGGATCGCTTTTTTGCCCCGGATATTGAGTGCGCGACCGAGTTGTTAGCGCAAGGAACGCTGCTGCAATTGCTGCCTGAATTTCTGTAGAAAATTGCCTGATGTCGACGCTGACGCGTCTTATCAGGCCTACGGTCTGCTTTGTAGGCCGGATGAGGCGAAACCGACATCCGGCACAACACAGCTTAGCTAAACATCGCCGTAATCGAGGCGCTGGCGAGCGAGTGGAAATGGACGTTAAATCCAACCATCGCGCCGCTGGCACCTTCATCGACATCAATACGCTCCACATCCAGGGCGTGAACCGTAAAGATATAGCGGTGGGTTTCCCCCTTCGGCGGCGCAGCGCCACCATAACCAGCTTTACCAAAATCTGTACGGGTCTGAATCACCCCATCCGGTTGTGCAACCAGCCCGGAGCCGAATCCTTGCGGGAGTACGCGGGTATCAGCCGGCAGATTTACCACCACCCAATGCCACCAGCCGGAGCCGGTTGGCGCATCAGGATCAAAGCAGGTCACGACAAAGCTTTTGGTTCCTGCGGGTACGTCATCCCACGCCAGGTGCGGGGAAATATTATCCCCGTCATACCCCATGCCGTTAAAGACGTGGCGATGCCCAAGCTTATCGCCATCGCGCAGATCGTTACTGATTAGTTTCATGCTGACTCCTCTCGTTAGCCAAAAAGTGTAGCCAGAAACCGTAGAGCTTACCGCTGATTAATCGCTAAAAAATGTTGCATTGCGCACAGCCTCGTTCACGGCCTGCGTCAGGCGACGCAACTGATCGGGCTGGATGATGTACGGCGGCATCAGGTAGATGAGCTTGCCAAACGGTCTTATCCACACGCCCTGTTCGACAAAGAACTTCTGTAACGCTGCCATATTCACCGGATGCGTGGTTTCGATGACGCCGATGGCGCCGAGCACGCGTACGTCCGCGACCCAACTGGAGTCCGCCGCCGGGGCGAGTTCTGCCCGCAACTGCGCTTCAATGGCCGCTACCTGCGCGCGCCACTCGCCGGTTTCGAGTAACGACAGGCTGGCGGAGGCGACGGCGCAGGCCAACGGATTGCCCATAAAGGTCGGGCCGTGCATGAAGCATCCGGCTTCACCATTGCTGATGGTTTCTGCAACCTGGCGGGTGGTGAGGGTTGCAGAAAGGGTCATCGTTCCGCCGGTTAACGCTTTGCCCAGGCATAAAATGTCCGGAGTGATGTCGGCATGCTCGCAGGCAAACAGCTTGCCTGTACGACCAAATCCAGTAGCGATTTCATCGGCAATCAGCAGGATCCCTTCACGGTCGCACATCTTACGGATGCGTTTTAACCATTCGGGATGATACATGCGCATACCGCCAGCGCCCTGTACGATTGGCTCTAGGATCACCGCAGCAATCTCGTGGCGATGCGCGGCCATCAGACGGGCAAAAGGCACCATATCCAGCTCGTCCCACTCGCCGTCCATGCGGCTTTGTGGGGCTGGGGCAAACAGGTTCTCCGGCAGGTACCCCTTCCACAGACTGTGCATTGAGTTGTCAGGATCGCAGACCGACATCGCGCCGAAGGTATCACCATGATAACCATTACGAAATGTCAGGAAACGCTGGCGGGATTCGCCTTTAGACTGCCAGTATTGCAGCGCCATTTTCATTGCAACTTCTACTGCGACCGACCCTGAATCCGCGAGAAAAACGCACTCCAGCGCCTCTGGGGTCATCGCCACCAACTGGCGGCACAGCGCAATGGCCGGGGCATGGGTAATGCCGCCAAACATCACATGCGACATGGCATCAATTTGCGTTTTCATCGCGGCGTTCAGCTGCGGGTGATTGTAACCGTGGATTGCCGCCCACCAGGATGACATGCCGTCAATCAGCTTCTCACCGCTGGCTAAGGTCAGTTCGCAACCTTCGGCACGCGCCACCGGATAAACCGGCAACGGGGAGGTCATGGAGGTGTATGGGTGCCAGATATGGCGTTGGTCAAACGCAAGATCGTCCGTTGTCATAATCGACTTGTAAACCAAATTAAAAAGATTTAGGTTTACGAGTCTACACCAAACTAACAACGAAACGTATACCAATATGGCTCATTCTTCTCGCTGGACAATGTCGCAAGTCACCGAATTATTTGAAAAACCGCTGTTGGATCTGCTGTTTGAAGCGCAGCAGGTTCATCGCCAGCATTTCGATCCGCAGCAGGTACAAGTTAGTACGCTGCTGTCGATTAAGACCGGTGCTTGCCCGGAAGATTGCAAATACTGCCCGCAAAGCTCCCGCTATAAAACCGGTCTGGAAACTGAACGGTTGATGGAGGTTGAACAGGTACTGGACTCGGCACGTAAGGCGAAGCAGGCTGGTTCAACGCGGTTTTGCATGGGCGCGGCGTGGAAGAACCCGCATGAGCGCGATATGCCGTACCTGGAACAAATGGTTCAGGGCGTGAAAGAACTAGGGCTGGAAGCCTGTATGACGCTGGGCACGCTGGACGAATCTCAGGCCCAGCGCCTGGCCAATGCGGGTCTGGACTACTACAACCACAACCTCGACACCTCGCCGGAATTTTACGGCAATATCATCACCACCCGCTCGTACCAGGAGCGCCTGGATACGCTGGATAAAGTGCGCGAGGCGGGCATTAAAGTTTGCTCCGGCGGGATTGTTGGGCTGGGTGAAACGGTGACCGACCGCGCGGGTCTGCTGCTACAATTAGCGAATCTGCCGACGCCGCCGGAAAGTGTGCCGATCAACATGCTGGTGAAAGTGAAGGGCACGCCGCTTGCCGATAACGACGACGTAGATGCTTTTGATTTTATTCGTACTATCGCCGTGGCGCGTATCATGATGCCGACCTCATACGTGCGTCTTTCTGCCGGGCGCGAGCAGATGAACGAACAAACCCAGGCGATGTGCTTTATGGCCGGGGCCAACTCGATTTTCTACGGCTGCAAACTGCTGACCACTCCGAACCCGAACGAAGATAAAGATTTGCTGTTATTTCGCAAGCTGGGTCTTAACCCGCAGCAAACGGCGGTACTGGCGGGCGATAACGAACAGCAACAACGTCTGGAGCAGGCGCTGCGTACCCCGGATACCGACGATTACTACAACGCGGCAACCGTATGACCTGGCAGCAAAAAATTGACGATGCGCTAACAGCGCGTCGTCGTGCTGATGCCCTGCGTCAGCGCTATGCAGTGACGCAGGGAGCCGGGCGCTGGCTGCAGGCCGACGGTCGCCAGTATCTGAATTTCTCCAGCAACGACTACCTCGGCTTAAGCCACCATCCGCAGATTATCTGCGCGTGGCAGCAGGGCGCTGAGCGTTTTGGCGTCGGCAGCGGCGGCTCGGGCCATGTCAGCGGTTATTCCGTTGCTCATCAGGCGCTGGAAGAAGAGCTGGCGCAGTGGCTCGGCTATTCCCGGGCGCTATTGTTCATCTCTGGTTTTGCCGCCAATCAGGCGGTCATTGCCGCACTGATGGGAAAAGATGACAAGATTGTTGCCGACAGGCTCAGCCATGCCTCGCTGCTGGAGGCTGCCAGTCTTAGCCCTGCCGTGTTACGTCGCTTTACCCATAACGACTCGCAACATCTGGATCGTCTGCTGACAGCCCCCTGTCCGGGGCAGCAGTTGGTGGTCACCGAAGGCGTGTTCAGCATGGATGGCGACAGCGCGCCGCTGGCAGAAATCCACGCGGTGGCGAAACAGCAGGGCGCGTGGCTGCTGGTGGATGATGCGCATGGGATTGGCGTAAGCGGTGAGGAAGGGCGTGGTTCGTGCTCCCGACAGCAGGTGAAACCTGAGCTGTTGGTGGTGACGTTTGGCAAAGGGTTCGGCGTCAGCGGTGCGGCGATCCTGTGTTCTGATAGCGTGGCCGATTATCTGCTGCAGTTTGCCCGTCATCTGATCTACAGCACCAGCATGCCGCCAGCCCAGGCTCAGGCCTTGCGCGCCGCGCTGGCGGTGATCCGCAGCCGCGAAGGCGATGAGCGCAGAGAAAAGCTGGCGATGCTTATCCAGCGTTTTCGCGCAGGGGTGAATACTACGGATTTGACGCTGGCGCATTCAGACAGCGCGATTCAACCGCTGATCGTTGGCGACAATCATAAAGCCTTGCAACTGGCACAGACGTTACGGCAACAGGGATGCTGGGTGACGGCGATTCGTCCACCGACGGTGCCGGTTGGGACGGCCAGGCTGCGGATTACGCTGACCCAGGCGCATGAAGTCCAGGATATCGACAACTTACTGGAGGTGCTGCATGGCGCAGGTCAATAAGCAGGCGATTGCCGCTGCGTTTGGTCGCGCGGCTATGCACTATGAGCAACATGCGGAGCTTCAGCGCCAGAGCGCCGATGCGTTACTGGCACAACTCGATGGCCGGGCGTTCTCACGGGTTTTGGACGCGGGCTGTGGGCCTGGGCGTATGAGTCGCTACTGGCGGGAGCAGGGGAGCGAGGTATGTGCGCTGGATTTGTCGGCGCAAATGCTTACGCAAGCGCAGCGTCACGATGTCGCCCATCACTATCTGCTGGCGGATATCGAAGCCATTCCGCAGGCCGCTGCCACTTTCGACCTGGCCTGGAGCAATCTGGCCGTGCAGTGGTGCAACGACCTGCGCGGCGCGTTACGTGAGCTATACCGGGTGGTGCGTCCTGGCGGGACGGTGGCGTTTAGTACGCTGGCGCAAGGGTCGATGCCGGAACTTCGTCAGGCGTGGCGAGCAGTTGATGACCAGGAGCATGCCAACCGTTTTTTGCCCGTGGAGCAACTGGAAAACGCTCTGTGCGGCTGGGATGTTGAATACCAGTCTCATGCCGTCACGCTGTGGTTTGACGATGCGCTGAGCGCCATGCGCTCGCTGAAGGGCATTGGCGCGACGCATTTGCATGATGGACGCGAGCAGCGTGTGTTGACCCGCTCGCAGTTGCGCCAGTTACAGCTCGCCTGGCCCTGTCAGCAGGGTAAATATCCGCTGACCTATCATCTTTTTTTGGGAGTAATTCAACGTGACTAACACATATTTTGTCACCGGGACGGACACCGAAGTAGGTAAAACTATCGCCAGCTGTGCGTTGCTTCAGGCGGCGGGACAACTGGGGTTGCGAACGGTCGGCTATAAGCCGGTGGCGTCAGGCAGTGAAATGACGGCTGAAGGTCTGCGAAACAGCGATGCGCTGGCTCTACAGCGCAACAGCGTTGTGGCAGTGGATTATGCGGCCATCAATCCGTATACCTTCGCCGAACCTACCTCACCGCATATCATCAGTGCTGACGAAGGGCGCCCCATTCAGGCCTCAGTGATGTCTGCGGGTTTACGTTTGCTTGAAGAACAGGCTGACTGGGTATTGGTGGAAGGCGCAGGCGGATGGTTTACGCCACTGTCGCCAACGCTGAGTTTTTCTGACTGGGTAAAAGCGGAACAACTGCCGGTGATTCTGGTGGTTGGCGTTAAGCTCGGTTGTATCAATCATGCCATTTTGACCGCCCAGGCAGTGCAGCAGGCCGGGCTGACGCTCGCCGGATGGATTGCCAATGATGTGATGCCACCTGGCAAGCGTCATGCTGAATATATGGCGACGCTAAAGCGTGCGCTTGCGGCTCCGCTACTGGGGGAAATTCCCTGGCTGGCAGAAGAGCCGGAACGAGCATCGACTGGTCGTTATATCGATCTTAGCGTTTTGTCTCTGGCGTCCACCAGTCGTTGATTAGCGGGTCGCTGAATTGTGTTATTTGCCCTTGAGCCACGTTGCGTCCACGATGTAACAAGCAATAGCAGTCGGCGACCCGACGAATGAACGGCAGGCTCTGCTCCGCGAGCATAATGGCGATGCCAAGCTCCTGGCTTAGCCTCACAATCAGATTCCCCAGTTTGTGGATATACGCCTGGCCACTTCCTCGCGTCGGCTCATCGAGGATCAGCAGGCGCGGGCGAGTGACCAGTGCACTGGCGAGTGCAAGCTGGTGCTGATTTTCCTCCGACAATGCCACCCCTTTGGCCTGACGCAGTACAAACAGCTGTGGAAACAGGCGGTAAATATCGCTGCTGTTCATCGCTTCGCTTTCCTCAACCGCCTGGCGCGCAATGTGCAGATTTTCCTCTACCGTCAGCTGCGAAAAAATTCGCCGTTCCTGCGATACACAGTTAATACCCAGCGCAATGCGCTTTGCCGCCGGAATCTGAAGCAGATCGCAAGGTGGTGCGCCAGCCTGATGCCAGAACATGGTTCCGCTCTCAATCGGTAAATTGCCAGTGATGCAATTGGCCAGCGTAGTTTTTCCCATCCCTGGAAGACCCAGCACGGCGGTACATTTACCGGGCAACAGGTCGAGATCGACATCCCAAAGCGAGTGTTGATTACCGTAATAGTGATTCACTGCACGAAGACTCAACATAGATTTCTCCCTCATGATGATATCCGCCTCGCGGGCTGATGGTCGGGAGAAAACTGCAAATCTCTTGCCAGAAGCGGAATTAGGGGAAAATACAGCAGAATAGCGTATTGAGCGGGTTGCGGTATCCGGCTTGTTGTGGATGAGAGCCGCAGTGTGCACATTGTCAGTGCCTGGTGGCGTTGTGATGGTGCAGGCAGGAAAATGATGAAAATGCGAGCAAGATCTCGGCTATCCCAGGTCGCTTCGTTAGCTGATAAATATCAAAAAATAGCGATAATTTTTTTTTATCCCACCAGAAAAGATCATCAGGACGTTTTTGCCAGGCTACAGTCCGTACGGGCTGGAGGCAGTTATCCACTATTCCTGTGGATAACCTTGTGTATTAGAGTTAGAAAACACAAGGTAAGCGAGAGAAGACGCGGCCTGCGACTAAATTGATGCGAAAGACGGCTTGAGATAATAATCATTAAATTACAGTGTGTTAGATAAATGCAATGGCTGTCGCAGAAGTGTCATGTGTTGCCACAAAACTTTCATCGGGTAGCTTGACAAATGTTAAAAAAGTCATTGGTTTGGGGATAACACATTTTTGCTGGTGTTTTATCTTGCCTGCGGACAAATTTTAGCCTGTAGTCACGGCCATTTTGCTGGCGTAACAGAAATATTCTGGCGCGTTACTGTTTTTTCATCCAGTATATTTTACTGGCAAAATATACTGCTGCGAGTAAAATTACACACCTGCCCGCCCATTGCTTCAGGTAGCTGCTCATGAGTAAACCGTTCAAACTAAATTCCGCTTTTAAACCCTCTGGCGATCAGCCTGAGGCGATACGTCGCCTGGAAGAAGGTCTGGAGGATGGTCTGGCGCATCAGACGTTGCTGGGGGTGACGGGGTCGGGGAAAACATTCACCATCGCGAACGTGATTGCGGACCTACAGCGCCCTACCATGGTGCTGGCCCCCAATAAGACGCTTGCCGCGCAGTTGTACGGTGAGATGAAAGAGTTCTTCCCGGATAACGCGGTGGAGTATTTCGTCTCCTACTACGACTATTATCAGCCGGAAGCCTACGTGCCAAGTTCTGACACCTTCATCGAGAAGGATGCTTCGGTTAACGAACACATTGAGCAGATGCGTCTGTCAGCAACCAAAGCGTTGCTTGAGCGACGGGATGTCGTCGTCGTAGCGTCGGTTTCCGCGATTTATGGTCTGGGTGACCCGGATCTGTACCTGAAAATGATGCTGCACCTGACGGTGGGGATGATTATCGACCAGCGCGCGATCCTGCGTCGTCTGGCGGAGCTGCAGTATACTCGCAACGATCAGGCATTCCAGCGCGGGACCTTCCGCGTGCGCGGTGAAGTGATCGACATATTCCCGGCGGAATCTGACGACATCGCGTTGCGCGTGGAACTGTTTGATGAAGAGGTCGAACGTTTGTCGCTGTTTGACCCACTTACCGGACAGGTCGAATCCACTATTTCGCGCTTTACCATCTATCCTAAAACGCACTACGTGACGCCGCGCGAACGTATTGTTCAGGCGATGGAAGAAATTAAGGTTGAGCTGGCCGAGCGGCGAAAAGTCCTGTTGGCAAATAACAAACTGCTGGAAGAACAGCGCTTAAGTCAGCGTACCCAGTTCGATCTGGAAATGATGAACGAGCTGGGTTACTGCTCGGGGATTGAAAACTATTCCCGCTATCTGTCCGGGCGTGGTCCGGGCGAGCCGCCGCCGACGCTATTTGATTACCTGCCTGCCGATGGCCTGCTAGTGGTGGATGAATCTCACGTGACTATCCCGCAAATTGGCGGCATGTATCGCGGTGACCGGGCGCGTAAAGAAACCCTGGTCGAATACGGATTCCGT
This sequence comes from Citrobacter sp. MGH110, assembly GCF_001037515.1. Taxonomy (NCBI): domain Bacteria; kingdom Pseudomonadati; phylum Pseudomonadota; class Gammaproteobacteria; order Enterobacterales; family Enterobacteriaceae; genus Citrobacter; species Citrobacter sp. MGH110. The sequence continues at coordinate 2,105,461 of NZ_KQ089830.1, read as the reverse complement.
CTGCCGTCGGCGCTGGATAACCGTCCGCTTAAATTTGAAGAGTTTGAAGCGCTGGCCCCGCAAACCATCTATGTTTCGGCGACGCCGGGCAACTATGAGCTGGAGAAATCCGGTGATGATGTGGTCGATCAGGTCGTAAGACCGACCGGCCTGCTGGATCCGGTCATTGAGGTGCGCCCGGTGGCGACTCAGGTTGACGATCTGCTATCTGAGATCCGCACCCGTGCGGCGATTAACGAACGTGTGCTGGTCACCACGCTGACCAAACGGATGGCGGAAGACCTCACAGAATACCTAGAAGAACACGGCGAGCGGGTGCGTTATCTGCACTCTGACATCGATACCGTGGAACGTATGGAAATCATTCGTGACCTGCGTCTGGGCGAGTTTGACGTGCTGGTGGGTATCAACCTGTTACGTGAAGGTCTGGACATGCCTGAGGTCTCCCTGGTGGCGATTCTGGACGCAGACAAAGAAGGGTTCCTGCGTTCTGAACGGTCACTTATTCAGACCATCGGTCGTGCGGCGCGTAACATCAACGGTAAGGCGATTCTTTACGGTGATAAAATTACCGCCTCTATGGCTAAAGCGATTGGTGAAACCGAACGTCGTCGTGAGAAACAGCAGCTCTATAACGAAGAACACGGTATTACGCCGCAGGGGCTGAACAAGAAAGTGGTCGATATTCTGGCGCTGGGTCAGAATATTGCGAAGACCAAAGCGAAAGGCAAAGGGAAGTCACGCGCAGGCGCGAAGTCTGAGGTTGTCGAACTGGATATGACGCCAAAAGCGCTGCAGCAGAAGATTCACGAGCTGGAAGGGCAGATGTTGCAACACGCGCAGAATCTCGAATTTGAAGAGGCCGCGACAATCCGTGACCAGTTGCATCAGTTGCGCGAGTTGTTTATTGCGGCATCGTAAGACGGTGTCGGATGCGGGGTAAACCCTTATCCGACCTACTGGGTAGATAGCGTACGTAGGCCGGATGCCGGAGCAAATCGTTTTGTAGGCCTGATAAGCGCAGCGCATCAGGCATTGTTTGATGCCGGAGCAAATCGTTTTGTAGGCCTGATAAGCGCAGCGCATCAGGCATTGTTTGATGCCGGAGCAATTCGTTTTGTAGGCCTGATAAGCGTAGCGCATCAGGCAAATCCGTTCAGCCCAGCGCCTGCACCGCTTTCTCCAGCGCACTATGCAATAGCTGGCGGTCATGACGGTAGGGAATATCGCTGGCTTCCAGCACTTCCTGGATCACAACGCGGTCGGTAACGGCGGAAGCATCCACTTTCGGCCCCACAACCACCGCATCAATCACTTTCTTCCCGACGTACTGTTCAATAATGGCCAGCTTATCGCTAAGCGTCAGGCTCGCTGCTGGCAGGCTTAATTCGCGCCCAAGATTGCCTATATAGACCATCGGAGCCGGTGTGCGACGTAATGCCTGTGACATTTCATCGAGTAACAGAATCGGCATCAGGCTGGTGTAAAAACTGCCGGGGCCTATCAAAATTAAATCCGCTTCAGCGATAGCCTCAACGGCCTCCCGTGTAGTCGGGACTTTTGGCGAAAGCATCAGTTCCTGAGGTGGGACGGTGAGCTGATCGATATTCACTTCGCCATAAACTTCGTGTCCCTGGTCATCAATGGCCATCAGATCCACCGGCAGCTCCGACATCGGAATTAAATGTGCGTCAACTTTCAGCAGGCTACGAATTAAATTGATAGCTTCCAGAGGCCGCACGCTGAGGTGATCGAGCGCCTTTAACATTAGATTTCCGAGATTATGCCCGGAAAGTTCGCCATTACCGCCAAAACGATACTCAAACATAGCGGATGCAACGCTGGGTTGGGTAATTAACTGGTTCAGACAGTTACGCATGTCTCCCCAGGCAATCCCTCCTTCAGAGCGACGAATACGACCTGTCGACCCGCCGTTATCGGTGGTGGTGACGATACCCGTCAGGCGGGAACCTAATGGGGAAAGAGAGGAGAGAACGCGTCCTAATCCATGCCCTCCGCCGAGAGCGACAACGCGGTCCAGATCTGCCAGCGTGCGAGTGCGCATATATTTTCCTGATATCAATTGATCGGCGCTACAGTAACGTAAATAGCGTGTTTTCAGCAATTATCCAGTCGGCATCTGCCGTAATTTTTTTCTGCGATCTACTCCTTTCTGACGACACTCACCTGATGGCAAGATGATGTATATCAATGCAAAACTGTGATTTTTGCTTATTCTGTAGCGAAATTGCACGATCATGTCGCTATATACATATTTATACAGCGAAAGTGTACATGGCAAAAGCGCCATTTACACGCTAGTATCGGCATAACCACAAAGTACTCTTAATAATTTGAGTTGTCGGAAGCCAACGCATCTGCAACTCGAAGTATGATGAGTATAAACACTCTAGCCTCTGCACCTGGGTCAAATGATACGGTGCTTTGGCCGTGACAAGACTTGAAAAAGTTTGTCACCAGGGCGCAGGAAGAAATGACTACGTCTCCCGTATTTGGAAAGGTGTACATGGGCTCTCAACTTACCGATGCTTTCGCACGTAAGTTTTACTACTTACGTTTGTCGATTACCGATGTGTGTAACTTTCGTTGCACCTACTGCCTGCCGGATGGCTATAAGCCCGGCGGTGTCACCAATAACGGCTTTTTAACCGTTGATGAAATTCGCCGTGTCACGCGTGCGTTCGCCAGTCTGGGAACGGAAAAAGTGCGTCTGACGGGGGGCGAACCTTCACTGCGTCGCGACTTCACTGACATTATCGCCGCCGTGCGCGAAAACGACGCCATCCGCCAGATTGCGGTAACCACCAATGGTTATCGTCTGGCGCGCGATGCTGCCGCCTGGCGCGATGCCGGACTGACCGCGCTCAACGTCAGCGTCGACAGCCTCGACGCCCGTCAGTTTCACGCCATTACCGGACAGGACAAGTTTCAGCAGGTGATGGCAGGCATTGATGCTGCCTTTGATGCCGGTTTTGAAAAAGTGAAAGTCAACACCGTGCTGATGCGCGACGTAAACCATCATCAACTGGACACCTTCCTGGCGTGGATCCAACCTCGACCAATCCAACTGCGTTTTATTGAACTGATGGAAACGGGCGAGGGCAGCTCTCTCTTCCGTAAACACCATATTTCCGGACAGGTACTGCGCGATGAGCTGCTGCGTCGCGGCTGGATCCACCAGATCCGACAGCGTAGCGACGGCCCGGCTCAGGTTTTCTGTCATCCTGATTATGTTGGCGAAATTGGTCTGATCATGCCTTATGAGAAAGACTTCTGCTCCACCTGTAATCGTCTGCGCGTTTCCTCTGTCGGCAAGCTTCATCTGTGTTTATTTGGTGAAGGCGGCGTAAGCCTGCGTGATTTGCTGGAAGACGATGCTCAGCAACCGGCGCTGGAAGAACGTATTTCAGCCGCGCTGCTGGAGAAAAAGCAGACCCATTTCCTGCATCAGAACAATACCGGTATTACGCAAAACTTATCTTATATTGGCGGCTGATCGCTAAAAGGAGTTTTTCATGAGTCAGGTAAGCGCTGAATTTATCCCGACACGCATTGCTATTCTTACTGTTTCCAACCGTCGCGGCGAAGAAGATGATACCTCCGGCCATTATCTGCGTGACTCGGCGCAAGAAGCGGGTCATCAGATTGTCGATAAGGCGATTGTCAAAGAGAACCGCTACGCCATCCGCGCCCAGGTTTCTGCCTGGATTGCCAGTGACGATGTACAGGTGGTGCTCATTACCGGTGGCACTGGTTTAACCGAAGGGGACCAGGCGCCGGAAGCGCTGCAACCGCTGTTCGACAGAGAAGTCGAAGGGTTTGGCGAAGTATTCCGTATGCTGTCGTTTGAAGAGATTGGCACCGCGACGCTGCAATCCCGCGCGATTGCCGGGGTGGCGAATAAAACGCTAATTTTTGCCATGCCGGGTTCGACCAAAGCGTGTCGTACTGCCTGGGAAAATATCATTGCGCCGCAGCTCGATGCCCGTACGCGTCCGTGTAATTTCCACCCACATTTGAAGAAATAAGTATGTCGCAACTGACTCATATTAACGCCGCTGGCGAAGCGCATATGGTGGATGTCTCCGCCAAAGCGGAAACCGTACGCGAGGCGCGTGCGGAAGCATTCGTAACCATGCGTAGCGAAACGCTGGCGATGATCATCGACGGCAGTCACCATAAGGGTGACGTTTTCGCCACGGCGCGTATTGCCGGTATTCAGGCTGCCAAACGCACCTGGGATCTTATCCCGCTGTGTCACCCACTGATGCTGAGCAAGGTCGAAGTCAATCTTCACGCCGAACCGGAGCACAACCGCGTGCGCATTGAAACGCTGTGTCGCCTGACCGGTAAAACCGGCGTTGAAATGGAAGCGTTAACGGCAGCCTCCGTGGCGGCGTTGACCATCTACGATATGTGCAAAGCGGTGCAAAAGGATATGGTGATTGGTCCGGTGCGTTTGCTGGCAAAAAGCGGCGGCAAATCGGGTGATTTTAAGGTGGATGCACATGATTAAGGTTCTTTTCTTTGCTCAGGTACGGGAACTGGTGAACACCGATGCGTTAGAAGTTGCCGCCGAGTTTGCAACGGTAGAAGCGCTGCGCAAGCATCTGGCGGCGCAAAGCGATCGCTGGGCGCTGGCGCTGGAAGACGGCAAGCTGCTGGCGGCGGTGAATCAGACGCTGGTCAGTTTTGACCATCCTCTTAACGCGGGTGATGAAGTCGCTTTCTTCCCGCCGGTAACCGGAGGCTAAAATGGCTGAAACGCGAATTGTTGTTGGCCATGCGCCGTTCAGCGTCGGGGATGAGTATCCCTGGCTGGCAGAGCGCGATGAAGACGGCGCGGTAGTCACTTTCACCGGTAAAGTGCGCAATCACAATCTCGGTGACAGCGTTAAGGCGTTAACGCTGGAACACTATCCGGGAATGACCGAAAAAGCGCTGGCGGAGATTGTCGACGAAGCGCGTTCGCGCTGGCCGCTGGGTCGGGTGACGGTGATTCATCGCATTGGCGAACTGTGGCCGGGTGACGAAATCGTTTTTGTTGGCGTAACCAGCGCGCATCGCAGCAGCGCGTTTGATGCCGGGCAGTTCATTATGGATTACCTGAAAACCCGCGCGCCGTTCTGGAAGCGCGAGGCTACGCCGGAAGGTGAGCGCTGGGTTGATGCCCGCGACAGCGATAAGCTAGCAGCAAAACGCTGGTAGAGTACAATTGTTGTAGGCTCATACTGATTCAGGAGATTGTCATGGACCGATTCCCACGATCCGATTCTATTGTACAGGCCCGTTCCGGCCTGCAAACGTATATGGCGCAGGTGTACGGCTGGATGACCTGTGGACTGTTGCTGACGGCGTTTATCGCCTGGTATGCGGCAAATACGCCCGCGGTGATGATGTTTGTCTTCTCCAGCAAAATCACCTTCTTTGGCCTGATCATCGCTCAACTGGCGCTGGTGTTTGTCCTGTCCGGCATGGTGCAAAGGCTGAGCGCGGGTATGGCGACCACGCTGTTTATGCTCTATTCGGCATTAACCGGGTTGACGCTATCAAGCATCTTTATTGTCTATACCTACTCGTCTATCGCCAGCACCTTCGTGGTCACTGGTGGGATGTTCGGGATCATGAGTTTGTATGGCTACACCACCAAGCGCGATCTGAGCGGCTTCGGCAATATGCTGTTTATGGCGCTGATTGGTATTGTGCTGGCTTCGCTGGTTAACTTCTGGCTGAAGAGCGAAGCGCTGATGTGGGCGGTGACCTATATCGGGGTGATAGTGTTTGTCGGTCTGACCGCCTATGACACGCAGAAGCTGAAAAATATCGGTGAGCAGATCGACCTGCGCGACAGCTCCAATCTGCGTAAATACGCGATTCTTGGGGCCCTAACGCTGTATCTGGACTTCATCAACCTGTTCCTGATGCTGCTGCGTATTTTCGGCAATCGTCGTTAATTGTCTGTTGCCGGATGGTATAAAAAGTAGGCCGGATAAGGCGTTACGCCGCATCCGGCACTATATACATCCTCATTTCGCCATCGCCTTCTCGTTCTTTGCCCGTAGCTTTTTCGCCCGACTCTCCAACAGCAAATAACACATCAGCGCCAGCAGTAGCGGAATAAAATAGTACAGCACGCGATACGCGAGCAGGGCAGCAATGATCGTGCCCTGAGACGTATTCTCTCCCGCCAGCAGCGCCATAAACACCGCCTCCAGCACGCCGATCCCCGCCGGAATATGCACAATAACCCCGGCAATACTGCTTACCAGCAGCACGCCAAGCACGAAGAAATAGTTAATATTCTGACCCAGCAACAACCAGATAATCGCCCCCATAACCATCCAGTTAGTCCCGGATATCGCCATCTGCGCGAGGGCAAATTTCCAGGAGGGGAGCACCAGCTTTTGGCCCTTGATGGTGATGTGACGATGTTTAGCGAAGGTGCAAAACCACAGATAAACAACAATAATCAGCAGCAGCGCTATGCCTAAAATGCGCAATGTGCCTTCATCGATATACCAGTGAGCGGGCAGTTCGACGACGCCGAAGGTAAATATAAAACCGCCCAGCAGAATATAGCCCAGCCAGTTAGTGGTAATGCTCAGCGAAAAAATCCGCGTTATTGTGCCCCCCGGCAACCCGAGACGCGAGTAGAGCCGATATCGCATCCCAATACCGCCCACCCAGGTGCTTAACGTCAGGTTGAACGCGTAACAGATAAACGACACCAGCATGACCTGGCGTTTTGCCAGCTTGTGCCCACAGTAGTAGCGCCCGAGCAGGTCATAACAGCCGTAAAGTAAATAACTGACGATCACCAACCCCACGGCGCTGAGCAGGGCGATCCGGTTGTAATCGCGAATTACCGTCCACACTTCCTGCCAGTTGACCTTGCTGGCATAAACGACCAGCAACACGATCACCGCAATAAAAAAAAGCCATGTGAGGATCTTTTTCACTGACCGCCAGCGTCGGTGGTTTTTTGCCATCAGGTTTTCCCTCCTGCATCCTCAGTTTGTATACGGTCCTGAGTTTCCAGAGCGGGCTGCGCGGGCGGCTCTACCTCGGCCAGGTGCGGGGTATGCGCCGGAAGCCAGCCGACCAGCGCCGGGAAGTGGCGTAAAAAGTGGAAGGCCAGCACGCTCTTAGTCAGGTTCCACCAGGTGCGTTTTGGCAGCATGGATTCATCAACCCGCTTGCAGTCCTGCGCAATAATAGGGTTCAGGTTGTCGCGCAGGGTCTGGTTAAACGTGCGGTCATGAATAATCAGATTCGCTTCCAGATTCAGCGACAGGCTCAGCGGATCAAGATTGCTGGAGCCAACCGTCGCCCAGTGATCGTCCATCAGCGCCACTTTGCCATGCAGAGGTTTACGGCGGTATTCGTAGACATGGACGCCACCTTTAACCAGATAGTTGTACAGTAGGCGGGCACCCACTTTCACAATCGGCATATCCGGTTCACCCTGCACAATGAGTTTTACCCGAACGCCGCGTCGTGCTGCTTTACGCAGGGCATGCAGCAGGCGATAACCGGGAAAGAAATAGGCATTGGCAATGATCACTTCCCGTCGGGCCTGGGTCAGCATTTTAAGATAATGGCGTTCAATATCATCGCGATGCTCTTCGTTATCGCGCCAGACAAACAGCGCCTGCGCTTCGCCGGGGCGATGATTGTCGATTGCCCGGTGATGACGTCGCCACCAGCGTCGTACGGCGCTTTGCCCGGGCAGGTTTTCCAGTACAAAGTTCAGAATGTCAGCAACGACTGGACCTTCAACGCGCACGGCGTAATCCTGCTTGGCCTCCGGGCCGTAATCCGACATATGTTCAGCGGAGTAATTGATGCCGCCGACAAAGGCAACACGGTCATCAATGACCACTATTTTTCGATGCATACGGCGAAAGAGATTGGTGCGCATTCCAAAAAGACGCGGACGCGGATCGTAGTAGCGGAAAACAACACCGGCTACGGTCAGCTCTTCAACAAAACTGTCGCTCAGATCCGGCGAGCCGTAGCCATCCAGCAGCACCTCTGCTTTGATTCCTCGTCGGGCGGCTTCGAGCAACGCGGCATGCAGCTGTTTTCCTACCGCATCTTCAAACCAGATAAAAGTCTCAAGGATAATTTTTTGCTGTGCCTGCTCAATGGCGTCAAATACGGCGGGGTAGAATTGATCGCCGTTTTCCAGCAGTTGAATTTGATTGCCTTCACGCCAGCCATATTTCATAAATGAATCTCCGCACTCAGAGGGGCATGATCGGACAAATGTCGCCAGTGACGCAGCGCAAGCGTCGTTGGGGTACTGGCATTCGCGTTTTTCACATAGATCCTGTCCAGGCGCAGCAGGGGAAACTGCACCGGAAACGTTCGCGCCGGGCGACCGTGGGCGCGGGTAAAAATCTCGTCAAGGCCAGCTTTGGCTTTCAACGGGCGATTGGCCGTTTGCCGCCAGTCGTTAAAATCTCCTGCGATGACCACGGGTTCCGCGTCGGGCAGGGCGTTGACCCAGTCTGCCAGCATAGCGAGCTGGGCCTGGCGGTGAGCTTCACGTAGGCCGAGATGCACACACATCACATGAATGGGGTGGGAGAGCATTGGCGGTACAATGCGGCAGTAAAGGACTCCGCGCTTTTCACTCGCGCCGACTGACACATCACGATTCTCATAATGCTCAATGGGATACCGCGACAACACCGCATTACCGTGATGTCCTTGCGGGTACACGGCGTTACGCCCGTAGGCGAAGTCGCTCCACATAGTGTCCGCCAGAAATTCGTAGTGCGTGGTGTCCGGCCAGTTTTCCACATGCAGTGGATGCACCTCGTGTGCGCCCATTACCTCTTGTAGGCACACAATGTCCGCACCGACCGTTCTGACGGCTTCTCGCAGCTCAGGCAAAATAAAACGCCGATTGAAGGCGGTAAACCCTTTATGAGTATTAATGGTGAGCACATTGAATGAAAACCGTTCTGTTTGTCTGGCCATGATTCTCCCGTTGGCGTCACTTTCCTGATTAAAATAGTGTAGTCGTCGTCACAAAAAGATGCGGTGTTGCGGAATTTTCCGTAAAGTCCGGTACTCTGAACAATTAGTCGAAAATCCTTCAGGAGAATAGCCATGAGGTGGCAACAACGTGTTCGTGTCGCAACGGGTCTAAGTTGCTGGCAGATAGTGTTGCATTTACTGGTAGTGGCGTTGCTGCTAATGGGCTGGATGAGCGGCAGACTGGTGCATGTCGGCCTGGGATTGTGCGTCGTGTACGGCGTTACCGTTTTATTGATGCTTGCATTGCAACGTCACCACGAACAGCGCTGGCGCGACGTGGCTGATGTGCTGGAAGAGTTGACCACGACGTGGTATTTCGGTGCCGCAATGATTGTGCTGTGGCTGCTGTCACGCGTGCTGCAAAACAACGTCTTGCTGGCACTGGCGGGGCTGGTCATCCTTGCAGGACCCGCCGTGGTCTCGCTGCTGGCGAAAGACAAAAAGCTACATCACCTTGCGTCTAAACATCGCATACGCCGCTGATCCGGTCGTGGCTGCTATCACTAATAGCGGCCACAAGCTTCCCCAGACAATCTGCAGACTCGCATCTTTCAGGTAAATCTGTTTCGTGATGTCCGTAAAATGGCGGATCGGGTTTATCCACGTCAGATTCTGCAACCAGACCGGCATGTTTTCTACCGGTGAGACATAGCCCGAGAGTAAAATCGCCGGCATCATAAACACAAACACCCCGATAAACGCCTGCTGCTGGGTGGCGCACAGTGACGAAATCAGCAGGCCAAAGCCGACCAGCGACAGCCCGTAAATCACCATTGTGAAATAGAACAGCCCCAATGAACCGGCAAACGGAATGTGATAAGCCCAGATGCCGATCGCCAGCACAATGGTGGCCTGAAAAGTAGCCACAATTAGCGCGGGCACAGCTTTACCGATAAAAATCTGCCAGGTGGTAAGCGGGGAAACCAGCAGTTGATCCAGTGTGCCTTGCTCGCGCTCGCGGGCAACCGAGAGCGAGGTGACGATCATTACGCCGATGGTGGTGATCATGGCGATCAGCGACGGAACCACAAACCATTTGTAATCCAGATTCGGGTTATACCAGTTACGCACTACCAGCTCGCTGTTGTTCGGTTTCGGCTTGCCGTCCATCAGCTCCTGCTGATACTCCTTAACGATTTGCTGCAGGTAATTCGCGGCAATTTGCGCGCTGTTGGAGTTACGTCCGTCGAGGATAATCTGCATGGGAGCCTGCTGGAAGGTATCCAGATTACGCGAAAAGTTGGCCGGGAAACGCACCAGTAGCAGGGCTTTTTGCGTGTCGATGGTGGGCTGGATCTCCTGCGGGCTTTTCAACAGCAGAACATGCGTAAAGGCGCTGGCGCGGGCGAAGCGCTGGGTTAGCTCTACCGAATGTTTACCGTTGTCTTCGTTATAGATAGCGATAGTGGCGTTGGTGACTTCCAGCGTTGCCGCGAACGGGAACAGGATAACCTGAATCAGCACCGGTAAAATCAGAATGGCTCGCGTCTGCGGTTCGCGTAACAGCGATTGCAGCTCTTTGCGAATTAATGTCCATAAGCGATGAAACATGCCTGTCCTCTCAGTCCAGTTTGTAGGCCTGATAAGCTAAGCGCATCAGGCATAATGCCGGATGGCGACGTGAACGCCTTATCCGGCCTACGGCTACAATTATCCATACACGAATTTAATCCAGCCGACGTTTGGTTTTAAGCCACGTCAGGCCAATAAACATCACCGCCGAAGCGATTAAAAACAGCACGTTGATAATCAGCACCACCGGAATATTTCCCGCCAGAAACAGGCTTTGCAGGGTGCTGACGAAATAACGCGCCGGAATAATGTAGGTTACCGCCCGGATAATCGCGGGCATGCTGTCTATCTGGAAGATAAATCCCGACAGCATAATCGAGGGCAGGAAGGCGGCGTTCAGTGCGACCTGCGCGGCGTTAAACTGGTTGCGGGTGATGGTGGAAATAAGCAACCCCATGCCGAGCGTACTGAGCAGAAACAGGCTGGTAATGAAAAACAGGATCAGCAACGAGCCACGGTAGGGCACGCCAAGAATAAACACCGACACCAGCATACACAGCAGCATCGCCAGCATGCCCAGAAAGTAATACGGGATCAATTTGCACAGCAGCAGCTCGACGCGGGTGACTTCGGTAGACAGCAGCGCTTCCATGGTGCCGCGCTCCCATTCGCGCGCCACCACTAATGAGGTGAGGATGGCGCCAATGACCGTCATGATGATGGTGACCGCCCCGGGAATAATAAAGTGCTGGCTGATGGCCGCCGGGTTAAACCAGTAGCGGGTTTGCACGTCGATCAAAGGTTTGAACGATTCCCCACGATCTTCTGCCCGCTGTTGCTGCCAGATTTGCCAGATGCCTTCGACATAACCCTGCACAAAGTTGGCGGTATTCGGTTCGCTGCCGTCGGTGATCACCTGGATCGGGGCGACATCGTTAGGTCGCGCCATCTGCTGGGCAAAATCCACTGGGATCACCACCAGACCGCGAATGCGCCCGGCCTGCATTTTCTCAATCAGTTCCTGGCGATTATCGCTGATGGTGGCGTCAATATACGGCGAACCGGTCATGGTATGGGTAAAATCCAGCGCCTCTTCACTCTGCTGTTCAAGCAAAATCCCTACCCGCAGCTTGCTGGAGTCGAGGTTGATCCCATAGCCGAAGATAAACAGCAGCAGCAGCGGGATCACCACAGCAATCAGCCAACTGCTGGGATCGCGGACGATCTGGCGCGTCTCTTTCACGCACAGCGCGCGGACGCGACGCCAGGAGAGAGCGGAGTTACTCATGCGTATGCTCCTTATCCCAGTCATTGATTAGCGTGATGAACGCCTGTTCCATGGTCGGGTCCGGCGTGTCGCTGTCGGCAGCCTGAGCCTTCAGGTCGTCTGGCGTACCGCTGGCTATCAGTTTGCCGCGATACACCAGCCCGATGCGATCGCAGTATTCTGCCTCATCCATAAAGTGGGTGGTCACCATCACCGTGACGCCTTTTTCCACCATGCTGTTGATATGCAACCAGAACTCACGACGGGTGAGGGGATCGACCCCGGAAGTGGGTTCATCAAGGAACAGAATGTCGGGTTCATGCATCAGCGAGCAGGCCAGCGCCAGACGCTGCTTAAATCCCAGCGGCAGTTCATCGGTGGCATGGGAAGCGATACTCTTCAGGCCAAATGCTTCGCTCATACGATCGATTTTCTCTTTCTGCGCCCGACCGCGCAGGCCGTAGACGCCGGAGAAAAAGCGCAGATTCTGTTCAACCGTCAGGTTACCGTACAGGGAGAATTTCTGCGCCATATAGCCCAGATGCTGACGCGCTTTACCGGAGCTAACTTTCAGGTCCATATCCAGCACCAGCGCTTTGCCGGAAGTGGGGACCAGCAGGCCGCACATCATTTTAAAGGTGGTGGATTTGCCAGCGCCGTTGGGTCCTAACAGACCAAAAATCTCGCCGCGCTGCACGGCAAAGTCTACGTGGTCGGTAGCGGCAAAATCGCCAAATTTCTTGGTCAGCGCTTTGGCTTCGATCACCGTTTCTCCAGGCGTGCCTTCCACGGTATGCAGGATAGCGCCCAGCGGGGACTCCGATGTTCCGGCTCCGCCGAGTAAATCGATAAAGGCATCTTCGAAGCGGGGTGCGGTTTCGTTGATGGTTATCTCCGGCATGCCGTCAGCGTTTTGGATCTGCTGAGCAGTAGCCTCTTTTTTCAGGATTAAACGGACGGATTTCCCCTGAATCATTCCGTCGCTGACCAGCGGCAGTTTTAACGCGCGTTGTAGCAGTCGGCGGTTGTTTTCCTGCGGACTGCTCATCAGGAAGCTGCGACCCGCCATGGTTTGTGTAAGCTGGGTAGGATCGCCCTGGTATAACAGTTCACCTTCGTTCATCAGCAGCACATCACGGCATTGCTCTGCTTCATCCAGATACGACGTACTCCAGAGGATCAGCATGCCGTCCCCGGCTAGCTCGTGGACCATTTGCCACAGTTCGCGACGGGAAATAGGATCGACACCTACGCCTGGCTCATCCAGCAGCAACACTTTGGGTTCGCCAACCAGCGTACAGGCAAGCCCGAGCTTCTGCTTCATGCCGCCAGAAAGCTTGCCAGCCAGTCGTCCGGTAAATGGTCCCAGCGAGGTGAATTCCAGGAGTCGGGCAAAGGTTTTTTCTCGCGCTTCACCGGTGACGCTGCGTAAGTCGGCATAGAGATTGAGGTTCTCCATGACGGTTAAATCTTCGTACAGACCAAATTTCTGCGGCATATAGCCCAGCACCGCATGTAGTGCGCTGTCGTCTTTGATGGGGTCAAAACCAATCACTTCAGCACTTCCGGCATCAGGTTTTAATAATCCCGCCAGCATTCGCATCAACGTAGTTTTGCCCGCGCCGTCCGGCCCGACAAGCCCGGTCACGTAGCCTGCATGAACGGTACAGTCGAGCGGGGTGACGGCCGGTTTTTCCATTCCGGCAAAGTTTTTCGTCAGCCCTTTAAGCGTAATGACGGCGTCATTCATGCCGTGCCTCATCGCCAAACTTTATCGTTACCGGCATTCCCTGACGCAGCGCATCGTCCGCGTCGGTCACCACAATTCGCAGGCGATAAACCAGGTCGGTACGCAGGTCAGGAGTCTCGACCGTTTTCGGGGTAAATTCGGCGGTAGGAGAAACGAAGCCGATTTTGCCGTGATACGGTTTGTCCGGGCGGCCATCGGTATAAAGCAGGATCTCACGTCCTGGCTGCGCCTGGCTCAGATTTCGTTCGTCAACGTAAGCACGAACCCAAACCGGACGCGTGAGCGACAGCGTCAGTACCGTGCCCCCTTCGTTCAGCATGCTGCCGGGTTCAACTGCACGGGTGAGAAGCGTGCCGTCAGACGGCGAGGTCAGCGTGGTGTCATGCAAATTCAGCTCTGCCTGTGCCAGCTCGGCCTGAGCTTGTTCGAGCGTGGCTTTTGCCTGCTCGATGTCCTGCACACGATTACCGCTGCGATATTGCGTGAGTTTATCCTGTGCGGATTTCAGCGAAGCTAACGCCTGATCGCGAGATGAACGGGCGTTTTCCAGATCGTTGGCTGAAATGGTGCGGCTTTTCCACAATCCGACCTGCCGATTGTAAAAGTTCTGCGCGTAATCATAGGCGGCCTGCGCCTGTTTGACTGCCGCCGCGGTTTGCGCGATCTCTTCTTCGCGATACCCTGCCAGCATCAGATCGTATTGTGCCTGTGCGGCGGCAACGTTGGCTTTTGCCTGCATTAATGCGTTTTCATACGGTGCGCGGTCCAGTTCACCCAGCACCTGACCGGCGGTAATCGCATCGCCTTCGTCAACCGCCAGCGAGGCCAGCCTGCCGCCGACACGAAAACTCAGGTTGACGCTACGGATATCGACATTGCCGTATAGCGTCAGGCCGTTATCTTGCCGACTCTGATACCACCACGTTCCACCGGCAATCACGGCAACGAGGGCCGCGATAACCAGCCCGAGAACGACAGGTTTTTTCATGACTCCAGACTCCTTTGCGTTAAACCTTGCAGAATAAGATCGATGTGACAGGTGATCGTTTGGTCAATCAGCGCGGTTTTATCCTCATCAAATTGTGACCAGCCTGTACGCAACAGAATGGTTTCTTTCCCCAGACGAAAAGCCAGCACCTCGCCGAGTATGGCGTGGGTGTGCAGAATCATTTGGGTATCATTGGCATCGCCGCCCGTATAGGCGGCAATCAGGCGCGTCAGATGTGTATGCAGCGGATTGATAACCTGGTCGTGCACCAGTTGATAAGCCGCGGTGGGGGAAAGCTGTTCGCGCGAGATAAATTTGCTCAGGTTAACGGTGTCGTCCTGAGTTAACAGCATGATCATATTTTTGCAGGCGCGCAGGATCAGTTCGCGCATCGCGCCACGGTCCGGCTTAGGCTGGGCGAATAAACGCTCGGCCTCTTCAGCGTGCGGGCGAAACTGTGCACCGATAAAATCCGCAATCCACTGGGCGCAGGCGAGATATAAATCCTCTTTTGAGCCAAAATAGTAGGTGATAGCCGCAATGTTTTGCCCGGCCTGTGCAGCGATATCGCGCGTCGTGGCGTGCAGACCATACTCACCGAATTGCGCCAATGCGGCGGCAATGAGCTGGTTCTTCGCCTGTTCACCTTTGGTTGTCATGGTGGGTGTATTCATGGCACGACTCTGATCTTAATCAATCGATTGATTAAGATTATGACTGATGTGCAGCCTTGTCCAGTCCGGAGCGTTATTTTCCAGTGAAGGGATAATTTATGCGGCACATCACAAAAACTGCTACACTCCGCCCCTTCATGACATTGTGGTTTTTGTCATCTCTATTGTATGTATCTCCCTGAAAACGACACCGGTAACGGTCAGGGCGGTTCGGAGTTGTTATGTCTTTTGATTCCCTTGGTTTAAACCCTGAAATTTTACGTGCCGTTGCCGAGCAGGGATACCGTGAACCTACCCCTATTCAGCAGCAGGCTATTCCTGCCGTGCTGGAAGGCCGCGATCTGATGGCCAGCGCCCAGACCGGTACGGGGAAAACGGCAGGTTTTACCCTGCCGCTGTTGCAGCACCTGATCACCAATCAGCCGCATGGTAAAAGCCGTCGTCCGGTTCGTGCGCTGATCCTCACGCCAACCCGCGAACTGGCGGCCCAGATTGGCGAAAACGTCCGTGATTACAGTAAGTATCTGAATATTCGCTCGCTGGTGGTCTTCGGCGGCGTCAGCATTAACCCGCAGATGATGAAGCTGCGTGGCGGCGTAGATGTGCTGATCGCTACTCCGGGTCGTTTGCTCGATCTGGAGCACCAGAATGCGGTGAAACTTGAGCAGGTTGAGATCCTGGTACTGGATGAAGCTGACCGCATGCTGGATATGGGCTTTATTCACGATATTCGTCGCGTTCTGGCAAAACTGCCGGCAAAACGTCAGAACCTGCTGTTCTCGGCAACGTTCTCTGATGACATTAAATCGCTGGCCGAAAAACTGTTGCACAACCCGCTGGAAATCGAAGTGGCGCGTCGTAATACCGCGTCAGAGCAGGTTACTCAGCACGTTCATTTCGTTGATAAAAAACGTAAACGCGAACTACTGTCGCAGATGATTGGTCAGGGCAACTGGCAGCAGGTGCTGGTGTTTACCCGTACCAAACATGGCGCGAACCATCTGGCAGAGCAGCTGAATAAAGACGGCATCCGCAGTGCGGCTATCCACGGTAATAAATCTCAGGGTGCGCGTACGCGTGCGCTGGCTGATTTTAAATCCGGTGATATTCGCGTGCTGGTAGCGACCGACATTGCCGCGCGTGGTCTCGACATTGAAGAGTTACCGCACGTGGTGAACTACGAGCTGCCAAACGTCCCGGAAGACTACGTGCACCGCATTGGTCGTACCGGTCGTGCGGCCGCTACCGGCGAAGCGTTGTCTCTGGTGTGCGTCGATGAACACAAGCTGTTGCGTGACATCGAGAAGTTGCTGAAAAAAGAGATCCCGCGTATTGCAACGCCAGGCTATGAGCCAGACCCGTCCATTAAAGCTGAGCCGATCCAGAACGGTCGTCAGCAGCGTGGCGGCGGCGGTGGTCGTGGGCAGGGCGGAGCAGGGCGTGGACAGCAGCCGCGTCGTCAGGATGGCGGTGCGCCAAAAGCGAAGCCGCGTAATGGCGAAGGCAAACCGGCAGGTGATAAACCTCGTCCACCGCGCCGTCCGCGCAAACCGTCTGCAGCTCAGTAATTGCGAGCCCGGCCGAAAGGTCGGGCTTTTCTTTTTGCGACACGGGATAGAAAGTGCCACAATAGTGGCTGTTTATACAGTATTTCAGGTTTTCTCATGGCACTTACGGCTGCGCTAAAAGCGCAAATCGCCGCCTGGTACAAGGCGCTTCAGGAACAGATCCCCGACTTTATCCCCCGTGCGCCGCAGCGGCAGATGATTGCTGACGTCGCGAAAACGCTCTCCGGGGAAGAAGGGCGGCATCTGGCGATTGAAGCACCGACCGGGGTGGGGAAAACCCTGTCGTATCTGATTCCCGGTATTGCCATCGCGCGTGAAGAACAAAAAACGCTGGTGGTCAGTACCGCCAACGTCGCTTTGCAGGACCAGATCTACAGCAAAGATTTACCGCTGCTGCGCAAAATTATCCCCGACCTGCGTTTTACCGCTGCGTTTGGTCGCGGACGCTATGTCTGCCCGCGTAACTTAGCAGCGCTGGCCAGCACTGAACCCAATCAGCAGGATCTGCTGGCTTTTCTCGACGATGACCTGACGCCCAACAACCAGGAAGAACAAAAGCGCTGTGCCAGGCTAAAAGGCGATCTCGACAGCTACAAGTGGGACGGGCTGCTCGACCACACCGATATTGCTATCGACGATGGACTCTGGCAGCGTCTGAGCACCGATAAAGCCAGCTGTCTGAATCGCAACTGTCACTACTATCGTGAATGCCCTTTTTTTGTCGCCCGCCGGGAGATTCAGGAAGCTGAAGTGGTCGTGGCTAATCATGCGCTGGTAATGGCGGCCATGGAAAGCGAAGCCGTTTTGCCGGAGCCGAAAAACCTACTGCTGGTACTTGATGAAGGCCACCATTTGCCGGATGTCGCGCGCGATGCGCTGGAGATGAGCGCAGAAATCAGCGCCCCCTGGTATCGACTTCAGTTGGATCTATTTTGCAAATTAGTGGCTACCTGCCTGGAGCAGTTTCGCCCGAAGACCACGCCGCCACTGGCAAATGCCGAGCGTCTGAACGGTCACTGTGAGGAACTGTATGAGCTGATTTCATCGCTCAATAACATTCTTAATCTGTATATGCCCGCTACCCAGGAGGCAGAACACCGCTTCGCGATGGGCGAATTGCCTACGGAAGTGATGGAGATTTGTCAGCGTCTGGCAAAGCTAACAGAAATGCTGCGCGGTCTGGCGGAACTGTTCCTCAACGATCTCAGCGAAAAAACCGGCACTCACGATATCGTGCGTCTGCATCGGGTTATTTTGCAGATGAACCGGGCGCTGGGCATGTTTGAGGCGCAAAGCAAACTGTGGCGGCTGGCATCGCTCGCGCAGTCGTCAGGCGCACCGGTGAGTAAATGGGCGACGCGCGAGGTGCGTGACGGGCAGATCCACGTCTGGTTCCACTGCGTGGGGATCCGTGTGAGCGATCAGCTCGAACGACTGCTGTGGCGTAGCGTCCCGCATATTATTGTCACTTCCGCAACGCTGCGCTCGCTCAACAGCTTCTCGCGTTTGCAGGAGATGAGCGGTCTGAAAGAAAAAGCAGGGGACCGGTTTGTCGCGCTGGATTCACCGTTTAATCACGTTGAACAGGGCAAAATAGTCATTCCGCAGATGCGCTACGAACCGTTAATTGATAACGAAGAGCAGCATATCGCGGAAATGGCCGCCTATTTTCGCGAACAGCTGGAGAGTAAAAAGCATCAGGGGATGCTGGTACTCTTTGCCAGCGGTCGCGCGATGCAGCGTTTTCTTGAGCATGTTACCGATCTCCGCCTGCTGTTGCTGGTGCAGGGCGATCAGCCGCGCTACCGTCTGGTGGAGTTGCACCGCAAACGGGTGACCAACGGCGAGCGCAGTGTGCTGGTTGGGCTGCAATCTTTTGCTGAAGGTCTGGACTTGAAAGGCGACCTGCTGACTCAGGTGCATATTCACAAAATTGCTTTTCCGCCTATCGACAGCCCGGTGGTGATCACCGAGGGCGAGTGGTTGAAAAGCCTGAACCGCTACCCCTTCGAGGTGCAGAGCCTGCCTGCGGCGTCGTTCAATTTGATCCAGCAGGTTGGGCGACTCATCCGTAGCCATGGCTGCTGGGGAGAAGTGGTTATTTATGACAAGCGTTTATTGACCAAAAGCTATGGCAAGCGTTTACTAAACGCGTTACCCATATTTCCGATAGAGCAACCTGCTGTGCCAGACGTTATAGTAAAACCAAAAGAAAAAGCGAAACCCACGCGCCGCCGTCGGCGTTAACGATGCGAGCAACAGGCAAGGAGTTATCGATGGATTACCGCAAAATCATTAAAGAGATTGGGCGAGGAAAAAATCACGCGCGTGACCTGGATAAGGATACTGCTCGCGGACTGTATACCCATATGATGAACGGCGACGTACCTGACCTTGAGATGGGCGGGGTACTGATTGCGCTACGTATCAAGGGCGAAGGTGAAGCGGAGATGCTGGGCTTTTACGAAGCGATGCAAAACCACACCATTCGACTGACTCCGCCGGTAACCAAACCCATGCCGATTGTCATTCCCAGCTACAATGGCGCGCGCAAGCAGGCGAATTTGACTCCGCTGCTGGCGATTTTACTGCATAAACTCGGTTTTCCGGTGGTGGTGCACGGCGTCAGCGAGGATCCAACCCGCGTACTGACTGAAACCATTTTTGAACTGATGGGGATTACGCCAACGCTGCATGCCGGGCAGGCGCAGGCAAAGCTGGATGGTAATGAGCCGGTGTTTATTCCGGTGAGCGCGCTGTGCCCTCCGCTGGAGAAACAGCTGGCGATGCGCTGGCGCATGGGTGTGCGTAACAGTGCACATACGCTGGCTAAATTAGCCACGCCGTTTGCTGAAGATGCCGCGCTGCGTCTTTCCAGCGTGTCCCACCCGGAATATGTTTCGCGCGTGGCGAAGTTCTTCGGCGATATCGGTGGGCGCGGCCTGTTGATGCATGGTACCGAGGGCGAAGTGTATGCCAACCCGCAGCGCTGCCCGCAGATAAGCCTGATAGATTCATCCGGTGTGCGAGTGCTACAAGACCGACAGAGCGAGATGCCTGACGAGCCGGTACCGCTACCGGTAGCAAAAGACCCGGAAACCACCGTGCGCTGGATTGAGCGTTGTCTGGCTGGCAGTGAGCCTGTTCCGGCATCGTTGAAAATCCAGATGGCCTGCTGCCTGGTGGCAACCGGTGAGTCCGCCTCACTGGCTGAAGGACTTACCCGCGTCGAGCAAAGTTTCTAAACCATTTGTTATCCCGACGGGCCTGTTGCCTGGCCTGTCGGTTCTCTCTTTTCGGCAATGTGAAATTTCTGCACGTTTATTGACCTCCAGCGCACCGTGGCGCAGCATAGTTTGTTGAAAAATAAGAAACACAACAAACACGCGACACAACAGGAGATAACAATGAACAGTGGACATCGCTTCCATGTGCCAACGCTGCACGCCTTTATCCAGGCCGTTTTTCATCAGATGGGAAGCAATGATCAGGAGGCGCGGCTGGTGGCCGACCATCTGATAGCCTCTAACCTCGCCGGTCACGACTCCCATGGCATCGGTATGATCCCAAGCTATATTCGTTCATTCTCGCAGGGGCATCTGCAGATCAACCGTCATGCCAAAGTGGTAAAAGATGCGGGGGCGGTGATTACGCTTGACGGCGACTGTGCGTTTGGTCAGGTGGCGGCGCACGAGGCAATCACGCTTGGAATCGAAAAAGCGCGTCAGTACGGAATCGCCGCCGTGGCATTACATAATTCGCACCATATCGGCCGTATTGGCTACTGGGCGGAGCAATGTGCGGCGGCAGGTTTTGTCTCGGTGCATTTTGTGAATGTGGTGGGGATCCCGATGGTCGCACCGTTTCATGGGCGCGATAGCCGTTTTGGCACCAATCCTTTCTGCGTCGTATTCCCGCGTAAAAATACCTTCCCACTGTTGCTGGACTATGCAACCAGCGCCATCGCGTTTGGCAAAACCCGTGTGGCATGGCATAAGGGCGAGCCGGTGGCTCCAGGATGCCTGATTGATGTGGCGGGTGTTCCCACTACCGATCCTGCGGTAATGCAGGTTTCTCCGCTGGGGTCGTTGCTGACCTTTGCCGAGCACAAGGGGTATGCGCTGGCGGCGATGTGCGAAATTATGGGCGGTGCGCTTTCTGGCGGTAAAACCACACATGAAGAGAGCCTGCAGACCAGCGCGGACGCCATCATTAACTGTATGACCACCATCATTATGAATCCACAACTGTTCGGCGCGCCGGACTGCGACAACCAGGTCGCGGCATTTGCTGAGTGGGTGAAAGCGTCCCCGCATGCTGAAGATGCCCCGATCCTGTTGCCTGGGGAGTGGGAGGTGAACACTCGCGAGGAACGGCTGGAACACGGTATTCCGCTGGATGCCGGAAGTTGGCAAGCGATTTGTGAGGCGGCACTGCAAATTGGGATGCCAGACGCCGTGTTGCAGGAATTCTGCCAACGGCTGAAACAATAGGCAAAAAAAAGCCCGTCCAGTGGCGGACGGGCAAACAAAGGGTAACAAACAGGGTCAATGAGGGTTGGAGCATTGGGTCGTACAGGTAATCTTTCGGTTATTTATAGATAACCGCGGTGCCGCTCATTTTGTCTTTGCCGATAGCGGAAGTGATGCTGTAGCCAGTTGCGCCAGCAGCATTCGCTTTCTCAGCCAGTTTGGCTTCCAGGCCGTCCAGCGTAGTGGCGCCGTCAGCAGATACCACACCAATTTTGTTCATGTTTTGCGCCTGAGTAGAGGAAACCGGCTCGGCAGCGAAAACGCCAAATGACAGGGTAGACAGGGCGATGGCGGCAACAGCAAATTTGATATTTTTCATGATTAATCTCTCGCAGGGTTGTTCTGTTAGTCAGTGTTCTTTAAGAAGACGTTGTTCCGTCGATGTGATAAGTATCACGTTTTTTTGGGTGAGAGAAAATCGAATAGAATTGACGACATCAATCAAAAAAATTGAATGACAAATAACTTATTGAATATTAATAAATTCGAGTAAGGGATTTACAGTTCTTGTCATTGCGCTTTACAGAGAAGGCGACAACGGCACATTTTGCTACACAGGGTGCAAAAAAGCATGCTCGTAAAGGAAATCGTATGCGCTGAAACTTTTGGTAAAGATAAGTCAACGTAGCTGGCTGTCTTTCGAACCCCTGCGATTATATCCTGAAAATGCTGGGTTATGTGAATCTTTATCCTGTTGGCAGGTGATGCATAAGCGTACCCCTGGCACGGCCTCACGTCTGGCCTGAGGGATAGGATTGCCGCATTCTTCGCATTCATACAGACTTTCCCCCGTCGGTAACTCACCGCGAGCGCGGGCAACAGCATCTTCAATAGTATTGTTGATCTGTTCGTTAACCGCGTCGTCATTTGCCCATCCGGATGCCATGTGTACCTCCTGCTGATGTCTACAGACTAAGTATAGCGAAGGTGATGGCTGAAAAACGACCACGCGCCAGCAGTATCAGATTTCAGACCATTCGCGCAGCAGGTTATGGTAGAGATTGAGTAATGACAGGATCTCCCTGCTCTCCCCATGGCGAGCCTTCAGGGATTGAATGTTTTTATCCAGTTCAAAAAGCATGGCGCGATTTTTGTCGTCACGGACCATCGACTGTATCCACATAAAAGACGCTACACGAACGCCATGGGTCACTGGCGTGACGCAATGTAGGCTGCTGGAAGGGTAAAGCACCAGATCGCCTGCCGGAAGCTTCACCGCATGCTGGCCGTAAGTATCATTGACCAGCAGTTCTCCCCCTTCATAATCATTCGGGTTACTCAGGAATAAAGTTGCGGAAAGGTCCGTGCGCATCCAGCCGTTTTGCGGATGGCTACGCACCGCACCGTCAACGTGAAAACCGTAGGTCTCGTTGTCCTGGTAGCGGTTAAACAGCGGTGTGGAGAGCGTTTTCGGTAGTGCTGCGGCGAAGAAAAGCGCGCTGTTATTTACCGCGGTCTGTACCGCCTGTTGTAAAACGCCGTAGCGTTCACTTTGCGTATTCACCTGCTGGTTGTTTTTAACCTGCGCCCCCTGAGCGCCGGTGGTTGCGCGGCCATCAACCCAGTCGGCAGCCTCCAGTTGTTCGCGAAACCAGGCTACATCCTGCGCCGACAGAACGCCGGGAATGTGGTACATCATCAGTGTTTCTCCTGAAAGTGGGGCTTACGCCCCACGCGATGGATTAGAAATGCATATTGGCGGTGAGCAGGAAAGTTCTTGGCTCGCCCGGATGATAGCGGTATCCACTCTTGTTTATGGAAGATACATAATCGGTGTCGAACAGGTTATAGACGTTTAGCTGGAAATCGAGATTGCGATTCACGCGATAGCCCAGTTTGGCGTCAGCGACCCAGTAACCTTCAGTGTAGGATGGCGTACCCACCGCACCGTCGGAACCGCGATGCATACTGCCCACGTAGCGAGCGCCTGCGCCAACGGAGATATCATCGGTAGCCTGATACTGGTTCCACAGCGTGAATGCATGTTCCGGTGTATATGGCAGGGAAGAGGATCCATCTTGAGCAACGTTTTTACCGCTGTGGATGGTCGCGCGTTGCTGGGTGTAACCCCCAATAATCTGCCATGCGGGAGTGATGTTACCTGCTACCGAGAGCTCGTAGCCTTCAACGCGTTTCTCTCCGTACTGGGAATAGGTACCGTCGTCGTTCTGCTCAACTTCATTCTCAATATCTGTGCGGAAAATCGCGGCGGTTAACAGCAGGCGCTTATCCAGCACCTCCCATTTGGTGCCGATCTCGCTGGTTTTCGCTTTCTGCGGTTTGAAATCGGTACGGTTCGCACTGTTACCGCTGCCGCCCTGAGCAAGAGCAAAGTTGCTGCCGCCCGGTGGTTGCTGAGAAACGGCATAGTTGATGTACACGTTACCGTTATCGGTCAGGTGATACAGCGCGCCAGCTTTCCAGTTCACCAGATTGCCTGATTTGGCTGTATCCACAGTGGTGACCGGGGAACCTTTGGCCACGCCTGTCGGGCACGCGACTGCGCCGCGACCGGAAGCGCCACAAGCGGTGGCGCTGTCATATTCAGTGCGGTAATTGTCGAGGCGAATACCACCGTTCAGTTCGAATTCACGGGTAATTTGTAGCGTATCAAAAGCGTATACACCGAAGGTATCTGTTTGCCCGTTAGCGTTGGCGCCATTACGAGACAATCCGCCGATATTCACATTGCTGTCGGGGTGATAGATATTCACCGGTGGTGGGGTGATCGGCGCCACGCCATAGTTGGTTTGTGTTTCGCGCGTCAGCTCCACGCCGGTGCTGATGTCGTGACCGATGGATCCCGTGTAGAACGTTGAGGTCAGGTTGGTCTGGTTGGTCAAGATCTTATTGCTGACATCCTTGGTATTTGCCAGGCGTGACCAGGTCCAGCTGTCGACGCTGCTGGTGGGTTGGGTGATGTTAGACGCGCCGCCCATCACCGCCGTCATCAGATAATCCTGTTTAATGCGCGACCAGCGGGTGGTGTTGCGAATAGTGGTGCTGTCGTTCAGGTCATGTTCAAAACGCATCGTCGCGGTATCGGTTGTCGAATCGTCGTAATCCGAGTTTGTACCGTAGAAATTATGCGTGTCCACTTTGCCTGAATGATTCAGTGCAGAAGTCCCCGCAGAAGGTGCGGAGTATCCCGGCAGGCCAATGGTAGGGATGCCGCCATCCGGTGTGTTGTGTTGGGTGACATGCAGATAGTTCAGGTACAGTCGGTTCTCAGTCCCTAAGCCAAAAGCGAGAGAGGGGGCCACACCGTAACGTTCATTCTTAACATTATCGCGACCAGCATCATGCGTTTTTTCACCCATCAGGTTTAAACGTGCGGCGGTGGTTTCGCCGATGACCTGGTTAATGTCCAGCGTACCACGGCGGAACCAGGCGCTACCGACGCTGGCCGATGCATCGATTCCTGAGTCGGTGCGTGGCTGCTTGCTGATCATATTGATAGAGCCAGTCGGTGCGCTACGTCCATAGTCGGTACCGGAAGGACCTTTGATTACTTCCACCTGTTCGGTATTGAAGGTGTCGCGCGTGACGCTGCCAATATCACGGATACCGTCGATATAAATACTGTTCGAGGTATCCGCACCACGCATGTAAACCGCGTCACCGGTGCTGGAGTTACCGTTCTCACCGGCGAAAAATGCGCCAACGCCCGGGACGTTTTTCAGCGCGTCGGTCAGATTTGTTGCGCCTTGATCCTTAATCACCTGCTCAGAAATCACCGTCATGGTGCGGGTTGTATCCGCCACCGGACGGGAGAATTTAGGGTCGGCAGACTGTGTTGGGGCGTACAGCGAAGGTTTGGCCGCTTCAACGATCAGAGTGTCTTCTTGTTTTTTATCCTTGTCGTCCGCAGCGACAGCCTGAGCTATAGGGGACAGGCCAATGCACAGACCGGCAAAAAAAGTCAGTGAGTGAAAGCTACTGGACGGCAAGTTGCGATTTTTATCCATGTTAATGAGTGACTTATTATTGTTTGAGTGGACGGTTTCACTCGCGCGAAGGGACATCTCTAAGGATGTTATACCCTGCAGGCCTCGCGGAAATGAATGTGTAATTGATAATGATTTTGATAAGCATTACTAATCAGTGCGACGTTTTAGCATTCATTAATTCAAAAATAAATACATTTATTTACATTGGATTCAAAATGCCAACATATTGATTACAAATTGAACTGCAATGAAGTGAACAGCGCGCAGAAAACTGCATTCGGGATGAATGCAGTTGGGCTGAGAAGGGGTTACTTATAGATGGTTGCGGTGCCGTACATCTGATTTTTACCGCCTGCAGAATTAACGACAAAGCCTTTTGCGCCTTGCTCTTTCGCTTTCTCCGCCAGCTTGTCTTCCAGGTCGCTCAGATTAGAGGCGCCGGTAGCGGATACGGTGCCGGAAGCATGTAGCTGACCGGTTGCAGGGCTAGTGTTGGGCTGTGCAGCAAAGGAGGCAAATGTCATGCCGGAAAGTACGGTAGCAGCAAGTAATGTGAGGCATTTCTTCATGGTGATGTCCTCTGAAAAACAACAGGTGTGCCTGATAAGTTTAGGTCGTCAGCGGATGACATTTACCGCAAAAAATTGGTGATGAACTGTCTGTTTTTTGAACAATTAGCAAGGCGTCAAACAGGTGTAAAAAATCAAATTTCCTTGTTGTGTGTGTTTACCGCGTGGCGTTATGCGGGTATCTTACGCCGCTGTTAAAAGGAGAATGCTATGTCCGCCCAGAAACCGGGATTACACCCACGCAACCGCCACAATGGCCGTTATGATCTTGCGACTTTATGCCAGGTTACGCCCGAGCTGACGCAATTTCTCACCCTCACGCCCGGCGGTGAGCAGAGTGTTGATTTCGCGAATCCGCAGGCAGTAAAGGCGCTCAATAAAGCACTGCTGGCGCATTTTTATGCGGTGAAAAACTGGGATATTCCAGATGGTTTTCTGTGCCCGCCGGTGCCTGGTCGTGCTGACTACATACACCATTTGGCCGACCTGTTGGGTGAAACCAGCGGAACCATTCCGGCAAATGCGAGCGTGCTGGACGTGGGAGTGGGGGCAAACTGTATTTATCCACTGATCGGCGTGCATGAATATGGCTGGCGATTCACGGGTAGTGAAACCAGTAGCGAAGCGTTTAACAGCGCTCAGGCGATCGTCAACGCCAATCCGGGATTAACCCGTGCTATTCGTCTGCGTCGCCAGAAAGATGCAACGGCAATCTTCAACGGCATCATTCACAAAAATGAGCAGTATGAAGCCACATTATGTAACCCGCCATTCCATGATTCTGCGGCCTCAGCCCGTGCCGGAAGCGAGCGCAAACGCCGTAATCTGGGACAGGACAAAGACGATGCGTTGAACTTTGGCGGACAGCAGCAGGAGCTGTGGTGTGAAGGCGGTGAAGTGGCGTTCATCAAGAAAATGATTGCTGAAAGCCAGGCCTTTGGTCGCCAGGTGATGTGGTTCACCACGCTGGTGTCGCGCGGTGAGAACTTGCCTCCGCTGTACCATGCATTAACGGATGCGGGCGCGGTGAAAGTGGTCAAGAAAGAGATGGCCCAGGGACAAAAGCAGAGTCGCTTTATTGCCTGGACCTTTATGGATAACGATCAGCGTCGTCGTTTTATGGCGCGTAAACGCTAAAGCGTTGGCTCGGTTGGCGGTAGCGGTTCGCTTGCCGCCGACGCAGGGCCATTCCCTGGTGCAGGTAACACTTGATACGTCTGTACCGGGGCGCGTATGTTGGCCAGATCGAAGTATTTCTTCACCTGGCTGTCGAGTGCAAAACGTACCGTCCACTGCTTCAGCGGCAAGGTGGTAAACGAGACCCGTAGCGTGAATGCCGTATTGGTTAATCCTACAATCCCGGCAAACGACGGCTCGCCGATAATCAGCCCGCGAATATCATCTTTTTCCATCACCGCAGCAACCGCGTCTTTCAACGCCTGATTTGCTTTATCCGCATCCTCATGGCGGTCTACGTCGTAATTGGCGACGACCGATCCAATTCCACGCACAAAGTTGGCGAAGGTCGTTATTGATGACCAGGGAATGATATGGTACGCCCCGGTGTCCTGACGCACGCCCACAGAACGAATGGACATTCGTTCAACCGTACCGGTGAGTGGGCCGATGGTCACCAGGTCGCCGGTGTTCATGCCATTTTCAAACTGAATAAAAATCCCGGTAATAATATCTTTTACCAGCGTTTGCGAGCCGAAAGAGATTGCCAGCCCCAGCGCCCCGGCCCCGGCCAGTAAAGGGGCGATATTAACGCCAATTTCGGACAGCACAATCATGATGGTGATCGTGCTGATGATCACCGCCAGCGCGTTGCGAAACAGCGTCAACAGGGTGCGGGTACGAGCGCTGGGTAGCGGGCGTCCGTGAATATCGGAAGCCAGACGATTTTCAATCAGGCTGGCAAGGATCGTCCAGCCGATGGCGGAGAAGAATAAAATCAGCGCGATACGGATCAGAATATCCACCGTTTTTTCTCCTGCGCCGTAATGCAGCCAGTTCCAGAAGTCGAACAGTCCCCAGGCATTCAGTAGCAGCATCACCGCAACGCACACCGTCAGGATCCTGGCCACGCTTAACGCCGTCGACAGCCAGCCATTCAGCCGCTTTTGGAGTTCCGGATAGCTGCGCTGGGTGTGTGGCGAAAGGGTAATAGTTTTGGCTATCCAGCGGGAAAACATGCCGGAAACAAAGGCGGCAATTCCAATGATTACCAGGCTGCGCAGCGTAGCGCCCATCATGAATTTCAGGCTGTTGCCCGGATCAAACAGCGAAAAGAAAAACAGCACAATGAAATAGGCGCTGGCCAGCCAGTGCCATACCAACGCAAAGGCGCGGATAAACAGGCTGAAAAAAGCTAACGATCTTTCTGCCAGATTCTGTAAATGCAGCGTTATCTCTTTCTTATTTCTGAAAATCAGGTACAGCGCCCATAGCGTGATACACAGCATGATGATGACGTTGGCCATCGCGCCGACCTGCACATTGACCTGATTGGAGATAATGGGAACGGCAACTATAAGCCCGTAACCAATCAAACTGCTTAATGAACTCAAACGCCGATTCCAGTAGCGCGCACCGGTATCCTGAATGTTAAACGGACGCAGTTCGGCCACCGTTGGGCAAAATATCAGACGCAGAATGGCTTTGAAGAATTCAATCAGGGCAAAGGCATTGAGAAACAGGCTTTGCTGAAAGGCGATGGTGCGACTGCCGGCGTTCATTCTGTCGCTCAGTATCTGCCCGACAAACAATGTCAGCGCCAGCAGAAGCAAATCAATAATGAATGCGCCAACGATCATCGCCGGAAGCTGCAGCCAGTTGCTGCGTTCGCGGTTTTTCCGCCGCGCCCATTGCCCCATTTTGCGATACAGCGGCAGCGCGCACAGGCGGATCAGCCAGTAAAACCCGAACACTGACGCCGCCAGCATTAAAAAATGAGTCAGGGCATTGGTGAACGTTTGCGGGTTAAAGGTCTTGTGCGGTGCATCGGTAATATTGCGATAAAGCTGGGCAAAGCGGCTGGAGAGCGCCTCACCGTAGTGCCGGGTGACATCGGTGACGTTTTCCAGCACCGTTTTTTCTTCCGTTAACGTGGGTGGGACGATCGTGGGCACCGGTTCGGCTGGAGGGGTTGTCGCTACTTTGCGTAATTGATCGATCAGTTCCTTCCGCGAGGTGTCATTTTCCAGCACATCAGCCAGTGCGCCGTAAGCCGCTTTCTTCTGTTCAACATCCGGCTCTTTTGCTGGGGCGGTTTGCGCGTTGGTTGACGTTGGCGTGGTGACGCCAGGTATCGTCACTGCCTGAGTCGGAAGACTCAACAGACAAACAAAGATGAACAGGATCCAGCGCATGACTCCTCCCATGAGAAAATAAATTCAAAAGGATAAGTATAGATGTCAGGGCGGGAGGGAATTGAAATGAGAGGATTCTGGTGAAAAACCTCCCTTCGGGCGAAGGGAGGTTGAGCTATCAGGAAACGTGCTGCAAGAATTCCTGTAAGCGTTGGCTGGGTGGATTTTCAATCAGGGCCTGCGGATTACCGTCTTCGGCAATTCGTCCCTTATCAATGAAAATCAGGCGTGAAGCCACTTTTTCGGCAAAGCCGATTTCGTGGGTCACAATCACCATGGTCATCCCTTCTTCCGCCAAATCTTGCATCACTTTCAGAACTTCATGACGCAGTTCCGGGTCGAGTGCTGAGGTTGGCTCATCAAATAGCATCATTTTCGGTTTTACTGCCAGCGCACGGGCGATAGCCACACGCTGTTGTTGACCGCCGGACAGTTCAGAAGGGTAGTGATGTGCACGTTCGGCCAGACCCACTTTTGCCAGCAGCTCTTTCGCCAGTTTCTCGGCCTGTTCTTTATTCGCCCCGCGTACGCGCTGCGGTCCGAACATGACGTTTTCCAGTGCCGTCAGATGTGGGAACAGGTAAAACTGCTGAAACACCATTCCGGCTTCCTGACGGATTAAGCGCTCGTCTACCTTCGGATCGTTTACTTTCAGACCATCGACGATCAGATCACCGGAGGTTATCTCTTCCAGCTTGTTAATGCAGCGCAGCAGGGTAGATTTACCGGATCCTGACGGCCCGATAATCACCACGACTTCACCCTGCTGAATGTTCAGGTCAATATTGTGCAGCACCTGAGTTGGACCAAAGTGCTTAGAAACGTTTTTAAATTCAATCACAGGATTTTCATCCTTCTTTCCAGACGACGCAGAATGAAGCTCAGCACCAGCGTAATGATCAGATAGAACACCGCAACGGCGCTCCAGATTTCCAGTGCGCGGAAGTTACCGGCAATGATTTCCTGGCCCTGACGGGTCAGTTCAGCGACGCCAATGACAATAAACAGCGAGGTATCTTTAATGCTGATGATCCACTGGTTGCCTAGCGGTGGCAGCATACGACGCAGTGCGAGGGGTAAAATAACGTGGCGGATAGTCTCTGTGCGTGAAAGTCCAAGCGCCAAACCGGCTTCGCTGAACCCTTTATGGATTGAGAGCACCGCACCGCGGGTGATTTCCGCAATATAGGCCCCGGAGTTGATCATGATGGTGACAACGGCGGCGCTAAAGGGGTCAATGCGTAAATCGTTAAATGCCATTGGCAGAGCGAAGTAAATAAACATTACCTGCACAACGATTGGCGTACCGCGAATGACTTCGATAAACACCAGCGCTACGTGGTTGGCGATCCAACCGCCGAAAGTGCGCGCAAACCCTGCTGCAAGTCCGATTATCAGACCGCCAGCCAGACCGAGGACCGAGATCCACAGGGTCATTTTGGCGCCTTCAATCAAAAGCGGGATGGCGGGCCAGATGGCACTCCAGTCAAACTGCATATGTCGTTCCTGTTACCGTGGTGTAAATATTCAAATGCCCGTTTTGCCGGATGTGCTGTGCTTATCCGGCCTACAGGTCTCAAAAATCCAGGCGTAGGCCCGGTAAGCATCACGCTACCGGGCAACGCTGCCGGTTATTATTTAGGTTCAGTACCGAACCATTTTTTGTAGATTTCGTTGTAAGTACCGTTCTCTTTCAGCGTTTTCAGCGCGCCGTTCACTTTCTCACGCAGGTCGTCGCTGCCTTTCGGGAAGGCGATACCGTACTGCTGGGCTTCCAGCGATTCGCCTACAGCTTTGAACTGACCATTGCCAGCTGTTTTGATGAAGTAAAGAATGTTTGGTGTGTCGTGCAGTACAGCGTCTGCGCGGTTGGTGCCCAGTTCCATATATGCGTTATCGATATTCGGGAACTGACGCAGGTCTTTGGTTTTGATATTCGCTTTCGCGTAATCAACGGAACCGGTGCCGCTCTTAACTGCAACGACTTTACCATCCAGATCTTTTACGCTTTTGACGTCGTTGTTATTCGCTTTCACCATCACTAACAGACCGCTTTTGTAGTAGCCGTCGGAGAAGTCGATCGCTTTTTTACGCTCTTCGGTGATGGTGATACCTGCCAGTGCCAGGTCGATATTTTTGGTTTGCAGTGCCGGGATGATGCCGCTGAAATCCATCGGTTTCAGTTCATAATCCAGTTTCAGTTCTTTGGCCACGGCAGCCCACAGATCCACATCAAAACCAACGTATTTGTCACCCTGTTTGAATTCAAACGGTACAAACGCGGTGTCGGTTGCGACAACCAGTTTCTTGTCTGCGGCATGGGAGGACACCGCAAAAGCCAGGGTAAGTGCAGCCAGTGAAACTTTTAATACAGACTTCATAGGATTTCCTTTTATATCCACGGGGCGATCCCCTGCGAGAACATATGGCTTAATGAAAAAATCGTGCCAATTTTGCAACTCATTGTTTTAACAAGAGGGTGTCTCGTTTCTCTGCACAATAAGTAGGGCATAGCGAATAATCTGCACTGTTTTGGGGCACTCATTTGGTGCGAACCAGTCACGGTGCAAACGGTATGACTATTTAGCGTAAAAATTGTTGATAAAACAATCTTTCGTTAACGATTGTGTGAGGTGATTATTACAAATAATTTACTTTGGAGTGACGAATGATCAATGTTATGCACCATAGATGTGCAAAACCCCCGCCGGAGCGAGGGTTATATAGGTAATTCTTATGTCTGCTGTTACTCAATGTTGGCTTCGATAAACCACAGGAATTTATCGAGGTCGCGAGAAGCTGCGGTAAAGATATCCGCGGTATCTTCGTCTTTTGCTTCGCTGATAGCTTTACGTACGCTGTTTGCAACTACGGCATAACGTTCGGCCAGCTCTTTTAAGTGGTCCTGTACGCTATGGATATCCAGCGGGTAACTTTTCAGAGGCGTTTTGCTGTTAATAACCTGAGTTGTGCCCAGTGCCACACCGCCCAACTGTACGGCGCGTTCAGCCATGGTGTCGAGGTGATCGGTCAGAGCTGTACGGAAGCCATCCAGCATTTCATGTACTGCAATGAAGTTTGCACCGCGCATGTTCCAGTGAGCCTGTTTGGTGATCAATGACAGGTCAATGAACTGGATTACTTGCTGATTCAGCAGTTCTACGGTCGCTTTCTTTTCGCTATCAGACACATCGTTGCGGGTATAAAGGAGGGCGGATGCTTTTGTTTTTACCAGTTTCGCGGTACTCATATTTTCATATCCTCTTGATATTTATGTCCCAACTCTTCAACGGAATTAAGTATAGCGCTAAATTTGGATTTTTGTTTCCGGTGTTGCCTATCACTTTAATAGCGAAGACGAGGGTGAATATAAAATATAAAATAAAATCAATGTGATGAGTGTTTTGTTACTTGCGTGGTGTTATTTTTATGTTAATTTTAAGATTAAATGAAATATGCGGATGAGAAAATTATATTTATTAGAATTATTATCACGCAGATTTACAATTGGATATTCTGCATGATTATGCAAACCATGCAGAATAATACGTGGTTAATTCACGTCGACTTGTTTTATTTGTGGCTCTTTACGAATAGTGAGCGTAGAGCCCATTGATGCGACAATAATGGCGCCCAGAGCGAGCGTCTGGATAAGCGTCAGCGTTTCACCGAGGAAGATCATTCCGGAAACCGCTGCCAGCGCGGGTTCCATGCTCATCAATGTACCGAAAGTACGCGTAGGCAGGCGCGTCAACGCAATCATCTCCAGTGAATAGGGAAGCGCAGTAGAGAGGACTGCAATGGCCAGACCTAACGGCAGTATGGACCAGTGCCACAGGGCATCTCCGGCCTGGAGTGCGCCGATTGGTACAAATACCAGAGCTGCAATGAATGACCCTACTGCGACGGTTGCCGGACCGTGTTCCGCCCCGGCTCGCTGCCCGGTAAGAATATAGATGGCCCAGCAGGCGCCAGCCCCCAGCGCCAGCGCTGCGCCGGTTAAATCTACGTGAGAAACGTCCTGACCCAGAGGCAGCAGGAACCAGAGCCCGAGTACTGCCAACGCAACCCAAATGAAATCCACCGGGCGTCGGGATGAAAACAGCGCTACCGCGAGCGGGCCGGTAAATTCCAGCGCCACGGCGATTCCCAGTGGGACAGTTTGGATTGACAGGTAGAAAAGGTAGTTCATCCCGCCCAGAGACAGGCCATAAAACAGTAGCGGCAGGCGTTGTTCTTTGGCGAATCGTAAACGCCAGGGCTTAAAGAAAGCGATAAGAATGAGCGTACCCAGCGCAAGGCGCAGCGCGGTAACGCCCGGCGCACCGACGAGTGGGAACAACGATTTTGCCAGTGATGCTCCGCTTTGAATGGAGGACATAGCAATAAGCAAAACCAAAATAGGCAACCAGACTGGCGCTTTACGTGACAACCCCGGCATCCTTTCTCCTGTCAAATGATGATTACACGTCTCCATCTGTGCCACGCTTCAGCATTGTTCCGACGCAGATGATTTTATGTATAGAAAAGTAAAACAGCGAGTGTAATGGAATTACGCTCAACTGGTTGAGTATTCGTTGAAAAAAAAATTGCTCAGTTCCGTACAATGGCATGAAAATGATGGATTAATAATCTGTGTGATTAGGAATGTTCTGGATGAATGTGCCATATTGTGCGCGCAATAATGGTATTTTCAGTTGAAAAAGTGATGTTAATTGAAAGAGATAGCGGGTTTTTGAAATGTTCTGTTACATGAAAGACCCCGTTAGACATCGCGAATCGCAAAGAGTTTCCCATCAATTTTTGGTATATTTAAAACTTAAGATTTACTTGAAGCACATTTGAGGTGGTTATGAAAAAAATTGCATGTCTTTCAGCACTGGCCGCTGTTCTGGCTTTCTCCGCAGGTACTGCTGTAGCTGCTACTTCTACCGTTACCGGTGGTTACGCTCAGAGCGATGCTCAGGGCGCAGCGAACAAAATGAACGGTTTCAACCTGAAGTATCGCTACGAGCAGGACAACAACCCGCTGGGTGTTATCGGTTCCTTCACTTACACTGAAAAAGATCGTACCGATGCTTCTGGCGACTACAACAAAACCCAGTACTACGGCATCACTGCTGGTCCGGCTTACCGTCTGAACGACTGGGCAAGCATCTATGGTGTAGTGGGTGTTGGTTACGGTAAATTCCAGAACGCAGCATCTCCGGCTGACAACCACAGCACCAGCGACTACGGTTTCTCTTACGGTGCTGGTCTGCAGTTCAACCCGATCGAAAACGTTGCTCTGGACTTCTCCTACGAGCAGAGCCGTATTCGTAGCGTTGACGTTGGCACCTGGATTGCTGGCGTGGGTTACCGCTTCTAATCACTTCGGTGATATGAAAAATCCGCCTCTTGGGGCGGATTTTTTTTGCGTGTAATGCAGGAAGGAATGTCGTTGTAGGCCTGATAAGCGCAGCGCATCAGGCATCGGTAGCAAAATGTCTTATCCGGCCTACAAGCGTATTATTTGGTTGAGAAAATATCGGTACCCAGATGGTTGTAGTCCACCTTCTGCAGTTTGAAGTTGGTGATGTACACCGGCCCGGCTTTTTTCTCTGAGATAAAGCGGTAGTTGTTGGTGATTTCTTTTGCGCTTATCCCCGTCCACTGCGAGAAAAAGCTGAGGAAATCATTGGCGGAGCGACGGGCTTTAATCACCCGATGCGCTTTATCATCGCTCGACAGCACCATGAAAGGCACCTGGAAATTCTGCTGGAACTGATCGTCATGCGCCAGGTACTGCACCTCTTTTCCCCGCTCTTTAAACGCGAGGCCATGATCGGAGAAATAGACCATCGAGAAGCTATTACCGCTGTTACGTAACTGCTCGTAAAGCTGGCGCAGCAGGTCATCCGTCTGCGTCATGGTGTACAGATAACAAGATGTCTCTTTTGACTGGACGAAAGTCTCGTATTTACCCTGCGTTCGGTCACAGGCCTGCGGATGCGAGCCCATTAAATGCAGCACGATGAGCTGTGGCTGGGTGCGCTCGGTTGCCAGCACCTGGGCAGTCATCTTCAACAGCGCTTCGTCACGGGTGTTTTTATCCGCTTCGAAGTCACCGCTTTTGAGGAACTGAACCTCATCAGCGCGCTTCGCAATGCTGGCGATGGCCGTATCGTATTCACCAATCTGTCCCTGATTGGAAAACCACCATGTCTGAAAGCCCGCGCGGTTAGCCAGAGTGACAAAGTTATCCTGGAACTGGGGTTTATTATCCACTACCCGATTAAGCGTTAAGCCGAGCGATTTTTGCGTTGAACCGCTGGCAGCAATGTAATCCGCAAAGATATAGCCGTTAACGGAGCTGGCAAACGGGGTGTTATCCCAGTGACCGCCAAACGCGCCTAACGCATCGCGGCGGGCGCTTTCACCGATTACCACGACGTAGGTGTGATACTTCGGTTTAACGGCGGTTACCGTCCAGCTGTCTTTTACGCTCGACAGTTTCGCCATACGCTCTTGTTCGTCGAGCACTTCGTTGTTATTGACGATAACGTCCTTGGCGAAACGGAAAACCGGATAGCCAGTGTCTTTCAGCTTGAACACGCCGCCCCAGGCCAGGTTTTGTACCGGGGTAACAAAGAATGCGACAACGCTAAACAGCAAACAAATGCTGTCGAACTTATTCCAGCTGCGCTGCTGCACATCTTTTTTACGGCGTACGGCGATAACGCCAAGGGCAAAAATAAACACCCCAACCAGATAACTGTACCAGGGGAAGATGGTCAGGATCTCGGTTGACTCTTCCATATTGGTTGAGTGCAGCGCCAGCAAGGTATTGAAGTTCGGTGAGCCGTAAGCCTGGCCGAACGGAAAGTACATTGCCGCAATGAGTGAGCAAATGCCAATCAGTGCTTTCTGCGCGCGCGGCGCGCTACGCCACAGCAGCATCAATATACAGGTGAAAGCAACGCTATAGAGCAGGCTAAGCGGATAGCCCAGAGCAAGGTTTATTAGCAGAGACTGTAAGAAATAGAGGCCAGTCCACGGACTAATTGCCCGGCTACGAGCAATGATTGAATCTTTGAGGGTTAAATTCATATGCCACTGTTACAAAAACGCCATGTGCTTA
Organism: Citrobacter sp. MGH110; assembly: GCF_001037515.1. Lineage (NCBI taxonomy): Bacteria > Pseudomonadati > Pseudomonadota > Gammaproteobacteria > Enterobacterales > Enterobacteriaceae > Citrobacter > Citrobacter sp. MGH110. Next base: position 2,069,091 of record NZ_KQ089830.1, on the reverse strand, counting down.
CCCTGGCGCTAAGGGTCATTGCCTGCCTGAGAGAGCGAGAAGAGGGATAGGGTCCGCATCCGCGAGCCGCAATATACGCAGGGCTGCGAAAAGATAGAGTGTGCGCAAGAGAAGGTCAACTACTACAAAGAAATTGTTTTGCGAGGGACGTGGCAAAACTGACAAAAAGAAGGGTTATTGAGACGAAAACCACCACCGTACCCGAATGACGGCAGGAAAATGAAGCGGCGTACCGCGACGCCGCATTATTTTTCTGAAGGTTTATCCTGCTCTGGTTTGCTGTTAATCATGTCACACAGCATAGAGATCAGCATCAACCGTACTTTAAAGGGAGAGTGACTAAACACGCGTATGCACCTCTTAAATTCATTCATGTAAACCTCCTGACTTCACAATCCCATCAGTCCTTGAGGGATGTCTTTATTATATACAGATATAGCACAGGCTATATTATATAGCTATTGCTAAAACGTTAATTTTTTGTGCCCACGCAACTCTGGTTTACAATGAGCGCTCTCTAATCAGATGCCGTTAACGCGTCACAGTAACGAGGAAGCAGAATGAGTCGTCGCGCAGGTATGCCAACAACAAAAAAAGTGACGCAATTGGTGAATGTCGAAGAACACGTTGAAGGATTTCGTCAGGTCCGGGAGGCGCATCGCCGCGAACTGATTGATGACTACGTAGAGCTGATTTCCGATCTCATTATTGAGGTGGGTGAAGCGCGCCAGGTGGATATGGCCGCGCGACTTGGGGTTTCCCAGCCGACGGTTGCTAAAATGCTTAAGCGCCTTGCCTCAGTCGGATTGATTGAAATGATCCCGTGGCGTGGGGTGTTTTTAACCGCAGAAGGTGAACGACTAGCCCAGGAGAGCCGGGAACGTCATCAGATTGTGGAAAATTTCCTGTTGATGTTAGGCATCAGCCCGGAAATTGCCCGTCGCGACGCGGAGGGGATGGAGCATCACGTCAGTAAGGAAACGCTGGAGGCTTTTAGCCGGTTTACGCAACAGCAAGGAACTGGCTCTGAATGAGTTTTCCTTTATTACGTGCCTTACAGCGCGATCGTTTTTTCCAACTGTTAATCATCGTTGGGGTTGTACTGAGTCTGTTCACGCCATTTACGCCCCGGTCCTGGCCAAGGGCAATTGACTGGCACACGATTATCACGCTTAGCGGCCTGATGTTACTGACCAAAGGCGTGGAGCTAAGCGGTTATTTCGATGTGTTAGGTCGCAATATGACCCGCCGCTTCAAAACAGAGCGCCAGCTGGCGATATTTATGGTGCTGGCGGCGGCGTTGTTGTCGACGTTTCTGACCAACGACGTTGCATTGTTTATTGTTGTTCCGCTGACCATCACCCTGAAAAAATTATGTGCCATTCCGGTGAATCGCCTGATTATCTTTGAGGCGCTGGCGGTAAACGCCGGATCGTTGCTTACGCCAATAGGTAATCCGCAAAACATTCTGATGTGGGGACGCTCAGGCTTATCGTTTACCGCGTTTACCTGGCAAATGGCGCCGCTTGCGGGGGCCATGATGCTGACGCTGGTGGTGCTGTGCTGGTTCAGTTTTCCGCATAAAGCGTTGCACTATCATACCGGTACGCGCGCGCCTGACTGGCAACCACGCCTGGTATGGAGCTGTCTGGCGCTGTATATCATCTTCCTGGCGGCGCTGGAGTTAAAGCAAGAGCTGTGGGGTCTGGCGATTGTGGCGGCAGGGTTCATGGTGCTGGCGCGTCGCGTGATCCTCAGCGTGGACTGGACGTTGCTGTTAGTGTTTATGGCGATGTTCATTGATGTGCATTTGTTGACGCAGCTCCCGGCCTTGCAGGGCATTACCCACCAAATTGGCACGCTCTCAGCGCCGGGACTTTGGTTGACGGCTATTGGCCTGTCGCAGTTTATCAGTAATGTGCCGAGTACGATTTTGCTGCTGAACTATGTCCCGCCGACGCTGCTGCTGGCCTGGGCGGTTAATGTGGGCGGCTTTGGTCTGTTGCCGGGATCGCTGGCGAATCTCATTGCGTTACGGATGGCAAACGACCGACGGATCTGGTGGCGTTTTCATTGGTATTCGGTACCGATGCTGATATGGGCGGCGCTGGTGGGGTATGGTTTGCTGCTGTTGATGTAATTGATGTGATGTGCCGGATGGCGGCTGGCGCCTAATCCGGCCTACTGCGTTGGTAGGCCCGATAAGCGTAGCGCCATCGGGCATATATAGCAGATTAGTTCAAACGAACCGGCATACCTGAACGGTTCTGTACCGCCTGCTCAACGACGGCCTGATCGACGTCAGGCTGGCCGGTGATGCTGGTAATGCTCTTGGTCAGGGTAATCGGTACGATTTCTCCGCCTTCGAACTGTGCTTCAGTCGTAGACAGTGGGTTATGTACTTCGATGTAACGGCTGCCGTCTGGTTCGGTAGTGGCTTTTACCGGCTCATCAATAAACTGTACACGGGTGCCGACTGGCACATTTTCAAACAGGAATTTGATGTCGTCGTTACGCAGACGCACGCAACCGTGGCTGACGCGTAAGCCTACGCCGAAGTTAGCATTGGTGCCGTGGATGGCATACAGGCGACCGATATACAGCGCGTACAGTCCCATCGGGTTATCCGGACCTGCCGGAACAACGGCTGGCAGCGGCTCGCCCGCAGCGCGGTATTCCGCATGCATTTTCGCCGTTGGCGTCCAGGTTGGGCCCGCTTTTTTACGTTCTACTTTGGTGGTCCAGTTGATTGGCGTGTCTTTGCCCAGCTGGCCGATACCGATCGGCAGAACAATTACGGTGTTGGTGCCTTTCGGGTAGTAGTACAGACGCATTTCAGCGCTGTTGATAACAATACCTTCATGCACGGTATCCGGCAGGATCAACTGCTGAGGAATGTTCAGCACGGTGCCGCCTTTCGGCAGGAAGGTATCCACGCCCGGGTTGGCTTCCAGCATGTTAGACAAACCCATCTGATACTCTGCTGCAAAATACTCCAGCGGTTGGGTGTTGCCTTCAGGAATAGTAATGACCTGGTTTTGGCCAATCAAACGGCTACCATCGGTCGGCAGCGGGTACGTGACGGCTGAAGCGGTATTACAAAAACCAACTATTGCGAGTGCCGCCGCGAAAAGCGTTGTTAATTTCATATTCATATTCATGTATGCGAGATTCAGTGCCAGGCAGGCTAGTGGGTTGAGATTTATGTAGTGTTGGGCACGCATTATATGTGCAATCTGAGCAACAAGGAATTCGGATGTGTACTAAATCACATTTTTTTCCTTTTGGTTTCACTTTTTCCCTTCCGCATGAAGACGCGATCTTCTTGCAGACTTATGGCATAATAAGCGGTTTGTCACATATTTCTTTCTCTTTCAGGATACGCCAGTGTTAGTTTCCAGCAACGTCACCATGCAGTTCGGCAGTAAGCCGCTGTTTGAAAATATTTCCGTCAAATTTGGCGGCGGCAACCGTTACGGCCTGATTGGCGCGAACGGTAGCGGTAAATCCACTTTTATGAAAATTCTCGGCGGCGACCTCGAACCGACGCTGGGTAACGTTTCCCTCGATCCTAACGAGCGCATTGGTAAGCTGCGCCAGGATCAGTTCGCCTTTGAAGAGTTCACCGTACTTGACACCGTGATCATGGGTCACGCTGAACTGTGGGAAGTGAAGCAGGAGCGCGATCGCATTTACGCTCTGGCCGAGATGAGCGAAGAAGACGGCTATAAAGTTGCTGACCTCGAAGTTCAGTATGGCGAAATGGACGGCTACTCTGCGGAAGCGCGTGCGGGTGAACTGCTGCTGGGCGTAGGTATTCCGGTAGAACAGCATTACGGCCCGATGAGCGAAGTCGCACCCGGCTGGAAGCTGCGTGTGCTTTTGGCACAGGCGCTGTTCTCTAACCCGGACATTCTGCTGCTCGACGAACCAACGAACAACCTGGATATCGACACCATCCGCTGGCTGGAGCAGACGCTGAACGAGCGTGACAGCACCATGATCATCATTTCGCACGACCGGCACTTCCTGAACATGGTCTGTACGCACATGGCGGATCTGGACTACGGTGAACTGCGTGTTTATCCGGGTAACTACGACGAATACATGACGGCGGCAACCCAGGCGCGTGAACGTCTGCTGGCCGATAACGCCAAGAAGAAAGCACAGATTGCCGATCTGCAATCCTTCGTCAGCCGCTTTAGCGCCAACGCGTCTAAATCTCGACAGGCGACTTCTCGTGCGCGTCAGATTGATAAGATTAAGCTCGACGAAGTGAAGGCATCCAGCCGTCAGAACCCGTTCATCCGCTTCGAACAGGATAAGAAACTGTTCCGTAACGCGCTGGAAGTGGAAGCGCTGGCGAAAGGTTTTGATGAAGGCCCGCTGTTTAAAAACTTCAACCTGCTGCTGGAAGTAGGGGAGAAGGTTGCCATCATTGGTGCCAACGGCGTGGGTAAATCCACCATGCTGAAAACGTTGGTTGGCGACTTGCAGCCGGACAACGGTACCGTTAAGTGGTCTGAAAACGCCCAGGTCGGTTACTACGCGCAGGATCATGAATACGAGTTCGAAAACGATCTGACTGTTTTCGAATGGATGAGTCAGTGGAAGCAGGAAGGCGATGATGAGCAGGTAGTACGTAGCTTCCTTGGTCGTCTGCTGTTCAGCCAGGACGATATCAAGAAACCTGCGAAAGTGCTCTCCGGTGGTGAAAAAGGACGCATGCTGTTCGGTAAGCTGATGATGCAGAAACCGAATATTCTGGTTATGGATGAACCGACCAACCACCTGGATATGGAATCTATCGAGTCGCTGAACATGGCGCTGGAAATGTACCAGGGCACGCTGATCTTCGTTTCTCACGACCGTGAGTTCGTCAGCTCGCTGGCAACCCGCGTGATTGAAATTACGCCGGAACGCGTAATCGACTTCACCGGTAACTACGAAGATTACCTGCGTAGTAAAGGCGTCGAATAATTATCCCGTCGTTCTCGTGTTACAGGTGTGATGGTTGCACCTGTAACACGGGATACTTAGGGATAAGGGTATATAAAATTAAACAATCCCCAGCGCGCGTTTGCCGTGGATATTCAAATCCTCCAGCGTGAAGCGTCCTTCCCAGTTAGTTTCATAATCCTCCCGTGGAAAATCACCCGGCGACGCACCTTTTTCCAGCGCGGCCTTCACTTTGTGGGCGTAGGCCAGATTCTTTTCGCACATCGGTGCGGCAGGAATGTACATCACGTTACCCCAACCCTGCTGATTTTCCACCGGTGCGACGGAGTGAATCACATCACAATGCCACCAGACGGAGTCTCCGGCGTCCAGTTGTGGAATGCTGGTTAACGCTTCAATCAGCAGAGGATGCCATTGCGTGGAAATCGGCAGCACCCGGCCGGGCGCAACGCCGCAAAGTTCATCTTCTGGCACATCGTCAAGCAATGGGCGTAACAGCACATACGCCATCGCTTCAGGGATCGGGACCACATGCAACAATCCCTGACCTGGCAGCATATCGGACAGTGCAGTCCAGCCCTGGAAGGTACGGAATACCGAACATTTGGTGGTGTTATCCACCGTGTACTCTTCTACCTCGGTGCGATGCGCCGCCTGCCACGGATTGTAATCTTCCAGCTTGCCATTGAAAACATGAGCAAAGACCTGCTGATATGCCGGAAGAAGCCAGCGTTCCAGCGCGCCGGAATCCGTATGCGCGCCCAGCCCTTTGGACGTGGTTCCCGGCGGTCGACGGCGAATGCGGTCAGGGTAAATAACGCTGATATCCGGGTTAAACCATTGTTTACCTTCGCTTGTAAAGGTCCACAAACGATTGAGGAACGACTGTGCATTGGCCATTTCTTCACTCTGGCGGGCCTGCATCTGCGCCTGGGACCAGTAGATGGGGTAGATTTCAGGCCGTGATGCGCTCAGAGTACCGAAGAAATTATCGCCGGGTCCTTTATAGACGTCGTCAAAGTGGTTGCGGTCCAGATAGTCCAGCATTGAGCTGTCCCATCCGAGAGCCTGTTCGCGAGGGAAATGACCTTTAATGACTGCGCATCCGCGACGCTTAATTTCTTCACGCTGCTCTGCACTTACGTGGCCCGCTTTGATATCTGCATAAGATATCACCGGCCACACCGGGGCACCTTGCGCTTTGAGGGCGTTGATTTCCGCCACGCGGGTGGCGATAGCATCGCTCAACTGATTGAAGATTAACTGAACATCCCCAAGCTGTGCCCGCAGTTGCTGTTTCATCTGCCGGATTGCCGCTTTGTGATCGGCGGGCAGCGTGTCGCTGGTAAAAGTAAAAGCCATATCCACCTCGCATTAACTTTCATTCGAAACTTAACTAACTTACAGATGATAATATAAGTTAAAATTTAGTTAACGCAAGTTTAAAACTTGATGGAGTGAGCAAAATAGAAAAAGTATGAAAACCGGGATGAGGGATACCCCGGTTGGCAGGATTAGACGTTAAAAGGGGAGGTGTTATCCAGCACAGCCTGAATTACGTTCAGCGCGCCCTGATGGTTATTGTCGTCGGTCTGATAGCGAGCAATCGCTTTGATATTCTCTGCCGCGTTGGCCATGGCGAAAGAGTAGTGCGCCATTTTCAGCATTTCCGCGTCGTTTCCGCTATCGCCAATGGCGACTACGTTTTGCGGTGACAGGTTCCAGCGTTTAAGCAAGCGGCTGATCCCATTGGCTTTATGTAGGCCCGGAATGATCAGATCGATAAACCCGAAGCCGCTGGTGACGGGCTTCATGATGCCGTCCAGCGCAGCATGCAGGTGATCGATAACCAATGGGATTTGTTGGTCCGGTAAATTTAGCGAGAACTTGAACAGCACATCGTCGATATCCTGATAATCCTTTACGGGTTTCAGGCGATGGTAGTGTTTTGACATCAATGCGACAAAGGACTCCGGCGCATTTTCGCTAACGTAAGCGCTTTGCAGCCCACAAGCCACAAAGTTGAGCTGCTTATCTTTTAGTAGTTCACCAATGACAATACGGGATTCGTGGCGGGTAAGCTCGCCGTGAAACAGCTGTTTGCCATGTTCAAAGACCAAAGCCCCGTTCTCAGCGACAAAAGAAATTTCCTCTTTGAGCTCCGGGAAAAAGGAGATCAACTGGTAATACTGGTTGCCGCTGGCCACGACAAATTCGATATTTCGTTTTTTCAGTTCCTGATACTGCGCCATAAAACGTGCACGATCGTATTTCTTGGCGTCGTCGAGAAAAGTTCCGTCCATATCGGTGACGATAACTTTGATGGTCATAAAGATAGGCTCCTGGCGATTACTGCAACCAGAAACATTCTAATAACAATGTGACCTGTAGCACAAATTTAATTTCGAATGAAAGTAAAAAGCCGGGTGGTAGCTTCGCCTTACCCGGCTACGGGGAGAGTCGTTGTAGGCCGGATAAGCGTCAGCGTACCCGGCTACGGGGAGAATCGTTGTAGGCCGGATAAGCGTCAGCGCATCCGGCAATGGGTAGGGTAGCGTGCCGGATGGCGGTGTGGAATCTCATCCGGCCGACAATATTGTTTACAGCATATGTTCAGTACGCGCGATGATGTCGTCTTGCGCATCCGGAGAAAGCGCAGTGAAGAAGGCGGAATAACCTGCTACACGGACCACCAGGTCACGATATTGATCCGGGTGTTTTTTGGCTTCCAGCAGCGTTTCACGGGAGACAATGTTGTACTGAATATGCCAGCCTTTGTGCTCTTCGAAGAAGGTACGCAGCAGGATCATCAGCTTTTGCTTATCGGATTCATTTTCCAGCGTGGCCGGGTTGAGCTTCTGATTTAACAGCACGCCGCCGAGAATCGAACCGGTCGGCAGTTTACCCACCGAACCAATTACCGCCGTTGGGCCGAGATGGTCCGTACCGGAGGCCGGGCTTGCGCCTTCTGCCAGCGGAGTGTGTGCTTTACGGCCATCCGGCGTTGCCATCGTTGCTGCGCCAAACGGCACGTTTGCCGAAATAGATGAGGTCCCGGCGTAGTAATTGCCGCCAACCGGGCCACGTCCGTAACGCGGATTATGATACTGTTTCAGTTCATCGATATAGGTCTGATAAGCGCGGGCCAGCAGCGTATCAACGCTATCGTCATCGTTGCCATATTTCGGCGCGCCGTTGATCAGTCGTTGGCGTAACTGCTCATGGGTCAGACCGTCAAAATCATCGGCCAGCGCGGCGGCCAGCTGTTGTTGACCAATAGCGCCCTGTTCAAAGACCAGTTTCTTCACTGCTGCCAGGCTGTTACCGAGGTTGGCAATACCCACCTGCAAACCCGATACCCAGTCATACTTCGCGCCGCCTTGCTTAATGCTTTTCGCCCGTTCAATGCAGTCGTCTACCAGCGCGGAACACAGAATATCGTGCACGTTCTCTTCCAGCATGGTGTCGACGACATACTCAATTTCTATGGATTTACGCGTGTAGTAGCGGATCTGCGTATCCCAGGCATCCATCACTTCGTCGAAATTGTTGAAGTTACCAGCCGAGAGCGCTTTTTCCTGTGGCAGAAAGACTTTGCCACTGGTGGCATCGCGCCCACCTTCCAGTGCCGCCAGCATCACGCGGGCAAAGTTAATAAAGCTCATGCCGGTGCAACGGTAGCCCCATTTCCCGCCAACGGCGGTTTCGATACACCCAATGGCCGCATAGTCATAGGCATCCTGCGGTTCAATACCCAACTTAATGAATTCCGGTATGACGATTTCATCGTTGTTAAAGGCTGGCATCCCGAAACCGCAGCGGATCACCTGCACGCAGGCATCAAGGAAGTCATTACTCATCCCCGCGTGATAACGCACGCTCAGGTTTGGCTGCGTAGAACGCAGACGACCACATGACTCCAGAATCGCGTAGGAGAGCGGGTTGACGGCATCCATCGGCTGGCCGTTGACCAGGTTTTGACCACCAATGGTCACGTTCTGATACAGCGGGCTACCCGCTGAGGCTTTCGAATGGGAGCCGGAACGGATTTTGTTCACTTCCAGCAGTTTCAACCAGCAGCTGTGCAACAGTTCAATAGCGTGCTCACGATCAAGACTCTGGTTCAGCTCGACGTCGCGACGATAGAACGGATAGAGGTATTGATCCATACGACCAAACGACACCGAGTGACCGTTTGATTCAATTTGCAGGATCAGCTGGATGAAATAGCATAACTGCAATGCCTGCCAGAACGTTTTTGGCGGTTCATGGGCGATCACATCGCAGTTTTCCGCCATGGTCAGCAGTTCATCTCGACGGCTGGTGCGGGTTTCCGTGGACGCCATTTTACGCGCCAGCGCGGCAAAGCGCTCAATGTGAAGACTGACGGCTTCCAGCACGATATCAATCGCTTTCAGGAACTGATCGCCATGGAGGTCTTCCAGACACGTCAGATTGATGCGGGAGCGACGTTCATCGACTTTGTGACGCAGGCCGTCGAGACCTTTTTCCAGCAGTAACGGGAAGTTTACCGCCAGGTGTGCGTCGCCGGAGGTCATGTTACCTTCGGCTTTGATAATGCCGGTTTCCAGCAGCCCTTTCTGCTCATCAGTGAACATCCCGTAGCAGCGATCCTGCACGGTTTGACCACGCCACCATGGGCACACCTCATGCAATACACGTTTGTTCTCTTCGCTTACCGCAAAGCCTGCGCCCGGTCTGTCGGCGAGGTCGTCGATCTCTTTTTCAATCCAGGAGACGGTGTATTCCGGGAAGATAGGCGCGGCACGCACTTCGCTTGCCTGGTTACCAATGATCAGTTCGTCATGTTTGATCCAGATGGTGCGTTCCGCCAGATGATGAGCTAGTGCCAGTGCACGACGTACCGGGATAGGCTTATCCAGGTGTTGCTGATACATCTCGGTATAGTGCTGGGCGCGCTCGGTACAAACCGGTGGTTTCACGATGTGGATCAGGGCCGTTTTATGCGCTTTGATACGGTCGCTGAGTGTGTCCAGTTTCAGAGTGGTCATGGCGATTATCCTCGTAGGGTCGCGGTTAAACCTTTAAGGCTGGCGTACTGCAGGGCAAATTCGAGCAGTGCTGGCGCATCAAGCGGTTTATCCGGTGCGTTGTAGGGTTGACTGAGTAAGTGGTATTTGTTGATGCCCAGGGTGTGGTAGGGCAAAAAATGGATCTCACCGACGTGAAGCTCATCGGCGGCAAAATCGGTAATGGCCTGAATAGCGGCTTCGTCTGCGTTGAATCCCTGAATCAGCGGTACGCGGATAATCATTTTTTTACCGGCGGCAGCCAGTTTTTTTAGATTTTTCAGTACGCGAGAGGCACGCCCATCGGTCCATTGTTTAAACGGCGCATCTGCAACGTGTTTTAGATCTGCCAGAAACAGATCGACGTAAGGTAATGATGGTTCAATATACTTCCACGGGACATGCAAACAGGTTTCCACCGCGGTATGAATGCCTGCGTCGTGGCTGGCTTTGAGCAAAGCAGCTGCCAGCTCTGGCTGCATAAACGGTTCACCGCCGGACAGGGTGAGGCCTCCGCCACTGCGGTCGTAAAACGGTTTATCTCGCAATACGGTCGCCATGATATCGTCCACGCTTTTTACCTCTCCGCAGACGGTTAACGCCTGAGTCGGACAGCAGTCGGTCAGTACGGTGAGAGCGTCATCGGTCAGTTTTTCGCGATGAATAAGTAATCCGCCCAGCGCCCGTTCAATCACCGCAGGTGCAGCCTGAGCACAGAGATCGCAACCGTCGAGGCACAAACGCGCGTCATAAAGCAGGTCCTGCGTGCGGGCGCGGCTTTCCGGATTCTGGCACCACCGACAGCCCAGGGAGCATCCCTTAAGGAACACCACCGTACGAATACCGGGACCATCATGCGTGGAGTAGCGCTGGATATTGAAAATCATAAGCGATCTCTCCTCTTTCGTATAAAGATTAAATTACTTTCGAATGAAAGTTATATTGACGTACGTCAACTAACCGTGAGGTTTCGCCGTGCTACCTTTTATTCATGCTAATTATTCGTTTGAGGAAAGGTTATGGAACTCTATTTAGATACGTCTGATGTTGATGCGGTAAAAGCTCTCGCGCGCATTTTCCCGCTGGCAGGGGTGACCACTAACCCGAGCATTGTGGCGGCAGGGAACCAGACGCTGGAAGTACTACTGCCGCAACTGCAGGAAGCGATGGGAGGGCAAGGCCGTCTGTTTGCTCAGGTGATGGCGACGACCGCCGAAGGTATGGTCAGCGATGCGCGTAAACTGCGGACAATCATTGCGGATATCGTGGTCAAAGTACCAGTGACGGCAGAAGGTCTGGCGGCGATTAAGCTTCTAAAAGAAGAAGGGATCCCGACGCTGGGTACCGCGGTATACGGTGCTGCTCAAGGGTTATTGGCTGCTCTGGCGGGTGCGGAATACGTTGCGCCTTACGTTAACCGCGTGGATGCGCAAGGAGGGGATGGCATTCAGACGGTGACCGACCTGCAGACGTTACTGAAAATGCATGCCCCGCACGCCAAAGTACTGGCGGCCAGTTTTAAAACACCGCGTCAGGCGCTGGATTGTCTGCTGGCAGGCTGCGAGTCCATCACGCTACCGCTGGACGTTGCTCAGCAGATGATTAGCTCTCCGGCGGTTGATGCTGCCGTCGCGAAGTTTGAGCACGACTGGCAGAGCGCATTCGGTCGCACGTCGATCTGATGCTGTTGCCGGGTGGTGCTAACGCTTACCCGGCCAACGTTCGAGTTGTTGTAGGTCGGGTAAGGCGAAGCCGTCACCCGACTTTTTTACCGACTACAAACCTCACATCCCGGGTTGCGCATCAGCTTCATTTCGCGAAACTGGCAGGTCATGGCATCGTACATGACGATTTTTCCGGATGCCGGTTTACCGTAGTTTGCCAGTAGCTTAATGGCTTCCATCGCCTGTAACGATCCGATCACGCCGATCAGCGGGGCCATCACTCCGGCTTCTACGCAGGTCAGGGCATTTTCACCGAACAGACGACTCAGGCAACGGTAGCAGGGCTCACCGTCCTGGTATGTAAATACGGTAATTTGTCCTTCCATGCGAATAGCTGCACCGGAAACCAGCGGGACTCTGGCGGCAAAACATCCGGCATTCAGCTGATTGCGGATGCTGACGTTATCCGTACAGTCCAGCACCAAATCGTGTTCGGCAATAAGCGCGTGAATCTCGCTATCGTCAAGCAGCGCATTCACCGGCGTAATGGCGATATAAGGGTTAATCCGCGCTAGCGCGTCACGGGCGGATAGCACTTTGGGTTGCCCGACGGTTGCATCGCTGTGCAGCGTCTGGCGTTGGAGGTTCGACACGGAGACCGTGTCAAAGTCGAGCAGGGTTAAATGCCCGACGCCAGCGCCCGCAAGGTACTGGGTTGCTGCGCATCCCAGTCCCCCCAGACCAACGACCAGTACCCGCGCATCTTTGAGCGCTTCCTGACCTTCGAAATCGAAGCCGCGCAGAATGATTTGCCGGTTATAGCGCATCATCTCCTGGTCGCTGAGTTCTGCCATTACAGGCCTCCAAACAGTGCGTTAAACGGCTCGACCTCAACCCATTCTCCGGCCTCAACGTTACCGCGATCGCGCTCCAGCACGATAAAGCAGTTGCCCTGGCTAAAGGAGCTAAAAATATGCGAGCCCTGGTGTCCGGTGGTGGTGACTTCCAGTTCGCCTTCCGCGGTACGCTGCAATACACCACGTTGAAAATCCAGACGCCCTGGCGTTTTCTTCAGGCGTGAGGCTGTGCGCACGCGCTGGCGCGGAGGTAACCCACAGGCGGTGTTTCCGCTGAGTTTCGCCAGCAGCGGTTGCACCAGTTGATAAAAGGTGAGGGCCGCAGAAACCGGATTACCCGGCAGGCCGCAAAACCAGCTGTTGCTCAGTTTACCAAACGCGAACGGTTTACCGGGTTTGATGGCCAGCTTCCAGAAGGCAATTTCTCCCAGCTCTTCCAGAATGGTTTTGGTGTAATCCGCTTCGCCTACCGAAACGCCACCAGAGCTGATGACGACGTCGGCCTGGCTGTCGGCTTCGATAAACGCGGCCCGCAGCGCGTTGGGATCGTCGCGAATAATTCCTAAGTTGATCACTTCGCAGCCCAGCTGCTGCAGCATCAGGTGAACGGTCAGACGGTTTGTATCATAAATCTGCCCGTCGCCCAGCGGTTGACCCGGCAGTTGCAGCTCATCACCGGTGGAAAACAACGCCACGCGAACTTTGCGAACGACCGGTACTTCGGCAATGCCGAGCGAGGCCAGAACCGGAAGCTCGGCGGTTGTCAGACGAGTTCCGGTGGGGAACACCACCGCGCCGTTTGCGATATCTTCACCGCGCAGACGAATATTTTGTCCGCTGTGGACCTCGGCGGTAAAACGCACACCGTCGTCAGTTTGTTCCGTTTGCTCCTGCATCACCACCGCTTCACAACCGGCAGGCACCGGGGCACCGGTCATAATGCGGATGCAGGTTCCCGCAGGCCACTCGCCGTGGAATGGTTGACCAGCAAAGGCTTTGCCAGCCACCGCAAGAGGCTGGTCTGATTGTAAATCGGCTAATCGCACCGCATAGCCATCCATTGCCGAGTTATCGAATCCCGGCACATCAATCGGGGAGATGACGTCGGTGGCCAGAATGCGGCCAAAGCATTGAACCAGCGGCAGCGTTTCGACGGCGGTGAGTGGGGTAATACGCGAAAGCATCTGAGAGAGAGCCGTTTCAAGCGGCATCAGTCCGGCGGTAAATTCCATGAGAAGACTCCTGCGGGGCAAAATCGAATCCGCTCATTATGTCAGAAAATGGATGCGGACAGTATGCTACCTCAGGCTTAGGATCCGATCTGAGACAGGTTTTCTGCCAGAGAATAGCGCTACAGGAAAAATGCAGTATAGACTCATTATTTCTGCTTTTTTCCAGGAGGCTAAATGGCTGCGACTATCCCGAATTCAATTCGACAACAGGTGAATGCCGCCAGTGCACTGATTGCGCGGATTATAGAGGGCGACCTGGTTGCTGTTCATTTGTATGGCTCTGCTGTTGAAGGTGGCTTAAAGCCCCAAAGCGATATCGATTTACTGGTTACCATTAGGCAGCCACTGAATACCCGGCAAAGAAAAGATCTGATGCAGGGTTTTCTGGAAATATCAGCACCGCCTGGCAGCGTTGATAGCTATCGGGCGCTGGAAGTGACCATTGTGGTCTATTCACAACTTGTGCCGTGGCGATTCCCACCGTCAAGAGAAATGCAATTTGGCGAATGGTTGCGTGACGATATTCGCGCGGGAATTGTTGAACCGAGACAGGTGGATCCTGATCTTTCCATCCTGCTGACCCAGGCCCGGCGCGTCAGCGTAGCGTTGTTCGGTGAACCCGCTGAGACGTTATTCAACGTCATCCCTTTTAGCGATGTCGTGCAAACGTTTCGGCATATCCTTGATATGTGGCAGAAACCGGGCGATTTAGAAGGTGACGAGAGAAATATCATCCTTACTCTGGCGCGTATTTGGTACAGCGTAGTTACGGGCAATATTGTCGCTAAAGATGAAGCAGCCTCCTGGCTTATACCGCAATTACCCGATGAGTATGCTGATACGCTGCAAGCCGCACGTGCGGAATACCTGGGGTTAACCAAAAAGAACTGGGCTGCGTCTATGCCATCTGTTGAACGCTTTGTGTTTTATGCAAAAAAACAGATTGCCGATCGGCTTGAATAATATATTCAACGATGTTGGAAGATACTCTTTCTGTTTATCTCATCTAAATAACCTGATGGGATGGGGCGTGAGGTACGGGCCTTTACCTTTACATGACGTCTGCATCTTTCTATATTCAAAAATCGAATCAATAAGTCACAGAAATTCTGATATTTATAACCCCGGTACCTGCCACCTAATGGACGAAAAAAATGGGTAAAGCAGTCATTGCAATTCACGGCGGCGCAGGGGCTATCACCCGTTCGCAGCTGAGCCAGGAGCAAGAGTTGCGTTATATACAGGCGCTGTCGGATATCGTTGAAACCGGCCAGCGGATGCTTGAAGACGGTCGTAGCGCACTGGATGTGGTGACCGAAGCCGTGCGCTTACTGGAAGAGTGTCCGTTGTTTAATGCCGGAATTGGCGCGGTGTATACCCGTGATGAAACCCATGAACTGGATGCCTGCGTGATGGACGGTAACACGCTTAATGCGGGAGCCGTCGCCGGAGTCAGCCATTTACGCAATCCGATTCTTGCGGCGCGCCTGGTAATGGAACACAGCCCACACGTCATGATGATAGGTGAAGGGGCTGAAAACTTTGCCATTGCGCAGGGTATGGAGCGCGTATCAGCGGATATTTTCTCGACGCCAGAACGCTATGCTCAACTACTGGCGGCGCGAACAGCGGGTGAAACGGTACTGGACCATAGCGCGAGCCCGCTGGATGAAAACAACAAAATGGGTACCGTGGGGGCGGTCGCGTTAGATATGTTTGGCAATCTGGCGGCCGCAACATCGACCGGGGGGATGACCAACAAATTACCGGGGCGGGTGGGTGACAGTCCGTTGGTCGGCGCAGGCTGTTATGCCAATAACGCAAGTGTGGCAGTCTCCTGCACCGGAACCGGGGAAGTCTTTATTCGTGCGCTGGCGGCCTATGACATTGCGGCGTTGATGGACTATGGCGGCCTGAGTTTATCCGAAGCGTGTGAACGCGTAGTGATGGAAAAATTACCGGCGCTTGGCGGCAGTGGCGGTTTAATTGCTATCGATCATGAGGGCAACGTGGCCTTGCCGTTTAATAGCGAAGGCATGTACCGCGCCTGGGGATACGCAGGCGATACGCCAACCACCGGTATTTATCGGGAAAAAGGAGATAGCGTTGCCACACAGTGATGAGCTTGATGCCAGCGACGTGCTGGCAGTCAGCAATCTGAATATTGCCTTTGAACAGGAACAGCAGCGTGTCAGCGCAGTGCGTAATCTGTCATTTCGCCTGAAGCGTGGCGAAACGCTGGCGATTGTTGGTGAGTCCGGTTCAGGAAAGTCGGTAACGGCCTTGTCGCTGATGCATCTGATTGAACAAGCAGGCGGCGAGGTAAGCTGCGATGAAATGCTGCTGCGACGCCGCAACCGGCAGGTTATTGAGCTGGGTGAACAGAGCGCATCACAAATGCGTCACGTGCGCGGTGCGGATATCGCGATGATCTTCCAGGAGCCTATGACATCGCTCAATCCGGTGTTTACCGTGGGCGAGCAAATTGCTGAGTCTATACGCTTGCACCAGGGCGCCAGCCATGAAGAGGCGATGGTAGAAGCGAAGCGGATGCTCGATCAGGTGCGTATCCCCGAGGCGAAGGCGATTTTATCGCGTTATCCACACCAGCTTTCCGGCGGTATGCGCCAGCGGGTGATGATTGCCATGGCACTGTCGTGTCGCCCTGCGGTTTTAATTGCCGATGAGCCGACGACCGCGCTGGATGTCACCATTCAGGCGCAGATCCTGCAACTGATAAAAGTGTTGCAGCAGGATATGTCGATGGGAGTGATCTTCATTACCCACGATATGGGCGTTGTGGCGGATATTGCCGACCGCGTGCTGGTGATGTACCAGGGCGAGGCGGTAGAAACCGGCAGCGTTGAACAAATTTTTCACACTCCCCAGCATCCTTATACCAAAGCGCTGTTGGCAGCCGTGCCGCAGCTTGGGGCGATGAACGGGCATGAGCTGCCGCGCCGTTTCCCGCTCATTTCATTGCACGATCCCAGTCATGTAGAACCGCAGACCGAGCAGGACACCGTGGTTGAAGGCGAGCCTATTCTGCGGGTACGTAATTTGGTGACGCGTTTTCCTCTGCGCAGCGGCATTCTAAATCGCGTGACTCGCGAGGTGCATGCAGTGGAAAACGTCAGTTTTGACCTGTGGCCGGGAGAAACGCTCTCACTGGTGGGGGAGTCGGGCTGCGGGAAATCCACCACCGGGCGGGCGCTGCTGCGCCTGGTTGAGTCTCAGCGTGGGGAAATCATTTTCAACGGACAGCGTATTGATACCCTTGCTGCCAGCAAGTTGCAGCCGCTGCGTCGGGATATTCAGTTTATCTTCCAGGATCCATATGCTTCGCTCGATCCGCGCCAGACCGTGGGATATTCCATTCTGGAGCCGCTACGGGTACATGGGTTATTGCAGGGCGATGCGGGGTCAAAACGGGTTGCATGGTTGTTGGAACGTGTAGGCTTGCTACCTGAGCATGCCTGGCGCTATCCGCACGAGTTTTCCGGCGGTCAGCGTCAGCGTATCTGTATTGCACGGGCATTGGCGCTCAATCCCAAAGTGATTATTGCCGATGAATCTGTCTCGGCGCTGGATGTTTCAATTCGTGGGCAAATCATCAACCTGATGCTCGACCTGCAGCGAGAATTGGGTATCGCATATCTGTTTATTTCCCACGATATGGCGGTAGTGGAACGGATCAGTCATCGTGTGGCGGTAATGTATCTGGGGCAGATCGTTGAGATAGGCACCCGACGGGCGGTGTTTGAAAATCCGCAACATCCGTACACTCGCAAGCTGATGGCGGCGGTTCCGGTCGCCGATCCATCCCATCACCGTCCCCAGCGCGTGCTGTTGTCGGACGATATCCCCAGCAATATTCGTAAACGTGGCGAAGAGATTTCCCCCGTATCACTCCAGTTAGTTGGTCCGGGGCATTATGTTGCGCGTCCGCTACCAGAAAATGCGCTTTCGCGTTTATAACAGGCAGGCAGGGTTTAAGGAGAATAACATGACAAAAATTGTTGCTCGAAAATGGCTGGTTGCTGTGGGAGTGGCCTCTGCGCTGGCCGCATCGCCTGGCTGGGCCGCCAAAGATGTGGTGGTGGCGGTGGGATCCAATTTCACGACGCTCGACCCCTATGACGCGAATGACACGTTGTCACAGGCGGTAGCGAAGTCGTTTTATCAGGGGTTGTTTGGCCTTGATAAAGAGATGAAACTGAAAAATGTGCTCGCGGAGAGTTATACGGTTTCTGATGATGGGCTGACCTATACCCTTAAGCTGCGCCAGGGGGTGAAGTTTCAGGATGGAACCGACTTCAATGCCGATGCGGTAAAAGCTAACCTCGATCGGGCCAGTAACCCGGAAAACCATCTGAAACGTTACAACCTGTATAAGAATATCGATAAAACCGAAGTCGTCGATCCGTCGACGGTGAAGATTACGCTGAAACAGCCGTTCTCTGCCTTTATCAATATTCTGGCGCACCCGGCAACGGCGATGATTTCTCCCGCTGCGCTGGAGAAATACGGTAAGGAGATCGGTTTCCATCCTGTGGGGACCGGGCCGTACCAGCTTGATACCTGGAATCAGACGGATTTTGTGAAGGTTAAGAAGTTCGCGGGCTACTGGCAGCAAGGGCTGCCAAAGCTGGATACGATTACCTGGCGTCCGGTGACCGACAACAACACGCGTGCGGCCATGCTGCAAACTGGGGAAGCGCAGTTTGCCTTCCCGATCCCTTACGAGCAGGCGGCGTTACTGGCGAAGAACAAAAACCTGGAACTGGTGGCCAGTCCGTCTATTATGCAGCGTTACATCAGCATGAACGTCACGCAAAAACCGTTCGACAACCCGAAGGTGCGTGAAGCGCTGAATTATGCCATCAACCGCCAGGCGCTGGTGAAAGTGGCTTTTGCTGGTTACGCGACGCCGGCAACCGGCGTTCTCCCCCCGTCGATAGCCTATGCGCAAAGCTATACGCCGTGGCCCTACGACCCGGCGAAAGCGCGCGAACTGCTGAAAGAAGCAGGTTATCCGAACGGTTTTACCACTACGCTATGGTCTTCGCATAACCACAGTACCGCGCAGAAAGTGCTGCAATTTACCCAGCAGCAGCTGGCGCAGGTGGGCATTAAGGCTCAGGTTACAGCGATGGATGCTGGTCAGCGCGCCGCGGAAGTTGAAGGGAAAGCGCAGAAAGAGAGCGGGGTACGGATGTTCTACACCGGCTGGTCGGCGTCTACGGGTGAAGCTGACTGGGCGCTGTCACCGCTGTTTGCATCACAAAACTGGCCGCCAACTCTGTTTAACACGGCGTTCTACAGCAATAAGCAGGTGGACAGTGATTTATCGGCAGCGTTGCAAACTAACGATCCGGCGCAGAAAGCGAAGCTGTACAAAGACGCGCAGGATATTATCTGGAAAGAGTCGCCGTGGATCCCGCTGGTAGTGGAAAAACTGATTTCGGCGCACAGCACCAGGTTGACCGGATTCTGGATCATGCCGGATACCGGATTTAGCTTTGATGATGCGGATTTAAAATAAGCTATTCATTCGGCCCCGCAGCCCAGGGGCCGGCGAAGGGAGCGTGATGCTTAACTATGTTTTCAAGCGCCTGCTGGGGTTGATTCCAACTCTGTTGATTGTTGCGGTGCTGGTATTTTTATTTGTTCATCTGCTACCCGGCGATCCGGCCCGGCTGATTGCCGGACCGGAAGCTGACGCCGAGGTGATTGAACTGGTGCGCAAGCAGCTGGGTCTGGACCAGCCGCTGCATGTTCAGTTCTGGCATTACATGACCAACGTGTTGCAGGGCGATTTTGGCACGTCGATGGTTTCTCGTCGCCCGGTTTCTGAAGAGATAGCCAGTCGTTTTATGCCATCACTATGGCTGACTATTGCCAGTATGGCGTGGGCGGTATTGTTTGGTATGACGGCGGGGATCATTGCTGCCGTATGGCGAAATCGTTGGCCGGACAGATTAAGCATGACGCTGGCGGTCACCGGGATCTCGTTCCCGGCGTTTGCGCTTGGCATGCTGCTGATGCAGATATTCTCCGTTGAGCTCGGTTGGTTACCCACCGTTGGCGCTGACACCTGGATGCACTATATCCTACCGTCTATTACGCTGGGCGCAGCGGTGGCTGCGGTGTTAGCCCGATTTACTCGCGCCTCGTTTGTTGATGTGCTCAGCGAAGATTATATGCGTACCGCGCGGGCTAAAGGGGTGAGTGAAACCTGGGTGGTGTTAAAACATGGTCTGCGTAATGCGATGATCCCGGTGGTCACCATGATGGGACTACAGTTTGGCTTTTTGCTTGGTGGATCAATCGTGGTTGAGAAGGTGTTCAACTGGCCTGGGCTTGGGCGACTGTTGGTGGACTCCGTCGAAATGCGCGACTACCCGGTGATTCAGGCCGAGGTACTGTTGTTTTCTCTGGAATTTATTCTTATTAACTTAGTGGTGGATGTGCTCTACGCTGCCATTAATCCGGCTATCAGGTACAAGTAAGGATGCGATTTTTTAACTGGCGCCGACAGGCGATTTTAAATGCGATGCCCCTTGTTAAGCCAGAGCAGATACGCACACCGTGGCATGAGTTCTGGCGTCGGTTCCGTCGACAGCACATGGCGATGGTCGCTGGGCTGTTTGTATTGCTCCTGATCATGGTGGCGATTTTTGCCCGCTGGCTGACGCCATTTGATGCCGAGAATTACTTCGATTATGACCGTTTGAATGATGGGCCGTCGATGCTGCATTGGTTTGGCGTTGACTCACTGGGACGGGATATTTTTAGCCGCGTGCTGGTTGGCGCGCAAATCTCGCTGGCGGCAGGGGTCTTTGCCGTGTTTATTGGCGCGGCGATTGGTACGGTACTGGGGCTGCTGGCGGGATACTACGAAGGCTGGTGGGATCGACTGATCATGCGAATCTGCGATGTGCTGTTCGCCTTTCCGGGGATATTGCTGGCGATAGCCGTGGTCGCCGTGCTGGGCAGCGGAATTGCTAATGTGATCATTGCCGTGGCCATTTTCTCCATTCCAGCCTTCGCGCGCCTGGTGCGCGGGAATACGCTGGTGCTGAAGCAACAGACGTTTATTGAGTCTGCGCGCAGTATTGGTGCCAGCGATGCGACCATCATTTTCAACCATATTCTGCCTGGAACGGTCTCATCGATCGTGGTCTTCTTTACCATGCGAATTGGTACGTCGATTATCTCTGCCGCGAGCTTGTCATTCCTGGGATTAGGCGCACAGCCGCCGACGCCGGAGTGGGGGGCAATGCTTAATGAAGCGCGCGCTGATATGGTGATCGCGCCGCACGTGGCGATTTTCCCGGCGGTAGCGATATTCCTGACGGTGCTGGCGTTTAACTTACTGGGAGATGGTCTGCGCGACGCGCTGGACCCGAAAATTAAAGGGTAAACCGTAGGCCTGATAAGACGCTTCAGCGTCGCCATCAGGCATTGCCGGATGCGGCATAAATGCCTTATCCGGCCTACGTTGGGTTACGCTAATTAAACGCGGGTGCCCCACAGATCGTATTCATCTGCGTTTTCGACCTTCACGCGGATGATATCGCCAGGTTTCACCTTGGTTTCACCATTCAGGTATACCGCGCCGTCGATTTCCGGGGCATCAGCCATGCTACGACCAATTGCGCCTTCTTCGTCAACTTCATCAACGATAACCAGAATCTCGCGGCCCACTTTCTCCTGCAAACGTTCAGCAGAGATCTGCTGCTGCAATTGCATAAAGCGGTTCCAGCGTTCTTCTTTCACCTCTTCCGGGATTTGATCCGGCAGGTCATTAGCGCCAGCGCCTTCTACCGGGCTGTATTTAAAGCAGCCCACGCGATCCAGACGCGCTTCCTTCAGGAAGTCGAGCAACATCTGGAAGTCTTCTTCCGTTTCACCCGGGAAACCAACAATGAAGGTGGAGCGCAGCGTCAGTTCAGGGCAGATTTCACGCCACTGCTTGATGCGCGCCAGCTGTCTGTCCACGGAGCCCGGGCGTTTCATCAGTTTAAGAATACGCGGGCTGGCATGCTGTAACGGGATGTCCAGATACGGCAGGATTTTGCCTTCCGCCATCAGCGGGATCACATCATCAACGTGCGGGTAAGGGTAGACGTAATGGAGGCGCGTCCAGATCCCCAGTTTTGATAACTGTTCGCACAGATCAACCATGCTGGTTTTGACCGGCTCGCCGTTATGGAAACCGGTACGATGCTTCACATCTACACCGTAAGCAGAGGTATCCTGGGAGATTACCAGAATCTCTTTCACGCCCGCATCGACCAGACGCTTGGCTTCGCTGAGGACGTCGCCAATCGGACGGCTCACCAGATCGCCGCGCATGGATGGAATAATGCAGAACGTGCAGCGGTGGTTACAGCCCTCGGAAATCTTCAGATAGGCGTAATGGCGAGGAGTCAGCTTAACGCCCTGCTCAGGAACCAGGCTCTGGAACGGGTTGTGTTTTGGTTTTGGCACATAGTGGTGAACGTGCTCCAGAACCTGTTCATAGCTATGCGGCCCGGTGATTTCCAGTACCTTCGGGTGGACTTCACGGATCTGATCGACTTTCGCGCCCAGACAGCCGGTGACAATCACCTTACCGTTCTCATTCAGCGCTTCGCCAATTGCTTCCAGGGACTCCTGAACCGCACTGTCGATAAAGCCGCAGGTATTAACGATAACCATATCCGCGTCGTCGTAGCTTGGCACAACATCATAGCCTTCGGTACGAAGTTCGGTCAGGATGCGCTCAGAATCGACGAGGTTTTTCGGACAACCTAGTGATATAAAACCAATTTTTGCCATTTTCTTATACTGTACATTGCTCGTAATCGGGGGATTATACAGATGCCTTCACGGTACATCTATATCTGATCAGCATAAGACGGAGAGAATAAAGAGCGATACCTATAAAGAGTAGATCGGTCAGTGAAAGGTGTTTAGTGAGTCTAATTCCGGCTTTAAGTGCCGCTTCTTGGCTATAGACACTCATTATCGTAAATTTTATCTCGTCGAGCGTTACTAATGAGGTTTAATTTGAAAGATATTGTTTTGAAGTCGAAACTTGAAATGGCTAAAACTCTTTATGCTAATGGTGTGAGTTTATATTATATCTCACTTGCCACAGGCTTAAGTTGGCGTGTATTAATGACAGAATTAACGTTCATCGCCAGTCATGAAAATATTCGACAAAAAGCTAACGCTTACGTACCCAAACTTTAAATAATTCACCTGTCTATTACCATCCTACAAAATTTGAAAGGTAACGTTAATATGTATATTTCGCCACTTCCGGTCGCCACGGACTCTGATGTTGATAAACTTAGAGATGATATTGCTAATAAGCTTTTATTCACTATTGGCAAAGATCCCGCAATCGCCACGAAACGGGAGTGGCTTAATGCGACGTTATATGCGGTACGCGATCGGATGGTCGAGTGCTGGCACCGTTCTAATCGGGCGCAATTCTCTCAGGATGCGCGCCAGGTATATTATCTGTCGATGGAATTTTTAATTGGTCGTACGCTATCCAATGCATTGCTCTCTTTAGGTATTTATGACGAAGTCAGAAGCGCGCTGGAGGCAATGGGGCTTGAACTGGAAGAACTGATTGATGAAGAAAACGATCCCGGGTTAGGTAATGGTGGTCTCGGTCGTCTGGCGGCCTGCTTCCTTGATTCACTGGCGACGCTTGGGTTGCCGGGATGTGGATACGGTATTCGTTATAACTACGGTATGTTCAAACAAAATATCGTTAACGGTGTACAAAAAGAGTCGCTGGATTATTGGCTGGAATACGGTAATCCCTGGGAGTTCAAACGTCATAATACGCATTATAAAGTACGTTTTGGCGGGCGTGTTCAACAGGAGGGGAATAAAACCCGCTGGCTTGAAACTGAGGATATTCTGGCCGTGGCGCATGATCAAATTATTCCAGGTTATGCGACGGACACGACTAATACGTTACGCTTGTGGAACGTGCAGGTGAATAGCGAAGTTAATGCGGGCAAACTGAATCAGCAGGCCGACTTTGCTACTGAAGTGGAAAACAAATACCACTTCGATCGTATCTCGCGGGTTTTGTACCCGGATGATTCCACCGATGCGGGGCGTGAATTGCGTTTACGCCAGGCCTATTTCCTGGCCTCGGCGACGATTCAGGATATTCTGAGTCGTCATTATCAGTTGCACAAAACATACGACAATCTGGCCGATAAAATTGCGATTCACCTTAATGATACGCATCCGGTACTGGCGATCCCTGAGTTGATGCGTTTATTGATTGATCATCATCAGTTTAGTTGGGATAACGCGTTTGACGTGACCTGTCAGATTTTTTCTTATACCAACCATACGTTGATGAGTGAGGCGCTGGAGACCTGGCCAGTAGAAATGCTAAGTCGAATTTTGCCGCGCCATTTGCAGATTATTTTTGAGATTAACGATCGTTTTCTGAAGACCTTACAGGAACGTTATCGTAATGACAGCGATCTACTGAAACGTGTGTCGTTAATTGATGAATCCAATGGTCGCGTCGTTCGTATGGCCTGGCTGGCGGTAGTTGTCAGTCATAAGGTTAACGGCGTGTCGGCATTGCATTCAAAACTGATGACCGAATCACTGTTTGCAGATTTTGCGAATATTTTTCCCCTGCGTTTCACCAACGTAACCAATGGTGTGACTGCGCGTCGTTGGCTGGCGCTGGCGAATCCACCGCTTGCTAAAGTGCTGGACGAAAATATCGGTGACAGCTGGCGGACTAAATTAATGCAGTTGGGCGAGCTGAAGCAGTTTATAGATTATCCGTCGGTGAATGAGGCTGTGCATCGTGCGAAACGTGAAAATAAGCAGCGGCTGGCGCAACATATTGCCACTCACTACGGCGTGGTGGTGAATCCTGATGCGCTGTTTGATGTGCAGGTGAAACGCATCCACGAGTACAAGCGGCAACTCATGAATGTGCTCCACGTTATTACACGTTATAACCGGATCAAAGCCGCGCCGGATGCCAACTGGGTACCGCGAGTGAATATCTTTGCCGGAAAAGCAGCCTCCTCTTATCACATGGCAAAACAAATTATTCGCTTGATTAACGATGTGGCGCAGTTAGTCAATAACGATCCGCAGATTGGCGGCAAACTGAAAGTAGTATTTATTCCGGATTACAGCGTCAGTCTTGCTCAGCTAATTATTCCGGCAGCCGATCTGTCAGAGCAAATTTCCCTGGCCGGGACGGAAGCCTCCGGGACCAGTAATATGAAATTCGGTATGAATGGTGCGCTGACTATCGGTACGCTCGACGGTGCGAATATCGAAATGCGCGAATACGTTGGGGAAGATAACATCTTTATCTTTGGCAATACGGCGAATCAGGTTGAAACTCTGCGACGTGATGGCTATGACCCGAGGAACATCTTTGAAAAGGATGAGGAACTTCATCAGGTGCTGACGCAAATCGGTACGGGGGTGTTCAGTCCGCAGGAGCCAGGGCGTTATAGAGAGGTGTTGGATTCATTGATTAACTTCGGCGACTACTATCAGGTGTTGGCCGATTATCGCAGCTATGTAGATTGCCAGGATTCGGTGGACGAGTTGTATCGTACTCCCCGGGAGTGGACGACAAAAACCATGCACAATATTGCTAACATGGGGTATTTCTCGTCGGACAGAACGGTTCAGGAATATGCCGACCATATCTGGCGCATAGCAAAAATTCGCGTGTAATCAGTTTTTCTAACGCTCAGCCTCTCTGGTTTTCATCACAGGGAGGCTGTTTGCAAATCAGCCAGAATAGGTGAGAGTATTTTGTGGGTATTGCTTTCTTTGCGCGATGAGGCAAACACGCTAAATTGTGGCAAGGGAAACGGAGTGTTTATTTTTTTTAGTCCATACAGCTGAGCGTGTGTTTCAAATACCTTTTCCGGGATCACCCCTAAACAATGGGTATTGGACACAATCGTCAGAATCGCCGTAAACGATGAGGTAAGCAGGCAGCGTTCTCCGGTTCTGAATTTTTTATCCACAATACTGCGATGATAAATGATTTTCTCATTCTTAGTATTGTAACCGACCAGGTTAGCGTTTCTGAATTGCGCTTCACTGATGGTGTTACCATATAAAGAATTATTCTGCGAGGCCGCCAGCACCAGGCGCATATCGCATATTTTCTGGCATGAAAGACTTGCTGACTCTACAGAAAAGGTCGAAAAAACGACATCTGCCTGACGCATATTCAGCAGTTCAATAATACTCTGTTCATTCAGGTCGGCGGTAAGGTGCAGGAGGCTGATATCGGCGTCAGTCTCGATTATTCTGGCGGTGACATCTGGAATAACGATAGGGGAAATAAAAGATTCCGTATAAAGCGTTAACCTTTTCTTGGCGGCAGGCGTGGAAAGCGGCATCAGCGTTGACAGCTTATCGATAATTGGGATTGTATTATCATACAGTTCATCAGAATAGACCGTCGGTAACAGTGCATTCCCGCTACGGACAAAAAGATTATCACCCATCATTTTGCGCAGTTTTCTTAATGACTGGCTGACGGCGGAAGGTGATATGTTCAGCATGTCAGCAACTCTGGAAATGCTACCCACGCTATAGATCAAACAGAAAATGGTCAGCAGATTGAGATCTATTTTTGATAGTGTGCGTATTTTTTCTGCATCATTTGCTTTCGACATAGACCCCTCATCATCAACACCATGGCAGTAACCACATCAGGTATAGCAAAAAAAGTCAGGCGAGTCAGACACTGGGCGCCTTCGATAAGCGTACAGAATGAAGTTGTAACATTGTAAATTATGTTAATCAATTGGGCTTTATTGATGTAGGACATCTATTTGTTCAAAAAACAACCATACTATTAAGTTGCACCATAGTTGGAAAGAGGAGGAACAAAGTATGGTTGTTGACAGACTGAGAACCGATCTTCTCAACAAATTGATAAACGCCCGTATCGAACTTGCCGCTTATCTGCAGTTGAGAAAAGCGAAAGGCTACATGTCAGTTAGCGAGAGCGATCGCCTGCGTGATGTTTTTTTTGCACTGAATCGCGAATTGCGCGAGCAATCACAGCTTCACGGTATGCATCTTGATCAGGAAGAGTGGAATGCCCTTCATCGTGCTGAAGGGGCGTTAGCCGCCGCCGCTGTTTGTCTTATGAGTGGACATCACGATTGTCCAACGTTTATCGCCGTTAACGCAGAGAAACTGGAAAACTGCCTGACAACGCTGACGCTAAGTATCCAGAGTTTGCAATCTTACCCAACGCTGGAACACGTCTGAATCAGGGGGAGGGCGCTCCCCCTTTTCGTTAAGATTATGTAAATATGGCAGGATAATTCCCCTTGCTGGCTACGCTTTATGCAGAGCTATTCAGGAGGTGTTATGCGTCGACTCTTTCTCTGTGCTATTCCACTTGCGCTATTTTCCACTTATGCCGCCGCGGTAAAAGTGGAAGTACTGCAAACCAAACTCGATCACCCGTGGTCGCTGGCTTTTTTACCCGACAATCGCGGTATGCTCATTACGCTTAAAGGCGGCCAGCTTCGACTCTGGCAGCCAGATAAAGGGCTTTCCGACCCGCTGACCGGCGTACCAAAAGTCTGGGCGAATGGTCAGGGAGGACTGCTTGATGTGGCGTTAGCACCGGATTTTGTACAATCTCGCCGGGTATGGCTAAGCTTCGCTGAAGCCGACCGCGAAGGCAAAGCGGGCACCGCGGTAGGCTACGGGCGATTGAGTGACGATCTCAAACATCTGCAAGGATTTCAGACCGTTTTTCGCCAACAGCCAAAGCTTTCCACCGGGAACCATTTTGGTGGACGTCTGGTATTTGATGGTAACGGTTATCTGTTTATTGGCCTGGGAGAGAATAATCAACGCGCTACCGCCCAGGACCTGGATAAATTGCAGGGTAAATTAGTCAGACTGACCGACGAGGGAAAAATTCCGCCGGATAATCCGTTTGTGAACATGGCGGGAGTGCGGGCAGAGATTTGGTCGTATGGCATCCGTAACCCGCAGGGTATGGCGATGAATCCGTGGAGTGATGTGTTGTGGCTCAATGAGCACGGTCCACGCGGAGGCGATGAAATTAATATCCCCGAGAAAGGGAAAAATTACGGCTGGCCTATCGCGACCTGGGGGGTTAACTACAGTGGTTTGAAAATTCCCGAAGCAAAAGGTCAAATTGTTGCTGGCACGGAACAACCCATCTTTTACTGGGAAAAGTCGCCGGCGGTTAGTGGAATGGCTTTTTACAATAGCGGTACCTTCCCGCAGTGGCGGCAAAAGTTGTTCATCGGCGCGTTGAAAGATAAAGAAGTGATCGTGCTGAGCGTTAAAGGGAATACGGTGACTGAGGATGGTCGCCTGTTGCAGGAAAGGGGGCAGCGGATCCGTGATGTGCGCGTCGGACCAGACGGTTATTTGTACGTGCTAACCGACGAGTCCGACGGGGAATTACTGAAAGTGAGTCCCTGATTTGGTTAGCTGACCGGGATCATCACGATTTTTTGAAACGCCGGGCGCTCGGTCAGTTGTTGATACCAGCGTTCCAGATGCGGGCGCGGGGTCCAGCTCAGGCCAACGTTGAACAGGTTATAGATGAACGGTGCCACAGCGATATCCGCGGTGCCAAATTCAGCCCCGGAGAACCATGGCTGGTCTGCCAGCGCGTTATCCAGAATGGCAAACAGGTTATCGCAAACTTGCTTACTTGCCTCAATGGCCGCCATATCGCGCTGATCGGCAGGTGTTCTGACCAAACCAAATAAGATAACCCGATGCGCAGGGCTTAGCGTCTGATTTGCCCAGTCCATCCATTTTTCACCGACGGCGCGCGCGGCCGGGGCGTCAATCCACAAACGTTTTTGTCCGTACTGAGCGGCCAGATAGCGGACAATGGTATTGGATTCCCACAGAACAACGTCCGTTTCATCATCGCGTAGTAGCGGGACCAGTCCGTTCGGGTTCAGTGCCAGATAGTCGGCATCGCGGTTACCGCCATGCTGCCCGCCCGCCAGAATTTGGTTATATGGCAGTTCCAGTTCCTCGAGCGTCCACAATACTTTTTTTACGTTGGTCGAGTTATTGCGACCCCACAGTGTAATCATAGTAACCCCGCAAATTAATTGAGCAGCTTTATGGCTGCAGATGCCATCTGACTAGCTCACATGGTGGGGTAAACCTAATATTTACGCAACAAAGTCTAAAAAAATCGTGCCAGGAGCAGCGCAGCGCGGCGTTATTGCATAAACTTTAAAAACTTTACCAACTTACGGTTTCTTTAAGCTCGTTAGTGCGTTATTACTCACCGCACTTATTTTACACGTCATCCATCAGACTTTTTCTGCATGGGTTGGTCGAGGTCGCTTGGCCGGTTTTGTGTAAACACGGTGTGGTATGACGTGGTTTTTTGGAATGGATACTCGGGTGGCATTTATGACGCAATACTTCTCTTCACTTCGCAGCTTTGCTGCAGGTTCTGCACTCTTAATCCTTTTGGTGCCGACCGTACAGGCGGCGGAGCAACCGACGGCCCCGCCGAGCGTGGACGCGCGCGCGTGGATTCTGATGGATTACGCCAGTGGTAAGGTGCTGGCGGAAGGTAATGCTGATGAGAAACTGGATCCTGCCAGTCTGACCAAAATCATGACCAGCTATGTGGTTGGGCAGGCGCTGAAGGCCGGAAAAATTAACCTCAACGACATGGTCACCGTGGGCAAAGACGCCTGGGCGACCGGTAATCCAGCCCTGCGCGGTTCGTCGGTCATGTTCCTCAAGCCCGGCGATCAGGTTGCGGTGTCCGATCTGAATAAAGGCGTTATCATTCAGTCAGGTAACGATGCCTGTATTGCACTCGCTGATTACGTTGCTGGCAGCCAGGAATCCTTTATTGGTCTGATGAACGGCTATGCGAAAAAACTGGGGTTGACTAACACGACTTTCCAGACGGTGCATGGCCTGGATGCGGCAGGACAGTTCAGTACCGCACGTGATATGGCGCTGCTCGGGAAGGCGTTAATCCACGATGTGCCGGAAGAGTACGCTATTCACAAAGAGAAAGAATTTACCTTCAATAAAATACGTCAACCGAACCGCAACCGTCTGTTGTGGAGCACCAACCTGAACGTGGATGGTATGAAAACCGGGACCACTGCCGGGGCGGGATACAACCTGGTGGCCTCCGCGACCCAGGGCGATATGCGCCTGATCTCCGTGGTGCTGGGAGCAAAAACCGACCGCATTCGTTTTAATGAGTCAGAAAAGCTGCTGACCTGGGGCTTCCGCTTTTTTGAAACCGTTACGCCGATCAAGCCGGATGCGACTTTCGTGACCCAGCGCGTCTGGTTTGGCGATAAGAGTGAAGTGAATTTGGGCGCCGGAGAAGGGGGTTCTGTGACCATTCCGCGTGGCCAGCTCAAAAACCTGAAGGCCAGCTTTACCCTGACTGAACCACAGCTAACAGCACCGCTGAAGAAAGGTCAGGTTGTGGGCACTATCGACTTCCAGTTGAACGGAAAATCCATTGAGCAGCGTCCGTTGATGGTGATGGAAGATGTGGAAGAGGGTGGTTTCTTTAGCCGCATGTGGGACTTTGTGATGATGAAATTCCACCAGTGGTTTGGTGGTTGGTTCTCTTAATCTTATCTATTGCCGGATGGCGCAATCGCCGTCCGGCAGTATCTGTTAGTACTTCAGCGTGATACGTTGCGCTTTAGCGTACTCAACAAACGCATCGTCAGGGCGGTTATCACTGATGATGGTATCAAAGCGTTTTAATTCCCCCATCCTTGCAGGTCGCACCTTACCAAACTTGCTGTGATCGACCACCAAAACGTGATGCTGCGCCATCGACATTGCCCAGTGCTTCACCGGCAGTTCTTCCAGATTAAAGCAGGTCGCGCCTTTTTCGATGTGAACACCTGCTGCGGAATAAAAGGCGATATCCGGACAGAG
Source organism: Citrobacter sp. MGH110 (assembly GCF_001037515.1). Taxonomy (NCBI): domain Bacteria; kingdom Pseudomonadati; phylum Pseudomonadota; class Gammaproteobacteria; order Enterobacterales; family Enterobacteriaceae; genus Citrobacter; species Citrobacter sp. MGH110. The sequence goes on along the minus strand of NZ_KQ089830.1, from coordinate 2,038,342 downwards.
GTTGTTCAGCGTTTCCTGGAAATCGAGCGGTTTAAAAATCGCGTTACTGGCATGGAATTCACCACCACACAGAATGACGCGGCACTGCGGTTTTTCCTGCAGTACCAGAAACGTATTCAACGAGTAGCAGATTGCGGTGAAGGGCAGTTCATTGTCGATCGCTTCAATGATCCACGGCGTGGTCGTACCGCAATCGAAAAAGATGGTCTGATGCGCCTGCACGAGACTCGCCGCCTGCTGGGCAGCGCGACGCTTTTCATCAACCAGACGGGATTTTTGATCGCTGATTAAATAGTGGTTAGCGCTGCGGGGTTCCAGAACAATATAGCCCCCGAGCAGCACGACGGGAGCATCATGATTATTCAGGTCGCGACGAATGGTCATCTCAGATACGCCCAGCAACGTCGCGGCTTCTTTGAGGTGTAATTTATCGCTGCGTTTCAGCGCCTGCAGTAATTGACCAATACGCTCGTCGCGTCGAGTTTCCATAATTCCCCTGGAGAATAGATTAAGTGCTCAGTTTCGCGCTTAATACTACTCTTTTTACCGCGGGTTAGTCACGTACCCAACCTTTACGGATGGGGAGAGCGAAGCAGGTGCGATAGCACGTCTGCAAGCCGAGGTACAAGGTTGTGCCGAACCGTTGCCAGATCATCTGGGCGCTCAGGCAACCGATCAACCCGGCCAGTAATCCGCCCAGCATATCCAGCGGCCAGTGAACGCCAAGGTAAACACGTGACCAGGCAATCGCCACGGCGACAACCATCAGCAGAGCACCCGTCCACAAGCGATGCCAGAACAGAAAGGCCAGAGCAAAGGTAAAGATAACCGTACCGTGGTCGCTCGGGAAAGAGTCATCTGCCGCATGGTGCAGGAAGTTATAGCCGATGTGGTTAACGAACGGACGATCGTGGGGGAAAAGATGCCCCATCAGCCAGGAAATCGTCAGACCGACTACTAACGCAATGGCCATTTTGATGACCAACTGGCGCTGGAGCGTAACCTGACCACGAGGTCCCCAAAGCCAGAGCACAACGGCTAACAGCGGCACAATGCTGATCAGATCTTTGGCAATGAAAATGGCGAGCGAAATTGCCCATTGCGCAGAGTCGGGTGTTGCATTGATCAAGTAAAAAAGCGAATTGTTCAGATTTTCCAGCATAACGTCCAGACTCAGTGTAATCGTTAAAAAGGCCCATAGGGGGAAGAGCATAAAATTGCTTTCACGGGATAAAAAGCGGTCTTGTCTTATTTGCCTGTTAAATGACGATTTTTAAGACAATTTATGAGGCTTATTGAGCATGATAGCGGTCTCAACTTAAATTAACCTTAAAGCAAAATGTTCTTGAGCAAATGAGTGTAAAAATGTGCGCATTTTGCTTTCAAATCACATAATTCACTATCACCAGTACGGCGCATTTATTACACTTTGCGCGATTTTTCTATAGTTAAGAGATTGCATGCAGAACCGTTTATCTTCAGGCGTCCGTTTAGGGCGTCAGGCATTACTTTTCCCGCTCTGTCTGGTACTTTACGAATTCTCCACTTATATCGGCAACGATATGATCCAGCCCGGAATGTTGGCGGTGGTGGCGCAATATAACGCCGGATTAGATTGGGTACCTACGTCCATGACCGCCTATCTGGCAGGCGGCATGTTTTTGCAGTGGTTGTTAGGACCGCTGTCGGACCGTATTGGTCGTCGCCCGGTAATGTTAACCGGCGTGATCTGGTTCATCGTTACCTGCCTTGCAACCCTGCTTGCACAGAATATTGAGCAATTTACCTTCCTGCGTTTTTTGCAGGGGATAAGCCTGTGCTTTATTGGTGCGGTGGGTTACGCCGCCATTCAGGAATCCTTTGAAGAAGCGGTCTGCATAAAAATTACCGCGCTGATGGCAAACGTGGCGCTGATTGCGCCACTACTGGGGCCGTTGGTAGGCGCAGCCTGGGTGCATGTTCTGCCGTGGGAAGGGATGTTCATCCTGTTTGCTGCTCTGGCGGCCATCTCCTTTTTTGGTCTGCAACGGGCGATGCCGGAAACAGCGACCCGGCTTGGTGAAAAGCTATCCATTAAAGAGCTGGGCAAGGATTATAAGCTGGTGCTGAGGAACGTGCGCTTCGTTGCAGGCGCGCTGGCGTTGGGTTTTGTCAGCCTGCCGTTACTGGCGTGGATTGCGCAGTCCCCGATTATTATCATCAGTGGTGAACATCTCAGCAGCTACGAATATGGTCTGTTGCAGGTGCCGATTTTTGGCGCGTTGATTGCCGGTAACCTGGTGCTGGCGCGTCTGACTTCGCGAAAAACCGTGCGTTCGCTAATTATCATGGGCGGCTGGCCAATCGCCGTTGGCCTGATTATTGCCGCTGCGGCCACGGTGGTGTCATCCCATGCATATCTATGGATGACGGCGGGTTTGAGTATCTATGCGTTTGGCATTGGCGTGGCGAATGCGGGGCTGGTGCGCCTGACGCTGTTTGCCAGCGAAATGAGTAAGGGTACCGTTTCTGCCGCAATGGGTATGCTGCAGATGCTGATTTTTACCGTTGGTATTGAGCTGAGTAAACACGCGTATCTGCTGGGAGGGAACGGCTTGTTCAGCCTGTTCAATCTGGCAAGCGGCGTACTGTGGCTGATTCTGATGGTTATCTTCCTGAAAGATAAAAGGGTAGGGAATTCCCGGGAAGGCTAAGGTCCGGATTTCCGCAATCCAGCGCAGATAAGCATAATGACGCCGATAAATTCATCATTATGTTGATAATAGAATCACGCTGTAGGCCGGATAAGCGAAGCGCCATCCGGCGGCCTGTAGCAAATTGCCGGATGGCGGCGTAAACGCCTTATCCGGCCTACCGCTCACCAAAGATCTTAACTGACCAGTATTACGGTTGTCCGGGCCTGGCGACAACTTAGTGGTGGTCGTCAATCTGATGTTCGATAACCATCCCTTCACCGACGCTTGCCACATGTCGCGCATAAGGATGTGCGCGATAGACAGGGGCCGGAGCAGGCGCTGGAGCAACATATACCGTTTGTGGTGCGGTCGTTACGCTGACCGCCTGGGGCACGCTGACGGAAGAGGGTACTACCACCACTTTATAACCGCTGGGGACATCAACGGTAACGCTTTGTGCAAATGTTGTCCCCGCAAAGCCCAGCAACAATGTCGCCATCAGTACACTTTTCTTCATGATCCGCTCGCCTGAAATATTCACTGGAAGTAATAATCCAGCGGGTTAATTTGAGGCGGATTATGAATAGATCATGCCATCATTTTGTTGCCGTCTGTGCTGAGCCGTTAATGCGTAAACGGTGCTTCATTCTTTAACACGCGGTCGATAATATCCAGAACGCCCTCTTCGTTGTTCGAGCCTGCGCGATATTTTGCCGCCTCGATCACCGGCTCATGGGCGTTGGCCATTGCAAAACTAAATCCTGCCTGACGCAGCATCTCAATATCATTTCCGCCATCGCCAAACACAACAACTTCATTGTCGTTAATATTCCAGCGTTGTTGCAGCAGGCGCAGACCGTTAGCCTTATGCACGCCGGGAATTATTAAGTCGATGCTGCCGTAGCCGGTATGAACCGGTACCATAATATCGCCAATCGCCTCGTGGAGATCGGCCTGTACCTGTGGAATTCGGTCGTCGGAAATATTCAGCCCGAATTTGAAAAAAACGTCGTTGAGATTGTCAAAATTATCTACAAATTCAAGACGATGATAGTACATGGCGGAAACGGATTTATGCTCATCGCTGTATTTTTTGAGCGTATAGGCGCTGTTTTTACCGCAGGCAATAATGTCGATATCGGCGCGGGTCAGCAGATGATCCACGATGGCATGGAAATCGTCTTTAGCCAGTTCGCCGTTAAAGACATCTTCTCCTTCACTGACCACCCAACCGCCGTTTTCGGCGACAAATGAGATCTCATTGGCCAGTTCGGGGAAAAAGGAAATCAACTGATAATATTGGTTGCCGCTGGCGACCACAAAGCGGATCCCTTGTTCTTTCATCTGGCGGTATTGCACCATAAAGCGCTCACGGTTATAGGTTTTTTGGTCGCTTAAAAATGTGCCGTCCATGTCGACCGCAATTAATTTGATACTCATTAGCTGTTCTCCATCACCGTAGTATTTTTGAGATCCGGTTTCGCTACCGCTTTCGCGACGACGGCGGCGACAAGCACCAGCGCCAGCACCACCAACATAGCGCTGCGCAGGCCATAGTGTTCACCCAGATAGCCTAGCAGCGGCGGTCCAACAAGGAACGCCAGGTAACCGGTGGTCGCCACAACGCTGACGCGGGTTGGGGCATCGGGGCCGGTGTCGCTGGCGGCTGAAATGGTCAGCGGGAAGCCGAGCGATGCGCCGAGTCCCCACAGAATAACGGACACACCGGCCACCCAGGAGCTGTCGACAAAAATAATCAGGCTAATCCCGAGAGCGCCCATCAGCGCACTGGCGCGCACCACCGCAACGCGGCTGTAACGGTCGATGAACCAGCCACCGGTAAATCGCCCAACGGTCATACCCAGCGTAAAACCGGCATAAATCAGCGAGCCTGAGGTCGGGCTAAATCCATGTCCGTCCACCATTAACAGTGGAAGCCAGTCGTTGGCGGAACCTTCAGCAAATGCCATCGCCAGCACTACAACGCCGATCAGCAATAGCTGGATATCACGATAAAAAGGCAGTCCTTTTTCACCGGAGTGAGAACCGTCAGCGGCATTTTTGCCCGTGCCGTCAGGAATAGCTTTGATGGCGATGAAAATAGGTGTGATAGCAACCATTGCAGCCAAAAGAATATGCGCGGTAGCCGGGACGCTGAAGGCGGTAAGCATCATTCCAACTCCAGCCCCTGCCAACGTTCCCAGGCTGTAAAAACCGTGCATCATCGGCAGCACGGTTTTGTTCATTTCGCGCTCAACTGCCGCACCTTCGACGTTGATGGCAACTTCTGCCGCACCAAAGCTGGCGCCAAATACGCCCAGGCCAAACGCGAAAAGCCATGCGGAATGCAGCCAGAGCGCTACGCTGAGGATCGCCATTCCGAGGACTGCACAAGACATGGTGGTGCGAATCACCTTACGCGTGCCAAATCGTTTCACCAGCCAGGCCGAACAAAGTATGCCACTCATCGAACCAATAGAGAGCCCAAACAACACCGCGCCCATTTCGGCAGTGGAGATGGAGAGGATATCTCTGATGGCAGGGGTACGCGTTGCCCAGGAGGCCATTAATAATCCTGGTAAAAAGAAGAACGTGAACAGCGCCCAGGTGCGACGTCTTAAGGCTTTGCGTGATGAGATGCCAGTCATGAATTCGAGCCAAAGAAAAGAAGGAAGGAGACAACATTAGCAAGACTGTGTACATTTGTACACAAATGCAAGAAGAGGAAATGTAGTGCGACGTGCAAACGATCCGCAGCGGCGGGAAAAAATAGTTCAGGCGACTCTGGATGCAGTAATAGACCATGGCATTCATGGGGTTACACATCGTAAAATCGCTATGATTGCCGAGGTGCCACTGGGTTCTATGACCTATTACTTTTCGGGAATTGATGAGCTTTTGATGGAGGCATTTGGCCGTTTTACTGACAGGATGCTGTTGCAGTATCAGGACTTTTTTGCCGACGTTAAGGATGCGTCGCAGGCTTGCCATGCCATTACCGATATGATTTACGGCTCTCAGGTCACAACGCCTGATAATATGGAGCTCATGTATCAGCTGTATGCTTTCGCCAGCCGTAAACCAGCGTTGAAAACGGTGATGCAGAACTGGATGCTACGCAGCCAACAAACGCTGGAGCAGTGGTTTGATCCGGTTACTGCGCGGGCGCTGGATGCGTTTATTGAAGGAATGACGCTGCATTTTGTAACGGACAAAAAACCGCTGCAGCGAGAAGATATCTTGCTGATGGTGGAGCGTATTGCAGGGATACCCGCGACAGTCAGCTGTGCGTAGCGCCTCCGGTAATATTCACCACCGTCGCGGTCATGGCGCTGGCATGATCTGAAGAGAGAAAGGTCATGACCTCAGCGATTTGTGCAAGCGTAGGCAGGCGCGCGAGCATGGTACTTTGCGCCGCACCCCCTAACCATTGATCGACGGTTAAACCCATTGACTGTGCTTTAGCGGAGAAAATTTCTCCGGTATAGGAGCCAGCTGCAACAGCATCCACAATCGCATGCGAGCGCACGCCGACGACCCGGATATTTGCCGGTCCTACCTCGCTGGCGAGCGCTTTAATAAAAGCCTCTGTTCCTGCACAACCAACAATATGACCCAGATGACCAGGCATCGCCATCGGAGCTGCGGGGGCAACAACGCTGAGAATGACGCCCGCACGATTGCCGCCCATGTGCGGCGTTACGGCTTTAGCGATATTGAACTGCGCCGAGAGAAAAGGGGTGATGCCGCTCATAAACTCAGAGAGGGATAATGCGTCAAGGTGTTTGCCCTGTTCGTGCATAAATCCCGTTGCGTTAACCACCACATCTATTCCACCAGTTTGCTGCGCAAGGCGGGTAACTTCCTTCGATGCGTTGTGCTCGTCGAGTACATCGGTGATAAAGGTTTCGACTGTACCACCTGTCGTTCGGATAACACTGGCCGTCCGATCAAGTTTTTCCTGGCTGCGAGCACCCAGACACACATGGGCTCCTTCGCGCGCCATGGCCTGCGCAACCGCACTACCAATAGCCCCGCTACCACCAAAAATTACTGCGACTTTGCCAGTAAGCAATATAGTAAACTCCCGTCACTTTTAAGCACTGTTTAAAAGTATAGGCTCATTATGAATTTGACGATTGGGATTTAGTACGCCATATGGAAATCTGTGAAAGGCAAGCATGGGGTCATAAGAATCGTACACTTGGAGTTTTACTGGTTGGGGAAACAATACATAGAATACACCATTGAGAATGGTAATATATGCCCAAACAGTATTTTTATAAATTAAAGAGAAATTCGGCTCAATAGAGGAGCCGAATTTGTAATTATTTAATGAGCCACTTAAGCATATGATTGGATCATTTTGTGAATTATAGTTGAAATATTTCCACTCATTACTTAATGATTCAATGTGATAAATGCTCTCCTGTTTGTTAAAATTAACTAATCACTTTAAATGGTTGTTTGTAGATGAAATTAAATATTAATTTAAACAATTATTTTTTTGTGCCATAAATAAACCCACCAATACCACCAACTAATGTTGTCATTAATGCCATTAAATTATTAGCGAAATCTGGTAATTTACGATCACTAACACCAAAATAAATTATAATAACAAAAATGGTAAGGATAACAAGGAAAATAAAAATCATTGAAATAAATCTAATTAGATTATCGCCTTCCGCACGAATTTCTTTTTCAGTTTTTGGTCTGTGATTTTTTATCATTTCCTCTATATCTGCACGAACTAAAAGTGCCGTTTGTACGTTAGTGTCACTTTTGGAGGAAGGTGTTCCAAAATTGCTACTTGAAGTTGAGGATGTAAGCGTAACCTTAACGAAGTCTTCAGGATTGTCACCTGCTTTGAAAAATTTCATAGCCCGCATTTCTCCATAGCATGTTGATGGGAGTATGCTTCTGATTTTTCAGAGAAAATGCTAAATAGTAATGCCTCGTCTAGAGGGGTTTCTTTAGGTTCAGTATTATAGTCAAGCTGAACTAAAACCGCTTCACCAGCATAGTTACTTGCACTAACATTCCCTTGGTTAATATTTAACACATTATTTATGGTCACATCTTTTATTGTTGTTTTTTTATTTAATCTTAATGAAATCTCATCATTATCCTTATTTTTATCATTTAGATAAAGTTCAGAGATAATTTTATTGGGATTGTTGCAATGAATGAAAAAATTGCCAACTATACCGATTCGAGTTATTTTTTGTTTTTGCATGCAATTTACGATAAAGCTATTGCATATTCTTTTGAATTCGTTAGTTCCAAGATCAAAGTCTTCATTTGAAGCGTAGTTTCTTAATAAATCAACACGATTAAGTGATACATTCAAACTATATTGACCAAAAGAAGAATTGCCAATTACGCGAGGGATTTCAGGAGGAGCTTCCTTCGGTAAAGGAAGCGTCTGCGGCATCGAATCAATAATTTCGCCGAGGCCTGTATTGATTGAATTGTAGAAAGTATCAGGTCTTGCAATTGTGCTTTCGAAAAATAAAGCAATTTGAGTAGAAATGGTTATCATTTTGGCTTTCATGGCTCAGTTTTTCCTGTGTGTAGCGTTGTTCACGACGAACTTTAAGTAAAATAAAATGACTTATTAATTTAACGATAAATTTTACCAGACTATCTGGTAAGATAATTTTATAACTCCTTCGTTAGTATAAATGCGAGACTGTCATATTTTCTTTTCCCCTCTGACTTCATCTTCCGTATAAAAAATGGTCTAAAAGATGAAATTACGAATAACTCTTTTTAATCTAAGGACTTAGGCGGTGGACGCATTTTCCAGAAATTTTTTCAGACGCAGTTGCTTTCATTCGGATAGCATCAGCGGACGTAACTAATTTCAAAGCATCCTCACTGGAAGCACCATGTAGATCAAATGCTTTCTTATCAGTTGAGATTTCAATTCTAATTCTGGGGGTCGTCTTAAACATCCTCAATACTCTCAATACTTTAGGCGCAGAGGTTGAACTACGCTCTACTACCGTTCTTAGAAGTTCAGATCGTCTAGGGCTTGTCGAAAAGTATTGGATAGGCTTGATATCTAAACCTGCCCTCATCTAAGAACCCTTGCCTTATAGCTTCAGAAATATAAATAACAATTGAAGAATACTTGGACTGGTTGTGGATTTCCACTCAATACATATCCATTAAGAATGGTATGGGTATTTGCTATGCCATTTTGTCATCAATTGCACTGCAAACGGGAACTAACATAGTGATTTTATGTGACAAATATAACAGGCAACAAAAAACCCATCAACCTTGAACCAAAACGGCGGGGTTGATGGGCTCCACAAATTGGGGACATCAAAGAAAAGCAGTGGCAATAGTTATGACTGACGCCTTGAAGAAAAGTTCTGCTTACCTGCAAAAAATTTTTCAATTAAGGGAAAATTTCAGTGCTAACCAAGACCAGGCCATACGATGACGATGAGTGTCCCCGCTAATGTCAGCAGAACGTTGGCAATCGCGTAGGTCCCTGCATAACCTAACGCAGGGATGTTGCTGCGTGCGGTGTCGCTGATGATTTCCATTGCCGGAGCACAGGTACGTGCGCCCATCATGGCACCAAACAGCAGGGCGCGGTTCATGCGTAATACGTAAGCACCAAACAAGAAACAGATGACAACTGGAACCAGGCTGACCACCAGGCCGGCAATCAACATTTGACCACCGACGGCACCCAGGCCATTACCAATGCCACTGCCTGCGCTTAAACCGACGCCTGCCATGAATACCATCAGGCCAAACTCTTTCACCATATTCAGCGCACCCTGTGGGATATAGCCAAATGTGGGGTGGTTGGCTCGCAGGAAGCCCAGCATGATCCCAGCGAACAGCAGTCCAGCCGCATTCCCGATGCCGAAGCTGAAATTACTGAACTGGAATGTGATCATCCCGATCATCAGACCGATGATAAAGAAGGCGCAGAAGGCAAGCAGATCGGTCACCTGACTGTGAATTGAAATGAAGCCGATACGATCGGCAATGGTTTTCACGCGACGAGCATCACCGCTGACCTGCAACACGTCGCCTTTATTGAGCACGACGTTGTCATCGATAGGCATTTCAATCTGGCTGCGGATCACGCGGTTCAGGAAACAACCGTGGTCGGTCAGTTTCAACTGGGCCAGGCGACGACCAACGGCATTGTGGTTTTTTACCACAATTTCTTCAGTGACGATGCGCATATCGAGCAGATCGCGATCGAACACCTCTTTACCGTTACGGAAGCTGGGATCGAGGCGAGCATGGGCGTCCGGATAACCCACCAGGGCTATCTCATCGCCCATTTGCAATACCGCGTCGCCATCCGGGTTGGCCAGAATGCCGTTGCGACGGATGCGTTCAATGTAACAACCGGTCTGGCGATAAATACCCAGTTCGCGCAGATTTTTACCATCGGCCCATGCCACCAGCTCAGGGCCAACGCGATAGGCGCGGATCACCGGGAGGTACACTTTACGATTAGCGTCGGTATCCAGACCTCGTTCACGCGCGATTTGTTGGGCGCTGGTTTGCAGGTCCTGATGCTGCAGTTTCGGCAAATAGCGCGCTCCAACAATCAGGCTGACCAGACCAATCAAATAGGTGAGGGCGTAACCCAGGCTCAGGTTATCGAGAGCGCTTGAAAGTTGTGTCCCTGTCATTCCTGAATGGCGCAAGGTATCACCCGCGCCGACCAGCACCGGCGTTGAGGTCATCGAGCCAGCCAGCATGCCCGCCGTCAGGCCGATATCCCAGCCAAATAGCTTACCCAGCCCCAGCGCGATCAGCATTGCGCTACCGACCATCACCAGGGCAAGCATTAGATAATTTTTCCCATCGCGAAAAAAAATCGAAAAAAAGTTGGGACCGGCTTCGACGCCGACGCAAAAAATAAACAGCATAAAGCCGAGATTTAATGCATCGGTGTTAATACTAAAGTGCTGCTGACCTAATAATAGGGAGACCACTAAAACGCCAATGGAATTACCGAGTTGGACTGAACCCAGACGTAATTTGCCCAGACACAGGCCCAGAGCCAGGACCACAAATAATAACAGGATGTAATTCCCATTTAACAAATCTGCGACGTTTATATTCACGGAGACTAACTTCTTGTTTACTAGTAAGCTATTGAAAGAAATGGCAATTTACGCTAATGTTTTTGCCAGAAATTAAGGGGCGATAGCATCGTACACAGCCCCGAATAATGCAGCATAACAATATATGCGGTTAGTTTAATCTCATTACGTATCAACGGCTATAAGAATCGTGTGGGTGTGTTTTTGGCATGGAATGCCGAGTTACTTTATCTGACTGGACGCCTGCGGGCGAAAAGAGTGTTCGATAGAGAATGTGTCAGGAGGAACGATTGAAACATAAGCAAAGTTGGGCGAGTGCGGTCTGCTGCTTTGTGCTCTTTATTGTGGTGTGTCTTTCATTAACGCTGAACGTGAAAGGGGCATTCAGAGCGGCAGGGCATCCTGAGGTCGGATTGTTGTTTTTTATCTTACCTGGTGCTGCAGCAAGCTTTTTTTCCCATCGTCGGGAAGTGCTCAAACCCCTGCTTGGTGCAATGTTGGCGGCGCCGTGCTGCCTGTTACTGATGCGGTTCGTTTTTATGCCGACGCGTTCATTGTGGCAAGAGCTGGCGTGGTTGTTTAGTGCGGTGTTTTGGTGCGCGCTTGGCGCATTATGTTTTTTATTTATCAGTAGCTTATTCAATCAGCATCAACGGCGGAAAAAGAACTGATGACGCCCTCAAGGTGAGGGCGTAGAAACCGCTATCAGGCGAACAGATTCATGTTCTCTTTTGCCCAAGCTTCAAAATCCGTGCAGCCGCCGATGTGTTTTTGATCGACAAAAATCTGCGGAACGGTTTCAACTGGCTTACCTACCGTCTTTTCCAGATCTGCTTTGGTAATTCCTTCAGCATGGATATCAATGTAGCGGAAGTTAAAATCGTCATGCTCACTGCTTAATTTTTCTGCTAATTCTTTTGCGCGCACGCAATACGGGCACCCTGGGCGACCAAAAATAACGGCAAACATCTCTTTCTCCTCGAACTTATCAGGCCGGATGGCAATACTGGTTATGATGCCGCGATTTGTGACGGATGGAAAGCAGGTTCAGCCTGTTGCTTTGATATCCTCAAGCTATATCTGTTAAACACGGCAAGCCGGAACGTTTTATAATGGAAGCCATTTCGCCGGGAGGCCGCGTATGCGCACAATTGGTGTATTACCCAAAAGCGTATTGATGCTGGAAATAATTGGGATGGTTTTGTTATCGCTGGCACTGCTATCGCTTAACGATTACCTCACCTTGCCCGCACCGCTTAACAGCCCGTTAGCCTGCGTGGTGATGATATTTCTGGGCGTACTGCTGATGCTCCCTGCTGCGGTGGCGTTGATGTGGCGTGTTGCTCAACTGCTGGCACCGCAACTGATGTCTCGCACACCCGGTGATTCAACTGATTCAGACAGAGACAAAAGAGATGACTCCAACCATTGATTTACTCCGCAGCCACCGTTCCATTCGCCATTTTACTGATGATGCCATTTCGGATGCACAGCGTGAGGCGATTATTGCCGCCGCTCAGGGAACGTCAAGCTCCAGTTTTCTACAGTGCACGACGATCATTCGCATAACGGATAAATCTCTGCGCGAATCGCTGGCTACCTTATCTGGCGGCCAAAAGCATGTGGCACAGGCCGCTGAGTTCTGGGTGTTTTGCGCTGATTTTAATCGTCATTTGCAGATTTGCCCTGACGCGCAACTTGGGCTGGCGGAACAGCTGCTGCTGGGCGTGGTTGATACCGCAATGATGGCGCAAAATGCGTTGACGGCGGCAGAGTCGCTGGGACTTGGCGGCGTGTTTATTGGTGGCCTGCGTAACAATATTGAGCCGGTCACCGAACTGCTGAAGCTTCCGCAACATGTTCTTCCGCTCTTTGGTTTGTGCCTCGGCTGGCCTGCGGATAACCCGGATATCAAGCCGCGACTGCCCGCGTCGCTTGTGGTGCACGAAAATCAATATCAGCCACTCAACAGCGATGTGTTGGCGCAATATGATGAGCAGCTCGCGCAGTACTATCTGACCCGAGGCAGCAATACCCGCCGCGACACCTGGAGCGATCATATTCGCCGTACCATCATTAAAGAAAGTCGCCCCTTTATCCTGGAATATTTGCATAAACAGGGATGGGCCACGCGCTAAAGATTTTAACCCAGTGTATGATACGCCAGCTTTTACCAGGTCATTCAGAGAGGTGCAGGGTGAAAATTGCCATTTTGTCCCGGGACGGAACGCTCTATTCTTGTAAACGCCTGCGTGAAGCGGCGATGCAGCGCGGTCACCTGGTTGAAGTTATCGATCCCCTTTCTTGCTATATGAACATCAGCCCAGCGGCATCCTCTATTCATTACAAGGGCCGTCAGCTTCCTCATTTCGATGCGGTGATCCCGCGGATTGGTTCCGCGATTACCTTTTATGGGACGGCGGCGCTGCGCCAGTTTGAGATGCTGGGTAGCTATCCGTTGAATGAATCGGTAGCGATTACGCGAGCGCGCGATAAGCTGCGTTCTCTACAGCTGCTGGCGCGTCAGGGAATTGATTTACCCATCACCGGAATTGCTCACTCTCCGGACGATACCAGCGACATGATTGACATGGTTGGCGGTGCGCCGTTGGTGGTGAAACTGGTTGAAGGCACCCAGGGTATTGGCGTGGTGCTGGCGGAAACGCGGCAGGCTGCAGAAAGCGTGGTAGATGCGTTTCGTGGGGTGAATGCCCATATCCTGGTTCAGGAATATATCAAAGAAGCGAAGGGGCGCGATATTCGCTGTTTCGTGGTGGGCGATGAAGTAGTGGCCGCCATTGAACGACGGGCTAAAGAGGGCGATTTTCGTTCTAATCTCCATCGCGGTGGTGTGGCGACTATTGCGAGTATCACGCCGCGCGAAAGAGAAATTGCGCTCAAAGCCGCCCGGACTATGGGCCTGGACGTTGCAGGCGTTGATATTCTGCGCGCTGATCGAGGGCCACTGGTCATGGAGGTCAACGCGTCTCCGGGGCTGGAAGGCGTAGAGAAAACTACCGGGATAGACATTGCCGCGAAAATGATCCAGTGGATCGAGCGTCATGCTACTCCTGAATTTTGTCTTAAAATCGGCGGCTAAGCGCAATATCGATTGCGATCGTGGTATGACACGCTCTTTTTGCGTAAGCTGTGCCGGTATTTTTTTCATCAATAGAGGTCGCACATTATTATGACATCACTGGTCGTTCCCACTCTGGATACGTTGCGTCAATGGCTCGACGACCTGGGCATGAGTTTTTTTGAATGCGATACCTGTCAGGCGCTGCACTTGCCACACATGCAGAATTTTGACGGCATCTTTGATGCAAAAGTTGATTTGGTCGATAACGTCATTCTGTTTTCTGCGATGGCGGAAGTCAGACCTTCTGCACTGCTGCCACTGGCAGCCGATCTGTCTGCGATCAATGCCAGTTCACTGACGGTGAAAGCTTTTCTGGATATGCAGGATGATAATCTGCCAAAGCTGGTGGTTTGCCAGTCTTTATCCGTTACGCCGGGCGTAACGTTTGAGCAGTTTGAATGTTTTGTTCGCCAGAGCGAAGAGCAAATATCGATGGTGATCCTCGAAGCCGGAGCGCATCAGCTGTTATTTAATGCTGAAGAAGATGCGCAAAACAGCACCGCTGAAATTCATTTCCTCCATTAATTCTTCCTGAATCTGGACATATATTGCGCAGCCGCTGCCAGAGCGGTTGCGTATTGCCTGTTTTTATTCTGCATTTAACCTTTCATTAAAGAATTATTCACCTCGATTCAGCGCCTTCCGCTTTATGTCATAGACAATTTCTGCATAAAAAATTGATAAAAGACGTTTTTTAATCTGGGCTATATCCACAATTCCTGGCTAAAGTTATTCTTGCGAAGCTTACCAACGTCATCATTTAAACAGCCCCTTGTGACTTGACCTGTGGCCACAATGTGTCTTGAATGCATAGGCGGATGCCAGCGAGCAACAGCGGCATGAGGAGAGGTCTCTCTTTTCATCGGTGCTGCATGAAAGAATATGCACGTTTCTTGCATATCATTAGAGTGTGACATTTTTGTTCGTTTGTTAACGAACTTTCAGAAGGAAAGAGATTATGACCGCCTTAAATAAAAAATGGTTATCAGGCCTGGTTGCGGGTGCTCTGATGGCCATCTCTGCCGGCACGCTCGCTGCTGAACAAAAAACGCTGCATATTTATAACTGGTCTGATTATATTGCCCCGGATACGGTGGCTAATTTTGAAAAAGAGACCGGAATTAAAGTTATCTATGATGTATTTGATTCTAATGAAGTACTGGAAGGTAAGCTCATGGCTGGCAGTACCGGCTTTGACCTTGTCGTTCCTTCTGCCAGCTTCCTTGAGCGTCAACTGACTGCGGGCGTATTCCAGCCGCTGGATAAGAGCAAATTGCCGGGCTGGAAAAATCTTGATCCTGAACTGCTGAAGCTGGTGGGTAAACACGATCCGGACAACAAGTTCGCGATGCCGTACATGTGGGCTACGACCGGTATTGGCTATAACGTGGATAAAGTCAAAGCGGTGCTTGGGCCGGATGCGCCGGTTAACAGCTGGGATTTGATCCTCAAACCGGAAAATCTGGAAAAACTCAAAAGCTGCGGCGTCTCTTTCCTCGATGCGCCAGAAGAGGTATTTGCCACGGTGCTGAACTATTTGGGTAAAGACCCAAACAGTACCAAAGCGGATGATTACACCGGGCCAGCAACCGATCTGCTGTTGAAGCTGCGTCCAAATATTCGCTACTTCCACTCCTCGCAATATATTAACGACCTGGCAAACGGTGATACCTGCGTCGCGATTGGCTGGGCAGGGGACGTATGGCAGGCGGCAAACCGTGCGAAAGAAGCGAAAAATGGCGTCAATATCTCCTTCTCAATTCCTAAAGAAGGTGCAATGGCGTTCTTTGACGTATTCGCGATGCCTGCCGATGCGAAAAACAAAGATGAAGCCTATCAGTTCCTCAATTACCTGCTGCGCCCTGATGTGATTGCGCATATTTCCGACCACGTGTTCTATGCCAATGCCAACAAAGAAGCGACAGCACTGGTCAGCCCTGAGGTTCGTGACAACCCGGGTATCTACCCGCCTGCGGATGTTCGCGCCAAGCTGTTCACACTGAAAGTACAGGATCCGAAGATCGATCGTGTACGTACCCGCGCATGGACGAAGGTAAAAAGCGGGAAATAAACCGATGTTTGGGACATGACCCGGTAGGATTTTTGCCTGCCGGGCAGTGTTGAGCCCGGACACATATAACCCGGCAATACGCACCGTTATGGTGCGTTATTTGCACCGTTTCTTTGTTTTATGCCGGAGAGCACCTGAGTGAATGATGCAACCCCACGCCCACAAGCGAAAATCCGCAAGGCGCTGACCCCGCTGCTTGAAATTCGCAATCTGACCAAGTCATTTGACGGTCAGCACGCCGTTGATGACGTCAATCTTACTATCTACAAAGGTGAAATATTTGCTCTGCTCGGCGCGTCCGGCTGTGGCAAATCGACTCTGCTGCGCATGTTAGCGGGATTTGAACTGCCGACTACCGGGCAAATCATGCTTGATGGCGTCGATTTAGCGCATGTCCCGCCTTATCTGCGTCCGATTAATATGATGTTTCAGTCCTATGCCCTGTTTCCGCACATGACGGTGGAGCAGAACATTGCCTTTGGCCTCAAGCAGGACAAACTGCCGAAGGCTGAAATCGCCAGTCGGGTGAATGAGATGCTGGGACTCGTGCATATGCAGGAGTTCGCCAAACGCAAGCCACATCAGCTTTCTGGCGGCCAGCGTCAGCGCGTGGCATTGGCGCGCAGCCTGGCAAAACGTCCAAAACTGCTGCTGCTGGATGAGCCAATGGGGGCGCTGGATAAAAAACTCCGAGACCGCATGCAACTGGAAGTGGTGGATATCCTTGAACGCGTCGGCGTGACCTGCGTGATGGTGACACACGATCAGGAAGAAGCCATGACGATGGCGGGCCGTATTGCGATCATGAACCGTGGCAAATTTGTCCAGATTGGCGAGCCGGAAGAGATCTATGAGCATCCGACTACGCGTTATAGCGCAGAGTTTATCGGTTCGGTAAACGTTTTTGAGGGACTGCTAAAAGAACGCCAGGAAGATGGTCTGGTGATTGAGTCTCCAGGTCTGGTACATCCGCTAAAAGTGGACGCCGATGCTTCTGTTGTCGATAACGTCCCGGTGTATGTTGCGCTGCGTCCGGAAAAAATCATGCTCTGCGAAGCCCCTCCGCCAGAGGGTTATAACTTCGCGGTAGGCGAAGTGGTGCACATTGCCTATCTGGGTGATTTGTCGGTGTACCACGTACGTTTGAAAAGCGGCCAGATGTTGAGCGCCCAGCTACAAAATGAGCATCGTTATCGCAAGGGATTACCAACCTGGGGTGACGAAGTCCGTTTATGTTGGGATGCGGACAGCTGTGTGGTGTTGACGGTTTAAGGAGCGAAGATGAGTACACTTGAACCTCCGGCACGCGTGGATAAAGCAGGGCGATTCACGCTGTTTATGTCGCGGCTGCAAATGAAGCACGGGCGCAATCTGGTGATCGCGCTGCCGTATGTGTGGCTGCTGCTCCTGTTTCTGCTGCCTTTTCTGATCGTCTTCAAAATCAGTTTGGCTGAAATGGCGCGCGCTATACCTCCCTATACGGACCTCGTTTCATGGGCTGATGATCAGCTATCCATCACGCTCAACTTAGCCAACTTCCTGCAGTTAACGGACGATCCGCTCTATTTCGATGCCTACCTGCAATCGTTACAGGTGGCGGGAATTTCGACAATCTGTTGCCTGCTGCTGGGATACCCGCTGGCATGGGCCGTCGCGCACAGTAAACCCTCAACGCGTAATATTCTGCTGTTGCTGGTGATCCTGCCGTCCTGGACCTCGTTTTTAATTCGCGTATACGCCTGGATGGGGATCCTGAAAAACAACGGCGTGCTGAACAACTTCCTGATGTGGCTGGGCGTCATCGACCAACCGTTGACGATTTTGCACACCAATCTGGCGGTCTACATCGGTATTGTTTACGCCTATTTGCCCTTTATGGTGCTGCCGATTTATACCGCGCTGACCCGTATCGATTACTCGCTGGTGGAAGCGGCGCTGGATTTAGGTGCCCGGCCGCTGAAGACCTTCTTTAGCGTGATTGTGCCGTTGACCAAGGGCGGTATTATCGCCGGGTCAATGCTGGTATTTATTCCGGCTGTTGGCGAGTTTGTGATCCCGGAACTGTTGGGCGGCCCGGATAGCATCATGATTGGCCGTGTGCTTTGGCAGGAGTTTTTCAATAACCGCGACTGGCCGGTGGCTTCTGCTGTCGCCATTATTATGCTGCTGTTACTGATTGTGCCAATCATGTGGTTCCATAAATATCAGCAAAAAAGCGTGGGGGAACACGGATGAATAACTTACCGGTCGTTCGCTCGCCGTGGCGTATTTTTATCCTGGTGCTGGGTTTTACCTTCCTGTATGCGCCGATGCTAATGCTGGTTATCTATTCGTTTAACAGCTCGAAGCTGGTGACGGTATGGGCGGGTTGGTCAACCCGTTGGTATGGTGAGCTTTTCCACGATAGCGCGATGATAAGCGCCGTCGGCATGAGTTTAACGATTGCTGCGGGTGCTGCGACGATGGCGGCAATCCTTGGCACCATCGCCGCCGTGGTAATGGTGCGCTTTGGTCGTTTTCGTGGTTCGAATGGTTTCGCCTTTATGATCACCGCGCCGCTGGTCATGCCGGATGTTATTACCGGTTTGTCGCTGCTGCTGCTGTTTGTTGCGTTGGCTCACGCCATCGGCTGGCCAGCGGATCGCGGCATGCTGACCATCTGGCTGGCGCATGTCACTTTCTGTACGGCATATGTGGCGGTGGTGATTTCTTCACGTTTGCGCGAACTGGATCACTCCATTGAGGAAGCTGCGATGGATCTCGGCGCCACGCCGCTGAAGGTCTTTTTCGTCATCACCCTGCCGATGATTATGCCGGCGGTGATTTCCGGTTGGTTATTAGCCTTCACGCTGTCGCTCGATGATCTGGTTATTGCCAGCTTTGTCTCTGGTCCTGGCGCCACAACGTTACCGATGCTGGTGTTCTCCAGCGTACGTATGGGGGTGAACCCGGAGATCAACGCGCTGGCGACGCTGATCCTTGGTGTGGTAGGAATTATCGGATTTATCGCGTGGTATCTGATGGCGCGAACAGAAAAACAACGGATCCGCGATATCCAACGTGCAAGACGCGGCTGAAAAAACTAAAATCTGCCAACCTGTCTATACGGCGCAGCTGTGGTGGTTGCGCCGTTTTCATGGAAGACGACGCGTTGGGATTTTTTAAGAAATCATCCACATCACATGCTCGCTTAAACGTCCCTGCTTTGGTGCAGGTGGCGGCGCTGGCTATTATCATGATCCGCTGTCTCGATCTGTTGATGATTTTTAATACGCTTGGGTTTCGTGGAACCAGTGAGTTTATTCATCGCAGCGTGCAGACCTGGAATTTGACGCTGGTGTTTCTGGGCAGTCTGGTGCTGCTATTTATCGAAATTTACTGCGCATTTTCGCTGGTAAAAGGACGGAACTGGGCACGCTGGATCTATCTGTTGACCCAGATTATCGCCAGCGTCTATCTGTGGGCTGCTTCGCTGGGCTACGGATACCCAGAACTATTCAGTATTGCGGGGGAGTCCAGACGCGAAATCCTGCATACGCTGGTAATGCAAAAACTGCCGGATATGCTGGTATTGCTGTTACTGTTTGTTCCTGCGTCCAGCAGGCGGTTCTTCCGTTTGCAATAACGTGTATAATATTGGCCCCCTGTTAATTTATAGGTTTTTGTATGCAGTGCGCACTATATGACGCCGAGCGCTGCCGCTCCTGTCAGTGGATAACTCAGCCTGTCGCCGATCAACTCTTCGCTAAAACAGCCGATCTGCAGAATCTGCTTGCCGAGCATCCGGTCGGAGAATGGTGCGCGCCGATCAGTGGTCCGGAAAGCGCGTTTCGTAATAAAGCTAAAATGGTGGTCAGCGGCAGCGTGGAAAAACCGCTGCTGGGAATGCTGCATCGTGACGGTACGCCTGAGGATTTGTGCGACTGTCCGCTCTATCCTGAGTCTTTTGCGCCCGTATTTGCCGCGCTTAAGCCGTTTATCGCTCGGGCGGGGCTGACACCCTATAACGTGGCGCGCAAACGCGGGGAACTGAAATATCTGCTGTTAACGGAAAGCCGGTACGACGGCGGTATGATGCTGCGTTTTGTCCTGCGTTCTGACGCAAAACTGGCACAACTGCGCGCGGCGCTACCCTGGTTGCAGGCACAACTCCCACAGTTAAAAGTGATTACTGCCAATATTCAGCCGGTGCATATGGCGATTATGGAAGGGGAGACCGAAATCTTCCTGACTGAACAACAGGCACTGGCGGAACGCTTTAACGATGTGCCGTTGTGGATCCGCCCGCAGAGCTTTTTCCAGACCAACCCGGTGGTAGCGGGGCAGTTATATGCCACGGCGCGCGACTGGGTGCGTCAGCTTCCGGTTAATCATATGTGGGATCTGTTTTGCGGCGTCGGGGGCTTTGGTCTGCACTGCGCCACACCGCAGATGAAACTGACGGGGATTGAAATCGCGCCAGAAGCGATTACCTGCGCGAAGCAGTCAGCGCAGGAGCTTGGATTGCAGAATCTGCATTTTCAGGCGCTGGATTCAACCCAGTTTGCTACCGCTCAGGGCGAAGTACCTGACCTGGTGCTGGTGAACCCGCCGCGTCGCGGGATTGGAAAGCCGCTGTGCGATTTTCTCTCCCGCATGGCACCGCGTTTTATCATTTATTCCAGCTGTAATGCGCAAACCATGGCGAAGGATATTCGTGAGTTGCCCGGGTATCGCATTGAACGCGTCCAACTTTTCGATATGTTCCCACACACCGCGCACTATGAAGTGTTAATGCTGCTCAGCCGACAATAACTGCCATGCCTGATGGCGCTTCGCTTATCAGGCCTACGGAGATATTCAGGGCTGTAGCAATGTAGGCCGGATAAGGCGCTTGCGCCGCATCCGGCAAATGCAACATGCGAAAAAAAAGCCCGTACTTTCGTACGAGCTCTTCTTAAAATATGGCGGTGAGGCGGGGATTCGAACCCCGGATACGTTGCCGTATACACACTTTCCAGGCGTGCTCCTTCAGCCACTCGGACACCTCACCATATTGTATTGCTGCCTGACCGCTTGGGGGGCAACGGGGCGCTACTATAGGGAGTTGCGCTAAAACGGTCAAGCAGAATTTACGTGTTAACTCTCGTTTGGTTACGCAATATACATATTCCTCCGCCCAGGCAGGCGCGGAGGAAAGGATTAGCGCTGAGAGTCCAGTTTTTCGCCGCTGGTCACGACTTCCTGAGCTTTGCTGTAGCTTTCGATCAGCAACTGATAAGCCGGGAAGACTTTGGTATACACTTCCGCCCATTCGGCGGCGTCTTCACGGTTCCAAGTGCCCTGAATTTCAGAAGCGACTGCGGCGGTATCCATCGGCACGACGCCAGCCTGAACAACACGAGCCAGGGTGATTTCCTGCGCCATTTTGCTGTAAGTACCGGAAGCGTCGATCACAGCGAAAACCTTATAGCCTTCCGCAACCGCGCTGATAGCCGGGAAAGCCATGCACACGCTGGTAATTGTACCGGCGATAATCAGCGTTTTACGACCAGTTGCTTTGACCGCTTTCACGAAGTCTTCGTTATCCCAGGCGTTGATTTCGCCTTTACGCGCCACGTATTGGGCATGCGGCGCATTGGCGTGGATCTCAGGGATCAGCGGGCCGTTAGGTCCCTGCGGTACGGATGCCGTGGTAATCACCGGCATCTTCGCCAGAGTCGCCATTTTAGCCAGCGCGGCGGCACGCGCACGCAGTTCTGGCATTGGCATGTCCCCGACGGTCTGGAACAACCCGCTCTGATGATCGATAAGCAGCATGACGGA
The DNA here is from genome assembly GCF_001037515.1 of Citrobacter sp. MGH110. Classification (NCBI taxonomy): domain Bacteria; kingdom Pseudomonadati; phylum Pseudomonadota; class Gammaproteobacteria; order Enterobacterales; family Enterobacteriaceae; genus Citrobacter; species Citrobacter sp. MGH110. The sequence goes on along the minus strand of NZ_KQ089830.1, from coordinate 2,016,553 downwards.
ATCATTCACATCGATGACCGGACGTGAACCATTAAAGTTTGCAGGACTGGACATATTCTTCTCCTTCGATTCAGATTTGGCCAAAGCGGCCGGAGTTAAAATCGCGTACGGCTTCAGCGATTTCTTGTTTCGTGTTCATTACAAACGGACCGTAACCTACAATCGGCTCGTTCAACGGTTCTCCAGAAAGCAGCAGCACGCTGGCGTCGCTGGAGGCTTCAATATGCAGCGTTTTCCCCTGCTGGCTCAGCACCACCAGTTGCGCTTCGCTGGCAGACGTAGTGCCGTTTACGGTGATATTCCCTTTCAATACCACCAGGGCAGTGCTCCATCCTTCCGGCTGGGACAACGTGAGCTGATGATTACGTTGCAAACGCATATCCCAGACGTTCAGCGGCGAGAAGGTATGTGCCGGGCCTTTTGTATCCTGATAGCTGCCCGCAATCACACGAACGCTCCCTGCTTCATCAGGCAGGGCGACAGTGGGGATCACATCGCTGCTGATGCCCTGGTAACCCGGAACGGCCATTTTGTCTTTTGCTGGCAGATTGACCCACAGCTGTACCATTTCCAGTTCGCCACCCTGACGGGTAAATTCAGGTGAATGGAACTCTTCGTGTAATATTCCTGCTCCTGCGGTCATCCACTGCACGTCGCCGGGGCCGATAATGCCGCCGCGACCGGTTGAATCACGGTGTTCAACTTCGCCGCTGTAAACGATGGTCACCGTCTCAAAACCACGGTGAGGGTGTTCGCCTACGCCGCGTTTTTCGTTACCCGGCGTAAACGTATGTGGACCGGCGTAATCCAGCAGCAGGAACGGACTTAGCTGTTCAGCATGAGACTGGTAAGAAAACATCGAGCGAACCGGAAATCCATCGCCAACCCAGTGCGGGCGAGGTGCGGTGTAGACGCCTGTTACTTGTTTCATATGTGTCTCCTCTGTGGCGTTATCTTGATGTGAATAAGCTTATATTCATGACAGCGAGCTGAGTAGTAGCTAAAATAGTCCTCACTGTCTCATAAATAGGACAATTAGATGACAAAGCCGGATCTCAATGATTTTGCATGGTTTGTGCATGTTGTAGAGGAAGGGGGATTCGCGGCGGCGGGTCGGGCGCTTGATGAACCGAAATCAAAACTAAGCCGACGGATAGCGCAACTGGAAGAGACGCTGGGAGTTCGACTGATTCAGCGAACCACCCGCCAGTTTAACGTGACTGAAGTTGGACAAACCTTTTACGAACACTGTAAGGCGATGCTGGTGGAAGCGCAGGCAGCGCAGGATGCGATTGCCGCGTTACAGGTTGAACCGCGTGGCGTGGTGAAGTTGACGTGTCCGGTCACGCTGCTGCATGTGCATATCGGGCCAATGCTTGCCCGTTTTATGGCGCGTTATCCCGACGTATCAGTGCAACTGGAGGCCACTAACCGCCGCGTGGACGTGGTTGGAGAGGGCCTGGACGTGGCGATTCGCGTCAGGCCCCGACCATTTGAGGATAGCGACCTGGTGATGCGTGTGCTGGCGGACAGGGGACATCGTTTGTATGCCAGCCCGCAGTTAATCGAGCAAATGGGAACGCTACATTCTCCGGCGGAGCTGACGCGTTGGCCTGGCCTGAGTCTGGCGACGGGTAAACATGTGCATCGTTGGGAGTTATTCGGGCCGCAGGGCGCACGTGCGGAGGTGCATTTCACGCCGCGTATGATCACCACCGATATGCTGGCGTTACGTGAAGCCGCAGTTGCCGGTGTGGGGGTAGTTCAACTTCCACAGCTGATGGTAAAAGATCAAGTAGCCGCGGGTGAACTGGTGGCATTGCTCGACGGCTGGGAACCGAAGCGAGAAATAATTCACGCAGTCTTTCCACCACGCAGGGGATTATTGCCGTCAGTACGCACATTAGTGGATTTCTTAACGGAAGAATATGCGCGGATGATTGAGGATTAAATACCTGACCTTGGCCCACAAAAAAGGCCGGTTAAACCGACCTTTTATTATCTGGACGCCATTCGGGCGTTAAAAACAATCAGCGACTACGGAAGACAATGCGGCCTTTGCTCAGGTCGTACGGGGTCAGCTCAACAGTCACTTTGTCGCCCGTCAGGATGCGGATATAGTTTTTACGCATTTTACCGGAGATGTGTGCAGTAACCACGTGACCGTTTTCTAACTCTACGCGGAACATGGTATTAGGTAACGTATCGAGAACGGTACCCTGCATTTCAATATTGTCTTCTTTGGCCATCTAATCCTCTGGGGTATCACTACCGTAATTTGAACCGGCAAGATAATGCCGAAGTTCTTTTAATAAGTAAAGATTTGTGCGTTTAAAACACAGCAAATCGGGTTTGGCGCATTACTCTAACCACACACGGCAAAGCCGCACTTAAAGCGCAACGTGTAAGGGAACGAGGAGATAAACGATAGGCGTTGCCTGACGCGAACTGTTCCTTAACGGCGGCGGGGTAATGGGCTAAACCAACTCTGCGCGACAATTATAACACCCCGACAAAAAATGTGCCGAAAACATTCACCTTTGAGGCGAAAATAACGTCCTGGGAACCCAGAAATGGCTCGGTAGCCGCTGCTGGCGCAGTCTGCTCAGGTGTTCAAGGTACTCCCGACGTGGGGTTTCGACGGCGCCCAGCGAAGCTGTGTGGCTATTTAATACCTGGCAGTCGATTAATTTTCCGCCCTGACGGATAAATTCAGCGCAAAAAACAAGCAGTGCGGTTTTGGACGCATTTTCCTGACGGCTGAACATTGATTCGCCACAAAATAGCGTACCTTGCGCCACGCCATACATACCGCCCACTAATTCATTTTGTCGCCATACTTCAATGGAGTGCGCATGGCCCAGCTCGTGCAGGCGATGGTAGGCGTCCACTACATCATGCGTTATCCAGGTACCTTCTTCCCGGTCGTTGGCGCAGCCTTCAATCACCTGACCGAACGCGTAATTGAGCGTCACGCGATAAGGCGAATTTTTATGAAAGCGTTTCATGCTGCGGCTGAGATGAAATTTCTCGGGCCAAAGAATGGCGCGTGGATCGGGCGACCACCAAAGGATGGGGTCGCCAGGTGAAAACCACGGGAAAATTCCGCGCTGGTAGGCCATTAACAGTCGAGCTGGACTGAGATCGCCGCCAAGCGCCAACAAACCGTTAGGCTCGCGTAAAGCGCCTTCCGGTGAAGGGAAGGCTATAGAATGGCGGGACAATTGCACCAGGCGCATGACAGCGAAACTCCACTACGCGAGTTTGATCGTTCAATAATAGCTTACAGACGTTGCTTAAACTGGTAATAACGCCCCTGCCGGGCTAGCAAATCTGCGTGATTACCTTGCTCAATAATGTGTCCGTTGTCCATCACTATTATTTGATCAAAACGTGACAAGCCGCGCAGACGATGTGTCACCATCAGCACGGTTTTATCGCGCATGACATCGCCAATTAATTCAAGCATTTGGCTTTCTGTTGTGGCATCAAGCCCTTCGGTCGGTTCATCCAGCAGCATCAGTGGGGCATCGTGCAATAAGGCGCGAGCGATAGCCAGACGACGGAGTTCGCCGCCAGAAAGCTGACGACCGCCTTCGCCTAACCAGGCATTGAGTCCATCACCCTCTAGCAGTTTGTCCAGACCGACGCGGCACAGCATTGCGGATAATGTGTCATCACTGGCGTGCGGTGCTGCCAGCAGCAGATTATCGCGAAGCGTCGCGCTGAACAGGTGCACGCGCTGTGGCACGACGCTGATGCTCTGGCGCAGCGCGGCTTCACTGAGGGCTGAAATCGGCTGCTCATTAATCAGAATTTCGCCATGCTGCGGATCCCATGCGCGGGTCAGCAATTGTAGTAACGTTGACTTACCGCAGCCAGTGCGACCGAGAATCGCAATGTGTTCACCGGGCTGAGCCTGCAGCGAAAGGGTGTCGAGCGCTTTTTGTGTTTGCCCCGGATAGCTGAATGAAACATCGCGTAGCGTGAGAGTGACCTGCTCAGAAACTGGAGAACCGGCATCCGGGAAGGTGACTTCTGGCTGCTGTTCGGTCAGTTCGGTGATGCGCAGCGCAGAGGCAATAACCTGTCCGAGATGCTGAAATGCCCCGGTGACGGGTGCCAAAGCTTCAAACGCGGCCAGCGCACAGAAGACAAACAGCGCGATCAGCGCGCCAGGCTGGGTATTGCCACCCACGCCGCCGGAGGCCATCCATAACATCACAACCACTGCCAGTGCGCCGACTAACAGCATGACCGCCTGTGATAGCGCCGTTAATTCAGACTGACGTCGTTGGGCTTCATGCCACTGCAACTCGGTGGCTTCCATTTGGGCGCGGTAACGTTCACTGGCGCCAAAGATGGTCAGTTCAGCCTGGCCCTGCAGCCAGGATGTTAACTGCTGACGATACTGCCCACGTAAATGCGTCAAACTTTGCCCGGTGCTTTTACCTGCCTGATAAAAGAGTGGGGGCAGGATAAATAAGGTCAGCAGCATAATACCGCCGAGAGTGATAGCCAGCGTGAAATCGAGAACGCTTAGCCCCAGCGTGACCACCATGATGACGACAAAAGCGCCCACAAGTGGGGAGAGCACGCGCAAATAGAGATGATCGAGCGTGTCGACATCCGCCACCACGCGGTTAAGCAATTCACCTTGTCCATAACGGGACAGGCCAGCAGGGGAGAGCGGCAGCAGTTTGCTGAAGGTATAAATACGCAAATGTTGCAGCACGCGGAACGTCGCGTCGTGGCTGACCAATCGCTCGAAATAGCGGCCCGCGGTTCGGGTGATTGCCGCACCGCGTACCCCGGCAGCAGGGAGCATATAGTTAAAACTGTAAATCCCGGTGACACCCACCACAGCAGAAGCCGACAGGAACCAGCCGGAAAGCGTCAGCAAACCAATACTTGCCAGCAGTGTGACGATCGCCAGAACGATCCCCAGGGTTAACATCCATTTGTGACGTTTATACAGCGTCAGATAAGGTAGCAAAGCGCGCATTTAAATGTCCTCCTGACGATGAGCCAGTAATGTCGCAAACGCCCCGTTGGCTGCGCTAAGTTCGGCATAAGCGCCTTGTTCAACGATCTGTCCGTCCTGCATCACCCAGATAACGTCCCAGTCGGCAAGATCTTCAAGTTGGTGTGTCACCATCAGCGTGGTCTGGCGGCGTGACGCTGCTTTCAACGCCTGCATCACGCGTTGTTCGCTGTGTGCATCAAGGCTGGCGGCGGGCTCGTCAAGCAGCAACAACTGACATGGATTGAGTAAGGCGCGAGCCACGGCAACGCGCTGCGCTTGTCCGACAGAAAGTCGAGCAGCCTGATCGCCTACTGGTGTATCCACACCCTGTGGCAGAAGTGGTAAAAACTCACTGACCCAGGCGCTGTCGAGTGCGGCTTGCAGCTGTTCTTCGCTGGCATCGGGGCGAGCGAGCAGCACGTTATCGCGTAACGTGGCGGCAGGGAGCTGCGGGTTTTGTCCAACCCAGGACAGCTGTTTGCGCCAGCAATCAGGCGACAGGTCGCGCAGCTCAAAGCCGTTAATCCGCAGCGATCCCTGATAAGAGAGAAAACCGGACAGGACATTGAGCAACGAACTTTTGCCGGAGCCGCTGCGGCCAACCAGCACCGCGCGTTGGCTCGCTGGCAGGGTAAAGTTGAGCGGACCTGCAAGCACTTTACCTTCCGGCGAGGTGATGACCAGATCTTCTGCTTCAATTGAAACTGCGTCTTTTGTTGTCAGCTCAATATCACCACGCTCAGGATGTGCAAGCGGGGTTTCCATGAAGGTTTTCAGACTGTCTGCTGCACCAACGGCTTGTGCTTTGGCGTGATAAAACGTGCCCAGATCGCGCAGGGGTTGGAAAAATTCCGGCGCCAGAATGAGCGCCAGGAAGCCAGCTGCCAATGTGACGCCAGTCCCGTAGTGGCCAAAATCGAGTTCACCGAGGTAGGAAAAACCGAAGTAAACCGCGACCAGTGCGATGGACAGGGAGGTAAAGAACTCAAGGACACCGGATGACAGAAACGCCAGGCGCAGGACTTCCATGGTGCGCTGGCGGAAATCCTGTGACGCTGCGCGGATGCTTTCTGTTTCAGCTTCACCGCGGCCAAAGATTCTTAGCGTTTCCATGCCCCGCAGGCGATCGAGGAAATGGCCACTGAGGCGAGCAAGAGCCTGAAAGTTGCGGCGGTTAGCATCGGCTGCACCCATACCAACCATCGCCATAAATAACGGGATCAACGGGGCAGTTCCAAGCAGAATAAGGGCGGCTACCCAGTTTGACGGGAATACCGCCGCCACGATCAATAAAGGGACGCATACAGCCAGCGCCATTTGCGGCAGATAACGTGCATAGTAATCATGCATGTCATCAATCTGTTCCAGGATTAGCGTAGCCCAGCTCCCGGCTGGTTTGCCTTGTATCCAGGCGGGACCTGCTTGTTGCAGACGGTCAAGCACCTGGCGGCGAATCTCAAAGCGGATATGTTGGCCAGCATGAAACCCGACGCGTTCGCGTAACCAGACGACCCATGCCCGCAGGATGAAAATCAATACCAGCACAATGAAAGGGAGCAGAAGCGCCTCTCTGGGGATATTGTCCATGATCATATGGTCGAGAATTCGGGCCATGAGCCAGGCCTGAGCGACAATTAACAGGCCGCTCACGAACCCCAACAGGCGTGAAATGTTCAGCCATCGTTGGGAAATTACACTTTGCTGTTTTAACCAGCGGGTCAGCTCTTTTTGACGGGTTTTATTCATTGCACGCTTAGCAGGTGAGTTATTGGAATTTTTGGGCAGGACAATGTTACAACGAGGCAAAAATAAAGGCGACTTATAGTCGCCTTTTTTACTTTTGTTACTGATTTGTAAAACTTATTTGCAAGCGTCTGCCAGACCGTCGAGATAACGCTCTGCGTCAAGCGCAGCCATACAACCGGTGCCTGCTGAAGTGATCGCCTGGCGATAAATATGGTCCATCACGTCACCGGCGGCGAATACACCCGGAATGCTGGTTTGGGTGGCGTTACCATGAATCCCGGACTGAACTTTGATGTAGCCATTTTCCAGTTCAAGCTGACCGTCAAAAATGGCGGTATTCGGGCTGTGGCCGATAGCGACAAACAAGCCTGCAACGTCAAGTGACTCGACGTTGTCAGTGTTTTGCGTATCGCGCAGGCGCAGTCCGGTTACGCCCATTTGATCGCCGGTCACTTCTTCCAGTGTGCGGTGGGTATGCAGCACGATGTTGCCGTTTTCGACTTTATCCATCAAACGCTTGATCAGGATTTTCTCGGCGCGGAAGCTGTCGCGACGGTGAATCAAATGCACTTCAGATGCGATATTCGCCAGGTACAGCGCTTCTTCAACAGCAGTGTTGCCGCCGCCGATCACCGCAACTTTTTGGTTACGGTAGAAGAAACCGTCGCAGGTCGCGCAGGCGGAAACGCCACGGCCTTTGAAGGCTTCTTCTGAAGGCAGACCCAGGTAGCGTGCTGACGCACCGGTGGCGATGATTAGTGCGTCACAGGTGTATTCACCGCTGTCGCCGGTCAGACGGAAAGGGCGGTTTTGCAGATCAACTTTGCTGATATGATCAAAAATAATTTCAGTTTCAAATTTGGTCGCATGTTCGTGCATGCGTTCCATCAGCAATGGGCCTGTGAGATCGTGCGGATCGCCAGGCCAGTTCTCCACTTCTGTTGTTGTGGTCAACTGACCACCTTTTTCCATACCGGTAATCAGTACCGGTTGCAGGTTCGCGCGTGCAGCGTAGACCGCAGCGGTATACCCCGCAGGGCCAGAGCCCAGAATAAGAAGTTTACTGTGTTTGGTTGCGCCCATGAGATCCCCATAGTTGTTAGCAGGCAATGAGCAGGATTGTAGGGAATTTACAGGCGTAAAAAAAGAGTATGGCGATTTTGTTAACAATATGTGTAATAGCGGGAACCGATGAACGGCAGAATTAGTCGTAATACTATAACGATTTCTACTTAAAATCGGTCAGTTATAAGGTGATAAAATGACGATTTTCCATCACTGCGAATGAATAACTGGCATGTTGTACTAAAAATCGATGTTTTGCTTTGACAATCCCCTGCTGTTTTGCGAAAACATTCAAGGAAGAAAAAAACTGTGTCATGTATGTGCTGCATAATCATGCATGTAGATACCATGTTTACCGTGTTAGCGAAATCTACGCATGGTGTGGACAGATGCCATTCGTGATGTCGATAGCCGCCGACAGGCAACGGTCTTCTCACCATAAACCCAGACATTGCGAACCGAAAATCCCTCTGGGTTGCGGTTTATTTTGATGGGTAGCGACTCTGAACAGTGATGTTGGTAGAGTCAGGCAGGAGTAGGGAAGGAATACAGAGAGACAATAATAATGGTAGATAGTAAGAAGCGCCCTGGCAAAGATCTCGACCGTATCGATCGTAACATTCTTAATGAGCTGCAAAAGGATGGGCGTATTTCTAACGTCGAGCTTTCTAAACGTGTGGGACTTTCACCAACGCCCTGCCTTGAGCGTGTGCGTCGGTTGGAAAGACAGGGTTTTATTCAGGGCTATACAGCGCTGTTAAACCCGCATTATCTGGATGCATCACTTCTGGTTTTTGTTGAGATTACTCTGAATCGTGGCGCCCCGGATGTGTTTGAACAATTTAACTCTGCAGTACAAAAACTTGAAGAAATTCAAGAGTGTCATTTGGTTTCCGGTGATTTCGACTATTTGCTGAAAACACGCGTACCGGATATGTCGGCATACCGTAAGCTGTTGGGGGAAACCCTGCTGCGTCTGCCTGGCGTGAATGACACACGTACTTATGTAGTAATGGAAGAAGTCAAACAGAGCAATCGTCTGGTAATTAAGACGCGCTAACACGGAACAGGTGCAAAATCGACGCAGTTTGATTACACTCCTGTTAATCCATACAGCAACAGTGCCGGGGCAACCCGGTGCTGTTGTCCGTTTTAGCATCGGGCAGGAAAAGCCCGAAACCTGGAGAGCCGTTTTTGAGCCAGGAATACACTGAAGACAAAGACGTCACATTGACGAAGTTAAGCAGCGGGCGCCGACTTCTGGAAGCGCTACTGATTCTTATTGCCCTTTTTGCCGTCTGGTTGATGGCTGCCTTACTCAGCTTTAACCCTTCGGATCCCAGTTGGTCGCAAACCGCGTGGCATGAGCCTATCCATAATCTGGGTGGAATACCTGGAGCATGGCTGGCGGACACGCTGTTCTTTATTTTTGGCGTCATGGCCTACACCATCCCCGTCATCATTGTCGGTGGCTGCTGGTTTGCCTGGCGACATCAGGCCAGCGACGAATACGTCGATTATTTTGCCGTCTCGCTACGCATTATTGGCGTTCTGGCGCTGATTCTCACTTCCTGCGGGCTGGCCGCAATTAACGCCGATGACATCTGGTATTTCGCCTCTGGCGGCGTGATCGGCAGTCTGCTCAGCACCACGCTACAACCATTGCTGCACAGCAGCGGCGGCACGCTGACGTTGTTGTGCATTTGGGCAGCGGGATTAACGCTGTTCACCGGTTGGTCATGGGTGAGCATTGCGGAAAAACTGGGCGGCTGGTTACTCAATATCCTGACGTTTGCCAGCAACCGTACCCGCCGCGACGATACCTGGGTCGATGACGAAGAATATGAAGACGAAGAAGAGTCTGTCGACGCCGCTGATGGCAAACCCCATGAATCGCGCCGAGCTCGTATCCTGCGCGGTGCGTTAGCGCGCCGTAAACGTCTGGCGGAGAAATTTACCAACCCGCTTGGTCGTCATACCGATGCGGCGCTGTTTTCCGGCAAACGCATGGATGATGAAGACGAAATTGAATACAGCGCCCGTGGCGTGGTTGCCGATCCTAATGATGTGCTGTTTTCCGGTAATCGCGCGACGCTGCCTGTATATGACGAACTTGATCCACTGCTTAACGGCCACTCGGTGACCGAGCCTGTGGCTGCAGCAGCTGCAGCTACAACAGCCGCTCAGGCCTGGAGCGCACCGGTCGATCCGTTACTGCAAACGTCACCCGTGACCAACACTGTTATGGAGCAACCGGTCCCAACTGTGGCCTGGCAACCCGTGCCTGGCCCGCAAGCCGGTGATGCCGCGATTGCACCAGCGCCTGAAGGTTATCCGCAGCCAGCCCAGTACGCGCAACCTCCGGTGCAGCAGCCGTATGAGCCATGGCAACAACCGGTTGTGGAGCAGAGTCCGCAGCCGCAATATTACGCACAGCAGCCCGTTGAACCTGTTTATACGCAGCCTGTCGCGCCGCAGCCGGAACCTGTTTATCAGCCGGAGCCCGTGCTGCAACCTGTCTATCAACAGGATCCGACCTCTCAACAGAACACCGCATTCCAGCAGCCTGGTTATCAGCCGGAGCCTGTGCAGCAACCTGTTTATCAGCAGGATCCAACTTTTCAACAGAGCACTACGTTCCAGCAGCCTGTGGTTGAACAACCAACAGTGGTGGAACCTGAGCCGGTGGTTGAAGAAGTTAAACCGACTCGTCCGCCGCTCTATTACTTTGAAGAAGTCGAAGAGAAACGTGCGCGTGAGCGTGAGCAACTGGCCGCATGGTATCAGCCGATTCCAGAACCTGCTCAGGAGCCTGAGCGTATTAAGCCGTCTACGCCATCTATGCCGACGACTGTATCCATACCACCCGTTGAGTCTGTTGCTGCCGTTGCACCGCTGGCCGCTGGCGTAAAAAGCGCCGCGTTAGGGGCAGGTGCCGCTGCCGCAGCACCTGTCTTTAGCCTTGCAGGCAGCGGTACGCCGCGTCCGCAGGTGAAAGAGGGCATTGGCCCGCAGTTGCCGCGTCCGAATCGTGTGCGCGTGCCTACTCGTCGTGAACTGGCTTCATATGGCATAAAACTGCCGTCACAGCGTATGGCTGAAGAGAAAGCGCGCGAAGAGCAGCTTGATACAGATGCGTACAGTGACGATGAAATGGATGCAATGCAGCAGGACGAGCTGGCACGTCAGTTCGCTCAGTCGCAGCAGCATCGTTATGGCGAAGAGTATCAGGACGATACCCACCAGACTGATGACGAAGATTCAGCCGCAGAAGCGGAACTGGCTCGCCAGTTTGCTTCTTCTCAGCAGCAGCGTTATTCCGGTGAACAGCCTGTCGGAGCGAATCCGTTCTCCCTCGATGACTTTGAATTTTCGCCAATGAAAACACTGGTGGATGAGGGTCCGCATGAGCCGCTGTTTACGCCTGGCATAATGCCGGAGCCCGCGCCGCAGTACCAGGAACCAGTTGCACCGCAGCAGCACTATCAGCAACCGGCGCAGCCAGTTGCACCGCAGCAGCACTATCAGCAACCGGCACAGCCAGTTGCACCACAGCAGCATTATCAGCAACCAGCGCAGCCAGTTGCATCGCAGCAGCACTACCAGCAACCGGTGCAGCCAGTTGCATCGCAGCAGCATTATCAACAGCCAGCGCAGCCAGTTGCACCGCAGCAGCATTATCAGCAGCCAGCGCAGCCTGTTACACCGCCGCCGCAGGATAGTCTGATCCATCCGCTGCTGATGCGTAATGGGGATAGTCGTCCGGCGCACCGTCCAAGCACGCCGCTGCCATCGTTAGATCTGCTCACGCCGCCGCCGAGCGAAGTTGAGCCGATAGATACGTTCGCACTGGAACAAATGGCACGTCTGGTGGAAGCGCGTCTGGCGGATTTCCGCATTAAAGCCGATGTAGTGAACTATTCTCCTGGCCCGGTGATTACCCGCTTTGAGCTTAATCTGGCTCCAGGGGTTAAAGCAGCGCGTATTTCTAACCTGTCACGAGATCTGGCGCGTTCATTGTCGACCGCGGCGGTACGTGTGGTCGAGGTTATTCCAGGCAAACCGTATGTCGGACTGGAGTTACCGAACAAAAAACGTCAAACCGTCTATCTGCGAGAAGTGCTGGATAACGCTAAATTCCGTGATAACTCATCTCCGCTGACTGTGGTGCTGGGCAAAGATATTGCGGGCGAACCGGTGGTGGCCGATCTGGCTAAAATGCCGCACCTGCTGGTGGCAGGGACAACCGGTTCCGGTAAGTCTGTTGGGGTGAACGCCATGATCCTCAGCATGCTGTACAAAGCGCAGCCGGAAGACGTTCGCTTTATCATGATTGACCCGAAAATGCTGGAACTTTCTGTTTATGAAGGTATTCCACATCTGCTGACTGAAGTTGTGACCGACATGAAAGATGCCGCCAATGCCTTGCGTTGGAGCGTCAATGAAATGGAACGTCGCTACAAACTGATGTCGGCGCTTGGCGTGCGTAACCTTGCCGGTTATAACGATAAGATTGCTGAAGCCGCCCGTATGGGACGTCCGATTCCAGACCCATACTGGAAGCCGGGCGACAGCATGGATGTTCAGCATCCGGTGCTGGAAAAACTGCCGTATATCGTGGTGTTGGTGGATGAATTCGCTGACCTGATGATGACCGTTGGCAAAAAGGTGGAAGAACTAATCGCTCGTCTGGCGCAAAAAGCGCGTGCGGCGGGTATCCACCTGGTGCTGGCAACCCAGCGACCGTCAGTTGACGTTATCACTGGTCTGATTAAAGCGAACATCCCGACGCGTATCGCCTTTACAGTGTCCAGTAAAATTGACTCGCGTACCATCCTTGACCAGGGCGGCGCGGAATCGCTGTTGGGTATGGGTGACATGCTTTATTCTGCACCAAACTCGACGATCCCTGTGCGTGTACACGGCGCCTTTGTACGCGATGAAGAAGTTCACGCGGTAGTTCAGGACTGGAAAGCGCGCGGCCGTCCACAATACGTTGATGGCATTACCTCTGACAGCGAAAGCGAAGGCGGCGGTGGCGGCTTTGATGGTGGTGAAGAACTGGATCCGCTGTTCGATCAGGCGGTGAACTTTGTTACTCAGAAACGCAAAGCCTCAATCTCCGGCGTCCAGCGTCAGTTCCGTATCGGTTACAACCGAGCGGCGCGCATCATCGAACAGATGGAAGCGCAGGGAATAGTCAGCGAACAAGGGCATAATGGTAATCGTGAAGTGCTGGCTCCGCCGCCCTTCGAATGATTGCAAAGTTAAGTAATTCAGTATTTTCTACTTTCCTCATGCTGATTTTTGGCCTGAAATGGATAGCAGAGGGATCTCCCCGTTGGGAGTGACGTATTTTGAGGAATAACGATGAAAAGAATCGCAATCACCTGTGCATTACTGTCTAGCTTTGTGGTGAGCAGCGTCTGGGCTGATGCTGCCAGCGACCTGAAAAGCCGTCTGGATAAAGTCAGTAGCTTCCATGCCAGCTTTACTCAGAAGGTCACGGACGGTAGCGGCGCGGCGGTGCAGGAAGGTCAGGGCGACTTATGGGTTAAACGCCCTAATCTGTTTAACTGGCATATGACGCAGCCTGACGAGAGCATTCTGGTTTCCGATGGTAAAACGCTGTGGTTCTTTAACCCGTTTGTTGAGCAGGCGACTGCGACCTGGTTGAAAGACGCTACGGGCAACACGCCGTTTATGCTGATTGCGCGTAACCAGGCCAGCGACTGGCAACAGTACAACATTAAGCAAAACGGCGATGATTTCGTGCTGACGCCAAAAACCAGCAGCGGTAACCTGAAGCAGTTTACTATCAATGTTGGGCGGGACGGGACGATCCATCAGTTCAGTGCCGTTGAGCAAGACGATCAGCGCAGCAGCTATCAGCTGAAATCTCAGCAGAATGGTGCGATTGAACCTTCGAAATTCACCTTTACCCCGCCGCAAGGTGTAACGGTTGACGATCAACGTAAGTAGAGGCGTGTGAGTGAGCAATCTGTCGCTCGACTTTTCTGATAATACCTTTCAGCCACTGGCCGCACGTATGCGGCCAGAAAATTTAGCGCAGTACATCGGCCAGCAGCATCTGCTGGCTGCGGGTAAACCCTTGCCGCGCGCCATCGAGGCCGGGCACCTGCACTCTATGATTTTATGGGGTCCGCCGGGGACGGGGAAAACCACGCTAGCCGAAGTTATTGCCCGTTACGCTAACGCCGATGTTGAACGAATTTCGGCGGTCACGTCTGGTGTAAAAGAAATTCGTGAAGCGATTGAGTGGGCGCGTCAGAATCGTAACGCGGGTCGACGTACGATCCTGTTCGTGGACGAAGTTCACCGTTTTAATAAAAGCCAACAGGATGCGTTTTTACCGCATATTGAAGACGGTACCATCACGTTTATTGGCGCTACCACTGAAAATCCCTCGTTTGAACTGAACTCGGCACTGTTGTCGCGGGCGCGTGTTTATTTACTGAAATCGTTAACCACCGACGATATTGAACAGGTGCTGGACCAGGCGATGTCAGATAAAGCCCGGGGTTACGGCGGCCAGGATATCGTACTGCCACCAGAGACGCGTCGGGCGATTGCCGAACTGGTTAATGGTGACGCACGGCGAGCGCTGAATACGCTGGAAATGATGGCCGATATGGCCGAAGTTGATGATTCTGGCAAGCGCGTATTGAAACCAGAATTGCTCACTGAAATTGCCGGTGAACGCAGCGCACGCTTCGATAATAAAGGCGATCGTTTTTACGATCTCATCTCCGCATTACACAAATCGGTTCGCGGCAGCGCCCCGGATGCGGCACTTTATTGGTATGCGCGCATCATTAGTGCAGGCGGTGACCCGCTGTATGTTGCCCGTCGCTGTCTGGCCATTGCCTCTGAAGATGTCGGCAATGCCGACCCTCGCGCCATGCAGGTGGCAATTTCCGCATGGGACTGCTTTACCCGCGTGGGACCCGCGGAAGGTGAACGAGCGATTGCTCAGGCGATTGTTTATCTGGCCTGCGCGCCGAAAAGTAATGCGGTTTACACCGCCTTCAAAGCCGCGCTGGCTGATGCCCGCGAACGTCCGGATTACGACGTGCCGGTCCACCTGCGCAATGCGCCAACTAAGCTGATGAAAGAAATGGGCTATGGTCAGGAGTATCGTTACGCCCATGATGAACCAAATGCCTATGCCGCCGGAGAAGAGTACTTCCCGCAGGAAATGGCACAAACGCGCTATTATCACCCCACAAACAGAGGTCTTGAAGGCAAGATTGGCGAAAAGCTCGCCTGGCTCGCCGGACAGGATCAAAATAGCCCTATAAAACGCTACCGTTAGTGTTATCGTTGCGGTAATGTTGTCTCTGTATCCCTGTGACCGCAGGCTGTGGTCACTTTCTCCTATTTTAATTCGATAAGCACAGGATAAGCATGCTCGATCCCAATCTGCTGCGTAATGAGCCAGACGCAGTCGCAGAAAAACTGGCAAGCCGGGGCTTTAAGCTGGATGTAGATAAGCTGCGCGCTCTTGAAGAGCGTCGTAAAGTTCTGCAGGTACAAACTGAAAACCTGCAGGCAGAGCGTAACTCTCGATCGAAATCCATCGGCCAGGCAAAAGCGCGCGGGGAAGATATCGAGTCTTTACGTCTGGAAGTGAACAAACTGGGCGAAGAGCTGGATGCCGCGAAAGCTGAACTTGATACCTTACAGGCCGAGATCCGCGACATTGCGCTGACCATTCCTAACCTGCCAGCGGACGACGTTCCGGTGGGTAAAGATGAAAATGACAACGTTGAAGTCAGCCGTTGGGGGACGCCACGTGAGTTTGATTTCGAAGTGCGCGATCACGTTACCCTGGGTGAAATGCACACAGGTCTTGATTTTGCCGCTGCGGTTAAGCTGACCGGCTCTCGTTTCGTCGTGATGAAAGGGCAGATCGCGCGCATGCACCGTGCGCTGTCTCAGTTCATGCTGGATCTGCATACCGAACAGCATGGTTACAGCGAAAACTACGTTCCGTATCTGGTTAACCATGACACGCTGTACGGAACAGGGCAACTGCCGAAATTTGCTGGCGATCTGTTCCACACCCGTCCTCTGGATGAAGAAGCTGACAGCAGCAACTATGCGCTGATCCCAACGGCAGAAGTTCCGCTGACCAACCTGGTTCGCGACGAAATCATTGACGAAGATGCGCTGCCGATCAAAATGACCGCGCATACGCCGTGCTTCCGTTCTGAAGCAGGTTCTTACGGTCGTGATACCCGTGGTCTGATCCGTATGCACCAGTTCGATAAAGTTGAAATGGTGCAGATCGTTCGCCCGGAAGACTCTATGGACGCGCTGGAAGAGATGACCGGCCATGCTGAGAAGGTTCTTCAGCTGCTGGGCCTGCCGTACCGTAAGATCGTCCTGTGCACAGGCGACATGGGCTTCGGCGCATGCAAAACGTACGATCTGGAAGTGTGGATCCCGGCGCAGAACACCTATCGCGAAATCTCCTCTTGCTCCAACGTGTGGGATTTCCAGGCTCGTCGTATGCAGGCGCGTTGCCGCAGCAAATCCGACAAAAAGACCCGTTTAGTACATACGCTGAACGGTTCCGGTCTGGCGGTTGGACGTACGCTGGTTGCGGTGATGGAAAACTATCAGCAGGCTGATGGCCGTATTCAGGTTCCGGAAGTGTTACGTCCGTACATGAATGGCCTGGAATTTATCGGCTAAGCTGCCTTTCTTTGCTAAAAAAGCGCCTCAGGGCGCTTTTTTTATGCCCGTTTGACGTCGGACAATAACGCCTACCTCCATAGGAGTAATACTGCCTTCGAATGAAAGTCAGTATTTATCTCTGTCTTTTCGCAAATTCAGTATCTACCAGTCTGTATATTGATATTAACGCTATATAAAAATCTATATAACGAGTATTTCTCTTTTGTTTATTGTGAGCAGCAGAGTGAGCCACTATGAAAACTAAGATCCCCGATGCCATGCTGGCAGCTGAGGTTAGTCGCCGAGGTTTGGTGAAAACGACGGCGATAGGCGGACTGGCGGTGGCCAGTAGCGCGTTTACCCTGCCATTTACCCGTATTGCAAATGCTGCAGAAGCCCTTAATCCGACACAGGCCAATGAGAAAGTCATATGGAGCGCGTGTACGGTGAACTGTGGTAGCCGCTGTCCTCTGCGTATGCACGTGGTAGACGGTGAAATAAAGTATGTTGAAACCGACAACACCGGTGATGACAACTATGACGGCTTGCACCAGGTCCGCGCCTGTCTGCGTGGTCGCTCCATGCGTCGTCGCGTTTATAATCCCGACCGGCTGAAATACCCGATGAAACGCGTCGGCAAACGTGGAGAAGGCAAATTTGAGCGCATCAGTTGGGATGAAGCCTACGACATCATTGCCAGCAATATGCAGCGTCTTATTAAAGACTACGGCAACGAGTCTATCTACCTGAACTACGGCACGGGTACGCTGGGCGGCACCATGACGCGCTCGTGGCCGCCGGGTAAAACGCTGGTGGCACGGTTGATGAACTGCTGCGGCGGCTACCTTAACCACTACGGTGACTACTCTTCAGCGCAAATCGCTGCCGGGTTGAATTACACCTACGGCGGCTGGGCTGACGGTAACAGCCCGTCCGACATTGAAAACAGCAAGCTGGTGGTTCTGTTCGGGAATAACCCTGGTGAAACCCGTATGAGCGGGGGTGGGGTAACCTATTACCTTGAACAGGCGCGACAAAAATCCAATGCCCGCATGATCATTATCGATCCCCGCTACACGGATACCGGCGCGGGTCGTGAAGATGAGTGGATCCCGATCCGCCCAGGTACCGATGCGGCGCTGGTGAATGGTCTGGCGTATGTGCTGATCACCGAAAACATGGTTGATCAACCGTTCCTTGATAAATACTGCGTGGGTTACGACGAGAAAACCTTACCGGCCGACGCACCGAAAAACGGTCACTATAAGGCGTATATTCTTGGGCAGGGCAAAGACGGTATCGCCAAGACCCCGGAATGGGCAGCGCAAATTACCGGTATTCCTGCTGATCGAATCGTCAAACTGGCACGTGAAATCGGTAGTGCTAAACCGGCATATATCAGTCAGGGGTGGGGACCGCAGCGTCATGCTAACGGTGAAATAGCGACCCGTGCCATTTCTATGCTGGCAATCCTTACCGGTAACGTTGGGATTAACGGCGGCAACAGCGGGGCGCGTGAGGGCTCATACAGTTTGCCGTTTGAACGTATGCCTACGCTGGAAAACCCAGTCGAAACCAGCATCTCTATGTTTATGTGGACGGACGCCATTGAGCGAGGTCCGGAGATGACGGCGCTGCGTGACGGTGTTCGTGGCAAAGATAAGCTCGATGTTCCGATTAAGATGATCTGGAACTATGCCGGTAACTGTCTGATTAACCAGCACTCTGATATCAACCGCACACATGAAATCCTACAGGATGATAAGAAGTGCGAGATGATCGTTGTCATCGACTGTCATATGACCTCCTCGGCGAAATACGCGGATATTTTGCTGCCGGACTGCACCGCTTCGGAGCAGATGGACTTCGCACTGGATGCCTCCTGCGGAAATATGTCGTATGTGATTTTCACCAATCAGGCGATCAAACCACGCTTCGAATGCAAGACTATCTACCAGATGACCAGCGAGCTAGCGAAACGCCTTGGTGTTGAGCAGCAGTTTACAGAAGGTCGTACTCAGGAAGAGTGGATGCGTCATCTGTACGAGCAGTCGCGCAAAGCCATTCCTGAACTGCCAACGTTTGAAGAATTCCGCAAGCAGGGGATCTTTAAACAGCGCGACCCGCAGGGACATCACGTGGCCTACAAGGCGTTCCGTGAGGATCCTAACGCCAATCCGCTGACCACGCCGTCAGGTAAGATCGAAATTTATTCGCAGCAGCTTGCCGAGATCGCGTCCACCTGGGAACTGCCGGAAGGTGATGTGATTGATCCACTGCCGATTTATACCCCAGGCTTTGAGAGCTTAAACGATCCGCTGGTGGAGAAATTCCCTCTGCAGTTGACTGGCTTCCACTATAAGTCTCGCGTCCACTCGACCTATGGCAACGTGGATGTTCTGAAAGCATCCTGCCGCCAGGAAATGTGGATCAACCCGATGGATGCCCAGCGACGCGGCATTAACAACGGCGACAAGGTGCGCATCTTTAACGATCGTGGTGAAGTGCACATCGAGGCGAAAGTAACGCCGCGTATGATGCCTGGCGTGGTGGCATTGGGCGAAGGGGCGTGGTATGACCCGGACGCAAAACGAGTGGACCAGGGCGGTTGTATTAACGTCCTGACGACCCAGCGTCCGTCTCCTCTCGCGAAGGGGAACCCATCACACACGAACCTTGTTCAGGTTGAAAAGGTGTAAGGAGTAACCGATGACAACCCAGTATGGATTTTTTATTGATTCCAGCCGTTGCACCGGTTGCAAAACCTGCGAACTGGCGTGCAAAGATTTCAAAAATTTAACCCCTGAAGTCAGCTTCCGCCGCATTTATGAGTACGCGGGCGGTGACTGGCAGGAAGACAACGGCGTCTGGCATCAGAACGTCTTTGCCTATTACCTCTCCATTGCGTGTAACCACTGTGAAGACCCGGCCTGTACCAAGGTGTGTCCGAGCGGTGCGATGCACAAACGTGAAGATGGTTTTGTCGTTGTCGATGAAGATGTGTGCATCGGCTGCCGCTATTGCCACATGGCCTGTCCTTACGGCGCACCACAGTATAATGCTGACAAAGGGCACATGACCAAATGCGATGGCTGCCATGAGCGCGTCGCTGAAGGTAAGAAACCTATTTGCGTCGAGTCCTGTCCACTGCGTGCGCTGGATTTTGGCCCAATTGATGAACTGCGCAAAAAACACGGTACTTTGGCTGCGGTTGCGCCACTGCCGGGCGCGCACTTTACCAAACCGAGCATTGTCATCAAACCTAACGCCAATAGCCGCCCGACCGGGGATACCACAGGTTATCTGGCTAATCCGAAGGAGGTGTAAGATGGGAAGTGGATGGCATGAATGGCCGCTGATGATCTTCACGGTCTTTGGACAGTGTGTGGTTGGCGGTTTTATTGTTCTGGCGCTGGTGTTGATGAAAGGGGGCTTACGCCCAGAATCGCAGCAACGCGTAATTACCTGCATGTTTGGGCTTTGGGTATTAATGGGCATTGGTTTTATTGCCTCTATGCTCCACCTGGGCTCACCGATGCGCGCCTTTAACTCACTCAATCGCGTTGGGTCATCTGCGTTGAGTAACGAAATTGCCAGCGGCTCACTCTTCTTTGCCGTTGGCGGTATCGGCTGGCTGCTGGCTATGTTGAAGAAAATGTCGCCCGCATTACGCAATCTGTGGTTAGTTGTCACCATGGTGCTGGGTGTGGTTTTTGTCTGGATGATGGTGCGCGTGTATAACACCATCGATACCGTACCGACCTGGTACAGCGTCTGGACACCGCTGGGCTTCTTCCTGACGATGTTTATGGGCGGTCCGCTGCTGGGATATCTGTTACTGAGAATTGCTGGCGTGGATGGTTGGGCGATGCGCCTGCTGCCGGCTATATCAGTGCTTGCTCTGGTCGTGAGTGCCATCATGTCGGTAATGCAGGGGACTGAACTGGCGACGATCCATAGTTCTATTCAACAGGCCTCTGCGCTGGTTCCGGATTACGGTTCGCTGATGGCGTGGCGGATTGTGGCACTGGCGTTAGCGTTGTGCTGCTGGATAGTACCGCAAGTGAAGGGTTACCAGCCTGCCGTTCCGTTGCTTTCTGTCGCGTTTATTCTGCTGTTAGTCGGCGAGCTGATTGGTCGTGGCGTGTTCTACGGGCTGCATATGACCGTCGGTATGGCGGTGGCGAGTTAATCCATAATACGCCGGATGGCGCCTCGTGCTTTATCAAGCCTACAATATCCGTAGGCCTTAAAGCTGCGCGCTATCCGGCTACATGTCAGGTCAGGGTTTTGCCCCAGTCTTTACTTCTGCTTAGTTAACGTGTCATAGCTGGTCATCAGATTGCGATAATCCGGAATGTGATTAGAGAACAACGTCGCCAGACCTTCGATATCGTTGCGCCAGTCGCGGTGCAGTTCGCATGCTACTCCGAACCATGTCATCAATTGAGCGCCTGCTTGAGACATCCGATCCCATGCTGAATGGCGGGTAATTTCATTAAACGTGCCTGAAGCATCGGTGACAACAAAGACGTCAAAACCTTCTTCAATAGCCGAGAGCGCTGGGAAAGCGACGCAAACTTCCGTCACGACACCAGCGATAATCAGCTGCTTTTTGCCGGTCGCTTTTACTGCTTTCACGAAATCTTCGTTATCCCATGCGTTAATGTTTCCTGGGCGAGCAATGTAGGGCGCATCCGGAAATTGAGCTTTCAGTTCCGGTACCAGCGGTCCGTTTGGTCCTGTCTCAAAACTGGTTGTCAGAATGGTTGGGAGGTTGAAGTATTTTGCTAAGTCACCGAGCGCAAGCACGTTGTTTTTAAATTTATCGGGATCGATATCCCGAACCAGAGAGAGCAGGCCAGCCTGATGGTCGACCAGCAGTACTGCCGCATTTTCTTTATCAAGTCTTACGTAAGGTTTAGTCATGGTATTTCTCCTGTTCAGTATCAGTGGGGGAAATTTGATGAGTTTAAGTCTACGAAAAGAACGATATTTGGATTAGATAGATAAATAAGAACTCACTGTTCTATTTTGAAGACAATGCAGCTCAGCATCCCGCATAGAGTTTAGTAAGAAATAAAAGTAAGGGGAGTCCATGAAATTTTTCGACTGAACGTAACGCGAGATTTTTGTTTTAGATCAATAAAAACAAGCAGATGTGTTTTTGTATTTTTTATCTATTCACATTAAGAATCAGTAATGCAAATCGATCGACCAGAAAGCGCCTCAGCCCTCTGATTCCGCCGATTGACAATGTTTTTAGCAGTGGCATGATGCGCATGAAATTTGAACTTCCTCACGGTTTTTATTCATGTCCACCTATACCCGTCCCGTCATGCTATTGCTGTGCGGGCTACTTCTGTTGACCCTGGCGATCGCCGTGTTAAACACGCTCGTCCCGCTTTGGCTCGCCCATGAAAATCTGCCTACCTGGCAGGTAGGCGTGGTGAGCTCGTCTTACTTTACCGGTAATCTGGTAGGGACGTTGCTGACAGGGTATTTAATAAAACACCTTGGTTTTAACCGCAGCTATTACATCGCCTCGCTTATTTTTGCCGCGGGCTGTGTCGGGTTGGGGATTATGGTGGGATTCTGGAGCTGGATGACATGGCGTTTTATCGCCGGTGTTGGCTGCGCCATGATCTGGGTGGTCGTGGAAAGCGCGCTGATGTGCAGCGGGACGTCCCGTAATCGCGGACGGTTACTTGCCGCCTATATGATGATCTATTATGTGGGAACGTTTTTAGGCCAACTGCTGGTTAGTAAAGTATCAACAGAATTGATGAACGTCCTGCCGTGGGTGACGGGTACTATCCTGGCGGGTGTTTTGCCACTGCTCTTTACGCGCATTGCTAATCAGCAGGGCGATGAACAGCAGTCTACGCCTATTGTCTCCATGCTGAGGTTGCGTCAGGCGCGCCTGGGCGTTAATGGCTGCATTATTTCCGGGATCGTGCTGGGGTCTTTGTATGGCCTGATGCCGCTGTATCTCAACCATCAGGGGGTGAGCAACGCCAGCATTGGTTTCTGGATGGCGGTTCTGGTAAGTGCCGGTATTCTGGGGCAATGGCCGATTGGCCGTCTGGCGGATAAGCTGGGACGTCTGCTGGTTTTACGCGTCCAGGTCTTCGTGGTGATCGTCGGGAGTATCGCCATGCTGAACCAGGCGGCGATGGCACCCGCGTTGTTTATGTTGGGTGCGGCAGGCTTTACCCTCTATCCGGTCGCGATGGCCTGGGCCTGTGAAAAGGTGGAACATCATCAGTTGGTCGCCATGAATCAGGCATTGCTATTGAGCTATACCGTGGGCAGTCTGCTGGGACCTTCGTTTACTGCGATGCTGATGCAGAATTATTCAGATAGCTTGCTGTTTATCATGATCGCCAGCGTATCGTTTATTTATTTACTAATGCTGCTGCGTAAGACGGGCCATACGCCCAATTCCATTGCGCACATTTGACCTGATTTAACAGAATATGAACAGGTTCCCATACATACTGTTTATGTATGCTTTATGGGAACCTGCATTATTTAATCGCACACGTCTGTCCTGAAAATAAAGTGTGCAGAAGGTTATAGTTTTACATCCTGCCGTTTCCGCTCGCTCATTTTACCGCGCATAATCCCACGCCTCATATATTGATAATCAAAAAGCTTCCACAAAGGATTGCGTATGGCTGGTGTGCAGGAAAAACAATTGCGATGGTACAACATTGCATTAATGTCATTTATTACCGTCTGGGGTTTTGGTAACGTCGTCAACAACTATGCTAATCAGGGATTGGTTGTTGTCTCCTCCTGGATATTTATTTTCGCGCTCTATTTTATTCCTTATGCGTTGATCGTCGGGCAGCTTGGCTCAACCTTTAAAGAGGGTAAAGGCGGTGTCAGTACCTGGATTAAACATACCATGGGGCCAGGGTTGGCCTATCTTGCTGCCTGGACCTATTGGGTTGTTCATATACCTTATCTGGCGCAAAAACCGCAGGCTATTCTGATTGCGCTGGGATGGGCGCTGAAGGGCGATGGTTCGTTGATTAAAGAGTACACCGTCGTGGCGTTGCAGGGGCTGACGCTGGCGCTGTTTGTCTTTTTCATGTGGGTTGCGTCCCGTGGCATGAAGTCACTGAAAATTGTTGGGTCAGTTGCAGGCATCGCGATGTTTGTGATGTCCATTTTGTATGTCGTGATGGCGGTAACCGCGCCTGCAATTACGGATGTGCAAATAGCGACAACCAATATCACCTGGGAATCGTTTATCCCGCACATCGATTTTACCTACATTACTACGATCTCCATGCTGGTCTTTGCCGTGGGCGGTGCGGAGAAAATTTCGCCATACGTTAATCAGACACGTAATCCGGGCAAAGAATTTCCAAAAGGGATGCTCGTTCTGGCTGTTATGGTAGCGGTATGCGCGATTCTCGGGTCGCTGGCTATGGGAATGATGTTTGACTCCCGGCATATTCCAGATGACCTGATGACGAATGGTCAATATTACGCCTTCCAGAAATTGGGTGAGTATTATGGTATGGGTAATTCGCTGATGGTTATTTACGCGATTGCCAATACGCTGGGACAGATTGCGGCATTGGTATTTTCTATTGATGCACCGCTTAAAGTTCTGCTGGGTGATGCTGATCGTAAATATATTCCCGAGAGCCTGTGTAAAACCAACGCTTCCGGTACGCCGGTAAATGGTTATATTCTGACGCTGGTGCTGGTGGCGATTTTGATTATGTTGCCAACACTGGGAATTGGCGATATGAACAACCTGTATAAATGGCTATTGAATCTTAACTCTGTCGTGATGCCATTGCGTTATTTATGGGTGTTTGTGGCGTTCATTGCCGTTATTCGCCTGGCGCAAAAATATAAATCGGAATATGTCTTTATTCGCAACCGCTCGCTTGCGATGACCGTGGGGATCTGGTGCTTTGCCTTTACCGCATTTGCCTGTCTGACCGGGATTTTCCCGAAAATGGAAGCCTTTACCCCTGAGTGGACATTCCAGCTCACGCTGAATATCGTGACGCCATTTGTGCTGGTTGGGCTGGGATTGATTTTCCCGCTACTGGCGAGAAGAGGACGCTAAAGACAAGTGTGGCAGAAGAGCAGGAGATAGTGATGCTATCTCCTGCTTTGCCTCTCAAAACAACGGGGACAGTTCTTTTGGGATGGTATACTGTTTGCCATCATAACGCAGTACCCAACTGGCTTTCCCCGGTTTATCCTTTGATGCACACTGCTCGTTGGCGTCTGTATAGGCCGTTGATTCCACGTTTTTCTCGTTTACCCGAATATCGAAGTATCCATTATGTGAATCAGGCGCAAGGGCAAGGGTGCGTTTAATATCGTGGAATGTTCCCACACAGTTCCCGTCCCATTCACCGGTGCTATTCTCAAGTACGATTCCGTTTAATACCGCCCGTAGTTGATTATTTTCAATAACAAACAGCGATAGCGCATCTTCACTAAAAGGATTTACACGGGAACTGCCGGTGCGGGCGACTCGTAAGCCAAATGCGGTCTGATCTGGGGTAACTTTCCAGCGCGCAGTATCCAGCGCCAGACCGGTAATTTGAATGGCATCGTCATTCATACGTTCGGGCAGGCGTAGCCGCTGTTTTACGTCGAGGTTTGTGGAATCCAGTACCAGAAGCTCCAGATCGCCAATGCGATCGTAATCGCTATATTGTTGTGCCATCAGCGGAATCGCCGCTAGGGTCAGTTCCGGGTGGGCTGGCCAGACACGGCAAAGTGCGCTTTGCGGTGAGTTACCTGTGATATCGATAACCTGATTATGTTGTGTGAGTAGCTTGCCTTCCGCTGTCGGTTTTGCATCTGGCCACGCATGTTGCACAATGGCGTTGATATCACAGTTGCTGGCGGCATTTACGTATTGGACAGATAACAGCAACATGCCAGAAATGAATAACCGCATGGCGTCCTTTCCTTTAATTCGAGTGGTTGTCGCTTAGATAGCAAAACGGCTGCCGTTCAGGGCAGCCGTTTCGTGGTGGCTAAAACTCAATACATCACTTTATGTCCATATTGCTCGAGAATGCCCTTCACGCGCTCCATGGTCTCTTTCTTCGGTGGTTTGACGCCATCCAGTTTGTACTCTTCGCCCATTGCCACCCATTTGTGTTTGCCCAGCTCGTGGTAAGGCAGCAGCTCGATTTTTTCAACGTTACCCATATCGCGGGTAAATTCGCCGAGGCGGTGTGCGGAGTCATCGTCATCAGACCAGCCAGGTACGACAACATAGCGGATCCACACTTTGATGTCTTTATTTGACAGGTAACGCGCGAACTCCAGCGTACGATGGTTAGATACGCCGACCAGATTCTGATGGATTTCATCGTTCATCTGTTTGAGATCGAGCATGACCAGATCGGTGACTTCCAGCAGCTCATCGATCACCGGATCGTAGCGGCGAACAAAACCGTTGGTATCCAGACAGGTATGAATACCTTCTTTTTTACAGGCTCGGAACCAGTCACGTACGAATTCAGCTTGCAGGATAGCTTCGCCGCCAGACGCCGTCACGCCGCCGCCGGATGCGTTCATAAAGTGGCGATAGGTCACCACCTCTTTCATTAATTCGTCGACGGTGACTTCTTTACCGCCGTGTGTATCCCACGTGTCACGGTTATGGCAATACAGGCAGCGCATCAGGCAGCCCTGAAAGAAGGTAATAAAGCGGATGCCCGGGCCATCAACAGTGCCACAGGATTCAAAGGAGTGAATGCGACCAATAACTGACATTGCGGTGTTTCTCCAGGTGTGGCCCATCCGGGGCCAGTGTTAGTGCACAGTTATTAACTGTGTCGAGTCTGTTTTGGCTGCTATCCATACTTTTCGTCTTTCAAGCTGCATCTTTGTTAGCTTCCTTCGCTCACCCCAGTCACGTACTTCTGTACGCTCCAGGGGATTCACTCCGTTGCCGCCTCAATGCAACTCGAAATCCATCGAGTATATAAGTATAGATAGCTGACAAAGCAGGCTATTAAAAAGGCCCCACTTACGTGGAGCCTTTATTGTACGCTTTTTAAAGTACGATTTCAGTCAAAACCAATTACATGGTCTGAGTGAAGGTACGAGTAATAACGTCCTGCTGCTGTTCTTTAGTCAGGGAGTTAAAACGTACTGCGTAGCCAGAAACGCGGATGGTCAGCTGCGGATATTTTTCCGGATGTTCCATCGCATCCAGCAGCATTTCGCGGTTCATGACGTTCACGTTCAGGTGCTGACCACCTTCGATGGACGCTTCGTGGTGGAAGTAACCATCCATCAGACCAGCCAGGTTGGTCTTACGAACTTCGTCGTCTTTACCCAGAGCGTTCGGAACGATAGAGAAGGTGTAAGAAATACCATCTTTAGCGTAAGCAAACGGCAGTTTAGCAACGGAGGTCAGAGAGGCAACAGCACCTTTCTGGTCACGACCGTGCATTGGGTTAGCACCCGGTCCGAACGGCGCGCCAGCACGACGACCATCTGGGGTGTTACCAGTTTTCTTACCATAAACCACGTTAGAGGTGATGGTCAGAACAGACTGAGTCGGGATAGCGTTACGATAAGTAGTCAGTTTCTGAATTTTCTTCATGAAACGTTCTACCAGGTCAACCGCCATGTCATCAACGCGAGAGTCGTTGTTACCAAACTGCGGGTATTCGCCTTCGATTTCGAAGTCGATAGCCAGACCGTCTTCGTCACGAATCGGTTTAACTTTCGCATATTTGATTGCAGACAGGGAGTCAGCAGCAACGGACAGACCAGCGATACCACACGCCATGGTGCGGATAACGTCACGGTCGTGCAGCGCCATCAGAGAGGCTTCGTAGCTGTACTTGTCGTGCATGTAGTGGATAACGTTCAGCGCGGTGACGTACTGTTTAGCCAGCCAATCCATGAAGTGATCCATGCGGTCCATAACTTCGTCGAAGTTCAGAACGTCGCCTTTGATCGGTTCAGATTTAGGACCAACCTGCATTTTCAGTTTTTCATCAACGCCACCGTTGATTGCGTACAGCATGGTTTTCGCCAGGTTTGCACGCGCACCGAAGAACTGCATTTGTTTACCAACAACCATCGGGCTTACGCAGCAAGCGATAGCGTAGTCGTCGTTGTTGAAGTCCGGACGCATCAGGTCATCGTTCTCGTACTGCAGAGAAGAGGTGTCGATGGACACTTTAGCGGCGAATTTCTTGAAGTTCAGAGGCAGTTTTTCAGACCACAGAACAGTGATGTTCGGCTCCGGAGAAGGACCCATGGTGTACAGGGTGTTCAGGAAGCGGAAGCTGTTTTTGGTAACCAGAGTACGGCCATCAACGCCCATACCACCGATTGATTCAGTTGCCCAAATCGGGTCACCGGAGAACAGTTCATCATATTCAGGAGTACGCAGGAAGCGAACCATACGCAGTTTCATGACCAGGTGGTCGATCATTTCCTGTGCGTCTTGCTCGGTGATTTTGCCTGCTTTCAGGTCACGTTCGATGTAAGCATCCAGGAAGGTGGATACGCGACCGAAGGACATTGCTGCACCGTTCTGAGATTTAACTGCGGCCAGGTAGCCGAAGTAAGTCCACTGGATAGCTTCCTGAGCGTTGGTAGCCGGACCAGAGATATCGCAGCCATATTTAGCAGCCATTTCTTTGATCTGACCCAGAGCGCGGTGCTGTTCAGCGATTTCTTCACGCAGACGGATAGTTGCTTCCAGGTTTACGCCGTTTTCCAGATCGGACTGCAGAGAGACGAACTGAGCGTATTTGTCTTTCATCAGGTAGTCGATACCGTACAGCGCAACGCGACGGTAGTCACCGATGATACGGCCACGGCCATACGCATCTGGCAGACCAGTCAGAACACCGGATTTACGGCAGTTCAGAATGTCTTTGGTGTAAACATCGAATACGCCCTGGTTGTGGGTTTTGCGGTATTCGGTGAAGATTTTTTTCAGCATCGGGTCCAGTTCGCGATTGTACGCTTTGCAGGAACCTTCAACCATTTTGATGCCGCCAAACGGAATGATCGCACGTTTCAGCGGAGCTTCAGTCTGCAGACCAACAATCTTCTCGAGCGCTTTGTTGATGTAGCCAGCGTCGTGAGAAGTGATGGTAGAAGCAACGGAGGTGTCAAAGTCAACAGGCGCGTGAGTGCGGTTTTCCTGTTTAACGCCTTCCATCACGCTGTCCCACAGTGCAGTGGTCGCATCAGTTGCGCCAGCCAGGAAGGACTCGTCACCCTCATACGGAGTGTAGTTTTTCTGAATGAAGTCACGTACGTTTACTTCATTCTGCCAATCACCTTTGGTAAAACCTTCCCAGGCTGTGGCTAACTTTTCATTAAGCTCGGACATGTAACACCTACCTTCTTAAGTGGATTTTTTATTTACTGCGTGTAATGGGCATCAACAGATTAATGATGATCGTTACCACGCAGATAAATGACCCAGTATGTCAACCCGACCAACAAACCGCCGCCGATAATGTTACCGATCGTAACCGGAATCAGGTTATCGGTGATGAAATTCATCACGGTCAGGTGAGAAAAATTCTCCGGAGAAGACCCAACTGCGGTCCAGAATTCCGGGGTGGCGAAATCGCGTATTACAATACCCATAGGGATCATAAACATGTTTGCGATACTGTGCTCAAAACCGCTGGCAACAAACATTGCGACCGGTAATACCATGATAAACGCTTTGTCCATCAGGCTGCGGCCTGAGTAGCTCATCCATACGGCCAGACACACCATCAGGTTAGCCAGGATACCAAGGCTCACTGCCTCAACAAAAGTATGGTGCACTTTGTGGTCGGCTGTTTGCAGAACGTTGAGCCCCCATGCGCCGTTGGCGGTCATATACTCGCCAGAAAGCCACATGAGTAACACAAAGATCAGAGCGCCAATCAGGTTGCCGACATAAACGTTAAGCCAGTTTTTCGCTAACTGACCCCAGGTAATACGACCACTGGCTTTAGCAACGACGATCAGTACGGTTGAAGTGAAGAGGTCTGCACCGCAGACAACACAAAGGATCAGCCCCAGGGAAAAGCAGATACCACCTACTAATTTCGCCATGCCGAAAGGCATAGTACCAGTGCCGGTTGTGGCGGTGATATAGAAAACAAAGGCAATTGAAATGAATACA
Source organism: Citrobacter sp. MGH110 (assembly GCF_001037515.1). Taxonomy (NCBI): domain Bacteria; kingdom Pseudomonadati; phylum Pseudomonadota; class Gammaproteobacteria; order Enterobacterales; family Enterobacteriaceae; genus Citrobacter; species Citrobacter sp. MGH110. Next base: position 1,986,854 of record NZ_KQ089830.1, on the reverse strand, counting down.
CCGGCAGTAATTGCCAGATAGAACGTCTTAAGCGGATGTTTCGTTGCTTTATAGACGCCTGCTTCTTCGGCAACTTTGGCCATTGCAGCAGGTAGAATAAGATCAAAAGGGTTGTCAGCTTTCACACTAACTCTCTCTTTATTAAGTCGGCGACGAGATACTAACAAAGCATTATAGATGAGAATTTGATATAGATCATATCTCGCCTGGCTTATAGGCCCGTAAGACGCATGGTTTTTATGCGATTACGGTGTAACATGTTGATTATCCATATAAAAATAAATTTTAAAATTTATAAAGTGAGTTGAATTTTTTCTTTCAGCCTCCTATGGGATGGTTAATTAAAATGGAGTAATTGAGATAAAAAACCACATTAATAAGCTAATTTTTTAATATCAACCACTAATATTTAACCTTGCTTTTACATTTATTTTTTGGTTTGACCAAAATAAAAAACGGGGCGCTTTAAGCGCCCCGTAATATAGCTCAGACAATACATTTAGCCTACTCGAGGCAAGTTGTTTGTCACTATTTTGACCAGTGTGCCGCTTTCGCGCGTTGCAATTTCTCATAGGCTTTCAGCAGAGACTGATGTGCCGGGAATGCGTGCAGATCGCTGTCTACTGGCTGAAGTCCATAAAACGGCGCTTCACCACTCAGTGCCGCACTTGCCGCTTCAACCGCCTCAGCGCCGTACATGCGGACGAATGCGTTCAGATACTGCAGCGGCTGACGGTCTTCTTCCTGAGACAGTAGCAACAATGTTTGCAGGCAGCGATAGTAGTTTGCACGTTCCGCGCTAAAGACGGAGGCGTTAAATTCCATCGTCCATTCGGTCCACACCAGGGCCTGCTCCAGATCGCCACCGGCCAGCGCCAGCATCACTTTAAGCTCGCCAATACGCAGGGTGTACCAACCGTTATCCGCACCGGTCGCCAGACCGAGCAGCTCGCGCACGCGGGTGAAGTCGTCAAAACCTTCTTCATCCAACTGTTCAATCAGATTGAGGTAGTCTTCTTTATCCCACTCACTGCCTGGCAGAGAGAGAATGGTGTCACGCAGATGGGTGCCCATAGCGTTGTTGGCTAACCACAGATCTTCTGCCGGATAGATGTCAGACATTCCCGGAACAATAATGCGGCACGCGTAAACGCCCAGGTGCTCATAGTCAGCGATATACACTTCTTTATCTTCAGCATTGAAGATGGCCATCAGGGTGGCGAACTCTTCTTCCGTGGTGCCGGAGAAATTCCAGTCAACGAACGGATAGTCGGCATCCTGCTTGAACAGATCCCAGGAGATCAGACCGCTGGAATCGATGAAGTGAGTTTCAAGGTTGGTATGTTCTGCCACTTCCTCATCGTCGAAGGTCGGTGGGGTGAAGACATCAAGATCCTTCAGACCACGGCCCTGCAGCAGTTCAGTCACGGTACGCTCCAGCGCAACGCCGAAATCCGGGTGTGCGCCGAAGGAGGCAAAGCAGGTACCGTTGGCTGGGTTGAACAGGACAACGCAAATCACCGGATACTTGCCGCCCAGCGAGCCATCGTAGGCAAAAATTGGGAAACCTTCCGCTTCCAGTGTGGCGATGGACTCCACCACTGCCGGATAGCGCGCCATCACCTCGGCCGGGATTTCCGGCAGGCTGATGCTTTCGGCGATAATACGGTTCTTCACATGGCGCTCAAAGACTTCAGACAGGCCCTGAACGCGAGCTTCGTTAGGTGTGTTACCCGCAGACATGCCGTTAGAAACATACAGGTTGCCGATAATATTCATCGGAATGTAGACGGTCTGGTTATCAGACTGGCGGGTAAACGGCAGGCCACAGACGCCACGCTCTTCATTACCAGACTGTAGATCGATAAGCATGCTGCCGGTCAGTTCGTTATCTGGATCGTAAAATGCACGCAGACGCGCATCCAGTAAACCTTCTGGAACATCGTCTTCTTCAGTCAGCGGGAACCATTTTTCGTTCGGGTAATGTACGAACGGGCCATTGGCGATAGTTTCGCCCAGCCAGAAATCTGCAAAGAAGTAGTTAGTCGACAGACGCTCAAAGTATTCGCCCAGCGCAGAAGCCAGCGCCGCTTTTTTTGTCGCGCCTTTACCGTTGGTGAAGCACAGCGCGCATTCTTTGTCGCGAATATGTACAGACCAGACGTTAGGGACGGGATTCAACCACGAAGCTTCTTCAATTTGAAAACCGAGGTCGAGCAATTTTTGCTGGAAGCGAGCGATGGAGTCTTCCAGAGCGGCATCTTTGCCGGGGATAAATGTTTGCGTCATGAAAATCACTTTTGTCGTACGGAAAGCGCGCAATGATACGGGTTTTCAATGAACGGCGCTATCGTCGCCGGAGCCCATGCGTAAATAAAAGCATTGGCTATGCTTTCTTACAGCCAATCACGTTTAGAGCATATTAATGAAAGCTTTCGATTTACACCGTATGGCGCTTGATAAGGTGCCCATGGATTTTCTGGGGGAAGTTGCGCTACGCAGCCTTTACACCTTTATATTGGTTTTTCTGTTTTTAAAAATCACCGGACGTCGTGGCGTACGCCAGATGTCGCTTTTTGAAGTCCTTATCATCCTTACGCTGGGTTCCGCCGCGGGAGACGTGGCGTTTTATGACGATGTTCCGATGCTGCCGGTGCTGGTGGTCTTTATTACTCTTGCTGTGCTGTATCGGCTGGTAATGTGGCTAATGGCGCATAGTGAAAAAATGGAGGACCTGCTGGAGGGCAAACCCGTTGTGATCATTGAAGACGGCGAGCTGGCATGGTCAAAGCTCAATAGCGCCAATATGACGGAATTTGAATTCTTTATGGAACTGCGTTTGAACGGCGTGGAGCAATTGGGACAAGTGAAACTGGCTATTCTGGAGACGAATGGGCAAATCAGCGTCTACTTCTTTGCCGATGAAGACGTAAAACCGGGTCTTAGCATTCTGCCTAAACATTGTACGCAGCGATTTAAGGTGGTACCTGAAACAGGCGACTATGCATGCGTACGGTGTAGTGAAGTGGTGCAAATGAGCGCGGGGGATCATCAATTATGTCCGCGCTGTGCAAATCCAGAATGGTCGAAGGCCAGCCGGGCAAAACGGGTTACCTGACAGCAAAAATCTCGGTTTTTACCCGTCAATCCGATAGATTCTGTTGTGTGACCGATGACACATTTTTACCCTTGCCAGTTTTACCCATTGCGGCGCGTGTCACTGAATGATAAAACCGATATCCACAGGAATAACTTATACCAATGTCTGTCACCGGATTATCGTCAATGACAGGATGTTGATTGGACAACAACACAACGTGGTGAGGGGAAATGGCTCAGGTCTTCAATTTTAGTTCAGGTCCGGCAATGTTACCGGCAGAAGTACTTAAACTGGCTCAACAGGATCTTTGTGACTGGAACGGTCTTGGCACGTCAGTGATGGAAATTAGCCACCGTGGCAAAGAATTCATCCAGGTCGCAGAGGAAGCGGAGCAGGATTTTCGCGATCTTCTCAGCATCCCCTCCAACTATAAAGTGTTGTTCTGCCATGGCGGTGGTCGCGGGCAGTTCGCGGGTATCCCGTTAAATATTCTGGGCGATAAAACCACCGCGGATTACGTCGATGCCGGTTATTGGGCCGCCAGCGCAATTAAAGAAGCGAAAAAATACTGCACGCCAAACGTTATTGATGCCAAAGTCACCGTGGACGGCCTGCGTGCTGTTAAGCCGATGAGTGAATGGCAACTTTCTGATAACGCGGCATACCTGCACTATTGCCCGAACGAAACCATCGATGGCATAGCGATCGATGAAACGCCGAATTTTGCCAGCAACGTTGTGGTCACGGCGGATCTGTCCTCTACCATTCTTTCCGCACCGCTTGACGTTAGTCGTTATGGCGTAATTTATGCCGGGGCACAGAAAAATATCGGCCCGGCCGGTCTGACGATTGTCATCGTCCGTGAAGATTTGCTGGGTAAAGCTCATGTCTCATGCCCGTCAATCCTCGACTATACCGTGCTGAATGACAACGATTCCATGTTCAATACGCCGCCAACCTTTGCCTGGTATCTGTCTGGCCTGGTCTTTAAATGGCTGAAAAAGCAGGGCGGTGTTAATGCGATGGATAAAATTAACCAGCAAAAAGCGGAATTGCTCTACGGCGTAATCGATAACAGCGATTTCTACCGTAACGATGTGGCGAAATCCAACCGTTCACGCATGAACGTACCGTTCCAGTTGGCTGACAGCGCATTGGATAAACTGTTCCTGGAAGAGTCTTTTGCTGCGGGCCTGCACGCGCTGAAAGGGCATCGTGTAGTCGGCGGTATGCGTGCGTCCATCTACAATGCCATGCCGCTTGAAGGTGTTAAAGCACTGACCGATTTCATGGTCGATTTCGAACGCCGCCGCGGCTAATCTGCTGTACTTTTCATCCCCACAGCCCGTCTGTGGGGTTTTTATGTCTGTTTTTGAGAGTCGAGTTTCATGGAATCCCTGACGTTACAACCCATTGCGCGGGTGGATGGCACCATCAATCTGCCTGGATCCAAAAGTGTTTCTAACCGCGCTTTGCTGCTGGCTGCATTAGCCAATGGCACCACTGTCCTGGCCAATCTGCTGGACAGCGATGATGTTCGCCATATGCTCAATGCTCTGAATGCGTTAGGGATTAGCTATACCCTTTCTGCCGATCGTACCCGCTGCGAGATAATTGGCAATGGCGGTGCGTTGCACGCAGAAGGTGCAGTTGAGCTGTTCCTTGGCAACGCCGGAACCGCAATGCGCCCGCTGGCCGCAGCGCTATGTCTGGGCAGCAATGACATCGTGCTGACGGGCGAACCGCGCATGAAAGAGCGCCCGATTGGCCATCTGGTTGATGCGCTGCGCCAGGGCGGAGCCAAAATTGACTATCTGGAGCAGGAAAACTATCCCCCTTTACGTCTGCGCGGTGACTTTACCGGAGGCCAGGTTGAGGTAGACGGTAGCGTTTCCAGCCAGTTCCTCACTGCGTTGCTGATGACTGCGCCGCTGGCGCCGCAGGATACGACGATCGCAATTAAAGGTGACCTGGTATCCAAACCTTACATTGATATCACACTGAACCTGATGAAAACGTTTGGTGTTGAAATTGAAAATCAAAACTACCAGCGCTTTGTCGTGAAGGGGCAGCAGCAGTATCAGTCACCGGGTGCATACCTGGTTGAAGGTGATGCTTCTTCCGCTTCCTATTTCCTCGCGGCAGGTGCTATTAAAGGCGGTACGGTAAAAGTTACCGGGATTGGCCGCAACAGCATGCAGGGTGATATTCGTTTTGCCGATGTACTGGAGAAAATGGGCGCAACCATTACATGGGGCGACGATTTTATTGCCTGTACTCACGGCGAGTTGAACGCAGTGGATATGGATATGAACCATATTCCTGATGCGGCGATGACCATTGCAACGGCGGCGCTGTTCGCTAAAGGCACCACGACATTACGTAATATCTACAACTGGCGCGTCAAGGAGACCGATCGTCTGTTCGCGATGGCGACGGAGTTACGCAAAGTGGGCGCGGAAGTGGAAGAGGGGCATGACTTTATCCGCATCACCCCGCCTGCAACATTGCAATTTGCGGACATCGCGACCTACAACGATCACCGCATGGCGATGTGTTTCTCGCTGGTGGCGCTGTCTGACACGCCGGTGACCATTCTTGACCCAAAATGTACCGCCAAAACCTTCCCGGATTATTTCGAACAGCTGGCTCGTATTAGTACATCTGCCTGATTTTATTGCCGCACTTTCGGGTGCGGCACATTCTGACATCTCCGATTGCCTATTTATTCTACACTCAGCTTCAATGATTCTGCATTTTTCACACAAAGATAACGATCGTTGGCGTTGGCGCGTATAATGCGCGGCGTTCACGTTAATGTACGCCCGTTTAAGGAGAAAAAGATGACGGCAATTGCCCCGGTTATTACCATTGATGGCCCAAGTGGTGCAGGTAAAGGCACCTTGTGCAAGGCAATGGCGGAAGCATTGCAGTGGCATCTGTTAGATTCAGGCGCGATCTACCGCGTACTGGCGCTCGCAGCGTTACATCACCATGTTGATGTCACATCTGAAGATGCTCTGGTACCGCTTGCCTCACACCTTGATGTGCGTTTTATCTCAACAGACGGCAACCTGGAAGTCATTCTTGAAGGTGAAGATGTCAGCGGTGAAATACGTACTCAGGAAGTAGCGAATGCCGCCTCTCAGGTTGCGGCGTTTCCCCGTGTGCGTGAAGCGTTATTACGTCGTCAACGCGCATTTCGCGAATCCCCAGGTCTGATTGCTGATGGACGTGATATGGGCACCGTGGTGTTCCCGGATGCGCCAGTGAAAATTTTTCTGGACGCCTCCTCGCAAGAACGTGCGCATAGACGTATGCTACAGTTGCAGGAGAAGGGCTTTAGTGTTAACTTTGAACGCCTTTTGGCCGAGATCGAAGAACGCGATTATCGCGATCGTAATCGTGCTGTAGCGCCGCTGGTTCCCGCTGCTGATGCTTTAGTTTTGGATTCAACCCGATTAAGCATTGAGCAAGTGATTGAAAAAGCGTTACAATACGCGCGCCAAAAACTGGCTCTCGCTTAAGTGCGACCGAATTTGCAGTACCCCCGTTGCAATGGATTGACAGCGGGTATGTTAAACAACCCCATCCGGCATGGAGCCAGGTGGACGTTAAATATGAAACCTGAAGATTAAACATGACTGAATCTTTTGCTCAACTGTTTGAAGAATCCTTAAAAGAAATCGAAACCCGTCCGGGTTCCATCGTTCGTGGTGTTGTTGTTGCTATCGACAAAGACGTAGTACTGGTTGACGCTGGTCTGAAATCTGAGTCCGCCATTCCGGCAGAGCAGTTCAAAAACGCCCAGGGCGAGCTGGAAATCCAGGTTGGTGACGAAGTTGACGTTGCTCTGGATGCAGTAGAAGACGGCTTCGGTGAAACCCTGCTGTCCCGTGAAAAAGCTAAACGTCACGAAGCTTGGATCACGCTGGAAAAAGCTTACGAAGAAGCTGCAACCGTTACTGGTGTTATCAATGGCAAAGTCAAGGGTGGCTTCACTGTTGAGCTGAATGGTATTCGCGCGTTCCTGCCGGGTTCCCTGGTAGACGTTCGTCCGGTCCGCGACACGCTGCACCTGGAAGGCAAAGAGCTTGAATTCAAAGTCATCAAGCTGGATCAGAAGCGTAACAACGTTGTTGTTTCCCGTCGTGCCGTTATCGAATCCGAAAACAGCGCAGAACGCGATCAGCTGCTGGAAAACCTGCAGGAAGGCATGGAAGTTAAAGGTATCGTTAAGAACCTCACTGACTACGGTGCATTCGTTGATCTGGGTGGCGTTGACGGCCTGCTGCACATCACCGACATGGCATGGAAACGCGTTAAGCATCCGAGCGAAATCGTAAACGTTGGCGACGAAATCACTGTTAAAGTGCTGAAGTTCGACCGCGAGCGTACTCGTGTATCTCTGGGCCTGAAACAGCTGGGCGAAGATCCATGGGTAGCTATCGCTAAGCGTTATCCGGAAGGTACCAAACTGACTGGTCGCGTGACCAACCTGACCGACTACGGCTGCTTCGTTGAAATCGAAGAAGGCGTTGAAGGCCTGGTTCACGTTTCCGAAATGGATTGGACCAACAAAAACATCCACCCGTCCAAAGTTGTTAACGTTGGCGATGTAGTGGAAGTTATGGTTCTGGATATCGACGAAGAACGTCGTCGTATCTCCCTGGGTCTGAAGCAGTGCAAAAACAACCCATGGCAGCAGTTCGCGGAAACCCACAACAAGGGTGACCGTGTTGAAGGTAAAATCAAGTCTATCACTGACTTCGGTATCTTCATCGGCCTGGACGGCGGCATCGACGGCCTGGTTCACCTGTCTGACATCTCCTGGAACGTTGCAGGCGAAGAAGCAGTTCGTGAATACAAAAAAGGCGACGAAATCGCAGCAGTTGTTCTGCAGGTTGACGCAGAGCGTGAGCGTATCTCTCTGGGCGTTAAACAGCTCGCAGAAGATCCGTTCAACAACTGGGTTGCACTGAACAAGAAAGGCGCAATCGTAAACGGTAAAGTCACTGCAGTTGACGCTAAAGGCGCAACCGTAGAACTGGCTGACGGCGTTGAAGGTTACCTGCGCGCTTCTGAAGCTTCACGTGACCGCGTTGAAGATGCAACTCTGGTTCTGAGCGTAGGCGACGACGTTGAAGCTAAATTCACCGGCGTTGATCGTAAGAACCGTGCAATCAGCCTGTCTGTTCGTGCTAAAGACGAAGCTGATGAGAAAGATGCAATCGCAACTGTTAACAAACAGGAAGATGCTAACTTCTCTAACAACGCAATGGCTGAAGCTTTCAAAGCAGCTAAAGGCGAGTAATATCGAGTGCTCTAAATCCTTTGTGCTGTTAACGGCACAAAGGGTGACGAGTAGCTTGACAGATTACAGGATTCGTCCTGTAATCAATGACAAAGGGCGGCTACGGCCGCCCTTAATCAATGCAGCAGCTAATTATGCCTTTAAGGAACCGGAGGAATCATGACCAAGTCAGAATTGATTGAAAGACTTGCAACCCAGCAACCTCATATTCCCGCGAAAGCGGTTGAAGATGCAGTTAAAGAGATGCTGGAACATATGGCCTCGACTCTTGCGCAGGGCGAGCGTATTGAAATCCGCGGTTTCGGCAGCTTCTCTTTGCATTACCGCGCACCACGCACCGGACGTAATCCGAAGACCGGCGATAAAGTGGATCTGGAAGGGAAATACGTTCCGCACTTTAAACCAGGTAAAGAACTGCGCGATCGCGCCAATATTTACGGTTAAGTTTTTAGCGAGACTTAACGCCGAGAAAAGCACCCAAATGGGTGCTTTTTTCATTTCTGTCCACCTATCCTGGAATCCTCATCCCAGTTAATTTGTACGTTACAACCATCACTAAATGTCTGCGGAACTCAGGTCGTATAACGATAAATTGATGCCAGACAACCGTCGAAGAGTACTGCACACTCCCTGTAACAGGGAGGTGATTGATGAAAATAACAACGGTGAGTACCTGCGCATTACTCGGCATTCTCCCACTCATGCTATTACCTATGCTGCCAGGCATGTTGTGTATCGGCATTGTATTTTGTCTGGCATGTCTGCTCTGTTTTCTCCCCTACAAATATATGCGTTCCGCCGGACTAACCCTGCTGTTTTTTCTTTGGGGAATCCTGGCCGCGAAAGAGGCTATGTGGGCCGGTAATACGCTGCCTGCGAAAACCCAGCAAGCCATTGTGCGGATAACCGGAACTGACAATATGACAACGCACTACGGCCAGATCACTCACCTTCAGGGGAAACGAATCTTTCCTGCGCAAGGAATCGTCTTGTACGGGCAGTATTTACCCGGTGATGTTTGTGCGGGTCAGACATGGGCGATGACGTTGAAAGTCCGAGCTGTACACGGTCAATTAAACGAAGGCGGATTTGATAGCCAGCGTCACGCATTGGCGCAGCATCAACTGCTGACGGGACGATTCTTGCAGGCTTCGGTAATCACACCACAATGCAGTTTGCGTTCGCGGTATCTCGCCTCGCTGAAAACGGCACTCACCGACTTTCCCTGGCAGCAGGTCATACTGGGTCTGGGAATGGGGGAGCGCTTGTCTGTGTCACAAGAGGTGAAAACGATTATGCGTGATACCGGCACGGCTCATTTGATGGCTATCTCCGGGCTGCATATTGCGTTTGCAGCATTACTGGCCGCAGGATTGATTCGTGCTGGACAGTTTTTTATGCCAACAAGGTGGATTTGCTGGCAGATGCCATTAGTGGGTGGAATTGTCTGCGCCACATTTTATGCCTGGCTGACGGGGCTGCAACCCCCGGCATTACGAACGGTTGTTGCGCTGCTAGTCTGGGGGGCGCTGAGACTTAGCGGCAGGCAGTGGAGTGGATGGTCGGTCTGGATCTGCTGTCTGGCAGCCATCGTGGTGGTGGATCCTGTTGCTGTTCTTTCGCAAAGCCTATGGTTGTCTGCATCCGCCGTTGCGGCACTGCTGTTCTGGTACCAATGGGTACCGCTCCCGGACTGGCCGCTGTCGCGTGCTGGACGTCAATTTCTGGCGCTGGCGCATCTGCAATTGGGTATTACGCTTCTGCTTTTTCCCGTGCAAATCGCAATGTTTCACGGTTTTAGTCTGACCTCGTTTCTGGCAAATTTGTTTGCCGTCCCTTTGGTCACGTTTGTTTCCGTACCCTTGATATTAGCAGGCATGATCGTGCATTTAGCCGGGACGGTGATGGTTGAATCAAGCCTGTGGTATCTAGCGGATCGTTCTCTGGCGCTGCTATTTTTGGGGCTCAGAAGTCTGCCTGAAGGGTGGATCAATATTGATGCGCGCTGGCAATGGCTGGCATTTTTACCCGGAATGATGATTATCGCATGGCGACTAAATATCTTGCGTACGCTACCGGTGATCTGTTTCTCTGTGCTCCTTTTGCTGAGTGGGCCGCTTTGGCGTGCACCGCGTACTGATGTGTGGCAAGTGCATATGCTGGATGTCGGGCAGGGGCTGGCAATGGTGATCGCGCGAAATGGGAAAGCGCTGCTTTACGATACCGGTCTGGCATGGCCTGAAGGCGATAGCGCACAACAGCTGATTATTCCTTGGTTGCGTTGGCATAATCTGGAGCCAGAAGGAATTATTTTAAGCCATGAGCACATGGATCACCGCGGCGGGTTGCACTCCTTACAACAAGCCTGGCCGTCGCTATGGGTAAGAAGTCCGCTGAGCTGGAAAGGTCATCTCCCGTGTTTTCGCGGAGAGCATTGGCAATGGCAAGGGTTAACCTTCAGTGCGCACTGGCCTGTGCGTGGAAATACAGACCAGGGGAATAACCACTCCTGCGTGGTTAAGGTCGATGACGGATATCAGAGTATTCTGCTGACCGGTGATATCGAATCTCCTGCTGAACAAAAAATGCTAAGTCACTATTGGCAGCACCTACAGTCGACGGTGATGCAGGTTCCACATCATGGCAGCAATACTTCATCATCACTGGCACTCATTCAGCGGGTTGACGGGCAGGTCGCACTCGCCTCTGCATCCCGTTACAACGCTTGGCGTCTGCCGTCCTGGAAAGTGAAGCAACGTTATCGGCAACAAAATTATCAATGGCTGGATACCCCCCATCAGGGACAGATTACGCTGGATTTTTATCAAAAAAACTGGCGCATACGCAGCATGCGGGATCAGATTTTACCTCGTTGGTATCATCAGTGGTTTGGCGTGTCGGAGGATAACGGGTAGAATATGCGGCTATTCTAACAAATGCTGGTTTTTTGAATGCATAACGATAAAGATCTCTCTACGTGGCAGACGTTTCGCCGACTATGGCCAACCATAGCGCCTTTTAAATCGGGTCTGATCGTGGCGGGTATAGCGTTAGTCCTTAACGCGGCCAGCGATACCTTCATGTTATCGCTCCTTAAACCATTACTGGATGATGGTTTTGGTAAAACGGATCGCTCGGTGCTGCTGTGGATGCCGCTGGTGGTCATTGGGCTGATGATAGTTCGTGGCTTAACCAGCTATGTCTCCAGCTACTGTATCTCATGGGTGTCAGGCAAAGTGGTCATGACCATGCGCCGCCGCCTGTTTGGCCATATGATGGGCATGCCCGTCTCCTTTTTTGATAAACAGTCTACAGGGACATTGTTATCGCGTATTACCTATGATTCAGAACAGGTTGCGTCATCGTCTTCCGGCGCGCTGATCACCGTGGTGCGTGAAGGGGCCTCAATTATTGGCCTGTTTATCATGATGTTCTATTACAGCTGGCAGCTGTCACTGATCCTGATTGTACTGGCGCCAATTGTGTCAGTGGCAATCCGTGTGGTTTCCAAGCGCTTTCGTAGCATCAGTAAAAACATGCAAAACACCATGGGTCAGGTTACGACCAGTGCGGAGCAGATGCTGAAAGGCCACAAAGAAGTTCTGATTTTTGGTGGTCAGGAAGTCGAAACCAAGCGCTTTGATAAGGTCAGCAACAAGATGCGTTTGCAGGGTATGAAGATGGTTTCCGCTTCTTCTATCTCCGACCCTATCATCCAGCTGATTGCGTCTTTGGCACTGGCCTTCGTGTTATATGCGGCTAGCTTCCCAAGCGTAATGGAAAACCTGACAGCAGGGACAATTACGGTTGTCTTCTCCTCAATGATCGCATTAATGCGTCCGTTGAAATCGCTGACCAACGTCAACGCGCAGTTCCAGCGCGGTATGGCGGCATGCCAGACCTTATTTACGATTCTGGATAGTGAACAGGAGAAAGATGAAGGTAAACGTGTGATCGAGCGTGCTACCGGCGATCTCGAGTTCCGCAACGTGACTTTCACTTATCCGGGACGTGAAGTACCGGCTCTGCGTAACATCAACCTGAATATTCCCGCGGGTAAAACTGTTGCTCTGGTCGGCCGTTCTGGCTCAGGGAAATCCACCATCGCCAGCCTGATTACGCGCTTCTACGATATTGATGAAGGGCAGATTCTGATGGACGGACACGATCTGCGCGAATATACCCTGGCATCACTGCGCGATCAGGTTGCGTTGGTTTCGCAGAATGTGCACTTGTTTAACGATACGGTTGCCAACAACATCGCCTACGCTCGTACCGATATGTACAGCCGTGAGCAGATCGAAAAAGCGGCACAGATGGCCTACGCCATGGATTTCATCAACAAGATGGATAATGGCCTGGATACGGTGATTGGTGAAAACGGCGTCCTGCTTTCCGGCGGACAACGTCAGCGTATCGCTATCGCCCGTGCCTTGTTGCGTGACAGCCCAATTCTGATCCTTGATGAAGCAACATCGGCTCTTGATACTGAATCTGAACGCGCGATTCAGTCTGCGCTGGATGAGCTACAGAAAAACCGTACTTCTCTGGTCATTGCTCACCGTCTTTCAACCATTGAACAAGCCGACGAAATCATCGTGGTGGAGGATGGTCTGATTGTCGAACGCGGAACCCATAGCGAGCTGATTGAGCAGCGCGGGGTGTATGCGCAATTACACAAAATGCAATTTGGTCAATGATCGCACGTATCTGGTCTGGTGAATCGCCGCTGTGGCGATTGTTACTTCCACTCTCCTGGCTGTATGGCTTGGTGAGTGGTGCGATCCGCTTATGCTACAAGTTGGGGCTTAAACGCGCATGGCGCGCGCCAGTCCCGGTAGTGGTGGTCGGAAACCTTACCGCGGGCGGAAACGGTAAAACGCCGGTGGTGATTTGGTTGGTTGAACAACTGCGACAACGCGGGATTCGCGTGGGTGTGGTGTCGCGTGGTTATGGCGGGAAAGCGACTGCTTACCCGCTGTTGCTAACCGCTGATACTACTACCGCAGAAGCGGGCGATGAACCTGTGCTGATCGCCCAACGTACCGGCGTGCCGGTAGCGGTATCCCCGGTAAGATCGGATGCGGTAAAAGCCATTTTGGCCCAACACGACGTGCAGATTATTGTGACGGACGATGGACTACAGCACTATCGTCTGGCGCGAGATGTTGAAATCGTAGTCATTGACGGCGAACGTCGGTTTGGCAACGGCTGGTGGCTTCCCGCTGGTCCAATGCGGGAACGCGCAGGTCGCCTTAAATCGGTGGATGCGACTATTGTTAACGGTGGCGTTGCGCAACCAGGGGAAATCCCTATGCGACTTGAACCGGGGCTGGCCGTTAATTTACGTACAGGTGAACGCCGTGATGTGGCGCAATTGTCCAATATTGTCGCCATGGCGGGCATTGGTCATCCACCGCGTTTTTTTGCCACGCTGAAAGCATGTGGTGCCAGCGTGCAAAAAAGCATTGCGCTGGCAGACCATCAGTCTCTGACCTACAGTGACGTCAGTGCGTTTGTAGACGCTGGGCAAACGCTGGTCATGACGGAAAAAGATGCGGTTAAGTGCCGGGCATTTGCTGATGAAAACTGGTGGTATTTACCTGTTGATGCACATTTGTCAGGCGATCGGCCTGATGTATTGCTGAATAGCTTAATCTCGCTGACTCGCTAACTGATTCACGCTGCGGCAGCGAATCATTTATGAGGCCATAAATGTCGTTGCCGCGCCTTTCTCTGACGGATGCCCGTCATCTTCACCTTGCTGCTCAAGGCCTGCTGAAAAAAACACGCCGCCGGGCAACCCCGGCAGATATTCTCGCGACCATTTCGCGCATGTCGTTACTGCAAATCGACACCATCAATATTGTGGCGCGCAGTCCTTACCTGGTGCTGTTTAGTCGTTTAGGCGATTATTCCCCCCAATGGCTGGACGACTCGTTACAGCAGGGCGAACTGATGGAATACTGGGCGCACGAGGCCTGTTTTTTGCCGCGCAGCGATTTTATGCTGATACGTCACCGCATGCTGGCCCCGGAGAATATGGGCTGGAAATATAAAGCGGCGTGGATGAAAGAACATGCGCATGATATTGAGCAACTGCTCCAGCACATCCAGCATAACGGGCCGGTACGCTCAGCTGATTTTGAGCATCCACGCAAAGGGACCAGCGGCTGGTGGGAATGGAAACCGCAGAAGCGTCATCTTGAAGGGTTGTTTACCGCCGGGAAAGTGATGGTCGTGGAACGGCGTAATTTCCAGCGAGTGTATGATTTAACCCATCGCGTCATGCCGCACTGGGACGATGAACGCGACCCACTTTCGCAGGAAGATGCGGAAAGTGTCATGCTGGATAACAGCGCCCGCAGTCTGGGGATTTTCCGCGAACAATGGCTGGCAGACTACTACCGCCTGAAGCGCCCGGCGCTAAAAAACTGGTGCAACGAACGGGCGGAACAGCAGCAGATTATTCCTGTCGACGTTGAAGGGCTGGGAACTTTGTGGCTGCATAGCCACCTTCAGCCGCTGCTTGAACAGGCGCTGGCGGGCAAATTAACGGCGACTCACAGTGCAGTATTATCACCTTTTGATCCGGTGGTCTGGGATCGTAAACGGGCAGAGCAGCTATTCGATTTTAGCTATCGGCTGGAGTGTTACACGCCAGCACCGAAACGTCAGTATGGTTATTTTGTCTTGCCGTTGCTGCATCGTGGACAGTTGGTTGGGCGGATGGATGCCAAAATGCACCGCAAAACAGGTGTGCTGGACGTTATTTCGCTGTGGTTACAGGATGGGGTTAAGCCTGGAGTGACGTTGCAAAAAGGATTGTTTCAGGCGATTGACGATTTTGCCCGCTGGCAACAGGCAACACGCGTGACGCTGGGACGTTATCCTGAAGGTTTATTTGCTGATGCACGCCATGGTTGGGAAATAGACCCAGCCCTTTAAGCGATTATGTTAATATTTACGGATTCACAATCCGGTCCATCTGGAGGAACTATGGATCATCGTCTGCTTGAAATCATTGCCTGCCCGGTATGCAATGGCAAACTCTGGTTTAACCAGGAAAAACAGGAACTGATTTGTAAACTGGATAACCTTGCTTTCCCACTGCGTGATGGCATTCCCGTGTTACTGGAAACCGAGGCCCGCGTTCTGACTGCTGATGAGAGTAAATCATGAGTTTTGTGGTCATTATTCCTGCGCGTTATGCGTCCACACGTCTGCCGGGTAAGCCGTTGCTGGATATCAACGGTAAACCGATGATCGTGCATGTACTGGAGCGTGCGCGTGAATCTGGCGCTGAACGTATCATCGTTGCCACCGATCACGAGGATGTCGCTCGCGCGGTAGAAGCGGTGGGTGGCGAAGTGTGCATGACTCGCGCCGATCACCAGTCTGGTACGGAGCGCCTGGCGGAAGTCGTCGAGAAATGTGGTTTTAGCGATGATACCGTTATTGTGAACGTACAGGGTGATGAGCCGATGATTCCTGCGGTCATTATTCGCCAGGTGGCTGAGAATCTGGCGCAACGTCAGGTCGGTATGGCGACTCTTGCGGCTCCGATTCACAGTGCGGAAGAGGCATTTAATCCGAATGCGGTAAAAGTCGTGTTGGACGCTGAAGGATATGCTCTCTATTTTTCACGCGCGACCATCCCATGGGATCGCGATCGTTTCGCCAAAAGTCTGGAAACGGTGGGGGACACCTTCCTGCGCCATCTGGGCATTTACGGCTATCGCGCCGGTTTTATTCGCCGCTATGTTAACTGGCAGCCTAGCCCGCTTGAGCATATCGAAATGCTGGAGCAGCTGCGAGTGCTGTGGTACGGCGAAAAAATTCACGTTGCCGTCGCAAAAGAAGTCCCGGGTACCGGCGTAGACACTGCCGAAGATCTTGAGCGCGTTCGCGCCGAAATGCGTTAGTTTTTCTCACGGCACTCCCCCCATATTGAGGCGTATTTTTGGGAGGAGTGTCGTATCGTTGCGCTTTCCCTCCACTTTTCTTTTCATCAATTGATCTCATCCGGGTGACATCTGTCTGCACGACGCTCATTATGAAAGCAGTAGCATTTATGAGGGCAATCTGAAATGGAACAGTTGCGTGCCGAACTCAGCCACCTGCTGGGCGAAAAACTCAGTCGCATAGAATGCGTGAATGAAAAAGTGGATACGGCCCTGTGGTCACTGTACGACAGCCAGGGAAATCCGATGCCGCTGATGGCGAGAAGTTTCACCACGCCAGGTATGGCGCAGCAGCTGGCATGGAAAACCTCCATGTTGGCGCGCAGTGGTACGGTGCGAATGCCCGTCATTTATGGGGTCTTAACCCACGAGGAGCATCCCGGTCCCGATGTGCTACTGCTTGAGCGTTTACGTGGCGTGCCGGTGGAAGCGCCAGCCCGAACGCCCGAACGCTGGGAGCATTTAAAAGATCAGATCGTAGAAGGTCTGCTGTCATGGCATCGGCAGGATAGCCGTGGCTGCGTGGGAATGGTGGATAACACGCAAGAGAATATCTGGCCATCCTGGTATCGTCAGCGTGTTGAAGTGTTGTGGACCACGTTAAATCAGTTCAACAATACCGGGCTGACGATGCAGGATAAGCGGATCCTGTTTCGTACCCGTGAGTGTTTGCCCGCTTTATTTGAAGGATTCAATGATAACTGCGTGCTGATCCACGGTAATTTTAGTTTACGTAGCATGCTCAAAGACGCCCGTAGCGATCAGCTTCTGGCCATGGTCGGACCGGGTTTGATGCTGTGGGCGCCCAGAGAGTATGAATTGTTCCGTTTAATGGATAATGCGCTGGCGGAAAGTCTGCTTTGGCAATACCTGCAACGCGCGCCCGTGGCGGAGTCCTTCATCTGGCGGCGCTGGCTGTATGTGTTATGGGATGAGGTGGCGCAACTGGTCAACACCGGACGTTTTAATCGATCTAACTTTGACCTGGCCACGAAATCACTGCTGCCGTGGCTCGCCTGATGAACATGTGAACGCCTTATCCGGCCTACAATTCTGCGCTGAACACGTAGGCCTGATAAGACGCGTTAGTGTCGCTATCAGGCAACATTACTGTCAATGTTCCGACCCCTTTAGCCACTGCCAGATACGCCCCAACGTTTCGTAACCAGCACGATCGCTATGCATCAACCAGACGGGAGAGGGGATCGCGCGCTCCCACGGATTAAGCGGTGAATCAATCGCTAACTGGTTGGCTGGCGCGGGCAACGGATGTAGTCCGGCCTGTTGGAAGAAAATCATTGCTCGCGGTAAGTGCGATGCGGAGGTCACCAGCAGGAACGGCGCGCTGCCGATGGCCTGCTTAACCGCTGCGGCTTCTTCTTCGGTGTCTTTAGGTTTATCCAGCGTGATGATATCACCGGGTGGCACACCCAGTGACTGCGCTACGCGGGCGCCCGCTTCTGCAGTACTGACGTTATTGCTCTTTGCCGCAGCACCGGTAAAGATAAGCTTCGATCCCGGGTTAGCACGCCAGAGGCGAATACCTTCATTCAGACGCGGAAGACTGTTGCTGATCAGGTTTGAACTCGGCGCCCACTGTGGATTCCAGGTATACCCTCCGCCCAGCACCACAATGTATTCCACTTTTTGTGTATCCTGCCAGGTTGGATAGCTATCCTCAATCGGTTTCAGCAGACTGTCGGCGACGGGCTGCAAGCTTAGAAGTAACAGTGCCAGCCAACTCAGGCTAATGCACACTTTCCCTATTTTTTGAAAGCGGCTAAACCAGAGCAGCGCCAGGCCTATACCCATGATAATGAGCATTAGCGGAAGTGGCAGCATCATACCGCCAATCACTTTCTTCAGCGTAAAAAGCATCCTTTTTGGTTCCTTTTTTAACCATACAGCAGGGGATCAGCAGGGATATTACACCAGGAAGGTTCATTCTCGGCGTGGGTGTGACAAAATAGCGGTTTTACTTAGTCACCCTAAAGCCAGCATGTGGAGAGCCCGATGCGGGATCGCAATTTTGATGACATTGCAGAGAAGTTTTCCCGTAACATTTACGGCACCACCAAAGGTCAGCTTCGTCAGACGATCCTCTGGCAGGATCTGGACAAACTTCTTGCCGACTACGCGGGCCAAACGTTGCGTGTGCTTGATGCGGGTGGCGGAGAAGGGCAGACAGCCATTCTGATGGCGCAGCGGGGCCATCACGTCACCTTGTGCGATCTTTCTGCTGAGATGGTGGCGCGAGCGCAACGGGCGGCAGAAGAGCAAGGTGTGAGCGACAACATGCATTTTATACATTGTGCCGCTCAGGACATCCCACAGCATTTGGATTCTCAGGTTGATCTGATATTGTTTCATGCTGTGCTGGAATGGGTGGCCGATCCGCAAGCCGTCTTAAAAACATTGTGGTCGATGTTACGCCCGGGCGGTGCTTTATCGCTGATGTTCTACAATGCAAACGGTCTGTTGATGCGTAATGTGTTGGTCGGTAATTTCGGCTATGTACAGCAGGGAATGTATAAAAAGAAACGGCGCACGTTGTCTCCCGATTTTCCGCGCGACCCTCAGCAGGTCTATGGCTGGCTGGAGGAGATTGGCTGGGAGATAACCGGTAAAACGGGCGTGAGGGTGTTTCATGATTATCTGCGTGATAAACAAAAACAGCATGACTGTTTTGATGCTTTAACAGAAATAGAAACACGTTATTGCCGCCAGGAACCGTATATCAGCCTTGGGCGCTATATTCATGTCACCGCGATTAAACGTCCGGCCCGAGCCGCAGATGCAAGGATAACCTATGAGTGAATTTTCCCAGACAGTCCCCGAACTGGTTGCCTGGGCCAGAAAAAATGACTTCTCCATCTCTCTGCCGGTAGACAGACTTTCGTTCCTGCTGGCTGTTGCCACACTAAACGGTGAGCGACTTGACGGTGAGATGAGTGAAGGTGAACTGGTGGATGCGTTCCGCCATGTGAGTGATGCGTTTGAGCAAACCAGCGAAACCATCGGCGTCCGCGCCAACAACGCGATCAACGATATGGTGCGTCAACGTCTGCTGAACCGCTTTACCAGCGAGCAGGCTGAAGGCAACGCCATTTACCGTTTAACGCCGCTCGGGATTGGCATCACAGATTACTATATTCGTCAGCGCGAATTCTCTACGCTACGTCTTTCTATGCAGCTGTCAATTGTGGCAGGCGAACTGAAGCGCGCGGCGGATGCGGCAGCGGAAGGTGGTGATGAGTTCCACTGGCATCGCAACGTCTATGCGCCATTGAAATACTCGGTGGCGGAGATTTTCGACAGTATCGATCTGACCCAGCGCATCATGGATGAACAGCAGCAGCAGGTAAAAGACGACATCGCACAGTTGCTAAACAAAGACTGGCGGGCGGCGATTTCCAGCTGTGAAATGCTGCTGTCTGAAACATCTGGTACGCTGCGTGAGCTGCAAGATACGCTGGAAGCGGCAGGGGATAAGCTGCAGGCTAACCTGTTACGCATCCAGGACGCCACGATGACGCATGACGATTTGCATTTTGTCGATCGGCTGGTGTTTGATTTACAAAGCAAGCTCGACCGCATTATTAGCTGGGGCCAGCAGTCAATTGACTTGTGGATCGGCTACGATCGTCACGTGCATAAATTTATCCGTACCGCGATCGACATGGATAAAAACCGCGTCTTCGCCCAGCGTCTGCGTCAGTCCGTGCAGACCTACTTTGACGACCCATGGGCGCTGACCTATGCCAACGCCGATCGTCTGCTGGATATGCGTGACGAGGAGATGGTGCTGCGTGACGAAGAGGTCACCGGTGAACTTCCGGAAGACCTGGAATATGAAGAATTTAACGAGATCCGTGAGCAGCTGGCGGCGATCATCGAAGAACAGCTGGCTATCTACAAATCCAGACAAACACCACTGGATCTCGGCTTGGTAGTGCGCGAGTATCTGGCGCAATACCCACGTGCGCGTCATTTCGACGTCGCGCGTATTGTTATCGATCAGGCGGTACGCCTTGGCGTAGCGCAAGCAGACTTCACCGGACTGCCAGCCAAATGGCAGCCGATTAATGATTACGGAGCCAAGGTACAGGCGCATGTCATTGACAAATATTGAACAAGTGATGCCGGTAAAGCTGGCGCAGGCGCTGGCGAATCCGTTATTTCCGGCACTGGATAGTGCCTTACGTTCGGGCCGCCATATCGGTCTGGATGAACTGGATAATCATGCCTTCCTGATGGATTTTCAGGAATATTTTGAAGAGTTTTACAGCCGCTATAACGTGGAACTGATCCGTGCGCCGGAAGGGTTCTTCTACCTTCGTCCGCGTTCAACGACGCTCATTCCGCGTTCGGTCCTGTCTGAACTGGACATGATGGTGGGTAAAATTCTTTGCTATCTCTATCTCAGCCCGGAACGCCTGGCGAACGAAGGGATTTTTACCCAGCAAGAGCTGTACGACGAGCTGCTAACGCTGGCAGATGAAGCGAAGTTACTGAAGCTGGTGAACAACCGTTCAACCGGTTCTGACGTTGACCGCCAGAAGCTACAGGAAAAAGTGCGTTCTTCGCTCAACCGCTTGCGCCGCTTAGGCATGGTGTGGTTTCTGGGCCACGACAGCAGCAAATTCCGTATTACGGAATCTGTCTTCCGCTTTGGCGCGGATGTGCGTAGCGGTGACGATCCGCGTGAAGCACAGCGTCGCTTAATTCGTGATGGTGAAGCGATGGCGGTCGAGAACCGTCTGCAGCTCAACGATGAGCCCGAAGAGAATCAGCCGGACAGTGGAGAAGAAGAATAATGATTGAACGTGGTAAATTTCGCTCACTTACGCTGATTAACTGGAATGGTTTTTTTGCCCGTACGTTTGATCTCGATGAGCTGGTCACCACGCTGTCCGGTGGTAACGGTGCGGGTAAATCCACCACCATGGCGGCATTTGTTACGGCGCTCATTCCGGACTTAACCCTGCTGCATTTCCGTAACACCACCGAAGCCGGTGCAACCAGCGGTTCACGTGATAAAGGCCTGCACGGTAAGCTGAAAGCAGGGGTTTGTTATTCAATGCTCGACGTCCTTAATTCGCGTCATCAGCGCGTGGTCGTGGGGGTGCGTCTGCAACAGGTTGCTGGTCGCGATCGCAAAGTGGATATCAAACCGTTTGCCATTCAGGGGCTGCCGATGTCGGTACAGCCAACCCAACTGGTGACGGAAACGCTGAACGAACGCCAGGCGCGCGTACTGTCTCTACCTGAGCTGAAAGAGAAGCTTGATGAGATGGAAGGCGTGCAGTTTAAGCAGTTCAACTCAATAACCGATTATCACTCATTGATGTTCGATCTGGGCATCATTGCCCGTCGTCTGCGCTCTGCGTCCGATCGTAGTAAATTCTACCGTCTGATTGAAGCCTCGCTGTACGGCGGGATCTCCAGCGCCATTACCCGTTCACTGCGTGACTACCTGCTGCCGGAAAACAGCGGCGTACGTAAAGCGTTTCAGGATATGGAAGCCGCGCTGCGTGAAAACCGTATGACGCTGGAAGCGATTCGCGTAACCCAGTCTGACCGCGACCTGTTTAAGCATTTAATCAGTGAAGCGACCAACTATGTGGCCGCAGATTATATGCGCCACGCCAATGAACGTCGTATCCATCTGGATAAAGCACTGGAATATCGTCGTGAACTGTATACCTCGCGCAAGCAGCTGGCGGCAGAGCAGTACAAACACGTGGATATGGCGCGTGAACTGGGTGAGCACAACGGTGCGGAAGGTGATCTGGAAGCTGATTACCAGGCCGCGAGCGATCACCTGAATCTGGTGCAAACCGCGCTGCGTCAGCAGGAAAAAATTGAACGCTACGAGGCGGATCTCGAAGAATTGCAGGTCCGTCTTGAAGAACAAAACGAGGTGGTCGCGGAAGCCGTTGACCGCCAGGATGAAAACGAAGCCCGCGCAGAAGCCGCTGAGCTGGAAGTGGATGAGCTGAAAAGCCAGCTTGCCGATTACCAGCAAGCGCTGGACGTCCAGCAAACGCGAGCCATCCAGTATACCCAGGCGATCCAGGCCCTAAACCGGGCGAAAGAGCTCTGCCACTTACCGGACCTGACAGCCGACAGCGCCGCCGAATGGCTGGAGACTTTCCAGGCCAAAGAGCAGGAAGCCACTGAAAAGCTGCTGACGCTAGAACAAAAAATGAGCGTGGCGCAAACCGCGCATAGCCAGTTCGAACAAGCTTATCAGCTGGTGGCGGCTATCAACGGCCCGCTGGCACGCGGTGAAGCCTGGAGCGTGGCGCGTGAACTGCTGCGCGAAGGCGTGGAACAGCGCCACCTGGCAGAACAGGTTCAGCCGTTGCGCATGCGACTGAGCGAACTGGAGCAGCGTCTGCGCGAACAGCAGGATGCCGAGCGTCTGCTGGCCGAATTCTGCAAGCGTCAGGGTAAACAGTTCGATATTGATGAGCTGGAAGCGCTGCACCAGGAGCTGGAAGCACGCATCGCCGCCTTGTCGGACAGCGTCTCGTCTGCCAGCGAACAGCGTATGACGCTGCGTCAGGAGCAGGAACAGCTGCAATCCCGTATTCAGTATTTGATGAAGCGGGCACCTGTCTGGCTGGCTGCGCAAAATAGCCTGAATCAGCTTAGCGAGCAGTGTGGCGAAGAGTTTACCTCCAGCCAGGACGTGACCGAGTATCTGCAACAATTGCTGGAGCGCGAGCGTGAGGCCATTGTTGAGCGTGATGAAGTCGGCGCGCGCAAAAATGCGGTTGATGAAGAGATTGAACGTTTAAGTCAGCCGGGCGGGGCGGAAGATCAGCGTCTGAACGCGCTGGCAGAACGCTTTGGCGGCGTACTGCTGTCAGAAATTTATGATGACGTTAGCCTTGAAGATGCACCGTACTTCTCTGCGCTATACGGTCCTTCGCGTCATGCCATTGTGGTACCGGATCTGTCGCTGATTACCGAACAGCTTGAAGGGCTGACGGATTGCCCGGAAGATCTCTATTTCATCGAAGGGGATCCGCAGTCGTTTGATGACAGCGTCTTCAGCGTTGATGAACTGGAAAATGCGGTGGTGGTGAAAACTGCCGAGCGTCAGTGGCGTTATTCTCGCTTCCCGACGGTGCCTATTTTTGGGCGTGCAGCACGTGAAAGCCGTATCGAAACCCTGCATGCCGAGCGTGAAGGGCTGTCTGAACGTTTCGCCACGCTCTCCTTTGACGTCCAGAAAACCCAGCGTCTGCATCAGGCGTTCAGTCGCTTTATCGGCAGCCATCTGTCGGTGGCGTTTGAAGCCGATCCAGAAGCGGAAATTCGCCAACTGAATAGCCGTCGCGTTGAACTGGAACGTGCGCTGACCAATCATGAAAATGATAACCAGCAAAGCCGTATGCAGTTTGAACAGGCGAAAGAGGGCGTCTCTGCGCTGAACCGCCTGCTGCCGCGCTTGAATCTGCTGGCAGATGATACGCTAGCCGATCGCGTAGACGAAATTCGCGAGCGTCTGGATGAAGCTCAGGAAGCCGCGCGTTTTGTACAGCAACATGGCAATCAGTTGGCGAAACTGGAACCTATCGTTTCGGTTCTGCAAAATGACCCTGAGCAGTTTGAACAACTGAAGGAAGACTATGCGTATTCCCAGCAGATGCAGCGCGATGCGCGTCAGCAGGCTTTTGCGCTGACCGAAGTCGTACAGCGTCGGGCGCACTTTAGTTATTCCGACTCAGCCGAAATGCTGAGCGGCAATAGCGATCTGAACGAAAAATTGCGTGAACGCCTGGAACAGGCGGAAGCCGAACGTACCCGCGCTCGCGAAGCGCTGCGCAGCCACGCCGCACAGTTAAGCCAGTACAACCAGGTGATGGCATCGCTGAAAAGCTCTTATGACACCAAAAAAGAGCTGCTTAACGATTTACAACGTGAACTGCAGGATATCGGCGTTCGTGCGGACAGCGGTGCCGAAGAGCGCGCGCGTATCCGTCGTGACGAACTGCATGCGCAGCTCAGCAACAACCGTGCACGCCGCAACCAACTTGAGAAAGCACTGACCTTCTGCGAAGCGGAGATGGAAAACCTGACCCGCAGACTGCGCAAGCTGGAACGTGATTATCATGAAATGCGCGAGCAGGTAGTCACCGCCAAAGCCGGCTGGTGTGCAGTCATGCGGATGGTGAAAGATAACGGTGTGGAACGGCGTCTGCACCGCCGCGAGTTGGCCTATCTTTCCGGTGACGAGCTGCGTTCGATGTCGGATAAGGCGCTCGGTGCGCTACGTCTGGCGGTTGCGGATAACGAGCACCTGCGCGATGTGTTGCGTCTGTCTGAAGATCCAAAACGTCCAGAGCGTAAAATTCAGTTCTTCGTCGCGGTTTACCAGCATCTGCGTGAACGTATTCGCCAGGATATTATTCGTACCGATGATCCGGTTGAAGCCATTGAACAGATGGAGATTGAGCTGAGCCGTCTGACGGAAGAGTTAACCTCACGCGAACAGAAGCTGGCGATCAGCTCACGCAGCGTGGCGAACATTATTCGTAAGACCATTCAGCGTGAACAGAACCGTATTCGCATGCTGAACCAGGGGCTGCAAAGCGTGTCGTTTGGCCAGGTCAACAGCGTTCGCCTGAACGTCAATGTGCGTGAAACACATGCTACCTTGCTGGACGTACTTTCAGAGCAGCATGAACAGCATCAGGATCTGTTTAACAGCAATCGCCTGACCTTCTCCGAAGCGCTGGCGAAGCTGTATCAGCGTCTGAATCCGCAGATAGACATGGGGCAACGTACGCCACAAACCATTGGTGAAGAGCTGCTGGATTACCGTAACTATCTGGAAATGGAAGTTGAGGTTAACCGTGGCTCTGACGGCTGGCTGCGTGCTGAGTCTGGTGCGTTGTCAACGGGTGAAGCGATCGGGACCGGGATGTCTATTCTGGTGATGGTGGTGCAAAGCTGGGAAGATGAAGGCCGCAGATTGCGCGGGAAAGATATCTCTCCTTGCCGCCTGCTGTTCCTTGATGAAGCTGCACGACTCGATGCGCGTTCTATTGCGACCTTGTTTGAGCTGTGTGAGCGTTTGCAGATGCAGCTGATTATCGCTGCGCCGGAAAACATCAGCCCAGAGAAAGGCACCACCTACAAACTGGTGCGTAAAGTCTTCCAGAACACCGAACACGTTCACGTGGTGGGGCTGCGCGGATTTGCGCCTCAGTTACCGGAACCACTGCCGGGGACTGAAGATGCCTCCTCGCAGGCAAGCTAAGTAATAAGTAAAAAGGCGGCTACATGGCCGCCTTATCTTTTTCCGAAAAGACTTCATGCCTGGTGTAATTTCTTTAGACTTCTTTACATTAGGTTAGGCAAAAAGTTTTTGATGTTTATATACTAAAGGTGAGCCTAACGCGTCACAGGCTTGCTCGTCATACTTCAGTTTGTATTGGCGTTTTACAGGTCCGACCCTCGTCAGAATAAAGAGGAATACAGACGGCCTGGCTATTCAGAGTATGATAAAGAAAACAGGGGGCAAGGGATGTTGCTTAATAAAATGTGTGGTCGTCGGCTGTCGGCAATCAGTTTGTGCCTGGCCGTAACATTCGCTCCACTGTTCAATGCTCAGGCCGATGAGCCTGAAATGATCCCTGGCGATAGCTCTGCGACCGTCAGTGAACAGCCAACAGCGTTATCGCAGCCGCAGGTTCAATCTTCTGCGACGGCTATCATGGCGGGTATTCAACCGCTGCCAGAAGGCGTGTCTGTCGATAAAGCCCGCGCCGAAATACACTCTCAGCTGCCAGCAGGTTATACGCCGGTTTACATGAGCCAGCTGGAACTGCTGTATGCCGCACGCGAAATGAAGCCGATGTGGGAAAATCGTGATGCGGTAAAGGCATTTCAGCAACAGTTAGCCGAGGTCGCAATTGCCGGCTTTCAGCCGCAGTTCACTACCTGGGTTGCACTTCTGACTGACCCGGCAGTAACCGGTCAGGCGAGAGACATCGTGCTCTCTGATGCGATGATGGGGTATCTGCACTTTATCGCTAACATCCCTGTCAAAGGTAATCGCTGGCTTTACAGCGATAAGCCCTATGCGCTAACGACGCCGCCGATTTCCGTCATCAACCAGTGGCAGGTCGCACTGGATAACGGTCAACTGACTTCATTTGTGGCCAGCCTTGCGCCTCAACATCCGCAGTATGCAGCCATGCATGAATCACTGCTCAAGCTGGTGGGCGATACACGTCCCTGGCCACAGCTCACCAGTACAACAACGCTGCGTCCGGGGGAGTGGAGTAATGACATCCCCGCGCTACGTGAAATTTTGCGCCGAACCGGGATGCTGGAGCCTGCCGTCAGTACGTCTGGCAAAGAAGGGCGTGGCACCTACGATCGTGAATTGGTTGATGCGGTAAAGCGTTTTCAGACGTGGCAGGGACTTGGCGCAGATGGCGCGATTGGCCCAGCCACACGTGACTGGCTGAACGTGACGCCTGCTCAGCGTGCGGGCGTGCTGGCGTTAAATATTCAGCGCTTACGCCTGCTGCCGAGTGAGCTGTCTACCGGTATCATGGTGAACATTCCTGCCTATTCGCTGGTTTATTATCAGAATGGCAATCAGGTGCTGGCCTCGCGCGTTATTGTCGGGCGTCCCGATCGTAAAACGCCGATGATGAGCAGTGCGCTGAATAACGTGGTCGTTAACCCACCGTGGAACGTGCCGCCAACGCTGGCCCGAAAAGATATCCTGCCTAAGGTCTGGAATGATCCGGGGTATCTTGAGCGTCACGGTTATACCGTGATGCGCGGCTGGAACAGTAAAGAGACGATAGATCCGTGGCAGGTTGACTGGGCGACCATCACTGCGTCCAATCTGCCGTTCCGCTTTCAGCAGGCTCCGGGTGCACGTAACTCGCTCGGACGCTATAAATTCAATATGCCGAGTTCGGACGCTATTTATCTGCACGATACGCCGAACCACAATCTGTTCCAGAAAGATACGCGGGCGTTAAGCTCCGGATGCGTGCGTGTGAACAAGGCATCTGAGCTGGCGAATATGCTGCTACAGGACGCGGGTTGGAATGATTCACGCATCTCGGATGCCCTGAAGCAAGGGGATACGCGGTATGTGAATATTCGCCAGAATATTCCGGTCAACCTCTACTATCTGACCGCATTTGTCGGCCCTGATGGGCGCACGCAGTATCGTACAGATATTTACAATTACGATCTGACAGCGCGATCCAGCGCACAAATTGTGTCAAAAGCCGAGCAATTAATCAGATAAATGAAGCAGTTCGAGGAAAATGATTGTCGTAAGTTATGCTGGAAACGGGGCAAAATGGCTGTGAGCCCCGTATTTCCTGGGGTTGGGAGCCTTGACGTGGACTACTTAGCCAGATAAGGTTTCCCGCGTGCGCTAGAGCATACATACGATAACATTGACCTTGTAGACCTTAATACCATGGACAAATTTGACGCTAATCGCCGCAAACTGCTGGCGCTTGGTGGCATTGCCCTCGGCGCTGCCATCTTGCCTACGCCTGCGTTTGCAACACTCTCTACCCCACGTCCGCGTATATTGACTCTGAATAACCTGCATACCGGTGAGTCAATAAAAGCAGAGTTTTTTGATGGCAGGGGCTATATTCAGGACGAATTAGCAAAACTTAACCACTTTTTCCGTGATTTTCGGGCCAATAAAGTGAAATCCATTGACCCGGGACTGTTTGATCAACTCTTCCGTCTGCAGGGCCTGCTGGGCACGCGTAAACCCGTACAGCTGATCTCAGGCTATCGCTCTATCGATACCAATAATGAACTCCGTGCACGTAGCCGTGGTGTGGCCAAGAAAAGCTACCACACTAAAGGTCAGGCCATGGATTTCCATATTGAAGGCATCGCATTAAGTAATATTCGCAAAGCTGCGTTATCTATGCGCGCAGGTGGTGTAGGATACTACCCCAGCAGTAACTTTGTGCATATTGACACCGGCCCTGCACGGCACTGGTGATCCATAAGCTTAATGAAACAGGAGCTGTATGAACTATCGTATTATTCCGGTCACTGCATTCGCCCAGAACTGCTCGCTAATCTGGTGTGAGCAGACTCGTCTGGCCGCGCTGGTCGATCCCGGCGGCGATGCCGAGAAAATCAAACAGGAAGTGGATGCCAGCGGTCTGACGCTAATGCAGATCCTGCTTACTCACGGTCATCTTGACCATGTTGGGGCGGCGGCTGAACTGGCACAGCATTATGGTGTACCGGTTATTGGCCCGGAAAAAGAAGATGAGTTCTGGTTACAGGGACTCCCTGCTCAGAGCCGCATGTTTGGCCTGGGAGATTGTGAGCCGCTGACGCCCGATCGCTGGTTGAATGAAGGTGACCGGATAAGCGTTGGCAACGTGACGTTACAGGTTCTGCATTGTCCGGGTCATACACCGGGACATGTAGTCTTCTTTGATGAGCAATCAAAGTTACTGATTTCTGGTGACGTGATTTTCAAAGGTGGCGTAGGGCGCAGCGATTTCCCGCGCGGTGATCACAGCCAACTGATCGATTCGATTAAACGTAAACTGTTGCCGCTGGGCGATGACGTAACGTTTATTCCGGGTCACGGCCCACTTTCTACGCTGGGTAACGAACGGCTACATAACCCGTTCCTGCAAGATGAAATGCCTGTCTGGTAATTCGTTTAATAAATAAAAAGGCCGCATTTGCGGCCTTTTTTGTGCGCGATAGATTACAGTACTGCGACAATCGCTTCGCACAGCGGCGCCATGTTGTCTGGCGTCATTCCTGCCACGTTTACGCGTCCGGAAGCGACAGCGTAGACACCAAACTCTTCACGCAGACGCAGAACCTGCTCTTTGGTCAGGCCGCTAAACGAGAACATGCCGTTCTGTTTGATGATAAAGCTGAAGTCGCGGTTTGCACCTTTCTCTTGCAACGTATTCACAAACAGTAAACGCATGCGCTGAATGCGCTGGCGCATATCAGTCAGTTCCTGTTCCCAGATGGCACGCAGCGCATCGTTGCTCAGAATCGTGGCCACTACGGATGCACCGTGTGCTGGTGGGTTGGAATAGTTAGCGCGAATGGCTGATTTCATCTGGCTGAACGCACGGTCAACGGTTTCAGTATCGGCAGCAACCAGCGTACAGGCGCCTACACGCTCATTGTACAGTCCAAAGTTCTTGGAGTAGGAGCTGGCAACGATCAGCTCTTTGTGCAGAGCCGCAAATGCGCGCAGACCTTCTGCATCTTCTTCCAGACCACGGGCAAAGCCCTGGTATGCGAAGTCAAACAGCGGTAACCAACCTTTTTCGACAGACATCTGAGCCAGCGTTTGCCACTGTTCCAGCGTAGGATCGATGCCGGTAGGGTTATGGCAGCAGCCGTGGAATAGCACTACGTCGCCAGCCTGCGCTTCGCTGAGGCTTGCCAGCAGCGCATCAAAATCTAACGAGTGGTTTGCTGCATCGTAATAGTTGTATTCACAAACTTCCAGGCCTGCAGAGTTAAAGACGCTCTTATGGTTCGGCCAGCTTGGATTGCTCACCCATACGCGTTTAGCCGACGTATTTTTTGCCAGGAAATCAGCTGCCACACGCAGTGCACCAGTGCCGCCAGGGGTCTGTGCGGTACGTGCACGCTTATCGTTGATCAGCGAACTTTCTTTACCAAACAGTAATTCCTGAGTGCAGCGACCAAACTCTGGAATACCGTCAATGCCAAGGTAATTTTTGGTGGTTTCATTTTCCAGTATATATTGCTCGGCTTTTTTAACGCTGGTCAGCACCGGCGTTTTGCCTGTCTCATCTTTATATACACCGATCCCGAGGTTTATTTTTCCAGGGCGGTCATCGGCACGAAACAAATCAGCCAGACCCAAAATGGGGTCGGCAGGAGCGGCGGTAATGTTCTCAAACATGACGAGGTTCCATAGTGATTACAGAAGGGAAGTCCGCTATCAGGTTAACGGTAGATTTACAAAATGCCAACCGTTACTGACGAAAAGCTGAGGTGTTTTTTTAAGACGCAAGAATTCGCTAGCAGATATAAAAAAACAGGACCGAAGTCCTGTTTTATAGGCATTTAACAAAGAGGTCTGCTATTAGAACTGGTAAACGATACCGACTGCTACGGTGTCGTCAGAGTTCACGCCCAGTTTGTTATCAGAGTCGATCTGGTTGATCTGGTAGTCAACATAGGTGGACATGTTTTTGTTGAAGTAGTAGGTAGCGCCTACTTCAATGTAGTCAACCAGATCTTCGTTACCCACGCCTTCTACGTCTTTCGCTTTAGATTTGTTGTAGGAGAGGGATGGACGCAGACCGAAATCGAACTGGTACTGAGCGACAACAAAGAAATCTTCAGTTTTGTTGGCGAAGCCACTGTTTCCGGCACCTGAGATGCGAGTTGCGTTACGGGTTTCACCGTAGTTCGCTGCCAGGTAGATGTTGTTAGCATCGTATTTAACGCCAGTTGCCCACTGCTCAGCTTTTTTGCCGCCGTTAGCGTAGAATGAGTTTTCCTGCGCGTTGGTACGGTCAGCTGCACCGTAAGCACCAACGATACCGAAGCCATCCATTTCGTAGCTTACAGAACCGCCAACGCCGTCACCGTTAGAACGACCGGTATTGCCATCACGCTCGTTTTTACCCAGATACTGGATACCGAAGTTCAGGCCGTCAACCAGACCGAAGAAATTAGAGTTACGGTAGGTTGCAACACCACCCACACGGCCAACGAAGAAGTTGTCGCTGTATGCGGTATCACCACCAAATTCTGGCAGCATATCGGTGTAACCCAGTGCATCGTAAACGATACCGTAGTTACGACCGTAGTCGAAAGAGCCCAGATCGGCATATTTCAGACCAGCAAATGCCAGACGGGTTTTGTTGCCGTTCTGAGCGTCGCTGCCGCCTTCAGAGTTATTACCGGCAAAGTTGTATTCCCACTGACCGTAACCGGACAGATCGGAATTAATCTGAGTTTCCCCTTTGAAACCAAGACGGGCATAAGTCTGATCGCCATCGTTGCCAGCGTTATCAGAAAAATAGTGCAGACCTACGGTTTTACCGTATACATCCAGCTTGTTGCCATCTTTGTTATAAACTTCTGCAGCGTTAGCTGCCCCGGCTACCAGCAGAGCAGGGATAACCACTGCCAGAATATTGCGCTTCATCATTATTTATTACCCTCATCGGTTTTTATATGACACCTGCCACTGCCGCCAATAAATTCCGTCAATCAAAATTTACGGAACTATTGATGAGAGTTTGGTGTCTTTATGTGTCTGACAGGCATCTTTCCATTCAAACTACCGTTTCGCTACCGTCAAAGTGCTACAAATATAAAGATTTGGTTTCAAAAAGAAAAAATGTGTAACAAATTGTTATTTTTGTGCAACTTTGTGAACAGCGTCAAACTTCGGATGCCCCTGCGCTTAAAATTCTCGTTTTTATTTCTATTTATATGATTTTCTTATGTTTAATTTTGATAAGGTCATTTTTTCTCCGTTATGCCGGAAAGTTCGGATTTTACAGGTAACGATTTTTGGACGTCTGGAGTGCCGTGCGAGAGGCTAAAAAATGTACTATTTAATCAGAAAATGCTAATCCACAATAAAATTGCTGATTATTTTTTGTGCAAATGTATTGCGATGAAATATTACGTAACAGGTGGAGGGGATTGAAAGGTTGTGTTTAACGTGAGATGGGTATCCAGATAACACGAAAAGGGTATAAAAAAGGCCAGCAATGCTGGCCTT
Source organism: Citrobacter sp. MGH110 (assembly GCF_001037515.1). Taxonomy (NCBI): domain Bacteria; kingdom Pseudomonadati; phylum Pseudomonadota; class Gammaproteobacteria; order Enterobacterales; family Enterobacteriaceae; genus Citrobacter; species Citrobacter sp. MGH110. The sequence goes on along the minus strand of NZ_KQ089830.1, from coordinate 1,954,692 downwards.
TGAAACAATAACGCACGTTAGAAGGTGGCGTTACGTGGAGTACGCGGGAACGGAATAACATCACGGACGTTCTGTACGCCGGTGACGTAAGCGATCAGACGCTCGAAGCCCAATCCGAAGCCGGAATGCGGAACGGTACCGTAGCGACGCAGGTCGCGATACCACCAGTAATCCTCTTTGTTCAGACCCATTTCCAGCATACGGGCATCCAGCACGTCCAGGCGCTCTTCACGCTGAGAACCACCGATGATTTCACCGATTCCCGGGGCCAGTACGTCCATTGCAGCAACGGTTTTACCGTCTTCGTTAAGGCGCATATAAAACGCTTTGATATCTTTCGGGTAGTTTTTCACTACCACCGGCGCTTTAAAGTGCTCTTCAGCAAGGTAACGTTCATGCTCAGAAGACAGATCCACACCCCAGTAAACAGGGTTTTCGAACTGTTTACCGCATTTTTCCAGAATGCTTACCGCGTCGGTGTAATCCACCTGCGCGAAGTCAGCGTCAATGAAACGTTCCAGGCGTGAAATCGCGTCCTTGTCGACACGTTCAGCGAAGAATTTCATATCATCCGCACGCTCTGCCAGTACGGCTTTAAACGCGTACTTCAGCATCGCTTCAGCCAGGCCTGCAACATCATTCAGGTCAGCAAAAGCCACTTCTGGTTCCAGCATCCAGAACTCTGCCAGGTGACGACTGGTGTTAGAGTTTTCTGCACGGAATGTCGGGCCAAAAGTATAAATTTTAGACAGGGCGCAGGCGTAGGTTTCACCGTTCAGCTGACCGGAAACGGTCAGGAAGGCTTCTTTACCAAAGAAGTCTTTGTCGAAATCGACTTTGCCCTGATCGTTACGCGGCAGGTTTTCCAGATCCAGCGTAGAAACACGGAACATTTCACCGGCACCTTCCGTATCGGAAGCGGTGATCAACGGAGTCGATACCCAAAAGAAACCCTGCTCGTGGAAGAAACGATGCAGAGCTTGCGCCAGCGTATGACGTACACGCGCTACCGCACCAATCATGTTGGTACGCGGACGCATGTGCGCCACTTCACGCAGATACTCAATGCTGTGACGCTTGGCTGCCATTGGGTAAGTGTCAGGATCTTCAACCCAGCCCGTTACTTCAACCTCAGTGGCCTGAATTTCAAAGCTCTGTCCTTGTCCAGGAGATGCAACGACTTTACCCGTTACGATAACTGAACAACCCGTCGTCAGGCGCAGTACGTCCTGATTGTAATTGGGCAGAGAATTATTGATGACGGCCTGTACAGGATCAAAGCAGGAACCGTCATAAACGGCGAGGAAGGAGATGCCAGCTTTTGAATCTCGGCGGGTACGCACCCATCCGCGCACGGTGACTTCGCTGTCAACGGCTACGCGGCCCTGGAGTACGTCGGCTACAGGCACAACGCTCATAATATTCTCTCTGTTAATAGTCGGATATATAAACACATGTCCACCCGTAATGGGGGGATACCTATGTTACCTGGCATCTGCAATCAGACAAGCAGAATTCGTAGCTGGAGTGAAAGATTTCGGAAATAAACGCGAAAAAGGGAGCCAAAATGGCTCCCTGGAAGGCTTAACTGGCTTTTTTGATATGCGGAAGATCGAAGGCTTTGCGCAATGCACGAACAAATGCTTTATCGTGGCAGATGGTTTTACCCGGGCTGTCAGATAACTTCGCCACCGGTTTGCCGTTACATTCCACCAGCTTGATCACAATATTGAGTGGCTTAACCTGCGGAATGTCGCATGTTAGCCGTGTCCCAATACCAAAACTCAACTGTACACGGGAAGAGAAGTGGCGGTAGAGTTCAATCGCTTTTTTCAGATCGAGATTATCTGAGAAGACCAGCGTTTTGCTTAGCGGATCAATACCCAGTTTTTCATAATGGGCGATGGCTTTTTCACCCCATTCCACCGGATCGCCTGAGTCATGGCGTAACCCTTGGTAGCGGGTAGCGAACTCAACGCCAAAGTCGCGTAAAAATGCGTCCATGGTGATGCAATCGGTCAATGCAATGCCGAGTTGATCAGGGTATTCATTTAACCAGGCTGCCAGGGCTACGCGCTGGCTGGTGGCAAGTTCTGGACTGATTTGCTGATGAGCCTGGAACCACTCATGCGCCTGCGTACCCATTGGGGTTAATGACAGGCGGCGGGCCAGATCGTAGTTACTGGTGCCGACAAACCAGGGCTCTTGCTGCAGGCGTTTAACGATAGCCTGCTGTACTTCGCGCGAAAAACGACGACGCGTACCGAAATCCATCAAATGGAAGCGGGACATATCGACATCTTTCGTTAAAGCAGAGAATTCTACTAGTTTGCTTTCCAGCTCATCGAGTGCCTGCGGGACGCCTGATTCAGGTGAACGGTAACGATGTACCAGTTCGCTAATCACCGCTAACAGCGGGACTTCCCACATGATCACTTCACGCCACGGACCGGTTAAGCGGATGTTTAGCTTGCCGTTATCATTGGTGACGCAAACCTGTTCCGGGTTATAGCGGAAATCACGTAACCAGGTGAGGTAATCAGCTTTAAAGAAAGGCAGGCCGGAGAGCCACTGGTACTCATCCTCCTGCAGTCGCAGGTGCTGCATAGCATTCACCTGCTCACGAATAGAATCGGCATAAATACCGAGCAGGTCATCGCCACGGCAACGAAATTCAGCCGCTACTTGTACATCATAGTAGTGGTGAAAAACGGCTTGCTGCATATGCAACTTATAAGCGTCTGTATCCAGCAGCGAGTGCAGAACAGGAGAAGCGAATTGTGTCATAGGTGCGCAGTAGCATCCTCTCACGGGAGCGTTTAGTACAATAAACAACTAAGAAAACCGCTGGAGTATACCCTGTTTAGCGATTTATTGAACCCCGATCACACCATAAGCTCTCTTTCTGGTCGAGGGCAATTCGTGCCACGTGTTATGAAAATGTAGCAAAAAGGGTGTTTGTGCCTGAAAAGATGAACATTCTGCGTAGCGCGATTTACGCAACAGGAATAGACTGAAGCCGAGACTCTATTAAAGATGCTAAAGGTTTTTTTATGACACAACAGCCACAAGCCAAATACCGTCACGACTATCGTGCGCCGGATTACCAGATTACTGATATTGACTTGACCTTTGACCTGGATGCTGAAAAAACCGTGGTCACCGCAGTGAGCCAGGCTGTCCGTCATGGCGCGTCCGATGTGCCCCTGCGCCTGAATGGCGAAGATCTGACCCTGGTGTCGATCCACGTGAACGACGAGCCGTGGACAGAGTATAAAGAAGAAGAGGGCGCTCTGGTCATTAGTCAGTTGCCGGAACGTTTTACGCTGCGTATCGTGAATGAAATTAGCCCAGCGGCCAATACCGCGCTGGAAGGACTGTACAAGTCTGGCGAAGCGCTGTGCACCCAGTGTGAAGCGGAAGGGTTCCGCCATATTACCTGGTATCTGGACAGGCCTGATGTCCTGGCGCGTTTTACCACCAAAATTATCGCCGATAAAACCCAATATCCGTTCCTGCTCTCTAACGGCAACCGTGTGGCGCAGGGCGAACTGGAAAATGGTCGTCACTGGGTACAGTGGCAAGATCCGTTCCCGAAACCGTGCTATCTGTTTGCGTTGGTAGCCGGCGATTTCGACGTTCTTCGCGATACCTTTATCACCCGTTCCGGGCGTGAAGTGGCGCTGGAACTGTACGTCGATCGCGGCAACCTTGACCGCGCGCCGTGGGCGATGACCTCGCTGAAAAACTCCATGAAATGGGATGAAGAGCGCTTTGGCCTCGAGTATGACCTCGACATCTATATGATTGTCGCTGTGGATTTCTTCAACATGGGCGCGATGGAGAATAAAGGTCTGAACATCTTTAACTCCAAATATGTGCTGGCACGTACCGATACCGCCACCGACAAAGACTACCTCGATATTGAGCGCGTTATCGGTCATGAGTATTTTCACAACTGGACCGGCAACCGTGTGACCTGCCGTGACTGGTTCCAGTTGAGCCTGAAAGAAGGCTTAACCGTGTTCCGCGATCAAGAGTTCAGTTCCGATCTCGGCTCACGCGCGGTAAACCGCATCAGCAATGTGCGCACCATGCGTGGTCTGCAGTTTGCTGAAGATGCCAGCCCGATGGCGCATCCTATCCGTCCGGATATGGTCATTGAAATGAACAACTTCTATACCCTGACCGTGTACGAAAAGGGCGCTGAAGTCATTCGTATGATCCACACCCTGCTCGGTGAGGCTAACTTCCAGAAAGGGATGCAACTGTACTTTGAGCGTCATGACGGCAGTGCTGCAACCTGTGATGATTTCGTGCAGGCGATGGAAGATGCTTCTAACGTTGATCTCTCCCATTTCCGCCGCTGGTACAGTCAGTCCGGTACGCCGATTCTGACCGTGCGTGATGACTACAATCCGTCAACTGAGCAGTACACGCTGACGATCAGCCAGCGCACGCCGGCCACGCCGGATCAGGCCGAAAAACAGCCGCTGCATATTCCTTTCGCCCTCGAGTTGTATGACAACGAAGGGAAAGTGATCCCGTTACAAAAAGGCGGGCACCCGGTGAATTCTGTACTCAACGTCACCCAGGCAGAGCAGACCTTTGTTTTTGATAACGTCTACTTCCAGCCGGTTCCGGCGCTGCTGTGCGAATTCTCCGCGCCGGTAAAACTGGAATACAAATGGAGCGATCAGCAGCTGACCTTCCTGATGCGTCATGCGCGTAACGATTTCTCTCGTTGGGACGCGGCGCAAAGCCTGCTGGCGACCTATATTAAGCTTAACGTTGCTCGTCATCAGCAGGGACAACCGCTGTCGCTGCCGGTACACGTGGCTGATGCATTCCGCGCAATTTTACTGGATGAGAAAATCGATCCGGCGCTGGCGGCAGAGATCCTGACGCTGCCTTCAGTAAATGAAATAGCCGAACTGTTCGACATCATCGATCCGGTGGCGATAACCGAAGTACGCGAAGCGTTAACCCGCACGCTGGCGGCCGAGCTGGCAGATGAATTCCTTGCCATCTATAACGCTAATCATCTTGATGAGTACCGCGTTGAGCATGCCGATATTGGCAAGCGTACGCTGCGTAACGCCTGCCTGCGTTTCCTGGCCTTTGGCGAAACCCATCTGGCTGACACGCTGGTAAGCAAGCAGTATCGTGAAGCGAACAATATGACCGATGCGCTGGCGGCGCTATCCGCGGCAGTGGCTGCGCAGCTGCCTTGTCGCGACGCGCTAATGCAGGAGTATGACGATAAGTGGCACCATGACGGTCTGGTGATGGACAAATGGTTTATCCTGCAATCCACCAGCCCGGCGAAAAACGTGCTGGAAACGGTACGCGGCCTGCTGAAGCATCGCTCTTTCAGCATGAGTAACCCGAACCGAATCCGTTCGCTGATCGGTGCCTTTGCAGGTAGCAACCCGGCGGCATTCCATGCGGAAGATGGTAGTGGATATCAGTTCCTGGTCGACATGTTGACTGAGCTTAATAGCCGTAACCCGCAGGTGGCGTCACGTCTGATTGAGCCGCTGATTCGCTTAAAACGTTATGATGCAAAACGTCAGGCGAAAATGCGTGCGGCGCTGGAACAGCTGAAAGTTCTGGAGAATCTCTCCGGCGATCTGTTCGAGAAGATTGACAAAGCGTTAGCCTGAAACGTTGACCTGTAGTTTAGTAGGCCGGATAAGGCGGTAACGCCGCCATCCGGCAAAAGGTCCGGTAAGCGCTACCGGGCCTGGTTTACTGAGCGGTTATCCATGTCGAAGAATCGGTTGTTCCGTCTCGCCGCGTTTCATAACCCGGTTCAACACTTCCGCTTCCAGATCGGATAACCGTACCGATCCCAAACGGCGGGGGCGCTGAATATCCACCGTCAGATCCAACCCGATTTTTCCGTCCTCAATCAGCAACACGCGATCGGCCATTGCCACCGCTTCACTGACGTCATGAGTGACCAGCAGTACGGTAAAGCCGTGCTCTTGCCATAAGGAGACGATCAGATCCTGCATTTCAAGGCGGGTTAGGGCATCCAGAGCGCCGAGGGGTTCATCCAGCAGCAGCAAACCGGGGCGATGAATTAATGCCCGTGCCAGGGCTACACGCTGTTTTTGTCCACCGGACAGCGCAGCCGGCCATTCGTGAGCACGACTCTCCAGCCCAACGGCGGCCAGCGCATCTCGGGCCGCATCGCGCCACTGACCTTTCAGACCCAGGCCCACATTATCGATAACCGTCTTCCATGGCAGCAGACGCGCATCCTGGAACATCATACGCGTATCATCCTGAATTTCCGCCAGTGGGGTGGTTCCGGCAAGTAATGCGCCTGAGGTCGGCGATTCCAGCCCTGCCAGCAGACGCAGCAACGTACTTTTACCACCGCCGCTGCGGCCAACCACGGCAACAAACTGTCCGGCCGGAATATGCAAATCTAATTGATTGAGCACTGTATTGGCGGCGTATTGTTTTGTCACGGCGCTCAGCAACAGCGGTGTACCCTGGTTCAGGCGAGCGGTATTCATACGGTAGCCTCCTTTACATGGTAAGCCGGATGCCAGCGTAGCCAGACTCGCTCCAGCAGTTGGGCGCTGACGTCGGCAAGTTTGCCGAGCAGGGCGTAGAGAATAATGGCCACCACGACCACATCGGTTTGCAGAAATTCGCGGGCGTTCATCGCCAGGTAACCAATACCGGCATTGGCAGAAATGGTTTCCGCCACAATCAGCGTCAGCCACATCAGCCCGAGAGCAAAACGCACGCCGACCATAATCGAGGGCAGGGCGCCGGGGAGGATCACATGAACAAACAGTGAAAAGCCGGATAATCCATAGCTGCGCGCCATTTCTACCAGCCCACGATCGATACTACGGATCCCATGCCAGGTGTTGATGTAAATTGGGAACAGCGTGCCCAACGCCACGAGAAAGATCTTGGCGGATTCATCAATGCCGAACCACAAAATCACCAGCGGGATCAGCGCCAGATGCGGTACGTTACGCAGCATCTGCACCGAGGTATCCAGCAGGCGTTCTCCCCAACGCGAAAGACCGCTGATAAGTCCCAGTGTCAGGCCAATCGATCCACCGATGGAGAATCCGATCAGCGCGCGCCAGGAACTGATGGCCAGATGCTGCCAAAGCTCGCCGCTGGCGGAAAGCGTCCAGAAAGCTTCGATAACACCTTCCGGAGAGGGCAGAATGCGAGTGGACAGCCAGCCCATTGAAGATGCGAGCTGCCAGAGCGCCACCAAACCTACCGGTAAAAACCAGGGCGCGAGGCGTAATAACCACCTGTTTTTCGGCGTTGCCATTAGCCGCTCCTTAGCTTTGCGCGACTTTGCGCGGGATAAATTCGTTTGCCACCGCTTCACCTTGTTGTTGCAGGCGTTGCGGCTGCGGAATTTCCGGTATAGCAACATCCAGATGCGGGAACAGCAGCTCGCCAACCTTGTATGCCTCTTCCAGATGTGGGTATCCGGACAACACAAAGCTGTCGATTCCCAGCGCGGCATACTCGTTGATACGCGCCGCGACAGTCGGACCATCTCCGACCAGCGCGGTACCCGCACCACCGCGTACCAGTCCAACGCCTGCCCACAGGTTCGGACTAATTTCCAGTTTGTCGCGTTTACCATTGTGCAGTGCAGCCATTCGCTGCTGACCAACCGAATCCGTTCTTGAGAAGGCGGCCTGGGCTTTGGCAATGGTGTCGTCATCAAGGTGGGCTATCAGACGATCCGCTGCCTGCCACGCCTCGTGGGTTGTCTCCCGTACGATCACATGCAGACGAATACCAAAGCGGACCTTGCGCCCGAGCGCCGCTGCTTTGGCCCGCACCTGTTCAATCTTCGCTTTCACCTGTTCCGGCGGCTCGCCCCAGGTCAGATAAAGATCAACCTGCTCGGCAGCAAGGTCTTGTGCGACATCAGACGAGCCGCCGAAATAAAGCGGTGGCCGGGGTTGTTGTACGGGAGGGAAAAGCAGCTTCGCGCCGCGGACATGAATATGTTTGCCGTTGAAATCCACCGTTTCACCTTGCAGCAAGCGCCGCCAGACCTGAGTAAATTCAGCAGAGGCTTCATATCGTTCTGTGTGATCGAGGAACACGCCGTCACCTGCCAGCTCCAGTGGATCGCTGCCGGTCACCAGGTTAAATAACGCCCGGCCATTTGAGAGTCTGTCGAGCGTCGCAGCCTGACGTGCGGCAACCGTTGGCGAGGTGACACTTGGGCGCAGCGCGACCAGAAACTTTAATCTCTGGGTGACCGGGATCATCGAAGCGGCGACCAGCCAGGCATCTTCGCAAGAGCGACCGGTTGGGATCAGGACGCCGGTAAATCCAAGACGATCGGCCGTTTGCGCGATTTGTTGCAGATAACTGTGATCAACCGGGCGCGAACCTTCTTCCGTTCCAAGATAATGACCGTCACCGTGGGTGGGTAAAAACCAGAACATATTCAGACTCATAATTTTTCTCCTGCCTGCTGAGTGGGTTGCCAGATACGCTGGCGAATATCGATTTTTTTCGGCACCAAACGGTTGTCATAAAACAGATCGGCGGTTTGTTGTTGTAGGGCAGCAACAGAGGCGTTGACTGGCACAATGGTGGTTGGCGGACGATGATCCAGATAAGACGCAATCACCGGTTCGGGTAGCCCCATGGTTTTGGCCAGCAGGGTAATGCTTTGCTGGCGCTGACTGAGCGTTAACGCATCGGCCTGGCTAAAGGTATCCAGTACGCCAAGTACAAAAGCGCCATTTTTCTCGGCATAAGGACGGGCGGCGAGATAAAACGAACCGGTTTGCTTGAGGTCTGAGCCGTCTTTCAGTACGCGTACATCACCTTGCAGTAACGCGGCGGAATAATAGGGATCCCAGATAGCCCACGCATCCACGTTTCCTTGCTGAAAGGCCGCTCGCGCATCGGCGGGAGTCAGATACGTCGGTTGAATATCGGTAAATTTCAGTCCGGCCTGTTGCAGCGCCCGGAGCAGTAAATTGTGGGCGCTGGAGCCTTTCTGGAAGGCGACTTTATGTCCTTTAAGCTGCGCGACGCTCTGGATCGGGCTATTTTTTGGCACCAGAATCACTTCGGCTTTCGGTTTGGGCGGCTCGACGCCCACGTAAACCAGATCGGCCCCGGCTGCCTGGGCGAAAATCGGCGGAATGTCACCGGTACTGCCGAGATCGATACTGCCGATATTGAGTGCTTCCAGCATTTGTGGTCCAGCCGGGAATTCGACCCACGAGATTTTAGTCTGCGGATAGCGTTTCTCGAGTAGCTGATGGCTTTTGGCCAGCACCATACTGACGCTTCCTTTCTGGTAACCAATACGCAGGGCATCGGGGGCCGATTCTGCGGCATGCCCCAGCGTTGACAGCGACAACAACCCGGTCAGTGCCAGCCATGACGTGTGACGCCTGAGAAAATCAAGCATGAGCGGCACCTCGCAGGGTGTTCAGTTGAGGAAGTTGGACATCGCGACGATGCAACGCCAGCCAGAAGGTATCGAGCGCACTGTCCAGACGCTGCAGAAGGTTGGGCGTAAACTGAGGTTTATGCTGATAATCAATCACCTGTGAATCATCGGCAAACACACCGTGCAGGATCTCCTGGGCCTTTAATGCGCTCAGTACCGGTTTCAGCGCGTAATCGACGGCAAGTAAATGCGCCACGCTGCCGCCGGTCGCCAACGGCAAAACCACTTTCCCTTCCAGCGCCCGCTCGGGGAGTAGGTCGAGCAGGGTTTTCAGGGCGCCAGAGTAAGCGGCTTTATAGACTGGTGTTGCGACAATCAGCCCGTCTGCATCCTGCAATTGTTCGATAAATGTGTTCAGCGCCGGACTGTCGAAACGAGCATAGATCAGGTCTTCCGGGGCAAAATTGTGCAGGTTCCAGTGAAAGATTTCGACATCCTGACCGTGAAGTTTTTCTCGGGCATATTCCAGTAACGCACTGGATCGAGAGGGAAAGCGAGGGCTCCCCGCCAGAGTGATGACGCGCATAATTTCATTCTCCCCTTATAACTAATTGTTTGCTTTTGGTTAACATTGATAACAATTTGAGCAGTCTGGCAGAGAGATTTTGTTTATCGAAATGATTTATACGGGATAGAAAAGTTAGAAATTGAATAAAAAGGCAGAGGCGAGGAAAACGATTGCTATTTATTGCCGCAGGTCAATTCCCTTTTTGCTCGCGATCGCACATAATACGCCCCCGGTTTGCACACCGGGAATCCAGGAGAGTTCATGTACTACCCCTTCGTTCGTAAAGCCCTTTTTCAGCTCGATCCAGAGCGCGCTCATGAATTGACATTCCAGCAATTACGTCGCATTACCGGCACACCGCTTGAAGCGCTTGTACGCCAGAAAGTACCGGCAAAACCGGTTACCTGTATGGGGTTGACGTTTAAAAATCCGCTCGGGCTTGCTGCCGGACTGGATAAAGACGGGGAGTGCATTGATGCGCTCGGCGCGATGGGATTTGGTTCCATTGAGATTGGTACCGTGACGCCACGCCCTCAGCCGGGTAACGATAAACCGCGTCTGTTCCGTCTGGTCGATGCAGAAGGTTTGATCAACCGCATGGGGTTTAATAACCACGGGGTTGATAACCTGGTTGAGAACGTTAAAAAATCGCATTTCGACGGTATTCTGGGGATTAATATTGGTAAGAACAAAGATACCCCAGTAGAGAACGGCAAAGATGACTATCTGATTTGTATGGAAAAAGTCTATGCTTATGCTGGTTATATCGCGATTAATATCTCTTCGCCGAATACGCCGGGATTACGTACGCTACAATACGGCGAGGCGCTGGACGATCTCCTGACGGCAATTAAAAATAAGCAAAACGATCTGCAAGCGATCCACCATAAATATGTTCCGGTGGCGGTAAAGATCGCGCCGGATCTTTCTGTGGAAGAACTGATCCAGGTCGCCGATAGTTTAGTTCGTCATAATATTGATGGCGTAATTGCGACTAACACCACCCTCGATCGTTCTCTTGTTCAGGGAATGAAAAATTGCGATCAAATGGGTGGTCTGAGCGGTCGACCGTTGCAATTAAAAAGTACAGAAATTATTCGCCAGTTGTCTCAGGAATTAAAAGGTCAGCTGCCGATTATTGGTGTTGGTGGTATCGACTCGGTGATTGCTGCACGTGAGAAAATAGCTGCTGGTGCAACCCTCGTACAGATTTATTCGGGCTTTATTTTTAAAGGTCCGCCGTTGATAAAAGAAATCGTCAGCAATATCTGAATGCTACCTTAATCACAAACCAGGGCTTTATTTCTAGCCCTGGTTGTTTTATATTCCTTTACTGTTGCTTATTTAAACATTCTGAGCTTTTATTATTAGGGCAATAAACGAAGCGGCAAAAGGATACTGTCGTAACGGTGATGATTAAGGAAAGGAGAGAAACTGATGCGAATTAAACCCGACGATAACTGGCGCTGGTATTATGATGAAGAGCACGATCGAATGATGCTCGATTTAGCCAATGGCATGTTATTCCGTTCGCGTTTTGCTCGTAAAATGCTCACTCCTGATGCATTTTCTCCGTCAGGTTTTTGTGTTGATGACGCCGCGCTTTATTTTTCCTTTGAAGAAAAATGTCGCTACCTGGATTTAGCCAAAGAACAAAAAGCGGAACTGGTGCTTAATGCGCTGGTGGCGATTCGTTATCTCAAACCGCAAATGCCAAAAAGCTGGCACTTTGTCGCACACGGTATTAACTGGTCGCCGGTCGTGGGTGACGCAGCCTGTGTTGATTTAAGCGATACCGATGAACAGGTAAACCTGTTAGTGGTTGAGCCGGGTGAAAACGCCGCGCTTTGCCTGCTTGCGCAACCTGGCGTGGTTATCGCCGGGCGTACGATGCAGCTTGGCGATGCAATTAAAATAATGAATGACAGACTGAAACCGCAGGCCGTTGTTGACAGTTTCAGCCTTGAGCAGGCGGTTTAGCTCTCCAGCCTGATTGCCGTTTTGGGAACACAGCTACAGCACAGAATCGTTCCGTCGTCCCCCATCGCTGATTTCTTCAACGGGCTAACTTCGCCTTCTACCAGTCGAATTCGACAGCATCCGCAAATGCCTGCCCGGCATGAATAGGGAACCCGGATACCCTGGTTTTCCAACTGCTCAAGCAATACCTGCTGATTATTTCCGCGAAAGGTCTGTCCCTGCCAGTCAATAAGCACCGTGGCATCAGGTTGTTGTTCGGGTGTAGTTTCGTCTGATTCAGCCGCGCCGTACGCTCTGGCGGGGCCGGTTGCCAAAATTTCTACCTCATCGCCGACGCGAATAACGCCACTGTTACGCGCGATAAGATTCTGACCGAAATCGACATCGCCGTTATCTACCGCAGTACGGAAGGTTTGCAATGTGGCAAGCGGTTCACCGGATGGATGTTTCTGGCCTTTTTCCGGGCTAACTGTCGTGAAAATACAGCGGCTACAGGGTTTTGCTACATCAAAAATGACGTCGCCAATACGAATCACTTTCCAGGTATCTTCTTCCCAGGCACCAGCTCCCGAAACTACTATATTGGGGCGAAACTGTTCCATTTTGACGCTTGCCGGACAGCGCTGTTGCAGATCGCGCAGGGATGCTTCGTTGGCCAGCAGATAGGGATAACCATCAGCGAAGGATAAAGGAACATCAACATGGCGTTTTACACGGCGCGTCAGCTGCGGGCCGACCCAGCGTAATTGCACGTTACGGGAGAAAAAGCCGCTAAGCCACTGGTTGATAGCCGCTGGCGCAATACGCGCGGTAAAATGGTTTCCCCATACTTCCGTCGGCGCATCCTGGCTAGCGAAATCGGCAAATCGCACGAGCGCGCTGCTGCCATCTGGAGCTGTAAGATGCAGCCCATCGTGGAATGGGGAAGGCGTAAAACGGACCATTTGTGGGAACTGGCGGGCAGTTATGAACGTTCCGTCAGGTTCAGTGATCATAAATATGCGATCAAAGGCGAGACCGCTAATATCTGCCAGGGCATGCGTAAGCCCAATGCCGCGCATTGATTTAACCGGATGAATAAAAAGTCGGGTTAACGTGACCACTGTACAGCCCCTCGAATGAAAATAAGCCTTCAACTTTATGACATACAGCCCATATTAGCTATAATGCGCAGCAATTTTCTCGGAGTAAAAGTGACATTATGAATTCTCTGTTTGCCAGTACGGCCCGCGGGCTGGAAGAGCTGTTAAAAACTGAACTGGAAAACCTCGGCGCGCTGGAGTGTCAGGTCGTTCAGGGTGGGGTCCATTTTAAGGGCGACACACGGCTTGTTTACCAGAGCCTGATGTGGAGCCGCCTGGCCTCGCGCATTATCCTGCCGATGGGAGAGTGCAAGGTCTACAGCGATCTTGATCTGTACCTCGGCGTTCAGGCAATCGACTGGACAGAGATATTTAACCCTGGTGCTACGTTTGCCGTCCATTTTAGCGGACTGAACGAGACCATTCGTAACAGCCAGTACGGCGCGCTGAAGGTCAAGGATGCGATTGTCGATGCCTTTACCCGCAAAAATATGCCGCGTCCGAATGTGGATCGTGAATCTCCGGATCTGCGCATCAACGTCTGGTTGAACAAAGATACTGCCAGCATTGCGCTCGATCTGAGCGGTGACGGTTTGCATCAGCGTGGCTATCGCGATCGCGCGGGTCAGGCACCGATTAAAGAGACGCTGGCCGCGGCAATTGTTATGCGTTCTGGCTGGCAGCCGGGAACCCCGTTACTCGATCCGATGTGTGGTTCCGGCACGCTGCTGATTGAAGCGGCAATGTGGGCGACCGATCGCGCGCCGGGTCTGCACCGTGGATACTGGGGCTTCAGCGGTTGGGCGCAACACGACGAAGCTGTCTGGCAAGAAGTTAAAGCCGAAGCGCAGGTGCGTGCGCGTAAGGGACTGGCTGACTATACCTCGCATTTTTATGGATCCGATAGCGATGCGCGCGTGATTGAAAAAGCGCGTAGTAATGCTCGCCGCGCCGGTATCGCCGATCTGATGACGTTTGACGTGAAAGATGTCGCCAAACTGAGCAATCCGCTGCCGAAAGGACCTTATGGGACAGTTATCAGTAACCCGCCTTACGGCGAACGTCTGGATAGCGAACCGGCGCTGATTGCCCTGCACAGCCTGCTGGGCCGTACGATGAAAAACCAGTTTGGCGGCTGGAATTTGTCGCTGTTCAGCGCCTCGCCGGATCTGCTCAGCAGCCTGCAATTACGTGCCGACAAGCAGTTCAAAGCGAAAAACGGCCCGCTGGATTGTGTGCAGAAGAATTATCACGTTGCAGAGACCACTGCGGACAGCAAGCCGGCTACGGTAGCGGAAGATTATGCCAACCGCCTGCGCAAGAATATTAAGAAGCTGGAAAAATGGGCGCGTCAGGAAGGCATTGAATGCTATCGCCTGTATGACGCTGACCTGCCGGAATACAACGTTGCAGTAGATCGTTACGGTGATTGGGTCGTGGTTCAGGAATACGCACCGCCGAAGACGGTTGATGCGCAAAAAGCACGTCAACGCTTGTTCGACATCATTGCCGCCACGCTGTCAGTACTGGAAATCGCGCCAAACAAACTGGTGCTGAAAACCCGTGAGCGTCAGAAAGGCAAGAATCAGTATCAGAAGATGAATGAGAAGGGTGAATTCATTGAGGTAAGCGAGTACAACGCGCGCCTGTGGGTTAACCTGACTGACTACCTTGATACGGGTTTATTCCTCGATCACCGTATTGCGCGCCGCATGTTGGGGCAGATGAGTAAAGGTAAGGACTTCCTCAACCTGTTTTCCTACACCGGTAGCGCCAGCGTACATGCAGGATTGGGCGGTGCGCGTAGCACCACGACGGTCGATATGTCGCGTACCTATCTGGAATGGGCGGAACGTAACCTGCGCCTGAACGGATTGAGCGGTCGTGCTCACCGTTTAATTCAGGCCGATTGCCTGGGCTGGCTGCGTGATGCGAATGAACAGTTTGATCTGATTTTCATCGATCCGCCGACGTTCTCTAACTCAAAACGTATGGAAGATTCGTTTGATGTGCAGCGCGATCATCTGGCGCTGATGAAAGATCTGAAACGTCTGCTGCGTAAAGACGGCACGATCATGTTCTCCAACAACAAACGTGGGTTCCGTATGGATCTCGACGGTTTGGCTGAACTGGGATTGAAAGCACAAGAAATTACCCAAAAAACGCTTTCCCAGGATTTTGCCCGTAACCGTCAGATCCACAATTGCTGGCTGATTACCGCAGCCTGAAAGGATAAATAAATGTCATTGATCAGTATGCATGGTGCATGGCTGTCGTTCAGCGATGCGCCGCTTCTTGATAATGCAGAACTGCATATCGAAGATAACGAACGCGTCTGTCTGGTTGGCCGTAACGGCGCAGGTAAATCGACGCTGATGAAGATCCTGAACCGTGAGCAGGGGCTTGACGACGGGCGTATCATTTATGAGCAGGATCTGGTTGTGGCGCGTCTGCAACAGGATCCGCCGCGTAATGTTGAGGGCAGCGTGTATGATTTCGTTGCCGAGGGTATCGAAGAGCAGGCCGAATATCTCAAGCGTTATCACGATATTTCGCGTCTGGTGATGACTGATCCGAGCGACAGAAATCTGAATGAGATGGCGCGGGTTCAGGAAATGCTCGATCACCACAATCTGTGGCAGCTCGAAAGCCGTATTAATGAAGTGCTGGAGCAGTTGGGGCTGGATCCAAACGCCGCACTTTCTTCGCTTTCTGGCGGTTGGCTGCGTAAAGCGGCGCTGGGCCGCGCGTTAGTGAGTAATCCGCGTGTATTGCTGCTGGATGAGCCAACGAACCACCTGGATATTGAAACTATCGACTGGCTGGAAGGGTTCCTGAAATCCTTCAATGGGACAATCATCTTCATTTCCCACGACCGTTCATTTATACGCAATATGGCGACGCGTATCGTCGACCTCGATCGTGGCAAACTGGTGACTTATCCGGGGAATTACGATCAGTATCTGCTGGAGAAAGAAGAAGCGCTGCGCGTAGAAGAGTTACAAAATGCAGAGTTTGACCGCAAGCTGGCGCAGGAAGAGGTCTGGATCCGTCAGGGGATCAAAGCGCGCCGTACCCGTAATGAAGGCCGAGTGCGCGCACTGAAAGCCATGCGTCGCGAGCGTGGCGAACGCCGCGAAGTGATGGGCACGGCGAAGATGCAGGTCGAAGAGGCGAGCCGTTCAGGCAAGATTGTTTTCGAAATGGAGAACGTGGATTACCAGGTTGATGGAAAGCAGCTGGTAAAAGATTTCTCCGCACAGGTACAACGTAGCGACAAAATTGCGCTAATCGGACCGAACGGCTGCGGCAAAACAACGCTGCTGAAGCTGATGTTAGGCCAGCTTCAGGCTGACAGTGGACGCATTCACGTCGGCACCAAGCTGGAAGTGGCCTATTTCGATCAGCACCGCGCCGAACTGGATCCAGATAAAACCGTGATGGACAACCTGGCTGAAGGTAAGCAAGAGGTGATGGTTAACGGTAAACCTCGCCATGTGCTGGGTTATCTGCAGGACTTCCTGTTCCATCCGAAACGCGCGATGACGCCAGTGCGAGCGCTCTCTGGTGGGGAACGAAATCGCCTGCTGTTGGCGCGTCTTTTTCTGAAACCCAGCAATCTTTTGATTCTCGATGAACCAACGAACGATCTTGACGTCGAAACGCTGGAACTGCTTGAAGAACTAATTGATAGCTATCAGGGGACTGTACTGCTGGTAAGCCACGACCGTCAGTTTGTGGATAATACTGTAACTGAATGCTGGATCTTCGAAGGCGGCGGTAAAATTGGTCGTTATGTCGGTGGTTATCATGACGCGCGCAGCCAGCAATCTCAGTATGTGGCGTTTAAACAACCGGTCGCGAAAAAAACAGAGGAAGCTGTTGCTCCTAAAGCAGAAATTGTCAAACGTGGCACGAGCAAACTAAGCTATAAACTGCAGCGCGAACTGGAGCAGCTCCCCGCTCAGCTTGAAGAACTGGAAGCTAAACTGGAAAGACTACAAGCTCAGGTTGCTGACGCCGCTTTTTTCAGTCAGCCACATGAGCAAACGCAGCAGGTATTAGCTAATCTGAACGAAGCGGAACAAGAACTTGAGCAAGCCTTTGAGCGCTGGGAGTATCTTGAGTCTTTGAAGAACGGCGCATAATTTAAAGGAGCACATATGTGCGAACATCACCATGCCGCGAAGCATATTTTGTGCTCGCAGTGTGACATGCTGGTGGCGTTACCTCGCCTTGAGCATGGTCAAAAAGCGGCATGTCCACGATGTGGCACTACGTTAACGGTTGAGTGGGACGCGCCGCGGCAGCGTCCTACCGCCTATGTATTAGCAGCATTATTCATGCTGCTTCTGTCAAACCTCTTCCCCTTTGTGAATATGAACGTCGCAGGGGTGAGCAGTGAAGTGACGTTGCTGGAGATCCCCAGCGTTCTCTTTTCTGAAGACTACGCCAGTCTCGGCACCTTCTTTTTATTATTCGTGCAGTTGGTCCCCGCGTTTTGCCTGCTGACTATCTTGCTGCTGGTGAATCGGGTGCAGATGCCCGCCAGACTTAAGGCTGGTCTTGCACGCGTCCTGTTCCAGTTAAAAAGCTGGGGGATGGCGGAAATCTTCCTCGCTGGCGTGCTGGTCAGCTTCGTTAAGCTTATGGCTTACGGCGATATCGGCGTGGGCAGCAGCTTTATTCCGTGGTGCTTCTTTTGCGTTTTGCAACTGCGCGCATTCCAGTGCGTTGACCGTCGCTGGCTGTGGGATGATATTGCGCCAATGCCAGTGATTAAGCAGGAGTTAAAACCTGGCGTGCCCGGCATTCGACAGGGACTGCGTTCCTGCTCTTGCTGCACCGCGATTCTTCCCGCTGATGAACGGGTGTGTCCGCGCTGCCAGACGAAAGGCTATGTGCGGCGTAAAAACAGTCTGCAATGGACGTTGGCATTACTGTTCACGTCGATCATGCTTTATCTTCCTGCCAATATTTTGCCGATTATGATTACCGATCTGCTCGGGTCAAAGCTGCCATCAACGATACTTGAGGGGGTGGTTTTAATCTGGAGCGAAGGCTCTTATCCGGTGGCTGCGGTTATTTTTATCGCCAGTATTATGGTGCCGACGTTGAAAATGATTGCCATTGCCTGGTTATGTTGGGATGCCAAAGGCCACGGCAAACGCGACAGCGAACGTATGCACCTGATTTATGAAGTTGTGGAATTTGTCGGTCGCTGGTCAATGATCGACGTCTTTGTGATTGCGGTACTCTCTGCGCTGGTGCGCATGGGAGGGTTAATGAACATTTATCCTGCAATGGGTGCTTTGATGTTTGCTTTAGTCGTCATTATGACAATGTTTTCTGCGATGACATTTGATCCGCGTCTGTCGTGGGACCGTGAACCAGAACCAGGCCATGAGGAGTCCTGACAGCATGGAATCTAAAAGTGGGGAAGCCAAAGTGCAAAAGGTAAAAAACTGGTCGCCCGTGTGGATATTCCCTATCGTCACTGCACTCATTGGCGCGTGGGTTCTGTTTTATCACTACAGTCATCAGGGGCCGGAAGTCACGCTGATTACCACCAATGCCGAAGGTATTGAAGGGGGCAAAACGACGATTAAAAGCCGCAGCGTGGATGTCGGTATCGTCGAGAGCGCAACCCTGACTGATGATTTGACCCATGTGGAGATTAAAGCGCGTCTTAACTCCGGAATGGAAAAGCTGCTGCATAAAGATTCTGTCTTTTGGGTGGTGAAGCCGCAGGTTGGACGTGAAGGTATCAGTGGGCTCGGCACGCTATTGTCCGGGGCTTATATTGAACTGCAGCCTGGCAATAAAGGCAGTAAGCTGGAAAATTACCAACTGCTGGATTCACCGCCGCTGGCCCCGCCAGATGCAAAAGGGATTCGTGTGATTCTGGACAGCAAAAAAGCCGGTCAGTTGAGCCCAGGCGATCCGGTGCTTTTCCGCGGCTATCGTGTGGGCTCGGTTGAAACCAGCACGTTTGATGCGCAAAAGCGTACGATCAGCTATCAGCTTTTCATCAATGCGCCTAACGATCGTCTGGTGACCAGCAATGTACGTTTCTGGAAAGACAGCGGGATCGCCGTAGATCTTACCTCAGCAGGTATGCGCGTAGAAATGGGATCGCTCTCCACGCTGTTTGGCGGTGGTGTAAGTTTTGATGTGCCCGAAGGGCTGGAACAAGGTCAACCGGTTGAGCAGCAGGCCTCATTTAACCTCTATGACGATCAAAAAAGTATTCAGGATTCCCTGTATACCGATCATATTGATTACCTGATGTTCTTTAAAGATTCGATTCGTGGCCTACAGCCTGGTGCACCGCTGGAATTCCGTGGCATCCGCTTGGGTACGGTGAGTAAAGTACCTTTCTTCTCACCGAATATGCGTCAGGTATTTAACAATGATTACCGCATTCCGGTGCTGGTGCGTATTGAACCTGAACGTCTGAAGGCACAGCTGGGAGAAGATACCGATGTTGGCGCTCATTTGGAGCAACTGCTTAAACGCGGATTACGAGGATCGCTCAAAACCGGGAACCTGGTAACCGGCGCGCTGTATGTCGATCTCGACTTCTACCCGAAAGAGCCGCCGATTACCGGTGTACGCGAATTCAATGGTTATCAAATTATTCCGACCGTGAGCGGTGGTCTGGCGCAGATCCAACAGCGTCTGATGGAAGCGTTGGATAAGATTAACAATCTGCCGCTGAACCCGATGATTGAGCAGGCAACCAATACGCTGTCGGAAAGCCAGCGCACAATGAAACATCTGCAAACCACGCTGGATAATATGAACAAGATCACGTCCAGCCAGTCGATGCAGGATCTGCCGGCGGATATGCAGAACACGCTACGTGAACTGAATCGTAGTATGCAGGGCTTCCAGCCTGGTTCCGCGGCCTACAACAAGATGGTGGCGGATATGCAGCGTCTTGATCAGGTACTGCGTGAACTGCAACCGGTACTGAAAACGTTGAACGATAAGAGTAATGCGCTGGTATTTGAAGCGAAGGACAAAAAAGATCCAGAGCCGAAGAGGGCGAAACAATGAAAAAGTGGCTAGTGGTGATGATGGCGGTCTGGCTGACGTCATGCAGCTCCAGCGGAGAAAATAAAAGCTATTACCAGCTCCCTATCGCACAAGGCGGTGTGCAGAGCTCTGCCAATCAGGGAAACCGTCTGCTGTGGGTTGAACAGATTGCGGTACCTGATTATCTGGCCGGTAATGGGGTGGTTTACCAGACCAGCGATGTGCAATATGTGATAGCCAATAATAATCTCTGGGCCAGCCCATTAGATCAGCAATTGCGCAATACACTGGTTGCGAACCTCAGTATGCAGTTGCCTGGCTGGGTTGTCGCTTCACAACCGCTGGGAAGCACTCAGGATACGCTGAACGTGACCGTAACCGGCTTCCACGGTCGGTACGATGGTAAGGTTATTGTGAGCGGTGAATGGTTGCTGAATCATCAGGGACAACTGATCAAACGCCCGTTCCACATCGAAGTTGTGCAGACGAAAGACGGCTACGATGAGATGGTGAAGGTTCTTGCCAACGCCTGGAGCCAGGAAGCAACGGCCATTGCTCAAGAGCTGAAACGCATCCCTTAAGCTTAAATAATTGTAAATTATACCGCCCCTGGTTCATTGCCCGGGGCGGTTTTTTTTATTTTATTAGCCGTGGAGATAGCTGTTCTGACTGACTATTTTTGTACAAATGATTTAGCGAGTAGCTCACAAATATGACACTGGCGTGAATTTTGCGCATTGACGAGCCTGATGTTTAGGGGTATTCGTTTAGTGTGATTGCACACTTAGTAATCACTGTTTTCTTTTCCACCAGACCCAAAAATGAGGGAAACGAGGCATGAAGAGACAAAAACGAGATCGCCTGGAACGGGCACATCAACGTGGATATCAGGCCGGCATTGCCGGACGCTCAAAAGAAATGTGTCCCTATCAGACGCTGAATCAGAGGTCATACTGGCTGGGAGGCTGGCGAGAAGCCATGGGGGATAGGGTTTTAATGGCCTGATTCTGTCTCTTTAGATAAAAGAAACCTCCGCAGAGCGGAGGTTTCGCCTTTTTGCACACCAGATAAAACGGGGAAACGTTAATGTCTGGCTGCTTCGCAGTTCTGGATTAGAACGCGGAAGTGTCCTGGAACAGACCCACTTTCAGATCGTTTGCAGTGTAGATCAGACGACCATCAACCAGTACTTCACCATCTGCCAGGCCCATGATCAGGCGACGGTTAACGATGCGTTTGAAGTGAATGCGGTAAGTGACTTTCTTCGCGGTCGGCAGAACCTGGCCGGTGAATTTAACTTCGCCTACGCCCAGCGCACGGCCTTTACCTTCGCCGCCCAGCCAGCCGAGATAGAATCCAACCAGTTGCCACATGGCGTCGAGACCCAGGCAGCCCGGCATCACCGGATCGCCGATAAAGTGACAACCGAAGAACCACAGGTCTGGGTTGATATCCAGTTCAGCTTCAACATAACCTTTGTCAAAGTTGCCACCGGTTTCGGTCATCTTGATGACACGGTCCATCATCAGCATGCTTGGTGCTGGCAGTTGTGGCCCTTTAGCGCCAAACAGCTCACCGCGACCAGAGGCAAGAAGGTCTTCTTTCGTATAGGATTCGCGTTTATCTACCATGTTCTCTGTAAGCCTTATTTTATTGAAGCACGCAGGATAGCTAACACGTGTACGCTGAACAAGTCCGATCAGTTCGGAATAATCCAGTTCAGCCAACGTAGCGGCCATGGAAAACGGTGACGACCTTCCTGTTGCGTTGCCGTGGCAATACGCTCCTGAATGGTTTGCATCAGCGTTGTCTGGCCTTCGCCATCCCACACCAGATTTAACAACAGTGGCAGCGCATCGGTCACGTCGTCCACCGCCCAGATAGTGAATTTTTCTTCTTCTATGGCCTGTAGCAGCGCAGGCTGCAGGCTGAGGTGTCTAACGTTAGCCGAAGGAATGATAACGCCCTGCGTGCCCGTCAGCTCACGCTGCTGGCAGATGGTGAAGAAACCTTCAATTTTCTCATTCAGACCACCGACAGGTTGTGCCCGACCAAACTGATCGACAGAACCGGTAATGGCGATACTTTGATTTACAGGAACGTCGGCGAGAGCGCTAATCAATGCGCACAGTTCTGCCATAGACGCGCTGTCACCGTCCACCTCACTGTAAGATTGCTCAAAGGTCAGCGAGGCAGAGAAGGGGATTTGTTGCTCCAGCTGGAGTTCCGACATCAGGAACGCCTGCATAATCATCATACCCTTGGCATGAATATTTCCGCCAAGCTCGGCTTTGCGCTCAATATCCGTAAACTCGCCGTCGCCAATATGCACGACGCAACTGATACGAGAAGGCTCGCCAAATGCACGTGGGTGGCCTGGAAACTCAATCACCGACAAGGCGTTGATCTGGCCAATACGCTCGCCTTCTGTCTCGATAAGGATCTGCTCTTGCAGAATTTCATCCTGCATGCGTTCAGCCAGGAATCCCTCACGCCATTCGCGCTGAGCCAGCATCAGGCTGAACTGTTCAGCGTTACAGGTTTCGTCCTCGCATAACGGAGCCACCTCTTTGAACTGTCGGGTGATCCACAGCGGGTTAAGCGGCAATGTATCCTGTTCACCGGTATAGCGAACGGCTTCACGGATCAGAACCTGCCAGGCATCGGGAGCGGGGTAAGGCAAATTATTGCGCATGGCAGTATGCGTGACCCATTGACACCACTGTGTCATGGTTTCGGCATCGACTATCTGCAGGTTGTCTTCAAATTCGCTGTAAATGGCCTGCTCAGCCAGTTCTGGCTCCATGTCCTGAAAATCCGCCAGTGATTCGCGTTCGCCGACTAAAATCACTTTCAGTTTAAGCGGCATAGGCGGAACGGAAACGGGTAATGGGCGAGACTCATCAAAAGCTACCCAGTCAAAACGCTCGTGGCTGACAATGGCTTTCAGGCGCATCCACAACAGGGGTTGGGCCAACAGCGTGCGCAATGAGATAACCAGCACACCCCCATTGGCCTGATGTACCAGACCTGGCTGCAGCGTAATTTCGCCATTGAACTGACGCAGACAGCCAAACAGTTGTTCGGCTTCGGCCCAGTCAGCGCTGACCACCTGCGTCAACGTCGCAAAATTGTCTTCCGCTTTCTCAGCTGTACGATAACGAATAGTGTGACCGGAGATGTCGTAATGACCGCCAGTCAGGCTTCCTGCATCCGTGTGCAAGGGACGTACAGCCTTTGCAATAAGGTTGAGATACTCAAGCTCTTCCGGTGCTTTTACCAACATGAACGAGGATGTTGTCCAGTGCTGAAGAAGCTGCTCTAGCGCGAATTGTAAACGTGGCTGAGTATCACTAAGTAAGGTGTCGGTGTCGTCAGTGACGTGCGGCTGTGCAAATACTTCCTGATAACTGTCGGTATCAGGAACCAGATCACGCCATGCAAGTTTCGTAATGGTCAAAGTTGATGTTTTTTAGTCTGTTGTAAAAAACGAGATTATACCGTAACCCTCACCACTAAACACCTGGAAAGCACCGTGAAACGGTTGTGATGACACGCGACAGTTCACAGGCTGGATATTCTTTTCTTCAGATGCCGAAAAAGCTGATATTCTGATAAGAGTTACACGGTAACATTGAGATCGCAATGAAATATCAACAACTTGAAAACCTTGAAAGCGGCTGGAAATGGAAGTATCTGGTGAAGAAGCATCGTGAGGGGGAATTAATCACCCGTTACGTCGAGGCCAGCGCTGCCAAAGAAGCCGTTGATTTATTGCTAACCCTCGAAAATGAACCGGTTCGGGTCAATAGCTGGATTGAAGAACACATGAATCCTGCGCTGCTTAATCGTATGAAACAAACCATACGTGCCAGGCGCAAGCGGCACTTTAATGCTGAGCATCAGCATACCCGGAAGAAATCCATCGATCTGGAATTTATGGTCTGGCAGCGTCTGGCTGGTCTTGCGCAGCGGCGCGGAAAAACGCTTTCTGAAACTATTGTGCAGCTAATTGAAGACGCAGAGCATAAAGAGAAGTACGCGAACAAAATGTCGACATTGAAACAGGATTTACAGGCGTTGCTGGGGAAAGAGTAGCGGTCGGCTGGTTTAATGCGTGGCTTACTTTGGATGAAAACAGATGAAAAAAACCCCGCATAGCGGGGTTTTTTATAAGACGATAACTTAAGCCTGAGGCTGAGTTACAACGTCTTTGATGCCTTTAACTTCGATCTCAACACGACGATCCGGAGCCAGGCAGTCGATCAGTGCAGCGCGAGCTTTCACGTTGTCACAGGTGTTGCCAGTAACTGGGTTGGATTCACCCATGCCACGTGCAGAGATTTTGTCAGAAGGAATACCTTTAGAGATCAGGTAATCAACAACGGACTGAGCACGTTTCTCGGACAGAGCCTGGTTGTAAGCGTCAGAACCGATACGGTCAGTGAAGCCCAGAACTACTACGGAACCGTCTTTCGGATCCAGGTTGCTCAGCTGGCTGTACATCTGATCCAGAGCCTGCTGGCCTTCTGGTTTCAGAGTTGCTTTGTTGAAGTTGAACAGAACGTCAGACTTCAGAGTGAAGTGCTTGGTCTGTACTTCTGGAGCCGGAGCCGGAGCAACAACTACTGGAGCTGCTTCTTCCTGCTGGCCGAAACGGTAAGAAACACCAACGCTCAACAGACCGTTATCCGGACGACCGCCAACGGTGTTCGCGTCACCGATGTTGTTGGTCCACTGGTATTCCAGACGGGTAGCGATTTCAGGAGTAATTGCATACTCTACGCCACCAGCGAATACTGGGGATACACCAGTGTCGTGGTCTTTGAAGCCTTCGTTGTTTTTAGCGTCTGCACGCCAAACCATACCACCCAGACGGGTATAAACGTCCAGATCGTCAGTGATTGGGTAACCCAGTTTAGCGGTCAGCTGAACGCCCTGAGCTTTGAAAGCGCCGTTTTGATGAGTCGAGTCGGTGTAGCCTTTGTACGGCATACGGCCCAACCAGTCGTAACCCATTTCAAAACCAACGTACGGGTTAACCTGATAACCACCAAACGCACCAGCACCCAGTTGGCTTTCGTGGGTAGGACCGGCGTTGTTGATCTGGTTGTTGCCAATATCATGGTACTGAGACCAGCCCATTTTAGCACCAGCGTACCAGGTGTTATCTTTCGGAGCGGCCTGCGCCACGGTAGCGAAACCAGCCAGTGCCACTGCAATTGCGATAGCTGTCTTTTTCATTTTTTGCGCCTCGTTATCATCCAAAATTCGCCATGAATATCTCCGAAGAGAGATAACACGGTTAAATCCTTCACCCGGGGACCAGTTCAATAGTTACTCTACCGATATCTGCGGCTTACGCCGAGCACCCCTGGCGATGTAAAGTCTACAACGTAGTTGAAAACTTACAAGTGTGAAGTCCGTCAGGCATATGAAAAAAAAAGGCTTGTATACACAATATTTAACATTTATGGCTTAATAAATGTACTGAGGATATCCTGAAAACCGCTTCAGACAAGCGTTCAGACGAAAAACACATTACAGCTCAAAGACAAATTGAGAGATGAAAAAAAATTCCAGGATAAATCCTAATTTTACTCAATGATACAAATTCGAGTGAATTTTTAGCCCGGAATGCTGTCTCCCCGCAAGTGTCTGGGCGCGAACCGGACGCATGATAAAACCCATCGCATTACCTTCATCAGCCGCTTTGACCAGTTCGGCATGTTCATCTTCCGTTAATTCTTCCGCCAGCCAGCCAATAACGACGCTGTAATTACCCGTGCGCAGCGCACGAATCATCGATTCCAGCGTATTGCAGGGGGAGAGCTGACTAATTTGCATGACTTTCGTCAATGGAAGTCCAGCTGACTGCACCCACTCCCGGCTTAATTTTTGCTGAGGCGTCAGCCACAGCTGCCAGCGTGATTGTTGCCCTAACTGTTGCAGCAGGGGAAGCAGCAGCAGTTGTGTCATCATGGGCTGGTCCTCGCGATAGACAACTTCACTGATAAGCCCAGCGGTTGCGTTCTCTGATGAAACGCGCGCAATGTTGCTTGATGTGGAAGAGAACGACGATGAACGATTTGCATAGCCTGAAGTGTACATAATCAATCCAGCCCTGTGAGTTACTGTATGGATATACAGTAACCCTGCCATCAACAAAGATCAACCTTATTTTCGGAAACAGGTTCGCAATTTTTAGTCGTCGTCACGGGAAAAATAAAATTCATCTTGCCCCATACGCATAAGTTGCCTATTTTCGTCATTAACGGATCCGCTACTGAAAATCATTTGCTTACGTTATGATTTAAAAAGGATTTTTATGAAAGAGCTTTCTTATGCAAGGATCTATAAATCGCAGGAATATCTGGCTTCTCTGGGGACAATTCACTATCGCTCACTGTTTGGTGGCTACAGTCTGACGGTTGGCGATACGGTCTTTGCCATGGTCGCTAATGGTGAGCTGTATCTTCGCGCCTGTGAGCAGAGCGCCCAGTATTGTGTACAAAATTCTCCTGCCTGGCTGACATTTATTAAGCGCGGACGTCCTCTTGTACTTAATTATTACCAGGTGAACGATGCCCTGTGGCAAAACCAGCAGCAGCTGGTGTCGCTATCGCGATATTCGTTGGATGCAGCGGTTAAGGAAAAACAGAGTCGCTTTGCCCAGCATCGTCTGCGGGAATTGCCGAATATGACGTTTCATCTGGAGACTCTGTTGAATGAAGCTGGAATTAAAGATGAGGGGACCATGCGATCGTTGGGGGCACAAATGTGCTGGCTGAAACTTCGGCAAAATAACCCGGCTCTGACGGTAAAAGTACTCTATGCCCTTGAAGGCGCGGTAGGGGGGATACATGAAGCCGCGCTCCCGGCGACGCGTCGCCAGGAGCTGGTTGAGTGGGTAAGTTCTCTTACGCTGGAGCCGGGGTATTAGACGGCAGCACGTCAATTTGCTGCTGTAATCGCCGGATCTCTGGGAGCAGGGCGATCAATAGCCCAACTTGCTGAACGACCAGCGGCTCTTTACTGTCCGGGCGTGGTTCCAGGTGCTGAATTCGCTGCTTCAGCCCTTCTAACGCCTGATATACACGCTGCTCGTCAGCGGGTTGATGGTGAAGGGCATCATCAACATAGCAAACAGCGTCATCCAGCAATGCCAAAACGTCTGGATTGGTCAGTTGTTCGCGATGTGCGCCCAGCGCAGAAATATAGCTGGTAAACGTATGGTTGAGACACAGTAAACGGAACGCCGTTTCGCGGGTTTGGGCCGTGACATCCGGCTCGCTTGACATGTTTGATACCACGGAGGCGAGTTCAGCATCACGATTATGCGCATCACGGCGAGCGATACGGTAGGCCAGACGATTATCACGGCCCTGATGATATTGCTCGAGAATAGCATCAAGGTAGCGGCAGTTAGCGTCAGTCGCCCGTTCAATTACCCGTGGTAGGTTACGAAAACGCCAGTCTGGCCAGATGAAACTGACAGCAGCCCAGGCGATAGCACAGCCAATTAGCGTATCGATGACACGCGGCAGTGCAACCTCAAAGCCTTCGCCGAGCAGGTTAAAGCACAGTAACACCAGCAGCGTGATAAACATGGTGGCGTGTGCATACTGGACGTTGCGAAAGGCAAAAAACAGTACACCTGTGATCACCAGGAGTATCAGCTGCCCTTCGAGAGAGGGCACAAACCACAGGATCGGTAAACCAATGGCAATCCCAACCAACGTGCCGATAATCCTGAGCGCCAGGCGATGTCGGGTGGCGTTGTAGTTTGGCTGACAGACAAACAGGCTGGTCAGCAAGATCCAGTATCCGTGATTCATGCCGGTTATCTGGATAATGGCATAACCAACACAGAGCACTAACGACATGCGAACGGCATGGCGAAACAGAGCAGACTCAGGGGTGAAATTACGGCTCAGGCGTAACCAGATATCACTGAATCCATGGGGACTGTCATCGGCAAGCTGATTTTCAGACTCATTGCGCGAGAGTACCTGAGCCTGTTCAGACTCTATGGTAGCAAGCTGCGCGTCGATTGCCCGTAGGTTTGACAGTAAAAAACCCAGCGTATTGAGCAGGTCGGCAGGTTCACCACTGGCACGCATGCGCTCAAGTGCGGCATCTATATGGGTGAAGGCGCGCTCAAAGTGCGGATCGTGCTGGTAAGGCGTGCGCAATAAAATACAGCGAGATAATTGTGAACAGGCTTGTCCTTGCATCGACATCAACCGCTGGAAACGGAACATCACATCGCTGTGACGGAAATGATCGCGTAGCGTTTGATACTGAATGTGTGAAGAGCTTGCGCGTTCATGAATATCCTGCGCCACAAAATAGTAATGTAGCGTGCGACGTGTTCCCCGTTGTCCACGGTCACCGCGCAGGCGGGTCAGCAGCGACACTTTAGTCTGATTCAGCGTTGCCATCAGTTGGCCATTCGCGAGAGCTAAATCATACAACGGTGCCTGGCTTTCATCTTCTATGTCGGGGTCAAAAAGACGCGATTTCAGTTCCAGGTAGTGCGCTAACTGTTCGTAGCTGCGTGCCAGATTGTCCTGTAAGGGGCGGATGGGGAACAGAAGATGTCCGGTGAGCGTCAGCAGGTTATACCAGATAGCGCCAGCGAGCAGCAGGATGGGTTGTTGATACCACTGATCGTAAAGTGAGGTGCCCAGCATCGTGTAAATGGCGATCAGCAATGCACCAAAAGCAATAGTTGCATAGCGCTGGCCTAATCCCCCCAGCAGAATAAAGCCGCTGGTGGAAAGCGTTAAACCAATAGCAAAAAGCCATGGCCATGGGAAGAGCAGTTCAACGGAGGCTGAGGCAATAAAAAAGCACACCAGTGTGATGATTAAATTGCGCAGTCGGCCTGCGAGACGATCGTCCAGATCGGTAAGTGCGGCAGCGACCATACCTAGCGTGAGTGGGATAGTCAGCTTGACGTCACCCAGCCACCAGGGTAGCGCCGTTGTGCCGCATAGCGCGATAAAAATCCGCACGTAGTACAGCCATGTGCTGTTCCAGGTATAGCGTTTGAGCAGAGGACTTAACATAAAGGCCATCGGTCCTGATTATTCAAAACGACGACGTGCATTGGCTTCACGCGCTGCACGGGCAACTTCTACTGAAACCACCCGGCGACCCACCGGCCAGAGCGCAATGGCAGCGATTTTAAAGTTCGCAATGCCAACCGGAATACCAATAATCGTTATGCACTGGGCAATACCAGAGATAATGTGCATCAGGCACAACCACCAGCCGAAGAAAATCAGCCAGAAAATATTGAGCACGGTGCCGCCGGTATTTAACAGGACGCTTTTACCGGCCGGATTCAGTTCATCGACATGAATCGCTTCGTTACCATAGGGAAACAGCGAAAGTCGGGTTATCTCCCAACATGAACGGGTCAAGGGTAAAGTAAAAATAAGCACGACACTGACCAGCGTTGCCAGTAACCAGGCCAGGGTGGTGGCGAACCCCCCAAGCACAAAATTTAAAATATTCAGAACAGTACGCATAAACCCTCGGTTAACTCTGGTTTTCTGTGAATTCGGCAATTGTAACGTTTTTTTGGGCTGGAGCACGTTTTCTCTGGCGGTTACACTGATAAGCAAACCTCTTCGTGTGGATCCGCTTGAGTCTTATGGAACTGAAAGCAACTTCTCTTGGAAAACGTCTGGCACAACACCCTTACGATCGGGCCGTTATTCTCAATGCCGGGATTAAAGTTTCCGGCGATCGTCACGAGTATCTTATTCCCTTCAATCAGTTACTGGCTATTCATTGCAAACGCGGCCTGGTATGGGGCGAGCTGGAGTTTGTACTCCCGGATGAGAAGGTGGTTCGTCTTCACGGTACAGAGTGGGCGGAAACCCAGCGCTTCCATCATCATTTGAATGCGCTCTGGCAACAGTGGAGCCAGGAAATGAGTGACGTTGCTGCCGGGGTTTTACAGCAGCAGTTGGATGCGATAGCGGCGCGTACTAGTGAAAGTAAATGGCTGACGCGCGAACAAACGTCAGGGCTGCAGCAGCAGATTCGCCGTGCCTTTGCCGCGTTACCGCTCCCGGTTAATCGGCTGGAGGAATTTGAAAATTGCCGGGAGGCGTTACGTCAATGCCAGGCATGGTTGAAAGACATTGAAGCCTGTCGCTTACAGCACAATCAGGCGTACACCGATGCAATGCTGGAAGAGTATGCCGAGTTTTTCCAGCATATTGAATCTTCGCCGTTGAACCCTGCTCAGGCGCGCGCGGTGGTGAATGGTGAGCAATCATTGTTGGTACTTGCAGGTGCTGGAAGCGGTAAAACATCTGTGTTGGTTGCCCGGGCTGGTTGGTTGCTTGCACGAGGAGAAGCTGCACCAGAACAGATCCTGTTGCTGGCGTTTGGACGCAAAGCAGCCCAGGAGATGGATGACCGCATCCGTGAGCGTCTGCATACGGATGAGGTCACCGCACGGACGTTCCATTCACTCGCGTTGCACATTATTTCGCAAGGTAGCAAAAAAGTTCCAACGGTGAGCAAGCTTGAAAATGATGCTATCGCGCGCAACAAACTCTTTATAACAACCTGGCGTCAGCAGTGCAGTGAGAAAAAGGCTCAGGCTAAAGGCTGGCGACAATGGTTAGAAGAAGAAATGCAGTGGTCTGTACCCGAAGGTAACTTCTGGGATGACGAAAAATTACAGCGCCGTCTGGCTTCCCGGTTGGATCGCTGGGTTAGTTTGATGCGTATGCATGGCGGAGCACAGGCGGAGATGATTGCTAATGCTCCGGAGGAGATCCGTGATCTGTTCAGTAAACGCATAAAGCTAATGGCGCCGCTGCTCAAGGCCTGGAAGAGTGCCCTGAAGGATGAGAATGCCGTCGATTTCTCCGGGTTGATCCATCAGGCTATTGTCATTCTGGAGAAGGGGCGGTTTATCAGTCCGTGGAAACATATTCTGGTCGATGAATTTCAGGATATTTCCCCTCAGCGCGCCGCCCTGTTAGCCGCCTTGCGTAAGCAAAACTCGCAGACCACGCTGTTTGCCGTGGGAGATGACTGGCAGGCAATTTACCGGTTCAGCGGGGCACAGCTTTCTCTGACAACCGCATTCCAGCAAAACTTCGGCGAGGGCGATCGCTGTAATCTGGATACGACTTACCGTTTTAATAGCCGTATTGGTGAGGTAGCAAACCAGTTTATCCAGCAAAATCCCCATCAGCTCACGAAACCGCTGAACAGTCTGACGACCGGTGATAAAAAAGCCGTCACGTTGCTCGACGAAAGCCAGTTAGATCTGTTGCTGGATAAGCTGTCGGGTTTTGTGAAAGCCGAAGAGAGAATTCTGGTGCTGGCGCGATACCATCATCTCAAACCTGCCAGCCTGGACAAAGCGGCCACCCGCTGGCCCAAGCTGCAGCTGGATTTTATGACTATTCATGCCAGCAAAGGGCAGCAGGCGGATTACGTCATTGTGATGGGGCTTCACGAAGGGAATGACGGTTTCCCGGCTCCGGCTCGCGAGTCGATTATGGAAGAGGCGTTACTCCCGGCTGTTGAAGATTTTCCTGATGCGGAAGAGAGACGGTTGCTGTATGTGGCGCTAACGCGTGCGCGGCATCGGGTATGGCTACTGTTTAGCAAAGACGCGCCATCATGCTTTGTTGATGAGCTTAAGCAATTAGACGTTCCGGTGACCCGGAAACCCTGAAAAGCAGGCGGCAATTACCGCCTGCTTAGCGTTTATTTGAGGCGTTCTGCCAGATAACGGGCGTAATCCGGGATCAAGATATCCGTTGCGTCGTTGAAGTTTGGCGACTGGATAATAAAATCAGCCGTTGACACGTTGGTGGCGACTGGAATGTTCCAGACTGTGGCCAGACGTAGCAGGGCTTTAACATCAGGATCGTGGGGAACGGCGTTGAGCGGATCCCAGAAGAAAATCAGCACATCAATTTTCCCTTCTGAAATCAGCGCACCCACCTGCTGGTCACCCCCCATCGGGCCGCTCAGCATGGCGTTGACGTCCATTCCTGTCGCGCGTTGAATTAAGTTTCCTGTTGTTCCTGTAGCATACAGAACGTGTTTTTCCAGTAATGGCTGGTGGCGTTCAACCCAGCTCATCAACATCTTTTTGCAGTGATCGTGTGCGACCAACGCAATATGTTTCTGCGCTGGCAATGTGCGAGTCGTTAATTCCATAGTACAGCTCCCAAGTTAACCTTGTTACAGAGTACTGGAAGCACTTGACGCTGCAAGAGAAAGACAAAAAAAATGCGTATACGAACATAAATGTCACGATGGGGGTTGTTTCTCCGCCCATTGTAAGAAGTTACTTCGCGTTTGTGCGTCAGCCTGTTGAAACCAATATTTTAAGCGCTGCTCGGTCAGTGTTTGCGACTGAGGCGGCACGCGATCCAGTTCTGACACCCCGGAAAGCAGCGAACTGTCATCGGCCATCATTGTGGCAAATTGCGGTAAAGACGCATGCTTAGCCGCTTTGTTATAGCGCTCTGTTTCCATTTCATAATCTACGATTTTTGCGGTGGACGTGATTGACAGAATATCCAGCTTAACCGGTATAGGCATGGAGTCCCCATCCAGCAGTTCTACGCGCGGGGCATCATCAAAATGCGTTGCATCCCGCTCGTTGCTCAGACGTGGGAGGTGGAAATTAACCTGACTGACGAGTTGGGTATCAAAGCTGATGACCAACGGAGGCGAAATATACAGACGTTCTTCGTGGCTGGACAGGCGAATGGTTTTTTCTACGCGAAACACGAGCTGGTGCCGACCATTTTCCAGCTCAATACTGTCGGCACCACGCAGTAATGAGCTGGAGACTTTTTTTCCGTCCAGTACCAGAAGGTCAATATCATTAGACAGACGTAAAGAGGTAGCAAAAACGGTTACCGGCAAACATAGGGCAATCAAGGCTGTCACAATGCCGGCTTTCATAGGTTTCTCCTGTCCAGAAAATATCTCTATAAGATGTATCTAAATTTTTCGATAATCATGTTTACTAACATATAGACATATTTTTGAGTTTAGCTCTCATGCGCCAGTATGGGATGAATGGTTGCGGGGGCAGGTTTGTCGTACACTTTGCTAAACAGCCTGGAGGAAAACGATGAAAGAGACCGATATTGCTGGCATTTTGACAACGACCCGTACGATTGCGCTGGTGGGGGCAAGCGATAAACCCGATCGTCCAAGCTATCGGGTGATGAAATATTTACTCGATCAGGGCTATCACGTTATTCCTGTTTCACCGAAGGTTGCCGGAAAAACGCTGCTGGGGCAGCAGGGCTATGCGACGCTGGCAGATGTACCAGAGAAAGTGGATATGGTAGATGTCTTCCGTAATTCTGAAGCGGCGTGGGGTGTTGCTCAGGAGGCAATTGCCATCGGCGCGAAGACCCTATGGATGCAGCTCGGCGTGATTAACGAGCAGGCAGCCGTGCTGGCTCGCGATGCAGGGATGACGGTGGTGATGGATCGCTGCCCGGCGATTGAGATCCCGCGGCTGGGACTGGCGAAGTAAGGCTGATCTGTAGCCGAACAAAACGCACAGGCCCGATTAGCGAATCTCCATCGGGCCTGTGTTAGCATCAATTGCGCAGGCGCGGGGCCTGAAGCTGTTTTCGAATTGTTCGCGCCAGTTCATCCATCGACGGTTGCTCCGGATGTTCTTCCTGTAGCTCACTACTCAGTTGTGCTTCGGCCAGATACGTATGCACTGGCAGACCATTATCGTCTTCCATCACCACGTGATACCAGGGAGCGGCGCGAAGTTCGTCGTTAACCGCCAACTCATCGGCTGACGGTTGATCAAGCGAATATTCCGGGTCGATATCCACGACCACTCCGAGGTAACCTAACAGGGAATGGCGGACCTGCTGGCCGATACCGAATTTGCTGGCAATCATAGTCACCTCCCGGGAAATAGATACCCTCTATGTAAGGGTAATATTCCACTTTTCAAGTTACATGATGCGACAGGCAAACCCTTTCAGATACAGCCCTTCCGGGTAGGTAGCGATCACCGGGTGATCGGCGGCCTGACGGAACTGCTCTATAAATTGTACATCACGACCAGCATCTATTGCGGCATCAGCGATGATTTTCTGAAATAAATCGGTGGTCATAAGCCCAGAGCAGGAGAAAGTCAGCAGCACACCGCCCGGATTGAGCAACTGAATAGCCAGCATATTGATGTCCTTATAGCCGCGGCAGGCGCCCATCAACTGGCTTTTGTTTTCGACAAATTTCGGCGGATCCATCACGATGACGTCGAATTTCTCACCACGATCGCGATAAGCACGCAGAAGTTTGAACACATCATCACGCACGAACTCAGCTTTGCTCAGATCCAGCTTGTTCAATTCTACGTTCTGGCGGGCAATATCGAGCGCTTCCTGAGATGTGTCAACGCTGACAACCTGACGGCATCCGCCCATTAATGCTGAGACCGCAAAGCCGCCGGTATAAGAGAAACAGTTCAGCACACGCTGATTTTCCACATAACGACGCGTGGCCAGGCGGCTGTCGCGTTGATCGAGGTAATAGCCGGTTTTGTGACCATGCTGAATATCAACCAGCAGCTTCATTCCGTGCTCTTCAATTGGCAGCAGGGCTGGCGGAAGCTCACCCGTTACTGGCCCTTGAGTCAGCTCCATACCTTCTTTTTTACGTACGGCCACATCGCTACGGTCATAAATGGCGCAGTCCGGGAAAACAATTTGCAGAGCGCTAATCAGCGCGGCGCGTTGGTATTCAGCCCCCGCACTGAGCAACTGCAACACCAGGAAGTTGCCGAAGCGGTCAATGGTGATGCCCGGCAGGCCATCGGATTCTCCGGCGATCAGACGGTAACTGTCCAGACCGTCTTTTTTCGCCAGCCAGTCACGCCATGTCTGCGCCTG
This sequence comes from Citrobacter sp. MGH110, assembly GCF_001037515.1. Taxonomy (NCBI): domain Bacteria; kingdom Pseudomonadati; phylum Pseudomonadota; class Gammaproteobacteria; order Enterobacterales; family Enterobacteriaceae; genus Citrobacter; species Citrobacter sp. MGH110. Next base: position 1,919,661 of record NZ_KQ089830.1, on the reverse strand, counting down.
CTGCAGACGACGGGTGAAGAAATCAATATCGATGGACTCAGACTTGTCGAATGTCCAGACGCGTGCACGGATCTGCGACGCGGGTGAGTACGCGCCGCGTGCTAACCATTTACCCTGATGGTCAACAATATCGATGGTTTCACCGAGGTTGGCTTTTCCTTCCATACGTGCGACAGCACCGGAAAATACCCACGGATGGCGGCGCAGTAATGATTTTTCGCGCCCTTTGGCTAACACTAAACGTACACTCATAATTTACTATTCTGTCAATTCAAAGAAATGGGCGCCATTGTCCTGAGTTTTACGCATATTTGCAACGCGCGCTGTGATGATAAGGAGAACCGCAATGTCGAAAGTCTGCATAATCGCCTGGGTCTATGGCCGGGTTCAGGGGGTAGGATTTCGCTACACCACCCAGCATGAAGCACAACGGCTGGGGTTGACCGGCTACGCGAAGAATATGGATGACGGCAGCGTAGAGGTTGTCGCCTGTGGTGAAAGCGACCGGGTAGAACAACTGATGAAGTGGTTGAAAGCCGGGGGGCCGAGCAGCGCCAGGGTTGACCGGGTTCTTAGTGAACCACATCGTCCTGGCGACGAGCTAAAGGGATTTAGTATCCGCTATTAAATACATTTCACCGGTTTCGGCAGGCCGGCAATTTTAGTCGCCTGCTTGGCCGGACCTTTCGGGAACAGGCGGTAGAGATAACGGCTGTTGCCTTTCTCTTCGCCAAACTTGTTGGCCATTGCTTTTACCAGCATGCGGATAGCGGGGGAGGTATTAAACTCCAGATAAAACTCGCGGACAAAACGCACCACTTCCCAGTGTTCCGCGGAGAGCGTAATGCCTTCGTTTTCGGCGATTCTCTCCGCCAGCGCCTCGCTCCACAGCGTGGTATCTTTCAGATAGCCTTCGCTATCGGTACTGATTTCTTTACCTTCAAAGATCAACATAATTCGTCACTGCGTTAGTCAAACTGGCGGCAGTTTACCAAAAAAGAAAGCCCCGCATAAGCGGGGCTGGATAATGCGTGTGGACATCTTAATCGCGGCTGGCGAAGCCCAGAATACTCAGCAGGCTGACGAAGATGTTGTACAGCGAAACATACAGGCTAACGGTGGCACGAATATAGTTGGTTTCACCGCCGCGGATGATATTGCTGGTTTCAAACAGGATTGCGCCTGAAGAAATCAGAATGAACACCGCGCTGATTGCCAGATGTAATGCTGGCAGTTGCAGGAAGATATTGGCAACCATACCAATCAACACCACTACAACACCCGCCATCAGCATACCGCCGAGGAAGGACATATCTTTACGCGTGGTCAGCACATAGGCTGAGCAGCTGAAGAAGACCAGCGCCGTACCGCCCAGCGCCATGGCGATAACATCACCCATGCCTGCGGACAGGTATGTATTCAGCATCGGTCCCAAGATGTAGCCCAGGAAGCCAGTGAAGGCGAACGCTGACAAAATACCAACCGGTTTATCTGCCGTTTTATAGGTCAGGAACATCAGACCATACATACCCACCAGCGTCAGGATAAGTCCCGGAGAAGGTAACATCAGTACGGTACTGGCGGTTGCAGTGATCGCTGAAAACGCCAGCGTCAGGCTGAGCAGGAAATAGGTATTGCGCAGCACCTTATGCGTGCTGAGTAGCGATGTACGCTCGCGCGAAGAACTAATAATACGATCCATGAGTCACTCTCTTATGACAGATGTAATTAATGATGGAGGATAATGAAATCAAGGGGAATGACACAGCGGTTTTACCCATCTTTACGCATTCTAGCCCGCCAGACTTAAGCATATTATTTCAACAAAAGTTCCCGAATTAGATGTTAGCACTGTATGTGCAAAAATGTCAGATCGCTATCTACCAGGTAACTGAAAAATATTGCGTTATTCCTGAATCTCTCTGACAGTGACAGCGGTGTCTACATAAAACAGAGCAATAAGGTAAAGGGAATGATTCAACATAAATCGAAGATATTGACGTTTACGCTGTTGGCTGTCTGTTTGATGTCTATAAACGGCGCGGCGAGGGCGGCAAATGTTCCCGCAGGAACACTACTGGCAGAAAAACAGGAACTGGTCAGAAACAACGGCAGTGAGCCGGCATCGCTGGATCCGCATAAAGTTGAAAGCAACGTTGAGTTTAATTTAATCAGCGATATGTTCGACGGTCTGGTTGCTGTCAAGCAAGATGGGTCTATCGAACCCCGTCTAGCCTCGTCCTGGGAGAATAAAGGCAACACTGTCTGGACCTTCCATTTACGCCCGGGCATAACCTGGTCAGATGGATCTGCTATTACCGCACAGGATGTCGTCTGGAGCTGGCAGCGTCTGGTCTCGCCGCAAACGGCTTCACCTTATGCTTCGTATCTGGGCAACATGCACGTTGCGAACGCGGTTGATATTGCCCAGGGGAAAAAAGATCCCGCCACGCTGGGAGTCAAAGCCCTGGATGATACCACCCTGGAAATTACCCTGACGCAACCGACGGCGGCGTTTCTGGCGATGCTGGCGCATCCATCTCTGGTCCCGCTGGATAAAGTGCTGATAGGTCGTTTTGGCGATAAGTGGACCCGGCCAGAGCATTTTGTCAGCAGCGGGCCGTACAAATTATCGCAGTGGGTGGTTAATGAGCGCATCGTTGCCGAGCGTAATCCACATTACTGGGACGATCGGCATACGGTTATTAATAAAGTTACTTATTTGCCCATTAGCTCAGAGTCGGCTGACGTAAATCGCTATAAGGCCGGTGAAATCGACATAGTGTATAGCGTACCGGTTAATCAGTTCGCGCAACTGAAAAAAACAATGGGGGATGAACTGCATGTCTCGCCTCAGCTTTCAACGTATTACTATCAGTTCAATACAACCCGCGCGCCGTTTAATGATCCGCGCGTGCGCCGGGCGCTGAATATGGCGTTGGATAAAGACATCATTGCGCAAAAGGTGATGGGGCAGGGGCAGCGAGCAGCGTGGGTTATCAGCCAGCCGGAAATAGGTGGGGTGAAACTGCATGCGCCGGAGTATGCGTCATGGCCGCTCGAAAAACGTATTGCTGAAGCCAAAAAACTGCTGGCTGAAGCCGGTTTTGGTCCTGAGCATCCGCTTAGCTTGAATCTGCTCTACAACACCTTCGAAACGCACCAGCGTATTGCGATTGCCGCATCGTCGATGTGGAAGAAAAACCTTGGCGTCGAGGCGAAGCTGCAAAACCAGGAATGGAAAACCATGCTGGACACTATGCACACCGGTAATTTTGATGTCGTGCGCTATGCGTGGATAGCCGACTATGATGATGCCTCAAGTTTCCTCAATATCTTCCGGACCGGTGATAGCGAGAACACCACCAAGTACAGTAACCCCGCCTTTGATGAAGCGATGCGTAATGCGGCAAAAGCAAGTTCACTGGAAGAACGCGGCAAATACTATCAGCAGGCTGAAGACCTTTTAGGTGAGGATGTGCCCGCGATTCCGGTTTACCACTATGTCCGCACGCATCTGGTGAAGCCGTGGGTGGGGGGATTTGCGCCGGATAACCGGGGAAATTACTACACCAAAGATATGTACATCAAAAAACATTAAGCGCTATAGCCGGTATTCGTGCTGAATAAATGGTCAATTTGTTGTTATTTCAGTCGATTAACAACATTTTGGCTGTTTTTCAGGCAAACGAACACATTGATGCTTTACAGGTCCGTTCGGGATGTTTATAGTGCGCCTCATTGGAAGCGTGGCCGAGCGGTTGAAGGCACCGGTCTTGAAAACCGGCGACCCGAAAGGGTTCTAGAGTTCGAATCTCTACGCTTCCGCCAAACATAAACCCCAAGCTATAAAATAGCTTGGGGTTTTTTCATTTTGCTCGGTTTATATTTTGCCTTCCTTTACTCGTCTTACTCGCGCAAGGGCAACTGCGCACCTGACCGGTTGAATGCTGGTGAACTGAGTAATCCCCCGCCTCGCAAGACCTACATGAGCGAACGTCTCTTCATTAGTCGTGCTATCCATAGCAAGCCCAGCATAATAGCCAGATAGCCCATAACGTAATTTCCCTGTTGCTTTCGTTCAGAAATCGTCGGGTCGGCAGCCCATGCCAGAAAGGCGGTAACATCCCTGGCATATTGCTCCTCAGTTTCAGCTTTTTTCGACGCCGGGCTCCATTGGATCTCCCCACTCGTCAGCGGTTTTGGCATGTTAATCACACCGCCAGGAAAATAGCGATTAGTCTTCAGTTCGGGATCGGCAGGCAGATAGCCGGTTAGGAGCGCGTAAACGTAATCTGCCCCCTGGTCCGTGTAGGGCAGAAAAGCATCTAACAAAAATTGTGGGAATCCGCGATCGTATGAGCGGGCACGGACGATATAGCTCAGGTCAACGGGTTCAGCGCCATTATTAAGGTAGCGTGCTTCCCGGTCGTTTAGATATGGTGATATGAAGCTGTCATTTAGCGTACCGTCGCGCTCACCTATCTGGCCGTCATCCTGAATCGCAGGAAACTGATAGCCGCTGGCGATACTTCTTGCTTCTTCAACCGTGAGTTCCAGACCACCGGGTCTGGTCAACGTCCGAAAGGTAAGGTGTTTCATGCCGTGACAAGCGCGACACTTCTCTTCATAAACCTGCAGACCACGTCTAAGCTGTTCCTTATCATATTGACCGGTAATGCCGCTGAAGCTCCATTCCTGGCGTTCAGGCGTGGCTTCCTGCGCATATGAGGAACCCAGCCCCAATAGAGAAAAGGACAGGACGCTGAATTTCAATAGTTGTTTCATCCTCAATCCTGTTTTTCCAAAAAACGACGGCAAGGTAAGACGATTAAAAACCAGGCAAACCAAATCAGTGTCGAAAGCTGGGATGCGGCACGAATCCAACCCTCTTCATTACGAAAGCCATCAAGAAGATCCGGGCCAACCAGCGCTTTCGACCCTAACCAGCCTAAAAAGCAGGCATTAATAACCCATAGCCAGTATCCGCACTTAACCAGTTTGCTGTAATGGCGAAAACGAGCTCGGGAAGTATCAAGCCAGGGCAGAAAATAGAAAATCAGTATCGAACCGCACATCGCGGCTAGTCCCACGAATTCATTCGGGAAGCAGCGCAAGATGGAGAAGAAGGGAAGGAAATACCATTCCGGCGCAACAATCGCGGGTGTAATCGTTGGGTCCGCAGCAATAAAGTTGTCGGCGCTGCTCAGATAGTGCGGTGCGAAGAATAAAAACCAGGCGAAAACCATCAAAAAAAGAGTGATTTTGATAGCATCGAGATCGGTAATTTTGTAATCGAACAACAGGCTCCTGGACTCTTTCTCGCTAAACTTCTTTTTCATCGCTTGGGCAAACGCCGACTGTACGGTACGTATATGGATAACCGTGGCGACGATAATCACGAAGGGAAGAATAAAGTGGATAACAAAAAAGCGGCCAAGCATCGGTGTCCCCGGCGTATGGCTGCCGACTAAATATGCGTAAATTGAATCACCCACCAGCGGGATAGCCTGGGCAAAACGGGTAATTACAGTTGCCGCCCAGTAGCTTTTTTGCCCCCAGATAAGGCTATAACCAAGAAACGCAGTTATCATCAGCAGGATATACAGCGTGACGCTAACCATCCACATTGTCGTCCAGGGCTTGCGGTAAACGTTGTAGTACATACCACGAAAAATATGCAGATAGCAGGCAAAGAAAAAGAGCGACGCGCCAATAGCATGCATGTTGCGTAACAGCTCTCCATGGCGAACCGCGCGCATAATATGAATAATGGAGTCAAATGCCAGCTCAGCCGTCGGCACGTAAAACATCGCCAGCACAATACCCGTAAGGATCTGCACCCCGAGCATAACCAGCAGGATAGCGCCGATTGCAAATACCCAGAGTCCAGCAACAGAGCGAGGAAAAGGGATACGCCCGCGAAGCGAATAGACAAGCTCATTCCTCATTTCAGACTTCCTTCGTGCCGATACGCACGACCTGCCCATCGGAATGAATAACGTAGTCTGGGATTGCCAGGTTGGCAGTCGCGGGCCCGCGTGTCACGCGCCCGGAGGTATCAAACTCAGAACCGTGGCACGGACAAATCCACCCCTCCCCTCCCGGTCGGGCGTTGGGTACACACCCGGCATGTGGGCAATAACCTTGAACTACCAGCCATTGAGGATGGGCTGCAGAGACCCTGGCGCTGTCTGGCTGTGGGTCGATAAGCGTATCCAGGTAGGCACTTCTGGCAGTAATGATTTCATCCGTGGTGCGATGGTGAATAAGAATCAACTTTCCTTGCCATACACGTCTGACGGTTTGTCCAGCAGCAACACCTGCAAGAGAGACATCAATCGGTTCATTTTCCCCAAGCGCTTTTTCATCCGGACCCAAGGCCGAAACCAGCGGCCAGACTGCAGCCGCGATGCCTGCTGCACCGACAAATTTTGTCAGTTTACACAGGCATTCCCTACGTTGTTCCTGGATTTCGCCGTCTGGAAGTTTATTCTCTGCCACCTCGTATACCTCCCTGAGTATCGCGGATTAACGTTTGTCGATACGCGCGTAAATTTCCTGAAAGCGCTTGTCAGCAATACCTGGTGCTTTGAACGCTCGGTAGCTTTCTGGTAACGAGGCATCTCCAACCTTAATCAGCATCACCATGCCCTGTGCGTAATGCGGTGTACATTTGATGCCGTAAAACCCGGCATTGTCATAAGTAACTTCGATCTCTTCATCTATTTTTCCCATAAATCCAGGATAGCCAGCCGGAGACAATTCAGCGATTGAAGCCGCGTTGTGGCTCTTATGTTTACGGATAAACTTCACCGTATCCCCTGGCTTGATCTCCAGATAATCTGGCTCATAGACCATTGGTCCCCCAGCCCCACGATTTTTCATCAACACTTCGTGAGTTTGTGCGAAGGTAGAAGAGGCGAAGGCGAGTAAACACAAAATTTGCAGACTCTGTTTGAGGTATTTCATTGATTCTTCCTTAAAATTCATCAGGCCGTTGATAACGAATAAAACAATTTTCACCACCCGCATCCTTTTCAATGATGGCGTTGATTCCAAACCAGGTGTGGAGGTTTTCGCGGGTAAAAACGGTGCAAGGTTTCCCCTGCATCGCCATATGTCCGGACGTCATTACGATGATGCGATCGCAGAACATCGCGGCATGATTAAGATCGTGCAGAGCGGCAATCACCGTGAGCTTTTCACGTTTAACCAGACTCAGCAGGCCAATCTGATGTTGAATGTCGAGGTGGTTGGTGGGCTCATCCATCAGCAACAACTGCGGTTGTTGCGCCAGCGCCCGGGCGATATGCAGGCGTTGTTTTTCTCCCCCTGAAAAGGTATGCCAGCAGCGATGCTGTAATTCACTGAGATCGACCTTTTCCAGCATAGTTTGAACAATATCGTCATCTTTGGCGGACCAGGGGGAGAGCATGCTAAGCCAGGGGGTTCGCCCCAGAGAAACGGCTTGTAAAGCAGTAAGACGCTCGCTGGTTTCAGCCTGTTGTTCGACCAGCGCCACCTGTTGCGCAAGATGACGCCGCGAATAATGCTGTAGTGCCTTATGCTGCAGAGTGATATACCCGGAGGTCGGCTTCAGCAAACCGGCCAGCAGTGAAATCAGTGACGTTTTGCCCGAGCCGTTGGGACCAATGATGCCGACAAACTCACCGGGCGTAACGCTGAGTGAAATATCATCAACAATCGTCTTACCTTTTACCTTCCAGCGCAGATTACAGGCTTCAATAACGGCTTGTGCAGAGGTCACAAGGGGGGATTTGAGATTCACCGTCATTTGTTCTGGTTTCCTCTAATCAGAATGATTGAAAACGCAGGGGCGCCAACCAGAGCTGTGATCACGCCTATTGGTAGAACCTGGCCGGGGAGTAACGTGCGGGAAATAACATCTGCGATAATGAGGAAAATCGCGCCGGTAAGCGCACTCACTGGCAGCAGTCGATGATGCTGGTTGCCGACCAGCAGACGAGCGGCATGCGGGATAACCAGACCGACGAAGCCGATCGCACCAACAATGGAGACCATAATTGCCGTCATGCCGGTGACGGCGGCAATCAGTACTGCACGGGTACGTTTTACTGGAATGCCCAACGATGCCGCAGACTCAGCGCCAAAAGAGAAGGCGTCGAGATGACGGGCATAACAGAAGCACAGCACAATACCGACCAGAGCGGTAGGAATGGCTAAGACAACATCGGGCCAACGTACACCGCTCAAATTACCTAACAACCAGAACATAATTCCACGCGCTTGCTCGGCATTTGCTGAGCGGGTGATGATGAGCGACGTAATTGCATTGAAAAGCTGCGAGCTGGCGATGCCGGCAAGAATGATTTGGGTTGTCACACCGCCGCCTTGTCTACCGCCAGCAGCCATTGCCAATAGTGCAACGAACATAAATGCCGTTAGCGCGCCAATGAAAGCCCCCAATGACATGCTGATAACGCCGGCCCCAAGCCCGGTGAGAGCAATCAGCACCGCTCCGGTGGATGCTCCGGCAGAAATCCCCAGTAGATAAGGTTCGGCGAGTGCATTGCGTAGCAGCGACTGTAACACTACGCCGGAAACAGCCAAGCAGGCACCGCAACTGGCAGAGACCAGCGCTCGGGTCAGGCGATAGTTCCAGACGATCCCTGCATCCAGCGCATCGACAGGATAGTGGGTATCAAAAAGATGATTTGCCAGCGTACTGAGCACATGCCGCCAGGGGATCAGCGTTTCGCCGATGGAAATCCCCGCCAGCAGTACGCAGCACATCAGCGCACTGACCCAGACGGTATGCCCACCGACTCTCACTGCAAGCAGACCAAAGGCACGACGCATCCTGCGTGGATCACTCATGATTATCTGCGTTCCTGAGTAACAGAGATGCGCTATACCGCGCAAGATATAGCGCAAAAAGTAGATTAATGAGCAGCCTGCGGATGAGCTAAGCCATATTCAACCAGGGCATCAGCCAGTTTTTCTAGCCCATCAATAGTTCTGATCCCAGCATTCATTGTCTGTACGTCGATGACCGGCAGATGGTTTTCCTTAACGGCAGGAACCAGCGTGGTGACAGGATCGGACTTGAGGTATTCCATCTTGATCTTCCAGTCATCTGCCGGGAAGCGGCGACGGCTCATCTCGCCGAGCACAATGACAGAAGGATTAGCTTTAGCGATAGTTTCCCAGCCCACTGTTGGCCATTCTTCGGCAGAATCAATCACATTCTTCACACCCAGTGTTTGGGCTATCCATGCTGCTGGGCCAAACTTTCCGGCAACGTAAGGATCGAGCTGTAAATCGGCACTTGAAAACCAGAACACGGCAGAAACATTCTTATCAATACCGGTAATTTTATTTTTCGCTGCGGCTTCACGTGCTTTAAGGCTGGCAATCAGCGCTTCGCCTTTATCCTGAACATCGAAGATTTTTGCCAGATCGGCGACTTCCTGATACACCATGGTGATATCAAACATTCCTTTACGGACACCATCACCACCATCTTCGTTATCTTTCGCACAGTCAGCTGGCGCGGTGTAAACAGGAACCTTCAGTTCACTAAACTGTTCATAAGAGGCAACCGTGCCAGCTGGGCCGATTTGCCACTCAAACTGGCTGGCGACCAGATCCGGTTTTTTAGCCAAAATCCCTTCAAAGCTCGGAATATTTTGCGCAATAACGGCAACTTTTTCATTTTCTGTTTTATAGGTGTCCAGTACCGGGCCAAACCACAATGAAGTACCGACGACGCGATCAGCAAGCCCTAATGAATAGAGGATCTCGGTACTGTTCTGACCCACCGTTGCCACGCGCGTTGGTGCCTGATTAAAGGTAATATCGCGGCCGCAGTTTTTAATCGTCAGAGGATATTCAGTTTTTGCCGCGTCAGAAAAACCGGAAGCGAGCAGCAGAGCAGTGGTACCAAAAATAGCCAGAAGCGTTTTTTTAGAGGAGTAAAAGGTAGAATTAGCGTGCATTGTCATCGTCCCGTTGATGCCAGAATCTTAAGGTCTGGTCATGGCTCATTTCATTCCATATATCGGGAGGAGACATGAAGATAGATGACATTGAATCGTGAAATTTAAGAATAAAGATATGCGAAAAATGCAAATAATCCTGACTTAGCCAAAATCTTATTCATAAATACACTACTGCTTGTGTCAAATAATTCATCCCATGGACCATCCCGTCCACTCAATGGTATACATCATTGACAGCAGGTCTCCTGACTCACGGTAATCAGAATATCAGCCTTCCCATAAAGATAAACTTTACAGTGACCAGTGGCTTATTAGCCACACAAGGATATTCTGCATCCGCCTACAGTTGCGGGGGCAGTTATGGAATTGAATTAAATAATTCTCACCATATTCCTATTCATACACAAAATGTAATGAAATGCTGTCGAAAGTGACTCTAACGGCAATTGTTAACAAGGTCAACCACGGAATGTAAGAGGTAAAGAGATAATGCCGTTCTGAAAATGATCAGTAAAAACAATAGGATGTAGATGCATTCCTCTGTGTGTTGCTATAAATGAAAATAACAACAGAAAGCTAAATGAGAATTGATTGATGTTGATCAAACTACGAGCATGATTCAATCTCTGCGTATGAAACATATTGATCACCATCAAAAATGCTGCGGATTGGTGTTTGAATCCTTTTTTTATGAACTCTCCATATGTACCAATTGCCATTCATCCTGCATATCCATAATTACCTTAAAATTATTACGCAACCAGAAGTGATATCCTCCGGGTAAAAAATGATGGGTGTGAAGATACAACGTTTTATATTGATGTTGCTGGCAGAATACATCTGCTAAAGCAAACAATTGGCTACCAATCCCCTGTCTACGATAGCGTTCATCCACGTAGCAACGACAAATTTCTGCCGTTTCACGCAAGTTGTAACGCCCACGCAGTTCAGTAATACGATCATTATATTGACATACCGCCAGTGTGGCGATTAATTCTTGGTTTTCACTCCATGCGCAAAGCAATAAATTTCTTTCCTGTAACAGATACTGTTGTTCGAGATCAAAGAGATCTTCTTCGGCAGAAGGCATGGATCTGCCGGCATTGAAGAATAAATTAAGATGCTCAATAAGGAACGACTGAACAGCAGGAATATCGGCGTGAGCCATCTCACTAAATCTAAATGGGATCATGGCATGCATAACTCAATCTTAGAATGGAAAACGATAATAACAATAAGCCTCCTTTAAAAACAATATTGAGCGGCAAGAGTCAGAAATGCAATTATCTTTGGCGCTATTCTGCATACGGATTATAAATGGGAATCGTAAGTCCCTGCTGCTGGCGACGGTAGTGACCACGCCGCTGAGGGGATTTGGGGGGCCACAATCGGATGGTGAGGCGCTTGCTTGTGACTGGTTCCCGTCGCAGCCGTCGCCTTCATCTGGCAGTGCGAATTTGCCATGAACAACGTACTGCTTCTTTGCGTCGGGATGCTGACGTTACTCACCGCACGCCAGAAGACCAACACGCTGTGTTCCGTTTTACCACTTACCTGCACCACTAACTCTCAAAAATGAGAGGCCGATCCTCTGAGCAGGACTTTTGTCCTCAATCACCTCACAAACGTCTGGTTACAATCCCTGCATATCTTCAATACCCATAATTCAGGAATTGTTATGACTGCACATATTAATGCCAAGCCAGGTGATTTCGCGCCAACCGTTATTATGCCGGGCGATCCGCTCCGCGCTAAATTTATTGCCGAAAATTATCTAGTGGATTACCGCGAAGTCACCAATGTACGTAATATGCTGGGTTATACCGGTTTATATTTTGGGCAACCTGTTTCGGTGATGGGACATGGAATGGGCATTCCTTCAATGACGCTTTATGCCCATGAATTGGTACATGATTTTGGTGTGCAAAGAATTATACGCGTCGGCAGTTTAGGGGCAACACAACATCATGTCAATATGCGCGATATTATCCTGGCCGTCGCCGCCGGAACGGATTCAGTCACAAATTTAAAACGTAGCGCAGGCTATGCGATGGCAACATCCGCCTATTTCCCATTATTGCAGCAGGCGTGGACGCTGGCACAGAAGGCCGGTATCGATATTAAAGTCGGCAATGTTTTTAGCGGCGATCTTTATTACGATCCTGACGATAATTTAATACCGGCACTGGAAAAATTCGGTGTGCTCGGTGTGGATATGGAAGTAGCAGGATTATACGCTTTAGCGCATCAGTTTAATATTGAAGCGCTGGCTATTTTAACTGTCTCCGATCATTGCCTGACAGGTGAAGAAACAACTGCAGAAGAACGACAATTGACCTTTAATAACATGATTGAGCTGGCGTTAAATACTGCTGTTACCGCTTAGTTCCGGCTTTTAATTGAACCAATCAGAGATGGCATTATATGAAGAATAAAATAGCACTTACGCTGATTAGTTTTCTGGCAAATTTTATTATGGCAGGGTTTGCCAGTCAGTTCGGTATGCTAATCGAACCGATTGCAGTACGCTACGGCGCCGATGTGAATACCGTTGCTTCAATATTTTCGTTGCTCAATGGTGGAGCATTAGCCGGCACTATCGCCGCCTTTTTCCTGATTGAGAAAATCGGTGTGAAGCGTATGACGCTCATTATCTATTCGATAGTGTTCCTTTGCGCTCTGGTAATGCATTTAAGCCCTGGCTTATGGCCAGTGATGGTCGCCATGACCCTGGTGGGTTTTTGCGGTGGGATCGGTCTGTGCGTGGCGGGAACGATTGTGGTATCGGTCTGGCAGGATCGTATTCAAAGTACGATGCTGGTGGTGCAGGACGCCACTTTCAACGTTGCGGGCGTGGTTTTTCCGCTGATCACGACCTTCGCCCTGACGCACAATATGTCGTGGAGTTACAGCTATCTGAGCGTAGGTATGGTGGCCTTACTCACGCTGGGCGTTGTGGCGCTCACCCGCTTTACTGCCTGCGAGGCGGCGCCCACGGCAGATCGGACAGACAAGGTAAAATCGGAGTGGAACCCAGGGATCATCAGCGGAGGCATTGGCCTGTTCTTAGGTATGCTGGCGCTGTACACCTTCCTGACCTGGGCACCATTATTTGTGAAGAACAAATTTGGCATTCCCTTTGAAGAAGCAGGAAATATTATTACGCAATACTGGGGCGCTGCGCTGGTCGGGGCATTAGTATCAACCGTCATTGTTTCTCGGGTGAAGATACATTATTTCCTGCTAAGTATTATTCTGCTGGCTAGCATTATTACCACAATTATCGTCACGAAGGATAATATCTCCGGGCTTGATTATCTGGCCTACAGTTACGGGTTTGTCTGTGCTGCGCTGTATAACTCATTTATTGCCTACGGTGTTTCTTTCGTGAAGCGTGCGAGCAGTCAGAACGTTTCTTATATTTTAATTAGCGGCAGTGCCGGGGCCATGTTTAGTCCGGCGATCAGCGCGCTCATGGAAAAAACAATGGGATTGCAGAAAATTATGTACGCGATACCGGTGTTGTATTTAATTATCTTTGTCATGTTGATGGTGACATTAAAACTCAAACGTAATTAAAAGCACTGATAACACTTACCTCTTTAATTAAATAGCCAGTCGCCACACCATTTATATGGTGGGGCGATACTCAACCTTACTCAAAGGAATTGAAAAATGCTGAAGAACAATAAGTTAATGATTAAAAAAACAATCCTGGGTGCAGTAGTGGCAATGAGCTGTATGCAAGCATTCGCGGCTGACTATACTGATGGCAACATCCGTAAAAATGATTTTAACTGGATGCAGATGAACTTAATGCAAAGTGTGGACGCGAAAGTGCCATATGGTATTCGCAATGACACCTATCTGGAACTGGAGTTTGGTGCACGCTCTGGCATTATCGATCTGTACGGTTATGTGGATTTTTTTGATATTTTGGATCGCGAGCAGGACGATCGTCACGGCGGTGATAACTTCTTTGCCAAGATATCTCCGCGTTTTTCCCTGGACGCCATTTTTAATAAAGATTTATCCGTTGGGCCGTTTAACGAATTCTATATTGCAACGGTAAATAACATTGGCGACCGGGAATTATTTGAACATTACGTTGGCCTGGGTACAGATGTGAAGATCCCGTGGTTTGGTCTGGTGGGAATGAACATCTATGCGCATTATGTTCGTGAAAACTACGGTGCGGATAACGAAGGAAAGTGGGATGGCTATATGTTCTCGACTAACTGGTCGACGCCATTCTATACCTTTGCCAACGGCAGTTATCTGAACTATCAGGGGTACTTTGACTACCAGTTCGCCGCGAATAAGATTGCTAATCAACCGTTATACAGTAATAACGCGATTGAATGGTATAACGGTATCTACTGGCATTCAGAGCATTATGCAGTCGGTTATGGCTTGAAGTATTTCCGTAACATGGCATTGATGGAAAACCACGGCGGAGCAGGGCGTACCACCGGGCTCGGTCACTATTTCAGCCTCACCTATAAGTTCTGATTGCGCCGAAATGACACACCAATGTTCTGTTAACGAGCGTTGGTGTGTCAGTCAATGATGTCATTGCCGAGAAATTTACGCAGCCCATCCAGATCCTTAATTTCCAGTCCTTGCTTCGTTCGCGTTACCAGCCCGGCATCCGTCAGCGCTTTAACCGCCCGCCGATAGACCCGGTCGGTAGTACCGAATCGCTCAGCTTCCTGGTATTTTTTATGGAAACCATCCATCGGCTGCTTGTTCTGATGCTGGCGATACAGGTCATACGCCACGTTATGTACGATAGGGTAGAGCATCCGGTGCAGGAAGATTTCCAGCATATCCTGATAATCAATCGCCATTGCACTGGCAAAAAATATCGCCAGTCTGGGGTGCTGATTCAGCGCTTCTTCCAGACGGTCACAGCTGCACACCGCTACGGTCAGTGGTTCTTCCGCGACGATATCAAGCTGGCAGAGATACCCGGTAAAAAACTCCATTTCACCAAACAGCTGCTCGTCGCATTCCATGGCGCCCAACTGGAATCGGCGACCATTCTCCGCGCTGTAACGCAGCGAAATTCTTCCGGATTGCACCATGATCAGTCGATCGACAACTTGTCCCTGGCGGTATAGATACTCATCTTCCTGGATAATCTGCGTTTCAGAGAGCAGTTCCTGAAATATCTTCTCAATCAAGGCATCATCCTGCTGCCAGATGTTGTGAAAACGACCTTTCGTGAGGGGTTTAAGCTGCATGACTCAACGTCTTATTGTTTAAGATAATTCTTATCTCAGACTGTATGCCATCTGCTGGGCAATGTCATTAAGAGCGCGGGGCGGATAATAAAAGGACCAGCACCATGCTGGTCCTGACACACTAAGGATGGCTGATAAAGCGAGACAGGCGCTGGCGCAGCAGGCGGTTTTCCTGGCGTAACTGAGCGTTCTCCTCCAGCAACGTCAGCGCAACGGCAATCCCTGGCCAGTCAAGTTCCAGCTCCTGACGCAGGCGCACCGCGCGACGCATTACTGTCAGCGCATGATCGTCAAACGTCTCGTCTTCATGAGGTTCTATCACCCCTAAGCCGACAATCTCATGCAGTTCTTCTTCTGACACACCGGTGTACAGACAAAATTCTGTAATGGTAAAAGTGACGGTAACGTTAGCCATTATGCTTTCCCCCACTCTTTGCGCGGATCAAAGGTCTTTTGTGCATCCGCCAGTTGTTGCCACAGGGCGGCACTGGCGTCGTCAGGTTTCGGTGGCATGACGATCTTGATCACCGCATACAAATCGCCGGTATGTTTTTTACTTACCAGACCCTTGCCCTTAATGCGGAGTCGCTGGCCGGCCTGACTGCCTGCAGGAATGGTCAGCAGGATGCTCTCTTTCAACGTCGGAACGGTTACTTTCGCACCCAGCGCAGCTTCCCACGGCGCGAGGGGAACGACAACTTCCAGATCCTGATTAACAATATCGAACAGCGGATGCGGCGCAATATGAATCACCAGCCACAAATCACCGTTCGGCCCACCGTTTTCGCCGGGGGTACCCTGGCCTTTCAGACGGATACGCTGACCGTTACCGACGCCAGCCGGAATTTTCACATTCAGCGTTTTAGGAATTTCTCGTTCTACCATGCCAAACGCATTATAGACTGGCAGGTTGTAACTGATAGTGCGGCTATGCTCAGTAAGCGTTTCTTCGAGGAATACGGCAACTTCAATTTCAATGTCGTGCCCGCGGCTGGCAGGGCGCTGGCGCGACTGGTGCGCACGCTGGCCAAAAATGGAGGAGAAGATATCGTCGAAATCTTCGGCGCTGTAGCTTTGATTCTCTCCTTGCTGGAATTGACGGCTGAACTGTGGGTCGTTGCGGTGCTGCCACAGCTGGTCGTACTCGGCGCGTCGCTGCTCATCACTCAAAACTTCCCAGGCTTCTGCAACCTCTTTAAACCGGGCCTCTGCGTCAGTCTCTTTGCTGACATCAGGATGATATTTACGGGCGAGTCGACGATAGGCGGTCTTGATTGTCTTGAGATCGTCTGTCGGTTTCACGCCCATAATGGCGTAATAATCCTTTAATTCCATAGCGTTCTCTCGTGTAAATCAACACTTGCAGAAGGTGAACCCTGACAACAGGTATCACCGCTAAGTTTAGGGTAATCCTGATAACGGCGAATGCCAACCGGGAAGGGAGGATATTGCGATAAACGATGCAGGCATTGCACCACCAACAGCGCAGTTGAGGTTATGGCATCTGTTGTGTGGTGCGAAAAATGAGATTAGCTAAACATCAGGATTTGCTTATCAGGAAGCGGACCGTATCAGCATAGTTTTGCACGAATGCATTAAGATCATCTGACTTCAGTCCTTTTGGATTGATCATATATTTTCCGTTGATAAAAATGGCGGGCACACCGGTTAAATCAACTGCCTTCGCCATTTCTTGCTGCTTAGCGGTCAGTGATTTCACGGCAAAGCTATTCCATGCCGCATCATAATCACTGGCGCTGACGCCCGCGCTGATAAATACGTTACGAATATCGTCCGCTGTTTTAACGGTTTGTTTTTTCTGAACGGCATCAAAAAGCAACGGCTTAACTTTATCTTGTACGTTCAACAGCATGGCGACGGACCAGGCGTGGGTCATGTCTTGCCCCAGCGGACCTAAAAAGTCGACGTGGTATTCGGTGAGTTTGACATCTGCAGGCAATACTTTTTTCACGTTATCAGTGATTTCAAAAACTTCATCGTACTGATAACAGGAAGGGCAATAGAATGAGAAAAACTTCAGTGCGGCTGGAGCGGAAGCGACAGGTTTTTCCAGTGAGATATACTCTTTGCCGTCGGTAAATGATGCTGCCTGAGCGCTAACTGTAAAAAGTAACCCAATCAGGGGTAATAAATATTTTTTCATTTCCATATACTCTAAATAACATTTAATAAACAAATTATCTGCTAATGAATACGTTATTCATTGCGTCTGAATATAATAAGGAAATTCTCTGGAAATGCGCTGACCCTTACTTTCATTTACGCATCAGTACGTGGTGGGCATTATCCGTGTGCTGTCATGGAAATATCTTTCGGCATTCTTCGTAAATAGTGAATGGTAACTTGCGTGATATTTTCAGGGGTGTTTTTAGCAATGTTATAGTGTAATAAATAAAGGCGGGAATATGATTAATTATCATTTCGTTTTTAAAGCGTGAATTGCAGGTTGTTGCGTTAAGTTCTGCAAATAACTCCGTAGATTTTCTTTTTCTTGTCGCGCGTGAATGAATAGGGTAAGTGTCAGAGATGAGCAACCCAAATGGATATCGCTATGATCGACCACCTGGATCACCTGGTACTAACCACCAATCATGAAGAGGCTTGCGTACGTTTCTATGTCGAGCTTTTAGGCATGAGGCTGGAAACCTTCGCGCAAGGTCGGAAAGCCTTCGTCTTTGGCAATCAGAAAATCAATCTCCACATTCGGGGAAAAGAGTTTGAACCCAAAGCCTACGCGCCAACGCCGGGGGCGCTGGATTTATGTTTAATCACCACGCGTACGCTGGAAGAGGTGATGGAGACGTTTCAAACCCACGGGGTCGAGATTATTGAAGGGCCCGTTGCACGTACCGGTGCGACAGGACCTATTCGCTCGGTGTATGTCAGGGATCCCGATCTCAATCTGATTGAAATCGCGGTATATCCAGCAGATGGCAGGACATAACTTTACAGCGTAAAGGTTGCCAAAACCTGGCGAGTGGTTAAGATAACTCGCATCAATGAGTGAGGGTATAATGGCGAAACGTCAACGGATGGGATGGTGGTTCCTCTGTCTGGCATGTGTTGTGGTGATGGTTTGCACCGCACAACGCATGGCGGGCCTGCACGCGTTGCAGATGGACACCGCCGTTACAAGCGTTGTCGCCAGCGCACAAGTGCAGACCGCTGAGGCCTCACCCGTTACCCCTTGTGAACTGAGTGCGAAATCATTACTGGCTGCGCCACCAGTACTGTTTGAAGGTGCTATTCTGGTGCTGTGCCTGCTGCTGTCGTTGCTGGCGCCAGTGCGGGCGTTTCGTCTACCTTTTTTCCCACCGCGAGCCATCTCGCCGCCCACTCTCCGGGTGCATCTCCGATTTTGCGTCTTCCGTGAATGACAGAACAGCAGTTGCTGACTGTTAGATAATTATTCACGGAGAAAAACTATGATGACTGTTTTCAGACAGGCGCTGCTCTGTCTGTTATTGCTATGGCTGCCCGTATCCTGGGCGGCTGAACCCGGCTGGCTGCGTTCACCCGATAACGATCACGCCAGCGTGCGGTTACGCGCTGATACGTCCGCAGGCGGAGAAACCCGTCTGTTGCTGGATGTCAAACTGGAGGACGGCTGGAAAACCTACTGGCGTTCTCCAGGCGAGGGGGGCGTTGCGCCTGCTATCGCCTGGAAAGGGGAAATGCCCGCGGTCGACTGGTTCTGGCCAACCCCTGCTCGTTTTGAGGTCGCCAATATCACTACTCAGGGGTATCACGATAAGGTGACGTTCCCGATGGTGGTGCGCGGTAGAGCGCCCGCCATGCTTAGCGGCGTTTTGACGCTATCCACCTGTAGCAACGTTTGCCTGTTGACGGATTTTCCTTTTTCCGTGAAGCCCACAGCCCAGGACCCGACTTTTGCACATGACTATGCTCAGGCGATGGGACAGATCCCACTTGCCAGCGGCCTGACCGATGCTCTGAGCGCAGGCGCACGGGCGGGAGAGTTAGTCGTCGAGGCTCGCCGTGCGGGAGGCTGGACTGAACCAGGGCTGTATCTGGATGCTGTTGATGATGCGGATTTTGGCATGCCGCAAATTCATGTTGAGGGGGAGACGTTACGCGCCACGGTACCCGTTCATGACGGTTGGGGAGAAGGCGCGCCGGATCTGCGTGGTAAGTCAGTCACGCTGGTGCTGGCAGATAACGGTGTTGCCCAGGAGAGTCGTCTTGCGATTGGCGAAGCCCCGGTTGTTGAGAACGCCTCACTCCCACTGTGGCAAGTGGTGCTCATGGCGCTGCTGGGCGGTTTGATCCTCAATCTGATGCCTTGTGTGTTACCGGTTCTGGGCATGAAGCTGGGCTCTATTTTGCTGGTCGAGGAAAAAAGTCGTCGCCAGATCCGTCGTCAGTTCCTCGCATCGGTAGCCGGAATACTGGTCTCGTTTATGGCTCTGGCGCTATTGATGACGGTGCTGCGTTTAACCAATCAAGCCCTTGGCTGGGGGATCCAGTTTCAGAATCCGTGGTTCATTGGCGTCATGGTATTGGTGATGCTGACATTTAGCGCCAGCCTGTTCGGGTGGTTTGAATTCCGACTCCCTTCTGCGATGACCACCACGCTGGCGACTCACGGCAGCAACGGACTGTCGGGACATTTCTGGCAAGGTGCATTTGCGACACTGCTTGCCACGCCGTGCAGTGCCCCGTTTCTGGGAACGGCGGTGGCGGTAGCATTGACTGCTTCGCTGCCGACGTTGTGGGGATTGTTTATCGCACTTGGGCTAGGGATGAGCTTACCGTGGCTGCTGGTGGCCCTGCGTCCCGGTCTGGCGCTGCGTTTGCCGCGGCCAGGGCGGTGGATGAATATTTTGCGGCGTCTGCTTGGCGTGATGATGCTGGGTTCGGCTATCTGGCTTGCGACGTTGTTGCTCCCACACTTAGGGGTTAGCGGACAAAGTAGCGCTAAAGAAAGCGTGAACTGGCAACCGCTAAGCGAGCAGGCGATTGAGGATGCGCTGGCGCAACATAAGCGCGTGTTCATTGACGTCACAGCCGACTGGTGCATCACCTGTAAGGTAAACAAATACAACGTGTTGCATAAAGAAGACGTACAGGCCGCATTGCAACAGCCGGATGTGGTGGCGCTGCGCGGCGACTGGACACTCCCTTCTGAAGCTATTACCGAATTTCTAAAAAAACGCGGCCAGGTTGCTGTGCCGTATAACCAAATTTATGGCCCCGGTCTGCCGGATGGCCAGGCGTTACCCACGTTGTTAACCCGCGATGCGGTACTGCAAACGTTGAATGATGCCAAAGGAGTAACCCCATGAAAATGATGATTGTTCTGTTGTTAACCCTGTTTTCTGCCATCAGTATCGCGAAAGAGCCTGCGCCGTTTACCCCGGAACAGGAAAAGCAAATTGAAGCATTAATT
This sequence comes from Citrobacter sp. MGH110, assembly GCF_001037515.1. Classification (NCBI taxonomy): domain Bacteria; kingdom Pseudomonadati; phylum Pseudomonadota; class Gammaproteobacteria; order Enterobacterales; family Enterobacteriaceae; genus Citrobacter; species Citrobacter sp. MGH110. The sequence continues at coordinate 1,898,998 of NZ_KQ089830.1, read as the reverse complement.
CAGGAAGCCTTGTTTAACGATCCCAACAGCCCGCGGATTGGCGCGAAGCAGGCGAAACTGACCCTGATAAACTTCACCGATTACAACTGCCCATACTGCAAGCAGTTGGATCCAATGCTGGAAAAAATTGTGCAGAAATACCCTGACGTGGCGGTAGTGATTAAACCGTTGCCGTTTAAAGGTGAAAGTTCGGAACTGGCGGCGCGGACCGTGCTGACGACATGGCATGAGCATCCGCAACAGTCCCTGGCATTACATGAAAAATTGATGCAGAAGAAGGGCTACCATACCGACGTCAGTATCAAACAGGCGCAGGAAAAAGCGGGGGCCAGTCCGGTGACGCTGGACGCCCAAAGTGCTGAAACGCTGAGCACTAACCTGCAACTGGCGCGACTGGTGGGGGTGCAGGGAACCCCGGCAACGATTATTGGTGATGAACTTATTCCCGGCGCGGTGCCGTGGGAAACCCTTGAGGAAGTGGTAAAAGAAAAACTGGCGGCGGCCAATGCTCAGTAAACTGCGCCGCTGGTTGCGCGAAGGGCTGATCTTACTGGCACTGTTGGCGGGGGCAATGCTGCTGATGGATGTCTGGCGCGCGCCGCAGCTCCCTGCCTCCTTTGACAGCACGCCTTTACAAACACTGGATGGTGAAACCGTCACGCTGGCGGCGCTCAGCAAAGACGAGCCGGTGTTGCTTTATTTCTGGGCGAGCTGGTGCGGCGTATGCCGCTTCACGACGCCGGAAGTCGCCAGGCTGCGTTCGGAAGGGGAAAATGTGATGACCATTGCGTTACGTTCCGGAAATGAAGCTGAGGTATCTCGCTGGCTGTCGCGTAAAGGCGTGGACTTTCCGGTCATCAATGATGCGAACGGGGCCATTTCCCGCAGTTGGGCAATCAGCGTCACGCCAACGCTGGTGGTGATGTCACAAGGTCGGGTAGTATCAACCACCAGCGGCTGGACCAGCTACTGGGGCATGAAACTTCGGTTGTGGTGGGCGAAAACGTTCTGATAAATGTGCCGGGGAAACCCGGCATTTTTTATGGCGTCGCCCTCCCCAGGAAGGCATATTTCGTTGCCTGACGAAGCAAACACGGTGATTAACGTCCAGAATCAGTCATCTTCTCTTTTCCAGGAAAGTGCAACATGACGAGTTCTTTAGCGTTTGGACCCGCCCTGGTGGTGATGATTGCCGCCACATTTGTCCTCGCCGGGATGGTGAAAGGCGTTACGGGTATGGGGTTACCCACCGTGGCTATGGGGATCCTCGGATCGCTTATTTCGCCAGTTGCCGCGGCGGCCATGCTGTTATTGCCTTCGCTGATAAGCAATTTGTTCCAGTTTGGCGGTGGTGGAAATACACGGCAATTACTCAAACGACTGTGGCCAATGCTGCTGACAGTAGTGGTGGCGACACTGCTTGCCAGCGCCTGGATTACCGGTGGTGACACCACCCGAACTCAGTTTGCACTCGGCGTAGCGCTGGTGGCCTACGCTATCTGGACGCTGGCGGGAAAGAAAATCGCGGTGGCCCCGCAGCGTGAAAAACCGTACTCCCTCGTTATTGGATTTGTGACCGGCTTATTGACCGGCGGAACCGGGGTGTTTGTGATGCCCGCCGTGCCCTGGATCCAGTCCCTCGGCTTTGAGAAAGATGAACTGGTGCAGGCGCTCGGGATCTCTTTTACCTTTTCGACCCTGGCATTGGCGCTGGGTCTGTGGTGGCACAACGCGCTGCCCATACAATCGCTAAGTTTGTCGGCTTTGGCCATTGTTCCTGCGCTGATTGGCCAATGGATAGGTACCCGTGTGCGAAGGGTTATTTCTCCGCTCGTGTTTAAACGCTGTTTTCTGTTTTGTCTGGTCGGGTTGGGTACAGAGATGATGCTGCGTGCTGTGTGATCGGTGCGGTGACTTTGCGCGACTTTCATGGCATCGTTAATTCAGATATTCAGGGCCAATGAGGTCGTTATGGCATCCGTGATATTACATGAAGAAGAGGGCGATCTGGAGTCGAAAATGGCACTCACTGCGGCAGTGATGGCCGATAAATCGCGCTCGCGTATGTTGTGCGCCCTAATGGATGGCTGCGCCTGGACTGCAACTGAGCTCAGCGCGGTGGCGGATATATCCGCGTCGACCGCCAGCGCGCATCTGGCGCGTCTGTGCGAACAACGTTTTGTTGTCGCGTTGGCGCAGGGCAGACATCGTTATTTTCGCCTTGCAGGTTCCGATATCGCTGAACTGCTGGAACGCCTGATGGGCGTTGCGTGGGCGACATCAACGCCCCGCAGAATCACTACACCGCCAGGTTTGCGCCATGCCCGCACCTGCTACGACCATCTCGCCGGAGAGGTTGCGGTGAGGTTGTTCGATACGCTGGTTTCCCGTCAGTGGTTAACGCCGGATGGTGAAACGCTGACTCCTCTTGGGCAGGAAAAGCTGGCACAGATGGGGATTGTCCTGGCGGCTGGCTCATCCCGGCGGAAGTTAACCTGCGGTTGTCTGGACTGGAGCGAACGACGTTATCATCCTGGTGGTGTGCTTGGCGCAACGCTGCTGCGCTGGTTCAGTGAACAGCGATGGATAAAAACCGAACAGGGCAGCCGTCAAGTCATCTTCACACCTCTTGGCATTCGTAAACTCGAAACCGAGTTTGGTGTTAAAACGACACGCTAGATGGTCTGTTTTGCGAAAGCGTTCCCGGAAATATGTCATATTTCTGTCACACTCTGTTGTGATTGATAACAACAAGAGGTCGTAGGGATGAATAAATCGTTAATCGCCACAGCCGTGGCAGGGGCTGTCTTATTGTCAACCGCCGCGCAGGCGCAGACCGCGCCGGAAGGCTATCAGCTTCAGCAAGTATTGATGATGAGTCGGCATAACTTACGCGCACCTTTAGCCAATAATGGCAGCGTTCTTGAGCAGTCCACCCCCAAACAATGGCCAGAATGGGATGTCCCCGGCGGACAACTCACTACTAAAGGCGGTGTGCTGGAAATCTATATGGGCCACTACATGCGAGAGTGGCTGGCAGAGCAGGGGATGGTGAAATCGGGCGAATGCCCGGCACCGAACACGGTCTATACCTATGCTAACAGCCTGCAGCGTACGGTCGCCACGGCGCAGTTCTTTGTCACCGGTGCTTTCCCTGGTTGCGATGTTCCGGTCCATCATCAGGAAAAAATGGGCACCATGGATCCCACCTTTAACCCGGTGATCACCGATGATTCCGCCGCCTTCAGCCAGCAGGCCGTTCAGGCCATGGAGAAAGAGCGCAGCAAAATGCAGCTCAACGATAGCTATCAGTTGCTTGAGCAAATGACCGACTACAAAGACTCTCCGTCCTGCAAAGAAAAACAGCAGTGTTCCCTGACCGATGCCAAAGATACGTTTAGCGCGAAGTACCAGCAGGAGCCAGGCGTTTCGGGGCCGCTGAAGGTGGGAAATTCGCTGGTTGATGCCTTCACGTTGCAATATTACGAAGGCTTCCCGATGGACAAAGTTGCCTGGGGCGAGATTAAATCCGATCAGCAGTGGAAGGTTCTGTCGAAGCTGAAAAACGGCTATCAGGATAGCCTGTTCACCTCCCCGGAAGTGGCGCAGAACGTCGCCAAACCGCTGGTGAAATATATTGATAATGCGCTGGTTACTGAACGCGCGAAAGCACCGAAAATAACCGTGCTGGTGGGGCATGATTCAAATATCGCTTCGCTGCTCACCGCGCTGGATTTTAAACCGTACCAGCTTCACGATCAGAACGAGCGTACGCCGATTGGCGGGAAGATTGTCTTCCAGCGCTGGCATGACAGCAATGCAAATCGTGATCTGATGAAAATCGAGTATGTGTATCAGAGCTCGCAGCAGTTGCGTAATGCAGACGTTCTGACGCTGAAATCCCCGGCGCAGCGCGTAACGCTGGAGCTGAAAGGATGTCCGATAGATGCGGATGGTTTTTGCCCGATAGATAAGTTCGATAGCGTGCTGAATGAGGCGGCTAAGTAAAAGAAAACTCCCCCGTGTTCGCGGGGGAGTCAGCGCGCTAGACGTTTTTGCGTTCGATAGTCTGTTCACCCCAAAAGAGCGAATCTTTGTCTGTTTTTTCAAAGGCTTTGATGAGTACCTCATCGCTACCTTCTTCCCAAATTTTTTCCGCCAGTTTCTCGTCATAATGTGCGACTTCAAAAATGGCTTCGGCTATTTCCGGCGATGTATTGCGCAGACTTGCCCATTCGCCGACGCGATGGGCTTTCGCTTCTTGAGTTGGCATTCGAATCCTCCTGTTGAAGATTAGCCGTTGAGTTTTACTGCCAGACCTGCGACATATTCACCCTGATAGCGGGCGATAGATAATTCTTCCTGACTTGGCTGGCGGGAGCCGTCGCCTCCGGCAATGGTGGTTGCACCGTAAGGGGTACCGCCGCGAACTTGAGAGACATCAAACAGCTCTTGCGCCGCGTAACCGATAGGTACAATCACCATCCCATGGTGGGCAAGCGTAGTCCAGGTTGATGTAATGGTTTGTTCCTGACCGCCGCCGGTTCCCGTTGAGCTGAATACGCTGGCGAGTTTGCCGTACAGGCCGCCAGAGGCCCACAGCCCGCCAGTCTGGTCGAGGAAGGTACGCATCTGACCGGACATATTGCCAAAGCGCGTGGGGGTACCAAAAATGATGGCGTCGTAATCAGCCAGTTCTTGCGGGGTTGCGACTGGTGCGTTTTGTGTTTTGCCGCCAGCCTTAAGGAAAATCTCGGGCTGCATGGTCTCTGGTACACGCTTAATAATCACTTCCGCGCCATCTACCTTATTTGCGCCTTCTGCGACTGCGTGGGCCATAGTTTCAATGTGTCCGTACATGGAATAATAAAGCACCAGAACTTTTGCCATTTTACACTACTCCTCGAGTTAACCGTGTCCGTAGCGATTCGCTACCTACCTTTAAAGATATGACGTACTGTCAGGAGTGCAAATTTCACAATCACTTCTTTGATTTATAACAATTTTTATAACAATCTTCTTTGTAGCAAAATGATACATATTTAACCGGGTAGAATTCGGTAGTCATAAGAAAGACTTATTGATTTCTTATGGTGATTATTTCTTTGTCACTCCTGATCCTGTTGCAGGATATTACAGTTAGCGTCTGCCCTGGTCACACTTCACTATGCTTATTCCCACGCAGTTATTTTCAGGGCCTCGCCCGTAACGCTGCGTGAGGTATCACTCCTCAGTACCTATGCAATATGATGTCTAATCAATGACGGAGGTCAGTAATGGCAAACCATCGGGGCGGTTCCGGCAACTTTGCGGAAGACCGCGAAAGAGCATCAGAAGCAGGTCGAAAAGGTGGCCAGCACAGCGGGGGCAACTTCAAGAATGACCCGCAACGCGCTTCAGAGGCAGGCAAAAAAGGGGGCAAAAATAGTCACGGCAACAACAAATCGTAATTGCCGGGCTATCTGTCAGATATGTCGTGACGGCTGAGAGTCAGAGACAGACGTTACGTAGCCACCGCCGCCGGGTCTTTCCGGCGGTTTTTTTTGTCTGCAAGGTTGAACTGTAACAAAACGCAACGCAGACTAATGACATTCAGTTAATCGGGTGTCTCATGTCATTACTTTCTCGTTATTCCTTCTCTGTTAAACCTCAGGAAGCGATCCTCATTGTGATCACCATGTTCTGGGGTGGCACGTTTTTGGCGGTGCAATATGCCGTTACCCTGAGCGGCCCTTTTTTCTTTGTCGGTGTGCGTTTTGCCACTGCCGCGGTGGCGGTCGCGCTTTTGTCGTTACACACACTGCATAAGCTGACGTGGCTGGAAGTTAAAGCAGGGGTTGCAATCGGTATTGCAATTGCGCTGGGCTATAGTCTGCAAACCTGGGGGTTACAGTTTATTCCCAGCAGTAAATCGGCGTTTATTACCGCGATGTACGTACCGTTGGTGCCGCTTTTACAATGGTTGTGTCTGGGACGCATGCCAGGTCTGATGCCCTGCGTCGGCATTGTGCTGGCCTTTATCGGATTGATTTTTCTGGCCGGACCGGGAGGCAATTTACTGGCTTTAGGCGAAGGCGAGTGGATCACGCTCGCCGGTGCGGTGGCGATTGCGGCAGAAATTATCCTGATTAGCGCGTGGGCAGGAAAAGTGGATGTTCGTCGGGTAACGGTAGTGCAACTGGCAACCGCTTCGATAGTGGCGTTTATGGCGATGGGACCGGCCGGAGAGACCGTACCACCAATGTCTACCGGATTGCTGGTGGTGGCGCTGGGGCTGGGGATTTTTAGCGCGATTATTCAGGTCACCATGAACTGGGCGCAGCGCAGCGTTTCGCCGACGCGCGCGACGGTTATTTATACCGGTGAACCGGTGTGGGCGGGGATCTTTGGCCGTCTGGCGGGTGAACGCTTACCGCTACTTGCATTGCTTGGTGCGGCATTCATTATTGTTGGCGTACTGGTCAGCGAGCTGAAGTTCAAAAAGAAAAAAGCGCTTGGACAAGAGGCGCCGCCGGAATCGCTTTAATTTAACCATTCACCGTGTGATTTGGTATGCTGACGCCCTCACAAGAAGGAGAGGGCGCATGGTCCAACGCGCAGAGAAAAAAACAGGTAAGCGCTCGCAGGCCGTCAGTGCAAAACGCCAGGCCATCTTAACCGCGGCATTAAATATCTTCTCCCAATATGGGATCCACGGCACGCGCCTGGAGCAGGTGGCAGAGCAGGCGGGCGTGTCAAAAACCAATCTACTTTATTACTACCCGTCAAAAGAGGTGCTTTATATCGCCGTTTTACGGCAGATCCTCGACATCTGGCTGGCTCCATTGAAAGCTTTTCGCGAAGACTTTGCGCCGCTGGTGGCCATTAAAGAATACATTCGCCTTAAGCTGGAAGTGTCGCGCGATTACCCTCAGGCCTCACGGCTGTTTTGTATGGAGATGCTGGCCGGAGCGCCTTTATTGATGGCAGAACTGGAAGGGGATCTCAAAACGCTAATTGATGAGAAATCCGCGCTGATTGCCGGTTGGATCAAAAGCGGAAAACTGGCTCCGGTCGATCCGCATCATCTGATTTTTATGATTTGGGCTTCAACTCAGCACTACGCCGATTTTGCCCCACAGGTAGAGGCGGTGACGGGCGCAACGCTGCGTGATGAAGCCTTTTTTAACCAAACGGTGGAGAGCGTACAGCGGATGATTATTGAAGGGATCCGCGTGCGTTAACTGGCCGGTGGTAACGGGCAGCTTAAATCGCCTTCTTCACACTGCAAGAGCGAGGCGAGAAACGCTTCGCGCTCGTTGGTCTTATCCGTCAGGCACTGGCTGGAAATCATCGCCTGAACGCTACCGCCTTCAGTGCCAGAACTGATTAACGCACAGTCCGCATCGCGCAAAGTTATCCAGGATACTTGCGCTTTTTTCAGTAAATCGCGCTGGGTTGGGGCGGCGCGCTTCAGCGCATTCTGATAAGTTTCATTAAGTTTGGCGTCGGCCGCTTTATACTGCTCTGCCGCACAGGTGTTCATCTCAATCTGCGTGTTCGCGTTGGCGCAGTCATCCGCCAGCGCCTGGCCGCCCAGCAGCAGCGCTGCACATGTCAGTACGATTCGTTTCATGCTTCCCTCTGGCTTCATAAAAAAAGGCCCCGTTACCGGAGCCTTAATTAACCACAACCTTAGCCGATTGTCATCAGGCTGGCGTTCCCCCCGGCTGCGGCGGTATTGACGCTCAGGGAGCGCTCAATATACAACCTTTCCAGCAGGATATTGCTTTCGCCGCGGGCAAAGCCCTGGACCGACACAATCGCCCCTTCGCGGGCCGCCACCGCTTCACACAGTGCGCGAAGCTGATCGGAATCACCGTGGAAAATAACCGCATCAAACGGCTGCGCAGTGATGTTGTCCGCTTTGGCAAACTGGATGCGCCCGGAAACTACTGCTGGCAGACGTTTTGCCTGGTCGCGATGGAATGTATCATCCGGCCACAGAATTAAGCTACCAACGGAAGTTACAGCGGCAACCTGTACCAGCGCATCCTGTTCATCATCGGCGATACACAGCACGCGTTCGCGCGGCAACAGCGTCCAGGTATTGCGCTCGCCGGTGGGTCCTGGCAGCAGGCGTTGCGTTCCGGCCTGCGCCAGTTCACCAAACTGTTGGCAGAGCGCACGCAGTGCTGGACGATCGGTTGCCCATTCGCTAAGCGCTTCCAGCGGCTGAACGAGCGCCGTTTTAAGCTGTGCATCGACAGGGTATTCGGCATCCTGACGGGCAAGCGTAATGCCTAACGCATTTTCCGGACGGTTTGCCAGCAGGCGGTACAGATACAGCGGTCCACCCGCTTTTGGCCCGGTTCCTGACAAGCCTTCTCCACCGAATGGCTGCACTCCGACGACGGCGCCGACCATATTGCGGTTAACGTACAGGTTCCCCACATGTGCCGAACCCGTGACCTGGGCGATGGTTTCATCGATACGGGTGTGCACGCCCAACGTCAGGCCGTAGCCGGAGGCATTAATTTGCTCAATCAGACTGCCCAGATTGTTGCGGGTGTAACGCACAACGTGCAGTACCGGACCGAACACCTCTTTTTGCAATTCGTCGAAGCTTTCCAGCTCGATAAGCGTCGGCGCGATAAAGGTACCGGTTTGCCATTCACGCGCATCGTCGCTGTTTTCGCGCGCAGCCTGGAACACCGGACGCCCTTTGGCGCGCATGGCCTGAATATGGCGCTCAATGTTGGCTTTGGCTTCTTCATCGATTACCGGTCCAATATCGGTGGTCAGGCGACCCGGGTTACCCATGCGGCATTCCGCCATTGCGCCACGCAGCATTTTCAGCGTATGGTCGGCGACATCGTCCTGCAGACACAGGACGCGAAGCGCGGAGCAGCGCTGTCCGGCGCTGTCAAAGGCAGAAGCCAGAACGTCGACCACGACCTGTTCCGTTAACGCAGAAGAGTCGACGATCATGGCGTTCATCCCGCCGGTTTCGGCGATAAGCGGGATTGGACGCCCCTGAGCATCAAGGCGGGTCGCGATATTACGTTGCAACAGCGTGGCGACTTCCGTTGAGCCAGTAAACATGACGCCGCGTACGCGCTCATCGGAAGTGAGCTGTGCCCCTACCGTTTCACCTTGACCAGGCAACAGTTGCACCACGCCTGGCGGCACGCCTGCTTCGAGTAAAATGGCAATACCCTGGGCGGCAATCAGCGGAGTTTGTTCCGCGGGTTTTGCCAACACGCTGTTGCCCGCCGCCAGCGCAGCGGCAATCTGCCCGGTGAAAATGGCCAGCGGGAAGTTCCAGGGGCTGATACAGACCACCGGCCCTAACGGACGATGGGTTTCATTATCGAAGTCATCGCGGACCTGACCGGCATAATAGTGCAGGAAGTCTACCGCTTCGCGCACTTCCGCAATGGCGTTGCTGAAAGTTTTTCCCGCTTCGCGCACCAGAATGCCAATTAACTGCTGCATCTGGCCTTCCATCAGAACGGCGGCGCGATGCAAAATAGCGGCGCGCTCTTGTGGCGGTGTGGCGAACCAGATCGGCGCGTTATTTACCGCGTTCTGCAATGCCTGTTCCACTTCGCTGTGAGTCGCTTCACGCACGTAACCGACAATGTCTTTCGGTTCGGCTGGGTTGACGACTGGGGTCATTTCACCGTCAGCAACCGGATGTTCGAGCATCGGTTTAGCGTGCCATTTTTGCAGCGCGCTGTTGAGCAGGGCGGAGGACAGTGAGGCCAGACGATGTTCGTTCGCTAAATCCAGTCCGCCTGAGTTTTCGCGGCCTTTACCGTACAGGTCACGCGGCGGGGCAATCTTCGGATGTGGCAGACCAGCCTGGCCTTCCTGCTGCGCCAGTTTTTCAACGGCTTCGACCGGATCGGCTACCAGTTCATCCAGCGGCAGGGTAGTGTCTGCAATGCGGTTGACGAACGAGGTGTTGGCGCCGTTTTCCAGCAGACGACGCACCAGATACGCAAGCAGCGTTTCATGCGTGCCTACCGGTGCATAAATGCGGCATGGACGATTCAGTTTGCCATCGGCAACTTTACCTGTGACCTGCTCATACAGCGGTTCGCCCATACCGTGCAGGCACTGGAACTCGTACTGACCCGGATAGTAGTTTTGACCGGCCAACTGATAAATCGCCGCCAGCGTATGGGCGTTGTGGGTGGCGAACTGCGGGTAGATCAGATTCGGCACCGCAAGCAGCTTTTTCGCACAGGCCAGATAGGAAACGTCGGTGTAGACCTTACGGGTATAGACCGGATAACCTTCCAGACCGTCCATTTGCGCACGTTTGATTTCGCTATCCCAGTAGGCGCCCTTAACCAGACGGATCATCAGGCGACGGCGGCTGCGCGTGGCGAGGTCAATCAGGTAGTCGATAACATACGGGCAGCGCTTCTGGTAGGCCTGAATAACAAAGCCGATACCGTTCCAGCCCGCGAGTTCAGGTTCAAAGCACAGTTTCTCCAGCAGATCGAGGGAGATCTCCAGTCGGTCGGCCTCTTCAGCATCGATATTGATACCGATGTCGTACTGGCGGGCCAGCAGAGTAAGCGACTTCAGGCGCGGATAGAGTTCATCCATTACGCGGTCATACTGCGCGCGACTATAACGCGGATGCAGCGCTGACAGCTTGATAGAAATGCCCGGCCCTTCATAGATGCCGCGACCATTTGAGGCTTTACCAATGGCGTGGATTGCCTGTTGGTACGAAACCATATAAGCCTGGGCATCGGCGGCAGTCAGAGCTGCTTCGCCCAGCATGTCGTAAGAGTAGCGGAAACCTTTTTCTTCCAGTTTACGGGCGTTAGCCAACGCTTCGGCGATAGTCTCTCCGGTGACGAACTGCTCGCCCATCAGGCGCATTGCCATGTCGACGCCTTTACGCACCAGTGGTTCACCGCTTTTACCGATAATACGGTTGAGTGAGCGTGAGAGGCTGGCTTCATTATGCGTAGAAACCAGACGACCGGTAAACAACAGCCCCCAGGTCGCCGCGTTGACGAACAGGGACGGGCTACGTCCAATGTGCGACTGCCAGTTGCCGTTGCTGATTTTGTCGCGGATTAACGCATCGCGGGTTGCCTTATCTGGAATACGCAGCAGGGCTTCGGCCAGGCACATCAGCGCGACCCCTTCCTGCGAAGAAAGTGAGAATTCCTGCAATAAACCCTGTACCATCCCGGCGCGGCCGCTGGCGGTCTTTTGGTTACGCAGTTTGTCAGCCAGATCGTACGCCAGCTTGTGCGCTTGCTCCGCGATGGGTTGCGGCAGACGAGCCTGCTCCATCAGCATCGGCACAGCATCTGTTTCGGCTCGGCGGTACGCGGCGGTGATTGCTGCGCGGGAAACTGACTGCGGCAGGATCTGTTCGGCAAATTCCAGGAAAGGCTGATGCGCTTCATTCTGCGGCGTGGTTGACTCCTCACCCTCATTCGCGGCACCCGCCAGCAGGGCCGGCAGTTCAGGAAGCGCGTCGTCATTTTCCAGTCTTTCGAGATAATTAAAGATGGCTTGCTTGATCAGCCAATGTGGCGTGCGATCGATTCGTGATGCTGCTGTTTTAATACGCTCGCGAGTGGCGTCATCCAGTTTAACCCCCATCGTGGTGGTTCCCATGCCGTTTACTCCTGTTGTACTGAAATACGGGTCTGATAGTTACCGAGAAATATCCACTATGTTGCAACTTTGTGCAACCATGTTAAATGTGACTTGGTTTGCAAGCTTGGAAATGAATGAGATGTTAATAAATATGAGTCTTATGATGTGGGCTGTATAAATTACAGAATCTTTTTCTCTGCGGTAGTTAACACTTTTAAAAGGTGCAACCGAAAAAAATGTGAGAGAGTGCAACCTACAGAAAAATGCTATCTACTCTGGATTAAATTTGATGTAAATGGTGTGTTAAATCGATTGTGAATAACCATCGCTTCCGGCAGGATACGGTCGCCCTGGTCAACATAGATATCTTTGCCACGTTCCGGCAGGGTAATAAAACGGCAAGCCACGGCATTGCTGATACATAATTTTGGAGAGTTTTGATGGCTATTAGCACACCGATGTTAGTGACATTCTGTGTCTATATTTTCGGCATGATATTGATAGGGTTTATTGCATGGCGTTCAACCAAAAACTTTGACGATTACATTCTGGGTGGACGCAGTCTGGGTCCATTCGTGACCGCGTTATCCGCCGGGGCATCTGACATGAGCGGCTGGTTGCTGATGGGGCTGCCTGGCGCGATTTTCCTGTCGGGGATTTCAGAAAGCTGGATCGCCATCGGCCTTATTTTGGGCGCCTGGATCAACTGGAAGCTGGTGGCCGGACGTTTACGCGTACATACCGAATACAATAACAATGCGCTGACGTTACCGGATTACTTTACCGGTCGCTTTGAAGATAAAAGCCGAATTCTGCGTATTATCTCCGCGCTGGTTATTCTGCTGTTTTTCACCATCTATTGTGCTTCCGGTATTGTGGCAGGGGCTCGTCTGTTTGAAAGCACCTTTGGCATGAGCTACGAAACAGCACTGTGGGCGGGCGCGGCCGCGACGATCATTTATACCTTTATTGGTGGTTTCCTGGCGGTTAGCTGGACCGATACCGTCCAGGCCAGCCTGATGATCTTTGCTTTGATCCTGACGCCGGTGATGGTAGTCATTGGCGTGGGTGGATTCGACGATTCGCTGGAAGTGATTAAACAAAAGAGCATTGAGAACGTGGACATGTTCAAAGGGCTGAATTTTGTTGCCATCATTTCCCTGATGGGCTGGGGTCTGGGCTACTTTGGTCAGCCGCATATTCTGGCGCGCTTTATGGCTGCAGATTCCCACCATAGCATCGTTCATGCTCGCCGCATTAGCATGGCCTGGATGATTCTGTGTCTGGCAGGTGCTGTGGCCGTGGGCTTCTTTGGTATTGCTTACTTTAACAACAACCCACAGCTTGCCGGTGCCGTTAACCAGAACGCCGAGCGTGTGTTTATTGAACTGGCGCAAATCCTGTTCAACCCGTGGATTGCCGGTATTCTGCTGTCTGCTATCCTCGCTGCGGTTATGTCGACCCTGAGCTGCCAGCTGCTGGTGTGCTCCAGCGCAATCACCGAAGATTTGTACAAAGCGTTCCTGCGTAAAAATGCCAGCCAGAAAGAGTTGGTGTGGATTGGCCGCATCATGGTGTTGGTCGTGGCGCTGGTGTCTATCGCGCTGGCGGCGAACCCGGAGAACCGTGTACTTGGTCTGGTAAGCTACGCCTGGGCGGGCTTCGGCGCTGCGTTTGGTCCGGTAGTCCTGTTCTCCGTAATGTGGTCGCGTATGACCCGCAACGGCGCGCTGGCAGGGATGATCATTGGTGCGGTGACGGTAATCGTCTGGAAACAGTTTGCCTGGCTGGGTCTGTATGAAATCATCCCGGGCTTTGTTTTCGGCAGCATCGGTATTGTGGTCTTCAGCCTGTTGGGTAAAGCGCCTTCAACTGCTATGCAGCAACGTTTTGCCGAGGCTGATGCGCATTATCACTCAGCTCCGCCATCGCGTTTACAGGCAGAATAATCTGCCTCAGTCTTCAAGCCCGCCGCGTGCGGGCTTTTTTATTGCTTCCGTTGTAAACCTGCTATAACCATTACCCGCCTGGCTTTTTACATTCAGTCATCATTCTCAAAACATTCTGCTTGAGTTTTTCTTTGCTGTAATGATAATCAATATCACTGTAATTTACTTTTCTTTTCATCAATTGACTGAGAATAACGTTTAAGGGTTCTTCGCATGTTTGTTCCATTTCTAATTATGTTGCGCGAAGGGTTAGAGGCCGCGCTGATTGTCAGCCTGATTGCCAGCTACCTGAAACGGACTCAGCGTGGTCGATGGATTGGTGTGATGTGGATTGGTGTTCTGCTGGCGGCGGCGTTATGCCTGGCGTTAGGGATTTTCATCAACGAAACCACCGGTGAATTTCCGCAAAAAGAACAGGAGCTGTTTGAAGGCATCGTGGCGGTCATTGCCGTGGTGATCCTCACCTGGATGGTGTTCTGGATGCGTAAAGTTTCGCGCAACGTCAAAGTCCAGCTTGAACAGGCTGTCGATAACGCGTTGCAACGCGGCAACCATCACGGCTGGGCGCTGGTGATGATGGTCTTTTTTGCTGTTGCCCGTGAAGGGCTGGAGTCGGTGTTCTTTCTACTGGCAGCATTCCAGCAGGATGTAGGTATCTGGCCGCCGTTAGGCGCGATGCTCGGGCTGGCTACCGCGGTGGTTCTGGGTTACCTGATTTACCTCGGCGGTATTCGCCTCAACCTCGGGGCATTCTTTAAATGGACCAGCCTGTTCATTTTGCTGGTGGCTGCCGGTCTTGCCGCTGGGGCAATCCGCGCTTTCCACGAAGCCGGGTTGTGGAATCATTTTCAGGATGTGGCGTTTGACCTGAGCAGCGTGCTGTCGACGCATTCACTGTTTGGCACATTGATGGAAGGCATTTTCGGCTATCAGGAAGCGCCAAGCGTTAGTGAAGTCGCTGTCTGGTTTATCTACCTGATTCCGGCGTTGATTATGTTTGCGTTACCGCCGCGTTCAGGCACTACGGCATCGCGTACCGCACCTTGATAAAAACGCGATGCAGAATACTTTTTAGTTACAACATACTTATTTATAGGGATAGGTTATGACGTTTAATTTTCGCCGTAGTGCGCTGCAGCTAGGTATCGCCGCGCTGTTTGCCTCCGCTTTTAATGCACAAGCTGCCGATATTCCGCAGGTGAAAGTCACGGTTAACGACAAACAATGTGAACCGATGACTATCACGGTTAATGCCGGGAAAACGCAGTTCATCATCCAGAACCATAGCCAGAAAGCGCTGGAGTGGGAGATCCTCAAAGGCGTTATGGTGGTTGAAGAGCGCGAAAACATTGCACCAGGCTTTAGCCAGAAAATGACCGCTAACCTCCAGCCTGGCGAATATGATATGACCTGCGGTCTGTTGACTAACCCGAAAGGCAAACTGATCGTAAAAGGTAGCGCAACGGCGGATGCCGCGCAAAGCGATGCTCTGCTGAGTCTGAGCGGCGCGATTACCGAATACAAAGCCTATGTGACAGCCGAAACCGCGCAGTTGGTTGCGGGCACTAAAGCCTTTACCGATGCGATTAAAGCAGGCGATCTGGAAAAAGCGAAATCGCTGTATGCGCCAACCCGTCAGCATTATGAGCGTATTGAACCGATTGCTGAACTGTTCTCCGATCTCGACGGCAGCATCGATGCGCGGGAAGATGATTACGAACAAAAAGCCGCCGATCCTAAATTCACCGGCTTCCACCGCCTGGAGAAAGCGCTGTTTGGCGACAATACCACCAAAGGTATGGATAAGTACGCCGACCAATTAAACAGCGATGTTCTTGACCTGCAAACGCGTATTAGCGAGCTGGCTTTCCCACCGTCTAAAGTTGTTGGCGGGGCAGCAGGACTGATTGAAGAAGTTGCTGCCAGCAAAATCAGTGGGGAAGAAGATCGCTATAGCCATACCGATCTGTGGGATTTCCAGGCCAACGTCGATGGTGCGCAGAAAATTGTCGATCTCCTGCGTCCTCAGTTGCAAAAAGCCAATGCTGAACTGCTTGCGAAGGTGGATGCGAACTTCAAAAAGGTCGATACCATTCTGAGCAAGTACCGTACCAAAGACGGCTTTGAAACCTATGACAAACTGACTGATGCCGATCGTAATGCACTGAAAGGGCCAATCACGACGCTGGCGGAAGATTTGTCGCAATTACGCGGTGTTCTGGGTCTGGATTAAGCACTATGCAGCAAGATAATGAAAACGGCGTGAGCGAACCGTCACGCCGACGTTTACTGAAAGGGATGGGCGCCCTGGGTGGGGCGCTGGCGCTGGCGGGTGGGTGTCCGGTTGCCCACGCGCAAAATCCACAAAGCGCGCCGGGCACGTTGTCTCCGGATGCACGTAGTGAAGCGCAGCCGTTTTATGGTCAGCATCAGGCGGGGATCCTGACGCCGCAGCAGGCATCAATGATGCTGGTGGCGTTCGATGTTCTCGCCAGCGATAAGGCCGATCTTGAGCGTTTATTCCGGTTGCTGACCAGCCGATTTGCGTTTCTGACCACCGGTGGACCGGCGCCGGATACGCCGAATCCGCGTCTCCCCCCTATGGATTCAGGTATCCTCGGCGCATACATTGCGCCAGACAACCTGACGATGACGTTGTCAGTCGGCTCCTCGCTGTTTGATGAACGCTATGGACTGAAATCGCAGATGCCGAAAAAGCTGCAAAAAATGACCCGTTTCCCGAATGATTCGCTGGATGCGGCGCTGTGCCATGGCGATGTGCTGCTGCAGATTTGTGCCAACACCCAGGACACCGTCATCCACGCGTTGCGCGATATCATTAAACATACGCCCGATCTCCTTAGCGTGCGCTGGAAACGTGAAGGTTTTATTTCCGACCACGCCGCACGTAGTAAAGGCAAAGAGACCCCGGTCAATTTGCTTGGCTTTAAAGACGGCACCGCGAATCCGGACGCTACGGATGCGAAGTTGATGCAAGACGTGGTGTGGGTTACGGACGGGCAGGGCGAGCCTGCCTGGGCGCAAGGCGGAAGCTATCAGGCCGTCAGGCTCATTCAGTTTCGCGTTGAGTTCTGGGATCGTACGCCGCTGAAAGAGCAGCAAACGATTTTTGGTCGCGATAAACACACCGGCGCACCGCTGGGTATGCAGCATGAGCATGATGTGCCTGACTATGCCAGCGATCCTGAAGGCGAGGTGATTGCGCTCGACAGCCATATCCGTCTCGCAAATCCGCGTACGAAAGAGACCGACTCCAGCCTGATGATGCGTCGTGGCTACAGTTATTCGCTCGGTGTGACTAATTCCGGTCAACTGGATATGGGGCTGTTGTTTGTCTGCTATCAACACGATCTGGAAAAAGGTTTTTTGACAGTGCAGAAACGTCTGAACGGTGAAGCGCTGGAAGAATATGTCAAACCGATTGGTGGGGGATATTTCTTTGCTTTGCCGGGTGTTAAAACTGCAGATAATTATCTGGGACAGTCTCTGCTTGAAGCCTGATGATTATGCCCCGCAGTACAGCGGGGTTTTTCCTGACATCTTGATGAAGGAACAAACTATTTTTTATGATCGGTATGCGACTGAAATAATTCAGTCATCTTTCTGCAAGAGACTGTCTCTGGTGATAAGATAGAATTTAAGTTAACAGCAAGTAAAAATATTGTTGCATTAGCGAAAGGTTATGATGTACTTATAAGTAATAGCGGTAGTTCCCGGCGGTGATTGTCATTCACTATGGAGATCGCGAATGGAAAAGTCCTGTATTGGACACGTTTTTCACAGTAACAGCAGTACCTTACGCGGACGTTTCTCTTCCGGTAGCCTCCTCGTCACCGCTAAATCTCTCTCTCATTCACTTCTTATCTTCGCAACTGACGCCCTGTACGGTGCGCGTAGCTGTGCGTGGCGTCTTATCCGAAAGCAAGCAATGGCTTACAAGGAAGCCAACCCTCAGATGTTCGTGCGCATAATCGTGCCGCCAACGGCGCGTGTGATGTATACCTACAACTCAAGGTGCTATCCATGGGAAGACAAAAAGCAGTGATCAAAGCTCGTCGTGAAGCAAAACGTGTGCTGAGGCGGGATTCGCGTAGCCATAAGCAACGTGAAGATGAATCGGTCACCTCGCTTGTGCAGATGGGCGGCGTAGAAACGATTGGTATGGCGCGTGACAGTCGCGACGCCTCGCCAATCACGGCGCGGAATGAAGCTCAGGCGCACTACCTGAATGCTATCGAGAGTAAACAGCTGATCTTCGCCAGCGGTGAAGCCGGGTGTGGTAAAACCTGGATCAGCGCGGCAAAAGCAGCAGAGGCCCTGATCCATAAAGATGTGGACAGGATCATTGTAACCCGTCCAGTTCTGCAAGCTGATGAAGACCTCGGCTTCTTACCTGGAGATGTTTCCGAGAAGTTTGCTCCCTATTTTCGCCCCGTGTATGACGTGCTTGTCAAACGGCTGGGAGCCTCCTTCATGCAATATTGCCTGCGACCTGAGATTGGTAAGGTGGAAATCGCGCCGTTCGCCTATATGCGTGGACGTACCTTTGAAAATGCAGTGGTCATTCTTGACGAGGCTCAGAACGTCACTGCTGCGCAAATGAAGATGTTTTTGACCCGCCTCGGGGAGAATGTGACGGTGATTGTGAATGGGGATGTGACCCAGTGCGATCTACCAGCCCACGTTCGCTCAGGGCTTAGCGATGCGCTGGCCCGTTTCGAAGAAGATGAGATGGTTGGGATTGTTCGTTTCAATAAAGACGATTGCGTCCGCTCTGCGCTCTGTCAGCGGACGCTCAACGCTTACAACTGATAAGTACTCCGTCTTCAAGGCCCGGGAAACCGGGCTTTGTTGTTTGACGCCAGTACATGACCGGTCGGGGCTTCTCATCCCCCCGTAGATGTGCAACATGCGAAAAAAAGCCCGTACTTTCGTACGAGCTCTTCTTAAAATATGGCGGTGAGGGGGGGGATTGACTCGCTTTGCTCGCCCCTGCGGGGCAGCCCGTTCGCTGCGCTCCCGGTCTGTCCAACTGGCTGCGCCAGTAGTCGAACCCCGGTCGGGGCTTCTCATCCCCCCGCAGATGTGCAACAAGCGAAAAAAAAGCCCGTACTTTCGTACGAGCTCTTCTTAAAATATGGCGGTGAGGGGGGGATTCGAACCCCCGATACGTTGCCGTATACACACTTTCCAGGCGTGCTCCTTCAGCCACTCGGACACCTCACCATATTGTTGTTCCTGTGCTACCGGAACGGGCGCTAATGTAGGGGAAATACCGCCCCGCCGTCAATCAACTTTTTGAAAAAAATGTGCATTTACACAAACTTCAAGCAACATGGAGCATAAATAAGCGGGAATTGTTTTTTTTGCCAGCATCCTAAAATTTGCTACTCTGATGTTCCCTCGAAAAATGATGATAATAAGTGCGAGAAAGTTCCGCACAACAATGTTCAGGAGACAATATGGATATAATTTTCTATCACCCAACATTCGATACGACCTGGTGGATTAATGCGTTGGCAAAGGCAATACCTGGTGCGAACGTACGTGAGTGGAAAGCGGGTGATAATGCACATGCTGACTATGCGCTGGTCTGGCATCCGCCGGTTGAAATGCTCGCAGGACGAAAATTAAAAGCCGTATTTGCGCTGGGAGCGGGTGTCGATTCTATTCTCAGTAAACTCAATGCTCATCCGGAAATGTTGGATGCGTCGATCCCGCTTTTCCGTCTGGAAGATACGGGTATGGGCCTGCAAATGCAGGAATATGCTGTCAGTCAGGTGCTGCACTGGTTTCGTCGCTTTGATGATTATCAAGCATTGAAAAATCAGGCGAAATGGCAGCCGTTGCCAGAATATACTCGCGAGGAGTTTACCGTCGGGATCATGGGGGCTGGGGTATTGGGCGCAAAAGTTGCCGAAAGCCTGCAAGCATGGGGGTTCCCACTGCGCTGCTGGAGTCGTACGCGTAAATCCTGGTCTGGCGTGGAAAGCTTCGCCGGTACTGAGGAACTGGGCGCGTTTTTGAGTCAAACTCGCGTGCTGATCAACCTTCTGCCTAATACGGCAGAAACCGTAGGCATTATTAACGCTGATTTACTTAGCCAATTGCAGGATGGCGCCTACGTGCTGAACCTTGCACGCGGTGTTCATCTCAATGAAGACGACCTTCTGGCATCGCTGGAAAGCGGCAAGGTGAAGGGGGCCATGCTGGATGTTTATAGCCGTGAACCGCTGCCAGAAAACAGCCCATTATGGAAACATCCGCGTGTGGCGATGACGCCACATATTGCCGCAGTTACCCGTCCGGCAGAAGCGGTGGACTATATCTCCCGCACGATTATGAACTTGGAGAACGGGCAAGTTGTAACAGGTCAGGTCAATCGCGTTCGGGGATATTGATGGTAACCCGGCAAGTGCCGGGTTTCAGCTAAAATACCCGTCATACTTCAAGCTGCATGTGCGTTGGCTACGGTTGCTCACCCGAATCACATACTTAAGGGAGTGATTCGGGTATCACTCCCTTGCCACCTGCCTGCGACTCGAATTTTTAGGGTATTAATGGCGGAGATACCTGCTATCCTTGACGAAAAATGACTACAGGAGAGAGTTATGTATCCCGTTGACCTGCATATGCATACCGTCGCCAGCACCCACGCCTACAGCACCTTAAGTGATTACATCGCGGAAGCTCGTCGCAAAGGCATCAAGCTATTTGCCATTACCGATCATGGACCGGATATGGCGGATGCGCCTCACCACTGGCACTTTATCAATATGCGTATTTGGCCACGTGTCGTGGATGGCGTGGGGATCCTGCGCGGAATAGAAGCCAATATTAAGAATATTGAAGGTGAAATTGACTGTTCAGGTCCGATGTTTACCTCCCTGGACCTCATTATTGCGGGCTTCCATGAGCCGGTTTTTGCTCCTCACGATAAAGACACCAATACCCAGGCAATGATAGCTACGATGGCCAGCGGTAATGTGCACATCATCAGTCATCCGGGAAATCCAAAGTATCCTGTTGATATTAAAGCAATTGCTCAGGCGGCGGCAAAGTACCAGGTTGCACTGGAAATCAATAATTCTTCGTTTTTGCATTCGCGTAAGGGCAGTGAGGATAATTGTCGTGCGGTTGCTGCGGCTGTGCGTGATGCTGGTGGCTGGGTGGCGTTAGGGTCGGATTCACATACTGCTTTCACGTTGGGAGAATTTGGCGAATGCCGTAAAATCCTGGATGATGTTAATTTCCCTGAAGACAGAATTTTAAACGTCACACCTAAACGTCTATTGGCGTTTCTGGAATCGCGAGGCATGGAGCCGATCGCGGAATTTGCTGAACTGTAATTGTTACTAACTGGAATATATCAATGAACGAGTTTTCTATCCTGTGTCGTGTACTGGGCTCGCTGTTTTACCGCCAACCGCAGGACCCTTTACTGGTTCCCCTGTTTACCCTGATTAGTGAAGGTAAACTGTCCGCCAACTGGCCGCTGGAACAGGACGAACTGCTCACCCGTTTACAGAAGAGCTGCGATATGCCCCAGTTGGCTGCAGATTACAACGCGCTGTTTGTCGGTGACGAGTGTGCAGTGCCGCCTTATCGTAGTGCCTGGGTAGAAGGGGCGAAAGAATCCGATGTTCGTGCATTTCTTTCAGCCCGGGGCATGCCGCTTGCTGATACACCGGCAGATCACATTGGTACGCTGTTGCTGGCGGCTTCATGGCTTGAGGACCAGTCTGCGGAAGATGAAAGTGAGGCGCTTGAAACCTTGTTTGTAGACTACTTGCTGCCCTGGTGCGGTACGTTCCTTGGTAAAGTTGAAGCGCACGCGAACACGCCTTTCTGGCGTACTATAGCACCGCTGACGCGTGATGCCATTGGTGCGATGTGGGACGAATTGCAGGAAGATACAGACGAATAAATGTGATGTACGTCACTTAAAGGTGCAACTCAATTTATAAGCTTGCATAAATTGTGTGCGCGATCTCATTACCATGCCGTTTTTCTGCTAAGATGCGCGGCATGAACATACTTCTCTCAATTGCAATCACAACGGGCATTCTCTCCGGGATCTGGGGATGGGTGGCCGTTTCTCTTGGTTTACTCAGTTGGGCTGGCTTTCTGGGTTGCACGGCTTATTTCGCCTGCCCGCAAGGTGGGTTAAAAGGACTGTGGATCTCGGCGTGTACGCTGCTAAGCGGTGTGGTGTGGGCGTTGGTGATTATTAACGGTAGTGCGCTTGCTCCGCATATGGACATTATTGGTTATGTCATGACAGGAATTGTCGCGTTTCTGATGTGTATCCAGGCAAAGCAATGGCTGCTTTCATTTGTACCGGGCACGTTCATTGGCGCATGTGCAACATTTGCAGGGCAGGGCGACTGGCGACTGGTTGTACCGTCACTGGCACTGGGCCTCGTATTCGGCTATGCAATGAAAAACAGTGGTCTGTGGCTGGCATCTCGCCGTGAAAATAGAATATCGTCGACGCTGACCAGTAAATAAAAAAGCGTGAGGGTTTTCCTCACGCTTTTTATGCTGTATAGACCCATCAGGATTCTGGCGGTACCGACATATGACGGTATTTAACCAGGATGTCATTATCAACTTGTTTCTTATCCTGCAAATCCCACAATCCGCGATCGATGCCGTCATTAATCAGGAAGATAACGCCCGTTTCAATCGCTGACATCAGACAAAGCATAACCGGTTCGTTAGAGGTGTAGCCAATTTCACCTTCCAACAGACGCTGGTAGTCAATAAAGCGGAACACCCCAGCCTGTACTTCATAAGACAGAATGGTTTTACTGGTATTCACTGACGACAGGATCTCACCGGTGCTGACGTTAACTACGCGCAGGTTTACCGCTATCTGGTCGAGCTGGTATTGCGTATCGGCGCCAATACCAAAATAACGTGCACCGACACCACCCGATTTAACGTTGCTTTCATAACCGATAATTGATCCTTCCACCATGACGTTTGCCGCGGTCAGGGACTGTAGCGGGATCCGGTTATTAATCGCAACCGTACCGTTTTCCTGAGCTGCACGAATGATTTTGCGTTCGTTAAGCAAGTTCTGTAACCCCTGACGTTCCAGTGGGATGAACCAACGAGAATCTTTCAATGCGGTGACAAGCATAGCCGTGGCGCTTTGCGGGACGGCGGTTGAGAAGTTACTTGCCGGGTAAGGTTTAAATTGGCCAGTCTCATCCTGAATGTTGTATACCGACACAAAGATCTTACCTGTAGGCATAGGCAGATGCGTCAAGTCTTTATAGCTTTGGGCTCGGGGCATTAATGTCGGCTTAGCGGCTTCTTGAGGCGGAGCTGTTAAACATCCGCTGAGTAAAATTACTGCCACCATGATAAGTAAACGCTGCATGATTATTTCCTTTCGTGGCTATAACTTAGAAGTCGGTCGACTGTGTTTGTAAACCCGACACTTCAATTGTCGAAGTTTTCCCCGATTTCCTGTCGGTGACATTCAATTGCAGTTGTCCGTCCCGGTTGGCGATATCAATGATAAAATCATTGGTCACCATTCTTCCTGGTTTACCGGTATTAATGTTGGTGAGTAGGCCACCGAGAATTTGTGACTGAATCGCCTGAGTAAAGTTATCCAGAGCTGACGGGGTTTCAATACCGTAATCGTCATAGCTTGGATCTTTATATGAGTTCTGGGCCTGGGCGCTGTTCAACAGAAAAGCACCATTATTCGGGTTTCCACCAAAGTTTGGGTTGCGAAACTGGAACGTCATGTTTCCGGCCCAACTTAATGGCGAAATTAGCATGAGCAAAACCACTGCATGTTTAACACGCATGAAAGCCTCCGGACAAAATCATGTTTTAGAATTCATCACGCGCTAAATCGCTAGTGCTTAATAGTGTTTGATCTATTTGCCGGCGATTTAATGCTTCCTCAGTTTGTGCCAATGCGAAGACTACAATTTTGTCGAAGTCTTTTTTCGTCGGAAATAAAAAAGTCTGGAAGATAACGTCCTGATTGACCGTTATGGTGATCCAACTTCCCCAACGCGCACTGGGTCTTTCATTAATGGTTAAGTTTCCTGTGTACTCGCTTTCCCACTTATCACTAAAGGCCCGATAAAAATCATGCCCGATTGAAGAGACAGTGTGGTCAGTTAACAGCCCGGGAACCTCCACCTCTACGGTTGTCGCTGCGTGCAGACTCCCGGCAGCAAAGAATAAATTTGCTGCCACAATCCAGGTCAAATACCGTTTCATGGCTTTATCGCCTGAGGTTATCATTGGCCCATGAGACCGCCTGCGTACGGTTTTTGACAGCTATCTTTTTGAAAAGATTATAAAGATGTGTTTTTACCGTATTTTCACTGATAAACAGTGAGCGAGCGATTTCAATATTTGAGGCGCCGATACGCAATTTATTAAGGATCTCTTTTTCACGGTGCGTCAGCAGTGCCGACTCCGTGCTGTTATAACGATAATTTCCAGAGTGCGTGATCAGATAACTGGCAAGTTTTTGCGTGAAGTAACATTCACCGCGCAAGATACCCTGCAAGCCGCTTACGACACGCTGCTCGTCTTCAGTTGCGTAAAAAACACCATTGATATGCGGCCAGTTTTCGATATCCCGATAAGGGTAATCATCAGGAGTATTCAACAATAACGTCTTTATATTGTTGTTTTTTCTACTCAAATTATCTTGCCAGTAATGGATCAGTTTTTTATCTGCCTCCATCATATCCAGTAAAACAATGCAGCTGGAGGATATATCATCCAGAGAACGTTGAATATTATGTAGTTTTCCGGTGAGTGCCAGTGATTGTTTTAAATGCTGTAATAATGCAGTTGCCTGCAAAGAAGGTTTTGTGATCAACAATAATGTATGACCATGAATACTATGGACTTCATTAAACATGATGAAACTCCACTTTTTAGTCGCACACCTGACAGCTGTCTCTACTAAAATAGAGGCACCAGAAGTACTGACAGATGTTGCACTGCTGTGTAGATATAAAATATCGACCCAAAGGGGTGAAAATATTAAAACAAATGGACTTCAACTGATTTCAATCTAGCTATTACAAATCTTAAAGCAAGTGTTAAACATGTAACAACTTGTAAAATTATATATTAAAATGTGATTTTATGGTTTTATTAGAGTTTAGATTTGATAGGAAAGTTGTACATTTTACCTTTGCTGCATAGATTTAAAAAATCATACAAATTATAGTAACGCATTGATTTTAAATCAGTTAATTAATGGTTGTTGAGTTTTAGATTTCTAATGAATTCTAAAATCCTTGTCTCAATTTACGTTGGTCAATTTTAGATGGAAAAAAATGACTTTTGTCACGACTTGTACCGACGTCTATCTCGACGTTGTACTGAGAGGCCCTGATATCGTGCAAAATGCACTTTCTCAGTGACTGCATAGAAATTCATTACTGATAGCAAAATAAAAATAAAAGCCAGACCTGAAGCGGTGTTATTCACTGTTAATTAGTACTTTGGTGTGAATCCGGATATAAAAATACCACTCGCGGGTGAGTTATTTAAAATGTTTCCACGGACATACTCTTCATCGTAACGTGGCGTTAACAAATGTAAGTCATGTTAACAACAATTTGAGTGGTAATTAATTTAACTTCATGTACGACCAGGTCCAGGGTGACAACATGAAAAACAAGTTGTTATTTATGATGTTTACAATACTGGGTGTGCCTGGGATTGCATCCGCAACCAGTTATGATTTAGCTAATTCAGAATATAACTTTGCGGTAAATGAATTAAGTAAGTCTTCATTTAATCAGGCAGCCATTATTGGTCAGGTTGGTACTGCTAATAGTGCAAATACTCGCCAGGAGGGCACCAGGTTATTGTCGGTCATTTCGCAAGAAGGTTCAGGTAACCGGGCGAAAACAGATCAGACGGGATCAAATAACTTTGCATATATTGATCAAACGGGTAGCTCTAATGATGCGAGTATTAAACAAAGCTCTTACGGTAATACGGCGATGATTATCCAGAAAGGCTCTGGTAATAAAGCCAATATTATCCAGTACGGTACACAAAAAACAGCAGTTGTGGTGCAGAGACAGTCGCAAATGGCAATTCGCGTTACTCAACGCTAATCCATAAACGACGTTTAAATCAATCCGATGGGGGTTTACCATGAAACTTTTAAAAGTGGCAGCATTCGCAGCAATCGTAGTTTCTGGCAGTGCTCTGGCAGGTGTTGTTCCGCAATGGGGCGGTAATCATCATGGTGGCGGTAGCAACTATGGCCCAGACTCTTCAATGAGTATTTACCAATTTGGCTCTAGTAACGTTGCGAATGCGCTGCAAAGTGATGCACGTAAATCAGACGTGACTATCACACAACACGGACATGGTAACGGTGCGACCGTCGGCCAAGGTGCTGATGACAGTACCATTAGCCTGAAACAGACCGGCTTCCAGAACAGTGCTGATATCAATCAGTGGAATGCAAAAAATGCTGATATCAGCGTAACTCAGTTCGGTGGTCGTAACGGTGCTGTGGTTAATCAGACAGCGTCTGACTCCAATGTGCTGATTCAGCAGGTTGGTTATGGCAACAATGCTACAGCTAACCAGCACTAATTCAGTTTTCTGACTGATAATAAACAGGGCGAAAGCCCTGTTTTTTTTCGGGAGAATATTATGCACACGCTATTACTCATTGCCGCGTTGGCAAATCAAATAACATTCAATACAACTCAGCAAGGTGACATGTACACCATTATTCCTCAGGTGACATTAGCTCAACCGTGCGTATGTGAAGTGCAAGTCCTTGCCGTACGTAAAGGAAAGGGCGGACAAAGTCAGTCACAGCAGAAAACAAGCCTTTCGGTCCCTGCTAATCGGCCAATTGAATTAACAAAAATGAGCTTTAATATTTCACCGGAGGATTCGGTCAAAATTATCGTTACCGTTTCTGACGGGCAGTCTCTGCATCTGTCGCAACAATGGCCTGACTCAAACAGTCACCCATAATTTTTTGCCGGATTTGCATTAAGGGTGTGGCTGGGAGTGCAGTGCTGTTCTATGAATATAGAAACGAACAAACGTTTTATTTGATCGTAACTCGCAGCGGTGAAGGATCATTGCGATCCCTCAAGGATGATTAATCATTGAGGAACCCTTATGTGTACATTATTAAAGCGTATTTTAAATACCGGTTTGTGGGCTTTTTCTCTTTTCACCCTCCCCGCAATGGCGACGCAAATCTTACCCGGCGGGGTTATTCATTTTCGTGGTGCAATAGTTGAAGCACCTTGCGACGTTAACACTCGACAACAACAGATTGAATTGTCATGTATGCGTGATGGCACGATGAGTAATAGTCTCTACGACCTGCAACAGGTCACGACAGCGCCTCAGAGTGTGGAACAAATTGCCACGGTGAAAATGCATTACCTCAATGAACAGAAAAGCATGGCTATTCTGAATATTGAATATAAATGAATCATTCTGGCGTAGGTATGCATGCTTATGGCTAAAAAGTGAGATTTCAAGGAAAACCCTGCTGTACACTTAACGGAGAGTGTTTTGTCAGGGGGAACTTATGCAATCGCGTGTTCATGTGTTACAGGGCGACATTACGACGATCGCGGTAGATGTGATCGTCAATGCGGCCAACTCCTCGTTACTCGGAGGAGGTGGAGTCGATGGCGCGATTCATCGTGCTGCCGGGCCTGCGTTGTTGGAGGCCTGCAAACAGGTTATACAACAACAGGGAGAATGCCCGACCGGGCATGCCGTTATCACGCTGGCTGGCGCGCTTCCGGCAAAAGCAGTTATTCACACCGTAGGACCCGTCTGGCAAGGCGGTGATCACCACGAGGCTGAACGACTTGAAGAGGCCTATCTAAATACATTGCAACTGGCCTTAGCCAATGGTTATCAATCCATTGCTTTTCCAGCTATAAGCACCGGAGCTTATGGTTACCCACGTGCTGCAGCGGCAGAGATCGCGGTGAAAACGGTGTTGAAATTTATCACCCGACGTACGCTACCCGATCAAATATACTTCGTGTGCTTTGATGAAGAAAACGCTCGACTATACAAGAGATTACTTACCCAACAAGGCGATGAACGCACGGACTGATATGACGCGACTTGAGCGTGCCATCACGCCGCTATGCGTAAACCACCCGGGAGAATGCGGCATTCTGACGTTGGATGACAGCCTGGATGCGTTTGCTGCTCGCTATCGGTTGACGGAAATGGCGGAACGTACCCTGGATGTTCAGTATTACATCTGGGAAAGCGACATGTCCGGGCTATTGTTATTTTCCGTTTTGCTGGCCGCAGCGAAGCGGGGCGTCCGGGTGCGTTTGTTGCTGGATGATAACAACACGCCAGGTCTGGATGACACGCTGCGTTTGCTGGACAATCACCCTAATATTGAAGTCCGCCTGTTTAATCCCTTTTCCTTTCGCATCCTGCGTGCCCTGGGCTATTTAACCGATTTTGCCCGGTTGAATCGACGTATGCACAACAAAAGTTATACCGCTGACGGCGTCGTAACTCTTGTGGGGGGGCGAAATATAGGCGATGCCTATTTTGGCGCAGGCGAACAACCACTGTTTTCCGATCTGGACGTTATGGCTATTGGACCGGTTGTCCAGGATGTTGCAGACGACTTTGAGCGTTACTGGCGCTGCCGCTCGGTTTCAACATTGCAAAACGTACTTGAGGTGGCTGAACCAGCTTCTACGCAAAAAATCGAACTTCCGGAATCCTGGTATAACGATGACATAACGCGTCGCTATCTACATAAGCTGGAAACCAGCCAGTTTATGACCCATCTCGATCAGAGATCGCTGCCGCTAATTTGGGCGAAAACGCGCTTGCTGAGTGATGATCCTGCTAAAGGAGAGGGGAAAGCGCCGCGCCACCCACTATTACCGCAGCGTTTGTTTGACGTGATGGGATCTCCCACCGAGCGTATTGATATTATTTCCGCCTACTTTGTACCAACTCGCGCCGGTGTGGCGCAGCTCCTGAGACTGGTGAGAAAAGGCGTTAAGATCGCAATTTTAACTAATTCTCTGGCGGCGAATGATGTCGCGGTTGTTCACGCAGGCTATGCGCGTTGGCGAAAAAAACTCCTGCGCTACGGCGTGGAGTTATACGAGCTCAAACCAACCCGCGATCGCGTTTCAGCAGTACACGACCGGGGATTAACCGGTAATTCAGGCTCCAGCCTGCATGCGAAAACCTTCAGTATTGACGGTCGTAAAGTGTTTATAGGATCGCTTAATTTTGATCCCCGTTCAACGTTGCTCAATACGGAAATGGGGTTTGTGATTGAGAGTGAAGTACTGGCTGAGTTGATTCATAAACGTTTTATGCAAAGCCAGCGTGACATGGCCTGGCAACTACGTCTTGACCGTTGGGGCAGAATCAACTGGGTTGATCGGCTTTCTGGCAGCGAACAGGTACTGAAAAAAGAACCCGCTACAGGATTCTGGAAGCGGGTTCTGGTGAGGCTTGCATCCGTGTTGCCCATTGAATGGCTGCTCTGAACCATTCAATGCAAGAAAACTAACCGGCTACCGCCTTGTTTTTATCCTGCTTAATGGGCGGTTTACCCGAAAAGAGAAACTTCAGCACCGGGATCCGTAAATGGATTTCGTACAGTATGACCGCAATTCCAACCACAAAAAGCAGACCGCAGAGAAAACCCAGCAGATTCGACTTGATATGCGGTGTGATATACGCGCCAAAAAACAGCGTTAACGGGTGGTGCACCAAATAGATGAACAGCGACGCGTTGACAAAATAGGTCACGCGAGCCGACTGGAAATTCAGTAAACGGTGGCCAAGCGAAAAGACGACATTCACCATCCATAGCCCCATGACCATGGTAATGACATATTCGGTTTCATACATCCAGGCATCGCCGTTGCCGTAACGTTGATTGAGCAGGTATGCGACAAATGCGAATGCGGCGCCTAGCGTGCAGCCGCGCGATGGCGTGGTAAACAGTGCTTTCAGATTCGGATTGATAAACGCCAGCGCACCGAGCATAAAGAAAGGCACATAGAACAGAGTTTGCATAACGATAAAATTAAACATGCCATCGCTGAGAATCGAAGGGTAGAGGATGAAAATCGTTCTTCTGACGGCGGCATAGCCGACACCCAACAATATAAAAATCAGCGTTAATTTGGTCATTGACACCCCCGATGCAGGGGTACCGTCTCCACGCGATAGTCTGTTTTTCATCTGGGTAAACACCCACATGCTCAGGGTCGTTAACACCACCAGAACCAGTAAAAACCACAGATGGGAAATCAGCTCCCAGGCCAGCGCATTGTATTTGTCATAGCCGCTGAGGGTATGCCAGCTGTCTGCTTTCCCTTTCACGTATTGCAGCATGATAAATTGCGGCAGCGTAAGCAGCGGAATCGCGGTCAGCATGGGGATCCCCACGCGTTCTACACGCACCTTCCACCAGCGTTTTAACGGATAGCGCAAAAAAAGCATGTAGGAAAAATAACCTGAAATGACAAAGAAGACCTGCATGCGAAATGCATGGATAAAGTCGTTAAAAAGGGTTAACCACCATGACGGTTCTGCGCTGTTCACGTGCCAGGTGTGGGTGGAGTAGATCAATGAAATATGGAATGGGATCCCTAACAACATTAGCCAGGCACGGATGGAGTCAAGAAAATATTCACGTGGTGGTGATACAGAGCTCATAGACAGTTACGTATTCTCAGACTTTTCGTCTTATCCCTAAGACGAATAATGGTTACATTCGAGGGCAACCCTACACGAAGTCCAACAACCTGTCTCCAGGATAAGCACGCAAAGTGAAAACAGGCAGATGAACCTGCTTAAACCATGAGCCAGCGCGCGAACAATACAGGGATTCAGTTGTCGGAGTACCCGATTATCCATTAAAATGGATCGGATCAATATAAGCACACAAAGGGGGAAGTGCTTACTAATTATGAAACATAAACTACAAATGATGAAAATGCGTTGGTTGGGTGCAGCAGTCATGTTAACGCTGTATACATCATCGAGCTGGGCGTTCAGTATTGATGATGTTGCAAAACAAGCTCAATCCTTAGCCGGGAAAGGCTATGAGGCGCCAAAAAGTAACTTGCCCTCCGTTTTCCGCGACATGAAATATGCGGATTATCAACAGATCCAGTTCAATCGCGATAAAGCGTACTGGAGCAATCTCAAGACCCCATTTAAGCTCGAGTTCTACCACCAGGGTATGTACTTCGACACGCCGGTCAAAATCAACGAAGTTACCGCCACGGCGGTGAAAAGAATCAAATACAGCCCGGATTATTTTAATTTTGGCGATGTTCAGCATGATAAAGACACGGTAAAAGATCTCGGCTTCGCCGGGTTCAAAGTGCTGTATCCGATCAACAGCAAAGATAAAAACGATGAAATCGTCAGCATGCTCGGTGCCAGCTATTTTCGCGTTCTGGGTGCAGGTCAGGTCTACGGCCTGTCAGCGCGTGGCCTCGCGATTGATACCGCTCTGCCTTCTGGTGAAGAATTTCCCCGCTTCCGTGAGTTTTGGATCGAACGTCCGAAACCGACTGATAAACGTTTAACCATTTATGCTTTGCTGGATTCTCCGCGTGCAACCGGAGCGTATCGTTTTGTCATTATTCCAGGCCGTGACACGGTCGTGGATGTTCAGTCCAAAGTTTACCTGCGCGACAAAGTGGGCAAACTGGGTGTGGCACCGTTAACCAGTATGTTCCTGTTTGGACCGAACCAGCCGTCTCCGGCGACAAATTATCGTCCGGAACTGCATGATTCTAACGGTTTGTCTATCCATGCCGGCAACGGGGAGTGGATTTGGCGTCCGCTGAATAACCCGAAACATCTCGCGGTGAGCAGCTTCGCTATGGAAAACCCGCAAGGATTCGGACTGTTGCAGCGTGGCCGTCAGTTCTCGCGTTTTGAAGATATCGACGATCGTTACGATCTGCGCCCAAGCGCTTGGATCACGCCAAAAGGTGACTGGGGTAAAGGTAAGATTGAGTTAGTTGAAATCCCAACTAACGATGAAACGAACGATAACATCGTTGCGTACTGGACGCCGGATCAACTGCCTGAAGCGGGCAAAGAGATGAACTTCAAGTACACTTTGACGTTCACGCGTGATGAGGACAAGCTTCATGCGCCGGAAAGCGCCTGGGTACAGCAGACTCGTCGTTCTACCGGTGATGTAAAACAGTCCAACCTGATTCGTCAGCCTGACGGTACCATCGCGTTTGTGGTGGACTTTACCGGCACAGATATGAAAAAGCTGCCGCAGGATACCCCGGTTACCGCACAAACCAGTATTGGCGACAACGGTGAAATCGTTGAAAGCACTGTGCGCTATAACCCGGTATCTAAGGGTTGGCGTTTGATGCTGCGCGTGAAAGTGAAAGACGTGAAGAAAACCACTGAAATGCGTGCTGCCTTGGTCAATGCCGATCAGACGCTGAGTGAAACCTGGAGCTACCAGTTACCTGCCAATGAATAAGACAACTGAGTATATTGACGCAATGCCGCTTTCGGATATCGAGAAAGCGGCACTGCCGAAAACTGACATCCGCGCCGTTCATCAGGCGTTGGATGCCGAGCATCGTACTTACTCGCGCGAAGATGATTCACCGCAGGGTTCTGTGAAAGCTCGCCTTGAGCAAGCATGGCCGGATTCTTTGGCTAAAGAGCAGTTGGTTAAGGACGATGAGGGCCGCGATCAGCTGCAGGCGATGCCAAAAGCAACGCGTACCTCTATGTTCCCCGATCCCTGGCGTACCAACCCGGTTGGTCGTTTTTGGGATCGCTTGCGTGGGCGCGATGTGACGCCGCGTTATCTTTCGCGTTTGACGAAAGAAGAACAGGAAAGCGAGCAAAAATGGCGTACCGTAGGCACCATCCGCCGCTATACGCTGTTGATTCTAACGCTGGCGCAAACGGTCGTAGCAACCTGGTATATGAAGA
This sequence comes from Citrobacter sp. MGH110, assembly GCF_001037515.1. Taxonomy (NCBI): domain Bacteria; kingdom Pseudomonadati; phylum Pseudomonadota; class Gammaproteobacteria; order Enterobacterales; family Enterobacteriaceae; genus Citrobacter; species Citrobacter sp. MGH110. The sequence goes on along the minus strand of NZ_KQ089830.1, from coordinate 1,866,413 downwards.
CGATCCTCCCGTATCAGGGGTGGGCATTTATTAATCCGGTAGACATGATGGGACAGAACTTGTGGGTCTCCTTTATGCAACTGCTGCCCTACATGCTGCAAACCGGAATTCTCATTTTGTTTGCCGTGCTTTTCTGTTGGGTGTCTGCGGGATTCTGGACCGCGCTGATGGGCTTCCTGCAACTGTTGATTGGACGAGATAAGTACAGTATCTCGGCCTCAACGGTCGGGGACGAACCGCTGAATCCCGAACACCGTACCGCGCTGATTATGCCTATCTGTAACGAGGACGTTGACCGCGTATTTGCGGGACTTCGCGCCACGTGGGAATCGGTCAAAGCAACGGGCAACGCCGAACATTTCGATGTTTATATCCTGAGCGACAGCTACAACCCTGATATCTGCGTGGCAGAACAAAAAGCGTGGATGGAGCTGATTGCTGAGGTGCAGGGCGAAGGGCAGATTTTCTACCGCCGTCGCCGTCGTCGCGTGAAGCGTAAAAGCGGCAACATTGATGACTTTTGTCGTCGCTGGGGAAATCAGTACAGCTACATGGTGGTGCTGGACGCTGACTCAGTGATGAGTGGTGACTGTCTGAGCGGCCTGGTGCGTCTGATGGAAGCGAATCCGAATGCCGGGATTATCCAGTCTTCACCGAAGGCTTCCGGTATGGATACGCTGTATGCGCGCTGCCAGCAGTTTGCGACCCGTGTTTACGGACCGCTGTTTACCGCCGGGCTTCACTTCTGGCAGTTAGGGGAATCACACTATTGGGGCCACAACGCAATTATCCGCGTGAAGCCATTTATCGAGCACTGTGCGCTCGCGCCGTTACCGGGCGAAGGCTCGTTTGCGGGATCGATCCTCTCCCATGACTTCGTGGAAGCGGCATTGATGCGTCGTGCTGGCTGGGGTGTGTGGATTGCTTACGATCTGCCGGGATCTTATGAAGAGCTGCCGCCGAACCTGCTGGATGAACTCAAGCGCGACCGCCGCTGGTGCCACGGTAACCTGATGAACTTCCGTTTGTTCCTGGTGAAAGGGATGCACCCGGTTCACCGTGCGGTATTCCTGACCGGTGTAATGTCCTATCTGTCTGCGCCGCTTTGGTTTATGTTCCTCGCGCTCTCTACCGCATTGCAGGTGGTGCATGCGTTGACGGAGCCGCAGTACTTCCTGCAACCGCGTCAGCTGTTCCCGGTTTGGCCGCAGTGGCGACCTGAACTGGCGATCGCGCTGTTTGCTTCAACGATGGTGCTGCTGTTCCTGCCGAAGCTGCTGAGTATTTTGCTCATCTGGTGTAAAGGGACGAAAGAGTACGGCGGGTTTATCCGCGTCACGCTGTCGCTACTGTTGGAAGTTCTGTTCTCCGTGTTGCTGGCGCCGGTGCGTATGTTGTTCCACACCGTCTTCGTCGTGAGTGCCTTCCTCGGTTGGGAAGTTGTGTGGAATTCGCCGCAGCGTGATGACGATTCGACCCCGTGGGGTGAAGCGTTTATGCGTCACGGTTCTCAGTTACTGCTGGGGCTGGTGTGGGCTGTGGGTATGGCCTGGCTGGATCTGCGTTTCCTGTTCTGGCTGGCACCGATTGTCTTCTCGCTGATCCTGTCACCGTTTGTTTCCGTGATTTCCAGCCGTTCCACGGTGGGGTTACGTACCAAGCGCTGGAAGCTGTTCCTGATCCCGGAAGAGTATTCTCCGCCGCAGGTGCTGGTGGATACCGATACTTATCTGGTGATGAACCGTAAACGTACGCTGGACGATGGCTTTATGCATGCGGTGTTTAATCCGTCGTTTAACGCACTGGCCACGGCCATGGCGACTGCACGCCACCGCGCCAGCAACGTGCTGGAGATTGCACGCGATCGTCATGTGGAACAGGCACTGAACGAAACGCCGGAGAAACTGAATCGCGATCGTCGCCTGGTGTTGTTGAGCGATCCGGTGACCATGGCGCGTTTACATTACCGTGTCTGGAATTCACCTGATAAGTATTCTTCATGGGTGAACTACTATCAGGGACTGACACTGAACCCGCTGGCGCTCAGGAAAAAATAAGCGTTCTGTAACGTGAAAATACCGGCCTAGTGCCGGTATTTTTTTATATTGAATAGAATGAGTCGTGAGGTAGCAGGTGCGAATATTGGCTGTAGGAATAATGATCTTCTTCCTGAGCGGATGCGGCAGCATTATTAGTCGTACCATCCCAGGGCAAGGACACGGAAACCAATACTATCCTGGCGTGCAATGGGATGTTAGGGACTCCGCATGGCGCTACGTCACTATCCTCGATCTGCCATTTTCGCTGGTGTTTGATACGTTGCTGCTGCCGCTCGACATACATCATGGACCTTACGAGTAATTATCGCTCATCCCATTCATCGGCTGCGGTCTGTCCCTCTTCAGTATCAAGGGGAGGTTCCAGCTGGAATTCACCTTCATCCCATTCGTGAAGCGTATTTTCTTCCTGCCACTCCTGGCGGATTTCAATTTCATCATAGTCGCCATCAAAAACGCTCTGGGCCGCTTCTCCGCTCAGGATTGGAAGACATTCACCATCTACATCATCCTCGTCAGCAAAGAATTCCGCCTGCCACATAATGTCGCCATCCTGTAGCACGTATTTTTGGACGCTTAGCTGTTGAACGCTGGCGTCGTCTGACTCAAGGTCAGGGTTATCAGCCAGAAACACTTCACGAGCTGCATCAATAGCCTCTTCCAACGTGGCATAAAAATTCATGTCATTCTTTGCCATATTTCTTCTCCTAAGGCGAACAATAAAGGGGGATGATTCAATCTATAGACGGCGATCCGCAGAGCGTCAAACCCGTTAGCTGCATGGCTCACTCAATCAGATGATTACTGCCTGCAATGCCTACGAGACTGGGGGAAAGTAACTTCGGTTGTTTATGAAAAAATTTACATTGGCAGATACTGAAGCCGACGTAATATCAGGAAAAAAATTCAAGAAAAAATAGTAATGTATGTGATTTGCAATGTAGTAATGAAAATCAAAAAATTAAAAAATGACGTTATATAAGGAAATCTTCAGGGTTGAACGTTATTTTTTATGTGTTTTAGAGAGGGAATCCGATCGCTTATGACGTAATATTTCATAACTTAATAAAAACAAAGAAGAAAATTAATGCCCAATACGGAAGTGTCGCAGGTGCAATCAATGAAAGTGGCTAAACTTAGTGGTGTCTCTGGTAGTGACAAAGTATCTTTTGTGTATGGGGGCTGTGAATGGTGTGAGTGATACTAAAATAGTATACATAATAAAATGTTATTAATGACAAAGGTTATAAATCTATAAGAAACCATTAAATAAGAAATGAATTAGTGTCATTGAATCTGTGCAGATATAATAGTTTGCAAAATCTTATGCTTTATTATATAAAATGCAAAATTAAGAGAGCCCTTAAGGTTGTTATGGATAACGGCAATTCAAATAATAGAAGGTTAATGGCTTTCTATATAATCTGTTTGGCTAGCTATGTTCTTGGTGGAGTGTGTCTTACACAATTTAAATTAACGATACAAAGTGTGCCGCAAACAGTATATCTGATTATAATTGTAGGGTTATTCTTTTTATATGGGATAATCTTCCTGTTTATGTTATTCCAGTATCTTTGTAGAAAAGATCTCACCTGCCTTATGATATTAGGTATGGCGTTTCTTGGGAATAACATATTTTTCATCGAGACTATCTACATCGTTCAGGACTTGATTAATGATTATGCCTCAATCGAAAAAAGAACTAACGATATAGCCATATTCTATTACTTTCGGCAGATTAGTTTCATTGCTCTGCTATTTGTTTCATTAAAATCTTATAAAGTATCCTCGACAGTTATTGAAACCAAAGAAAGAGAACCTTGCTATATCGTTCTGTCTTTTTTAATCATGCTTGTTATCGCGGTGGTGGCGCACGCTCTGGCCAGTTACAACCCTAATTTTACACTCGAGATCACAAGCCTGAAGCCTGATAATGTCACCGTGCACTGGCATATTGGGTACATTTATTCGCTTATTGTATCCTGGGGACTGGTCCTGTTGTATTTAATCATTAAAACCAGAACGCATAACATCTTGTGGAAAAGTATAGGGCTACTGTGTTGCTCAGCAATATTGACCAATGTACTACTTCTGAGCCTGGATGAATATAGCATGTATATTTGGTATGTAAGCCGGGGGATTGAGGTGATAAGTGCCCTGTGTATAATCTCAATACTGATGTACAACACCTTCATCATCTTAAAAAAAGAAACGGATTCAGCTATTAAAGACGCAATGACTAAAATATATAATCGTAAACTATTCTATAAGTCATTAAAATCATCATTAGCAAAAGGCACAGTATGTGTAATGGTTCTGGATATTGATAAATTCAAACGGATTAATGATACTTACGGTCATCAGGAAGGTGACAGAGTGATAATCAGCATTGTCGACATTGTCAATAAATCAATCAGAGATACGGATATTTTTGCCAGAGTAGGCGGCGAAGAATTTGCGATCCTTCTTAAGTGTAACGATAAAGATGAGGCAATTGTTGTTGCAGAGCGAATTAGGCGAAATGTAGAGAATGGTACGACAATACCAAATTCTTATGAGTTAAAAGAAAAAATGACGATAAGTATCGGTGTATATTGCAGCAAAATTGATGATGAATCAGCGGATAAAGTTGTTTCATACGCCGATGCCGCATTGTATGAAGCCAAAAATTCTGGCAGAAATAAGGTGTGTTACTATTATCATTAAGGTGAAATATACGCCGTGTAAGATAAGTTTATTATTCCGAACCGGCGAATACAAATACACAAATCATCCCACGACCTCTGTACTCCGACGACGGCGCAGGCTATTCCACGAGTACAGGGCGTTAAACAGTACGACGCCCGCGGTCACACAGAAAACGGCACGAAAACCGTAGTTGGCGGATATCGCTGCCCCCATTAGAGGTCCTGTTACGTTACCGATATCGCGAAATGACTGGTTATAACTGAAAATACGTCCAGCTATTTGATTGGTCGAGTTGTAAACCAGCAGCGTTTGTACCGCCGGGAGCAGAGCGCCGTCGGCCGCACCCAATAAAAAGCGCAGAACACCAAGCTGCAAGGGCGTATGGACAAATGACATTGGAATAAGCAGTAACACAGAAACGATCAGCGCGACGATCAGGATCTTCTCCGGGCCAATTCGATCGCCTAATTTGCCAAGTTTCGGGGCGCTGATTAATGCCGCAACGCCGGGGACAGAGGCTATCATCCCACTGATAAACGCAATATTGCTGACGTTGCCAGCCAACTCTCGAACGTACAGGGTCAGTATTGGCGCGATAGAACCGGTGGCTACCTGAATGATCAAAGTGGTGATAAACAGGCTCAGCACCAGTTTGGGGTTCTTTAAAGAGGCCACGACTTCACGAATGTGCAGCATCTCCTTCTTGCTCACCGGCTGGAAACGCTCGCGGATAAAAAATAGCGTCAGGATGAAGCAGACCAGCAGCACGCTGGCGGTGATGAAAAATACCGGGCGTAATCCGTACTGATCCGCGAGTAGCCCGCCAGCTAGCGGCCCGAGCAGTGCGCCACTAACGCCACCGGTTGAAAGCGTTCCCAGTGCCCAGCCGCTTTTATTGCGTGGAACCTGGGTGGCGATCAGTGCATTCGCATTGGGGATGAATCCACCAAGCAGCCCTAACAAGGCGCGCAGGATTAAGAACTGCCAGATATTTTGCGCCAGTCCCATCAGCAGCATCACAATTGCCATGCCCAACGCGGAACGCAGCAGCATGATTTTTCGTCCTTTGCGATCGGCAAGGCCACCCCAGAAAGGAGAGGCAATGGCTGAAAAGAGAAAGGTGATGCTGAAGACCAGGCCTGACCACATATTCAGGGCGCTATGACCCGTGACGCCGAGACTCTCGACGTAAAGAGGCAAAAAGGGCATGACCAGGCTAAATGCTGCTCCGGTTAAAAAACAACCTAACCAGGCAACGGTGAGGTTGCGTTTCCAGTTTATGGGGGCATCTGAGGGTGACATAGCGATCCGCAGTGTGATGCGCTGTTTGCGCTATCGATTGAATATAAGTAAGCAGGCTAATTATGCGCCTGGTTGATAGTTGCTGCAATGCGGATAGCAGTTAAACCTAAAACGGGTAGGGAGCGGGTTGCAGCCCACTGGGCTGCAACACTGCGTCAGTACAGAGAAGGGGAGCCTTCAGGACGCGTCTTGAAGCGACGATGCAGCCACATATACTGCTCTGGCGCCATCATTATGCATTGCTCAACAATTTTGTTCATCCACGCGGCTGTGGTTTCTGCGTCGTCCAACGGTGGTGAGCATTCTGGAGGCAACATAATCAATTGATACCCTTTACCGTCAGGTTTGCGGCGGGGAACAAACGGTACCAGGCAGGCATTGGACATGCGTGAAAGCATCCAGGTCCCTGAGGTTGTTGCGGCTTGTTCAACGGCAAAAAGTGGTACAAACACGCTGGCGCGAGGGCCGTAATCATGATCCGGCGCGTACCAGACCACTTCGCCCTTTTTCAAGGCTTTAATCATCCCTTTCAGGTCTTTACGATCGAGCATTGATTTATTCGAGCGCATGCGGCCCCAGGTTTGTAGCCAGTCCAGCAGCGGATTGTCATTAGGGCGATACACACCAATACCCGGCTCCTGCAAGCCAAACTGGCGCGCACCCAGTTCCAGAGTCAGAAAGTGCAGACCCACTAACAGAATCCCGCGTTTTTGCGCCTGAACATCACGGATATGTTCCATTCCGATCACTTCCGTCCAGCGCGAAATACGCTTATCGGACCAAAACCAGGCCATCCCGGTTTCCATTACGCCCATGCCTACTGATTCAAAGTTCTTGACGACCATCTGCTGGCGTTCCTGCTCACTCATCTGCGGGAAGCACAGTTCCAGATTTCGGGAAACAATTTTTGCCCGACGTTTCATCAAACGTAGCGCCAGTCGACCTAATGCACAGCCCAACTTAAAGAGGATGGGGTAGGGTAACTGCACGATTAACCAAAGGATGCCAATACCCAGCCAGGTTAACCAATAGCGTGGATGCAGTAACGCAGCCGAAAACTTGGGTAAATTCGTCATGTCTATCCTGTCTTCAAACGACCAATTCCCTGTATTGTCGCATTTTTTCGCGCGTATCAAAAATTTGTGACGGGAGAACGGTGATTAATTCCGCAATTGTTGTTGCGGTTTTATCGTGAAGTATGAAATGTAGCGTAAAATGTGTGGATGTAAATTGGCGATGTTTGCTTTATTATGCCGCCGATTTTCATTTATTCCTTATTTGCAGGATACGTACACCATGCCAGTGTTACACAACCGCATTTCGAACGACGCCCTCAAAGCCAAAATGCTGGCCGAGACCGAGCCGCGCACGACGATCTCATTCTATAAATATTTCACCATTGCCAATCCTCAGCACACGCGTGATGCGCTGTACCAGATGTTCACCGCATTGAACGTCTTCGGGCGAGTATATCTTGCCCATGAAGGAATTAACGCGCAAATCAGCGTACCGCAAAGCAACGTCGAGGCATTTCGCCAGCAGATCTATGCGTTTGATGCTGCATTGAAGGATTTACGTCTGAATATTGCGCTGGATGATGACGGTAAATCGTTCTGGGTACTGCGTATGAAAGTCCGCGAACGTATCGTGGCGGATAGTATTGACGATCCAGACTTTGACGCCAGCAACGTGGGGGATTATCTCAAGGCTGCAGAAGTAAATGCCATGCTGGACGATCCTGAAGCGGTATTCATTGATATGCGCAACCACTATGAATATGAGGTGGGTCATTTCGAGAATGCGCTGGAGATCCCGGCAGACACGTTCCGCGACCAGTTGCCGAAAGCTGTTGAAATGATGCAGGCGCATAAAGATAAAAAAATCGTGATGTACTGCACGGGTGGGATCCGTTGTGAGAAAGCCAGCGCCTGGATGAAACACAATGGATTTAGCAAAGTCTGGCACATTGAGGGAGGTATTATTGAGTATGCCCGCAAGGCGCGTGAACAGGGACTTCCGGTACGTTTTGTCGGTAAAAACTTTGTCTTTGATGAGCGTATGGGCGAAAGGATCTCTGAAGATGTTATCGCGCATTGCCATCAGTGCGGCACGGCGTGCGATAGCCATACTAATTGCAAAAATGATGGCTGCCATCTGTTGTTTATTCAGTGCCCGGCTTGTGCGCAGAAATATAAAGGCTGCTGTAGCGAGCTGTGTAGCGAAGAGAGTGAGTTGCCGGAAGAGGAACAACGGCGTCGTCGTGCGGGACGTGAAAATGGCAATAAAATCTTCAATAAATCACGCGGTCACCTGAATACCAAACTGGGTATTCCAGACCCTGCGCAATAACATGATGCCGGATGAGGGGCAGAACCTCATCCGGTAATTCATGCGTTACTTCTGCTGAACACCTTCCACTGAGATGATCAAATCGACTTCCTGCGATGCAGGTCCGAGATCGGTGGTGATGTTGAAATCCTTCAGCTTAATCTTACCTTGCGCTTCAAAACCAGCGCGCGTACCGCCCCAGGGATCGCCACCCTGACCGATGAGCTTCGCGTCCAGCGTAACCGGTTTAGTAACGCCGTTCAGGGTCAAATTACCGGTGATATCCAGGTCATTCCCCTCTTTTTTCACGCTGGTGGAGCTGAAGGTAGCCTGCGGGAATTTTGCCACGTTAAGGAAATCTGCACTGCGCAGATGCTTGTCGCGTTCGGCGTGATTAGTGTCAACGCTGTTGGTGTTGATGGTTACGTTAACCTTATCGGCTGCGGGATTTTTCTCATCAAAGGTAAACGTACCGTCGAAATCTTTGAAAGTGCCGTACAGCCAGCTGTAACCCAGATGCTGAATACGGAAATTAACAAAGGCATGCTGTCCTTCCTTGTCAATTTTGTAATCTGCCGCCACGGCCGACCCGGTGGTGAATAAAAGAGAAGCGAGTGTAAGTCCCAGCAGGTTTTTTTTCATTTTAAGCTCCATAGTCAGATGACGATTTTCCCAACATGCGATTGAGGGTATCGTCGTTATCAATAAAGTGATGTTTCAGGGCCATCAGTCCGTGTAGTAGGGATAAAATCACCACGGTCCACGCAAGCCACAGGTGCAAGCTACCGGCGAGGTCGGCCTGGGAACCCGCATTGGCCAGGGTGGCGGGAATGTCGAACCAGCCAAAGACGCTTATCGCTTTGCCATCTGCGGTGGAAATCAGATATCCGCTGATGACTATTGAAAAGAGCAGCAAATAAAGTACGAGGTGACCCATTGCCGCGGCGATACGGGTTAAACGGGAGTAGCTTGCCAACGCAGCAGGCGGAGGGGAGAACAACCGCCAGATAACGCGGATAACCAGTCCCATCATGAGTAGGATGCCGATGCTTTTATGCAGTTCGGGGGCCTGGTGATACCAGCCATCATAGTAGCTAAGCGTGACCATCCATAACCCCAACGCAAACATGCCATATACAGCAATCGCAACCAGCCAATGTAATGTGGCTGACACTACGCCATAGCGCTGTGGAGTATTATTGAATTGCATAAGCACACCGATTGATATTTCAGAAGTGAATGAAAATGGCGTGTAAAAGACATTAATGCAACTAATAAATAACAATAGTGATGATATTTATTTTTTGTTCAATAAAGTTGACTGATTGTTGAGGTAATCATCAAGGGATTAGTGCGAAAATATGTGGCGGGGCTTAGTCTATGGGATGTTATGGTTTTTGTTATTGTTCAGTTTATTGCAATGAAAATTAAGCTAGTCTCAATTTTTGTCAATTATTGTCAGCGCGCAGGAATCAGAAAAACATAATATATATTACATCCATAATGGCCAGCAGTGACCATAAAATAATGTAGAGCATAAGATGCTCGCGAATATTATTAACCAGATAGTGAAAGATACGGCGCATTGACGTTATTCCTGTCATTAAAAATGGCCTCACCAACGAGGCCATTCATTTATTATCACTTAAAACGGCTTAGCCTGAAGGGGGTCAGGTCAAATTCAGACGGTTTGTCCTGAGCGAAGTCTGCCGCAATCTCTCCCAGTACAGAAGCAAACTTAAAGCCATGTCCGCTCAGCCCGGTAATGATCAGCGTATTGTCATGTTCCGGCAGAGTATCAATTATAAAGTCTTCATCTGGTGAATTATCGTAAGTGCAGGATGCGCCGTGCAGGCAACAGCCAACGCCAGGCAGAATTGTGCGCAGGAATGGGAAGGCTTCAGAACCGTCGCTGGCTACAGCGGCAAATGGCTTACGCTCTTCTGCAGAGTGAATTACCTGTCCGCCATTGTGCTTACCAATTTTCAGCTCGTCGTTTTCAGCCGGGAAACCGTAGTATTGATCGCCATTTGGCAGTTCGCCGGTGAAGGCCGGGAAGTTATTCTTAACGCTGTAGCGCCCATCGGCCTGATACCAGGCGAACACTTTGCGCACAGGTTGTATCGGTAGTTCAGGGACTAAAGCCTGCACCCAGGTACCGGCGCTGATCACTGCTTTCTTCGCGAGGTAGTCACCGTCAACCGTTTCTACCGTGATGCCATCATCACCGTGATGAATTGCGCTGACCGGGCATTTAAACAGTTGCGCACAGCCTGCTTCTTCCGCCAGACGGATCCAGGTTTTAATTGCTAACTCACTGCGTAAAAAACCGGACTCCGCTTCAAACAGACCGATATAGTTGTCAGGTACGCGAATTTCCGGCCAGCGAGCCATGATGGCCGCTGCATCTAATTGTTCAACGTTAAGTTGCCACTGTTTTGCGCTTTGCGCTGCAGTTGCTAAGAAGGTTGACTCTGCCGGACCGAGGTTGATAACTCCGGAGCGAACAAAAATCGGTTCTTCATTATGGGTGGACAGTTCATCCCACAATGTTTGCGCACGTAGCACCAGCGGAACGTATTTTTCGCCTTCGCCATAAGCATGACGAATTAATCGAGTATCGCCGTGGTGGCTGCCCTGTTGATGTGGTGGCATATGCGCATCGATCATCAGAACCTTCAGACCGGCACGAGTGGCATAGTATCCAGCTGCGGCGCCTACCGAACCGCTGCCAATAATGATTAAGTCGTATTTCATCCGCTTCTCTCTGCAATCGCGATAGTAGAAGGGTAAATAACTGACCTGGAATATTCAACCTGGAAATAAGAAAGGCACCGCTAAGGTGCCTTTTGATGGTTGGATGTATCAGGTTTAATGTCGCTGATACTCATTTACCTGGTAATCGCCAGATTCAATTTTGGCGATTCCTGCTTCTAATATCGAAATAAATTGCCTGGCAACATCAGTGGTTAACCAGAGCGTTTGACCAACTTCAGTCCCATCCGGGTCAGGGCGGTTCGGGGTTTGGTAGTGCAAACGCAGCATCAGCGCATCGTAGCTATCAACAGTGCTGATGTCCCACCCTACAAGCGGATGAGTCTGAATGACTTCATTATTCTTTTCCATCATGCCCCCTAATTCGTGTTACTAGACAACGGTTTTCGAGGTTCAATGCGTTTTTTTCTGAAGCAACTTCAGTATATCAATAAATAAGGGTATTCATTGAAAATTTAAAGAGGGAAGGGCATAAATTTTTTGTTTTCAGCGTTATCTGACTAAGAAACCGACATGTTATTCATTTTTTTTTAGTATGTTGCACAATTATTTTGTTGTTTTGGTTAAAAGATAATCGGTGGGTTAATATTAAATTAAATGCTCGTCAGAAGAAATGCGCGATTGATTACAAGATAGCGTGTATAAAAAAGCCGGGGCGACCCGGCAAACAAACATCACTGCATATCATTATTTATTCGTTAATGAACCAGTCATCCGCGCTTTCCCAGGTTTCCTGTAGGATCTCGCTGATGCGCTCTTTGTCCTCTTTGGTCGCGCCAATAACCGACAGATTGTTTGCGCCGGCATAACGGACGGTAACGTTACCTTCGTTATCCGGAAAATGGTGCTGAATACGGCGGGAGAGTTCACCTGCCAGTGCGTCAATTGCACCGGCAGGTAAAGGTGAAGTTTTGGCAATAGTGACTTCAATACGCATAGTAGCCCCCTGTGGAATATACTGTTTATTTATACAGTTATTCGAATCGGTTGGCTACACTTTTTTTAGCTTTTTACTGACCAGCGTACCGTTTCGCCACCCAGGAAAGGCACCAGCGTATCGTCTTCCAACGCTATGCTCTCAGGAACCAGGTGCTCCACGCGTTCCAGCTCAATAAAGGTCTCATTTACCGGCAAACCATAGAACTGTGGGCCGTTGAGTGAGCAGAAGGCTTCGAAATGGTCCAGCGCATTCATCTCTTCAAACACGGTGGCATAGCTGCCTAGTGCGGTCGGTGCATTAAAGCATCCAGCACAGCCACAGCTTGACTCTTTGCGATGACGTGCGTGCGGCGCTGAGTCGGTACCGAGGAAGGCGCGCGTAAACCCGCTGGCAACCAGTTCACGCAGCGCCTGTTGGTGGACGTTACGTTTGAGGATCGGCAGGCAGTACAGGTGAGGACGAATCCCGCCAACCAGCATGTGGTTGCGGTTAAACATCAGGTGCTGTGGCGTAATAGTCGCTGCCAGATGCTCGTTACCGTCGCGCACGTATTCGGCAGCATCTTTGGTAGTGATATGCTCGAACACTACTTTCAGCGAGGTCAAACGCTGGCGCAGCGGTTCCATCACCGTTTCAATAAAGCGCGCTTCGCGATCGAAAATATCGATATCTGCATGCGTCACTTCGCCGTGCACCAGCAGCGGCATACCCAATTTTTCCATCCTCTCCAGCACCGGCATGATGGCGTCAATAGAGGTTACGCCATGCGTCGAGTTGGTGGTGGCATTGGCCGGATAGAGTTTTGCTGCGGTGAATACGCCTTCGTTAAATCCACGTTCCAGCTCGTTGGGATCCAGCGTATCCGTTAAGTAGCAGGTCATTAATGGTGTGAAGTCGTGTCCAGCAGGTACCGCGTCAAGAATGCGCTGGCGATAAGCGATAGCCGCGTCAACCGTGGTGACGGGCGGTGCCAGGTTCGGCATGACAATGGCGCGACCATAAATTTCACTGGTGTAGGGCACGACAGTTTTTAACATGTCGCCATCGCGAAAGTGAAGATGCCAGTCGTCTGGGCGGCGGATCTTTAAAACCTGGGATGGTGCAGTCATTAATATGCTCCGGCTGAGGATAGTCTTTTTTGCCGGAAACAAAGGATAAGCGGAAACGTTTTCGTTTGCACGAAAAAAAAGGGCGCATCGGCGCCCTCAGTTTTATTAGTCGGTGAACGGGATGATGATTTCCCCCGGTTTCACCTCAATTCCCTTCGCCAGTTTTTTCGCCAGTGCTTCACCCTGGCTACTGTCATCCTGCAGAATGTAGGCTGGCTGCTGGTTGAAATAGTTACGCAGCGACTGGTTTAAATAAGGCATCAGCGTTTGCAGTACCGACTGCATTTTTTCTGGTGTAACGGTCGCATCCACGACTTCCATCTCTTGCAGATAAATTGCGCCTTTCTCTTTGTTGAATACCGGTAAGGCTTTTAACTTCAGCTTCATGGTCGCTTTTTGGCTGCCAAACAGGGAATTCATGTCCAGGTTGGCATCACCGGTCAGCGTCACTTTATTGGGTTCTTCACGGCCAATCTGACTGGCGAGATTATTTAGTACGATGTGTGCTTCAGCAACGCCGGGCAAGCCGATATCTTTAGAAAAGTTATTATGCTTTGCCAGGGCCTGATTAATTTCTTGCTCGCTAACCGTGTATTGCGTGAGTTGATTACAACCAACCAACAGGCCGCTGACAATCAGTGCAGCGGCAAAAAAAAACTTTTTCATGGGGTTCCTCAACATGATGCATGTGGCGTAATCGTGACACAAAGCATCATCGAGTACCAGCGCCCCGGACGCCAGCAGAAAAAACTGAAAAGCGCCCGGACGCAGGTTCGGCTATCAGGCGTCTGGCTCCAGCATGCCTCTCGTTGGGCGTTTGATACTGAATTGCCAGCCCAGCGCCAGGAAGGTGATGAGGCCGATAATACCGAGCATCATCCAGGGCAACTCAGGCTGTGCCAGGGCCTTGCCCATGTCAAACAGCCAGCCGCCGCCGATATATCCAATTGCGCCGCCGATAGCGAGCCCCAGTCGACTGAAGCCCATATAGCTTCCTCGGGCACGTGCATTCGCCAGTGAGGCGCTAAGGGTTTCACGCGCTGGTTCGGCGATGATCGAGCCAATATAGAACGTACAGATCAGGGTGAACAACTGCTGCAAATTCCCCACCAGACCGATCGGCATCATGCTCAGAGACATCACCAGCAGACCGGCCATCAGACGATGTTCAAGGCGAAAACGTTTTTCACTCCAGCGGGCAATTGGGTAGAGCAGCGTCAATGAGAGGCACGCCTCGATGGCATACATCCATTTCACGGCGGCCGGTGAACCTGCGATGTCGTTCACCATGATTGGCAGCATCAGCATCACCTGTACCGCCAGCATGTAATAGCCCGCCAGCGTCAGCACATAGGTGACAAAGCGCTTGTCATGCATCACGTGGCTCATCCCTTCGCGCACTGGAATTTTCACCGTCGACAGCTTCCATGCCGGGAGCAGCCAGGCGTTAAACGCCGCGCACAGAACGAACAAAATTGCGCCGGTGGCACAGACAAGACGGAAATCGTATTGCAATAACCAACTGCCAAGCAACGCGCCAACCACGGCCCCGGCGCTATCCTGCATCATCAGAATAGAGAAAAAGCGCCCGCGCTTTTCCGGGCGGATCAGTTTAACCACCAGCGCCGAGCGGGGTGGGTCGAATAGTGTACCGCCCAGTCCGGAGAGAAAGCAGGAAAACCACAGCAGCCACGGCTCATGGGCAATGCCCATGGTGGCGAACCCGGCAGCGCGCATCAGCATGCCGGTGACGATCATCGGTTTTGCACCGAAACGGTCCGCAATAGCACCGCCGAAAATACCCAACCCCTGCTGGATAAATTGACGTAATCCTAGTGCAATACCGACCATCACGGCGGCCCAGCCCATTTGGTCGACGAAACGAATTGAGATCAGCGGGAAAACGACGAAGAAACCCAGCACGACCAGCATATTATCGATGAGAAGGAAGTATTTACCCAGGTTCCTTGCCTGCGAGACTTGCGACATTTCCCCTCCAGGGAAAAACTCGTCACTCTGGATAGAGTTTAAAAGATAAGCACCTCCTATTCTGCGGTGTCGTCATCGCTTTTCCCACCCTTCGCGGGACAATATTTTTTTATCAAAAGTCCGTCTTGATAGAGAGTTTTCATCAAAATGTGTGAATAATTCAAAAAATGGCATTTTGCTCTTTTCACAGGGCGTATTCGCACAGGTATAGTAATGCGAATAGCGTATTGAAGACGTTACGGGAAGGAGTAGGTATAGAATGTTTGGCTATCGCAGTAACGTGCCAAAAGTGCGCTTAACCACCGACCGCCTGGTCGTGCGTTTAGTGCATGAGCGTGATGCCTGGCGTCTGGCAGATTATTACGCAGAAAATCGTCATTTCTTAAAACCCTGGGAACCTATTCGCGATGAAAGCCACTGCTATCCGTCCGGCTGGCAGGCGCGTCTGAGCATGATCTCTGAGTTTCATAAACAGGGCACCGCCTATTATTTTGCGCTGCTCGATCCGGACGAAAAAGAGATTATCGGCGTTGCGAACTTCTCAAACGTGGTGCGGGGATCCTTCCATGCCTGTTATCTCGGCTACTCCATTGCGCAGAAATGGCAGGGGCAGGGGCTAATGTATGAAGCCTTAACCTCGGCCATCCGTTATATGCAGCGCACGCAGCATATTCACCGCATTATGGCTAACTACATGCCACATAATAAGCGCAGCGGTGACCTGCTGGCGCGACTGGGTTTTGAAAAAGAAGGGTATGCCAAAGACTACCTGCTGATTGACGGGCAGTGGCGCGATCACGTGCTGACGGCGTTGACCACATCAGAATGGACCCCCGGCCGCTAAGTTTCAGATGCAGCCATGATTAATGGAGAAGACGATGAAATACGAATTAACCGCCACCGAAGCACGAGTGATTGGCTGTTTATTAGAAAAACAAGTGACCACGCCGGAACAGTACCCACTCTCCGTTAATGGAGTCGTAACAGCCTGCAATCAAAAAACGAATCGTGAACCGGTGATGAACCTGTCGGAATCGGACGTGCAGGAGCAGTTGGATAACCTGGTTAAGCGACATTTTCTGCGCACGGTGAGCGGTTTTGGCAATCGCGTCACGAAATATGAGCAGCGTTTCTGCAACTCTGAATTTGGCAATCTGAAGCTTAGTGCCGCAGAGGTGGCCATAATCACCACACTGCTGCTGCGGGGCGCTCAGACGCCTGGTGAACTGCGTAGCCGCGTATCCCGTATGTACGAATTCAGCGATATGGCCGAAGTGGAGTCGACGCTGGAAAATCTGGCGAACCGGGAAGATGGGCCTTATGTGATCCGCCTGGCGCGTGAGCCGGGCAAACGTGAAAGTCGCTATATGCACCTGTTTTGTGGTGAGGTTGATGAAGCCATTGCCGCGGCAGATGAACCCCCTGTAGCCTCCGGCGATCTGCAGGCGCGCGTGGAAGCGCTGGAAACGGAAGTCGCAGAGCTTAAGCAGCGACTTGATTCCTTGCTGGCGCACCTGGGAGACTAACGTGAAAAAATTACGTATCGGCGTAGTCGGCCTGGGCGGTATTGCACAAAAGGCCTGGCTACCCGTGCTAGGCACCTCCGCGGACTGGACGCTGCAAGGCGCATTTTCACCTTCACGCGATAAAGCACAGCGTATCTGTGACACCTGGCGAATACCCTACGTGGATTCATTGAAGAATCTGGCGCAAACCTGCGACGCGGTTTTCGTCCATTCCAGTACCGCGACGCACTATGCGGTAGTTAGTGAATTGCTGAATGCCGGAGTTCACGTGTGTGTGGATAAACCGCTGGCGGAAAACCTGCACGAGGCTGAGCAACTGGTCGAGCTGGCCGCGCGGAAAAAACTCACGCTGATGGTCGGGTTTAACCGTCGATTTGCACCGCTGTACCAGGATCTCAAAACCCAGTTGAGCACCGCAGCGTCTGTACGTATGGATAAGCACCGTACGGATAGCGTTGGGCCGCACGATCTGCGCTTCACTCTGCTGGACGACTATCTGCACGTGGTCGATACCGCTTTGTGGCTGGCGGGAGGGCAGGCGCAGTTAAAAAACGGCACGCTGCTGACCAATGAATCTGGTGCGATGCTCTACGCCGAGCATCATTTTTCTGTCGGTCAAATGCAGATAACGACCAGTATGCATCGCCGTGCCGGTAGCCAGCGCGAGAGCGTGCAGGCGGTGACGGACGGCGGCCTGATTGACGTAACTGATATGCGGGAATGGCGGGAAGAGCGTGGGCAAGGTGTTGTTCATAAGCCGATAGCGGGCTGGCAAACGACCTTAGAACAGCGTGGTTTTGCCGGATGTGCCCGTCATTTCATTGAGTGCGTGCAAAATCAGACGGTTCCCCAGACGGCAGGCGAGCAGGCGCTACTGGCCCAGCGTGTTGTTGAAAAGCTGTGGCGGGAGGCGATGGCTGAATAACCCCCTGTAACATCTGGCGGTAGTAATTCATTGTAATCCAGGTACTATATGCCCACTCAAAATAACACCTCTTTTCAACCATAGGCTGGTTTGTCGGCCTGATAAGGTGCCAGGGTGTCGCCATCAGGCACAGCAAAAGTGTCGGATGGCGGCGAGAATGCCTTATCCGACCTACGGGCAGGTTTGTCGGGGTTTTGCCTCAGAGTCTGGAATACAACATAGATGAATTTATTAAAGTCGCTGGCAGCCGTCAGCTCGATGACGATGTTTTCACGTGTGCTGGGTTTTGCGCGTGATGCGATTGTCGCCAGAATCTTTGGTGCAGGGATGGCGACAGATGCCTTTTTTGTGGCATTCAAACTTCCTAACCTGTTACGCCGAATTTTTGCCGAAGGCGCATTTTCGCAGGCGTTTGTGCCGATTCTTGCTGAGTACAAAAGCAAGCAGGGGGAAGATGCTACCCGCGTGTTTGTTGCCTACGTTTCCGGACTGTTGACGCTGGCGCTGGCCGTGGTGACGGTAGCCGGGATGTTGGCTGCGCCATGGGTGATATTAGTCACCGCGCCGGGATTTGCCGACACAGCGGATAAATTTGCGCTGACCACTCAACTGCTGCGGATCACTTTTCCCTATATTCTACTGATTTCACTGGCCTCACTGGTTGGTGCGATCCTTAATACCTGGAACCGCTTTTCCATTCCTGCGTTTGCCCCGACCTTTCTGAATATCAGCATGATCGGCTTCGCGCTATTTGCGGCACCCTATTTTAACCCGCCGGTGCTGGCGCTGGCGTGGGCCGTTACGGTTGGTGGCGTGCTACAGCTGATTTATCAGCTTCCGCACTTGAAGAAAATTGGCATGCTGGTGCTGCCGCGCGTGAACTTCCGTGATGCGGGGGCGATGCGTGTCGTCAAGCAAATGGGCCCGGCGATCCTTGGGGTATCTGTCAGCCAGATTTCACTGATCATCAATACGATTTTCGCCTCGTTTCTGGCCTCTGGCTCAGTTTCATGGATGTATTATGCCGACCGTCTGATGGAGTTTCCGTCCGGTGTTCTGGGCGTGGCGCTGGGGACTATCCTGCTGCCATCGCTGTCCAAAAGCTTTTCCAGCGGTAATCATGATGAATATTGTCGCCTGATGGACTGGGGCCTGCGCTTGTGTTTCCTGTTGGCATTACCGAGTGCCGTAGCGTTGGGTATTCTGGCCAAACCGCTGACGGTGTCTCTGTTCCAGTACGGTAAATTTACCGCCTTTGATGCCGCGATGACCCAGCGTGCGCTGGTGGCGTACTCGGTAGGTTTGATTGGCTTGATCGTGGTGAAAGTGTTGGCTCCGGGCTTTTACTCGCGCCAGGATATTAAAACGCCAGTGAAGATTGCCATTGTGACGCTGATTATGACCCAGGTGATGAACCTGGCGTTTATCGGGCCGTTAAAGCATGCCGGATTGTCGCTGTCGATTGGTCTGGCGGCATGTCTGAACGCTTCACTGCTGTACTGGCAACTGCGGAAACAGAAAATCTTTACCCCACAACCGGGCTGGAGCTGGTTCCTGGCGCGTCTGGTGATTTCCGTGCTGGTGATGTCTGCGGTGCTGGTTGGGATGCTCTACATCATGCCGGATTGGTCGCAGGGAACGATGTTGTGGCGTCTGCTGCGTCTGATGGCGGTCGTGGTGGCAGGTATTGCCGCTTACTTCGCAGCACTCGCCGTACTGGGCTTTAAAGTAAAAGAGTTTGTGCGCCGGACGGCGTAATGGATCAATGCCGGATGGCGGCATAACGCCGTATCCGGCCTACAAAAGGCGTAGGCCTGATAAGCAAAACGTTATCAGGCTGACATCAAATAGAGAATTTTTTCCCGCCGCGGTGCGCAGCAGAGGTTTGACCGTTTGCGCCATACAACGCCGGTTCCTGGTGCGGTTTCAGCACTTGTATTGCTTGTTGATTACGCTCGATCTGCCCTTCCAGCAGCCAACCGTTGTGCTGGTTGAGGTCGCGTAAATGCTGTGTTTTCTTGGTGATAGTCTGCCAGCGTTCAGCAATCTCATCATTGGCGCTGCGCGTGGCGTCATGCTCCAGGCGGCGCTGCTGCTCAAGATAATCAAGGGTTGCCAGCAAGGAGCTTTTTTCTTCTGTAATACGCTGTAGCTGGCTGCCGTTGATATGCCCTGCGGAAAGCTGCTGCTGTTCAGCATCCATTACCGTTTTCAGGTCATTGAGGACGGTCGTCATCTGGTCAAGTATTTCTGACAAACGAGTCATACTTTATTTACTCTGTAGGTAGCTCTGCGCCTCGCGAATCAGCGAGTCGGCAATTTTTCCGGTATCCATTTTCAATTCACCGTTACGGATTGCGGTTTTCAGTGCTTCCACGCGTTCCATATTGATGTCATTGCTGCCGGGCTGCATCAGTTTGGCCTGGGCGTCGCTCAGCATGACGCTGGTGCTGGTGGTCGCGGTGGTTTTTTCCTTCAGCGCTTTTTGTACCGGCGCATCGCTGGTTTCACGCGGCTGAACGGTGCTTACTGGCTTCAATGGTGAGGTACGATCAATGCTCATTTTATTTTTCCTCATCGAGGGGTTACGCTATAGCGGCCCGCTGTAATCATTGGTTGTTTATCTATCGGCACACGCTAAAAAATCTTTAACCTATTATAGGTTAATAAGAATATTCCCATCAGAATCGACGACGCCGCTCACCACCTGGCCTGAAATCATCCGCACTCGCGCATTCTGTGCGACAGCGGCGTTGTTCAGCGCTTTACCTTCGGCATTGACCCGAAAGCCATCTCCGTTAGCAATTACCAGCACGCGCTGACCGGCCTTGATCCGCCATGCCTGGCGCAACATCGAAAGCTGTATCGGTTGGCCCGGCACCAGATCGCGCAGGCTCACTGCATCCTGCACCTGACTCATATCCAGCACCGCGCGCGGCGGTAGTTGGTCCAGTCGACCACGTTTCAGCGTTACGCTGGCTGGGGTCAAGGTGCTACCTCGCGCTACGGACGCAGCGGCAACAACGTAGTTTCCCGTCGCCTGCACGTTCACTTGCAGATAACGTTTTTCGTTGGCACAGCGGGCCAGCACATTCACATTGCCCCACAGTTTCGCGCTACCTGACACGCTTAATGCTGGTTGTTCGCAGTTGGGCAATAAGTTTGGTGACGTTCGGATAGTGACCACCACCTCATCGCTAAATCCGGCCAGGCGCTGGGAAAACCATGCCGTTAGCTGCGAATTCAGGTCTTGCGCCAGCGTCATAGGGCTGAACAGCATTGCTGCCACGACTATTCCACGTTTAAACGTTTGCATCAAAACCTCGCGCTTTTTCAGGTAGTGGCAGGATTTTACCTGTGTGACGCAGTCATCAACGCAACAAATAGCGACGCATTTTGCGTTTATTCCGGCGATAACGCGCGCGTAATGGGATTTAAGCTGTCGGCTGAATTTTGTCATTTGCGGAGGAGATATGCTCGATAAGCTCGACGCCGCCTTACGTTTTCAACAGGAAGCGCTGAATTTGCGCGCCCAACGCCAGGAAATATTGGCGGCCAACATTGCCAATGCCGACACGCCGGGGTACCAGGCGCGCGATCTGGATTTCGCCAGTGAATTAAAAAAAGTCATGGTGCGAGGACGGGAAGAAACCGGCGGCGTTTCGTTGACGCTGACCTCTGCACAACACATCCCAGCCCAGACCGTTTCTGCGCCGTCTACGGAGCTGCTCTACCGTATTCCTGACCAGCCGTCTCTTGATGGCAACACGGTAGATATGGACCGGGAGCGCACGCAATTTGCAGACAACAGCCTCAAATATCAAATGGGGCTGACGGCGCTGGGTGGACAAATCAAAGGCATGATGAACGTGCTGCAAGGAGGGAACTAATTCGTGGCGCTGTTAAATATTTTTGATATCGCAGGTTCTGCGCTGACGGCTCAGTCTAAACGCCTGAACGTCGCGGCCAGCAACATGGCGAATGCGGATAGCGTCAGCGGACCCGACGGTCAGCCGTATCGCGCGAAGCAGGTTGTTTTTCAGGTAGATGCTGCGCCAGGCGCGGCAACCGGTGGCGTAAAAGTTGCTGACGTCATTGAAAGTCAGGCGCCGGATAAGCTGGTTTATGAACCCGGTAATCCCCTGGCCGATGCGAACGGCTACGTAAAAATGCCGAATGTGGACGTTGTTGGCGAGATGGTCAACACCATGTCTGCCTCACGTAGCTACCAGGCAAACGTCGAAGTGCTCAACACCGTGAAAAGCTTGATGCTTAAAACGCTGACGCTAGGCCAGTAAAGGAGGCGCACATGTCTATTGCTGTAAAAATGAATGACCCGAGCACGACGGGGGTTAATGCCGCCACGGGGAACAGCTCCCTGACGGGCAGCAACGCCGCTGACCTGCAAAGCAGCTTTCTTACGCTGCTGGTTGCACAACTGAAAAACCAGGACCCTACCAACCCGTTGCAAAACAACGAACTGACTACCCAGTTGGCGCAAATCAGTACCGTGAGCGGGATTGAGAAACTGAACACTACGCTGGGATCGATCTCTGGGCAGATCGACAACAGTCAGTCGCTGCAGGCCAGTACGCTGATTGGCCACGGTGTCATGATCCCGGGTACGACCATTCTGACCGGTAAAGGGACAGAAGAAGGTGCCAAAACTACGACAACCCCATTTGGCGTTGAGCTGCAGCAACCGGCAGATAAGGTTACCGCAACCATTACCGATAAAGACGGCAAAGTGGTACGCACCATTGACATTGGTGGATTGAAAGCGGGCGTTCATACCTTTACCTGGGACGGCACCATGACCGATGGCACGGATGCACCAAGCGGTTCTTACAACGTGTCAATTGCTGCCAGTAATGGCGGAACGCAACTGGTGGCACAGCCGCTTCAGTTTGCGCTGGTGCAGGGCGTTATTCGCAGTAACGGCGGTAATACGCTGGATCTGGGCACTTATGGAACCACCACCCTCGACGAAGTACGGCAGATAATTTAAGCCTTCACACTTATCAGGAGTAAGTCATGGCCTTTTCTCAAGCGGTCAGCGGTCTGAACGCTGCAGCGACCAACCTCGATGTCATTGGTAACAACATCGCCAACTCCGCCACCTACGGTTTTAAATCTGGCACGGCATCTTTTGCCGATATGTTTGCCGGTTCGAAAGTCGGTTTGGGCGTTAAAGTTGCGGGTATTACTCAGGACTTTACCGACGGTACGACCACCAACACCGGACGTGGTCTGGATGTTGCTATCAGCCAGAACGGTTTTTTCCGTATGGTAGACAGCAACGGTTCCGTTTTCTACAGCCGTAACGGTCAGTTCAAGCTCGATGAAAACCGCAATATCGTTAACATGCAGGGGCTGCAGCTGACGGGCTATCCGGCTACCGGTACACCACCGACGGTTCAGCAGGGTGCGAACCCGGCACCGATCACTATCCCGAATACGCTGATGGCGGCTAAATCCACCACCACTGCGTCAATGCAGGTCAACCTGAACTCCACTGACAAGGTTCCTACCAAGACCCCGTTTAACCCAAGCGATGCCGATTCCTACAACAAAAAAGGCAGCGTTACCGTTTTCGATAGCCAGGGTAATGCCCATGACATGAACATTTTTTATGTCAAAACAGGCCCTAACAAATGGGATGTCTACACCCAGGACGCCAGCGTTGCAGGTTCAGTGGCCAGCAAAAATGCGGTGATGAACTTTAGTTCTAACGGTACGCTGACTTCTGTGAATAATTATATTCCAGGGACGGTGCCAGTCGATCCAGCAGATCCGACTGGACCAAAAATCCCCGTTGAAGGTCCTGCTAATGCCCAACCGCAAATTCAGATCTCCACCGGTACGATCAATGGCGCAGTTCCGGCGAATTTCTCCCTGAGCTTCCTGAACTCCATGCAGCAGAACACCGGTGCCAACAACATCGTTGCCACGAATCAGAACGGCTACAAGCCGGGCGATCTGGTGAGCTACCAGATTAACAATGACGGTACCGTGGTCGGTAACTACTCCAACGAACAGCAACAGGTTCTGGGGCAGATCGTGCTGGCAAACTTTGCCAACAACGAAGGTCTGGCGTCTCAGGGCGACAACGTCTGGGCGGCGACTCAGTCTTCTGGCGTGGCGCTGCTGGGTACCGCAGGCGAAGGTAACTTCGGCAAGCTGACCAACGGTGCGCTGGAAGCGTCAAACGTGGATTTGAGTAAAGAACTGGTGAATATGATTGTCGCCCAGCGTAACTATCAGTCGAACGCGCAGACCATCAAAACCCAGGATCAGATCCTCAACACGCTGGTCAACCTGCGCTAAGCGCCTGACGGGATGGCTTAATGGATCACGCAATTTATACCGCCATGGGCGCGGCCAGTCAGACGCTGAATCAACAGGCGGTGACGGCCAGCAACCTGGCAAACGCCTCCACGCCAGGATTTCGTGCGCAGCTCAATGCACTGCGTGCGGTTCCTGTAGAAGGATTGTCTTTACCGACGCGTACGCTGGTGGTGGCCTCCACGCCGGGGGCTGATATGACGCCCGGTCAGATGGACTATACCTCCCGCCCGCTGGATGTGGCGCTGCAACAGGATGGCTGGTTGGCTGTGCAGACCGCAGACGGTAGCGAAGGATATACCCGTAACGGCGCTATTCAGGTAAGTCCAACGGGTGAACTGACTATTCAGGGACACCCGGTAATTGGCGAAGCTGGACCGATAGCCGTACCAGAAGGCTCGGAAGTCACCATTGCGGCGGACGGGACAATTTCTGCACTTAACCCAGGCGATCCGGCTAATACGGTCGCGCCAGTGGGGCGGTTGAAGCTGGTGAAGGCTACAGGGCTTGAAGTGCAACGTGGCGATGACGGTATGTTCCGTCTGACCCAGGCCGCGCAGGCTACCCGCGGTGCAACGTTACAGGCCGACCCCAGCATCCGTGTGATGTCGGGCGTGCTGGAAGGCAGTAACGTTAAACCGGTTGCTGCGATGAGCGACATGATCGCCAACGCCCGCCGCTTTGAAATGCAGATGAAAATTATCAGTAGCGTGGATGATAACGCGGGCCGCGCCAACCAACTGCTGTCGATGAGTTAATACAGGACATTTTATGATCAGTTCATTATGGATCGCCAAAACCGGCCTGGATGCACAGCAAACCAACATGGATGTGATTGCCAACAACCTGGCAAACGTCAGCACCAACGGATTTAAACGCCAACGTGCCGTGTTTGAGGATCTGTTGTACCAGACGATTCGTCAGCCTGGCGCACAGTCTTCTGAGCAGACCACACTGCCGTCTGGTTTGCAGATTGGTACCGGTGTACGTCCGGTTGCGACCGAGCGTTTACACAGTCAGGGTAACCTGTCGCAGACTAACAACAGTAAAGATGTGGCGATTAAAGGCCAGGGCTTTTTCCAGGTCATGTTGCCCGATGGTACGTCCGCTTATACCCGCGACGGTTCTTTCCAGGTGGATCAGAACGGTCAGTTGGTGACGGCGGGTGGTTTTCAGGTTCAGCCTGCCATCACCATTCCGGCTAACTCGCTCAGTATCACCATTGGACGCGACGGTATTGTCAGCGTGACCCAACAGGGGCAGGCGGCGCCTGTTCAGGTAGGGCAGCTTAACCTGACAACCTTCATGAACGATACCGGTCTGGAAAGCATTGGTGAGAATCTGTACACCGAAACGCAGTCATCCGGTGCGCCGAACGAGAGCACGCCGGGGCTGAACGGCGCGGGTCTGCTGTATCAGGGCTATGTTGAAACCTCTAACGTCAACGTGGCGGAAGAGCTGGTAAACATGATCCAGGTTCAGCGCGCTTACGAAATCAACAGTAAAGCGGTATCGACCACCGATCAGATGCTGCAAAAACTGACGCAACTCTAAAGTGGAGTCCGGTGGGGTGAAAACCTCACCGGCACACTGATTTTGAAGATGACCGCAATGCGAAAATACGCGCTTCACCCATACCCAATTTTAGCCCTGCTGGTGGTTTCACTAACAGGATGTGCCTGGATCCCGGCCACGCCGCTCGTGCAGGGCGCAACGTCTGCCCAGCCCGTTCCAGGTCCAACGCCAGTGGCGAATGGCTCAATCTTCCAGTCGGCACAACCGATTAACTATGGTTATCAGCCACTCTTTGAAGATCGTCGTCCACGCAATATTGGCGATACGCTGACCATCGTATTGCAGGAAAACGTCAGCGCGAGCAAAAGCTCTTCGGCGAACGCCAGCCGCGACGGCAAGACAAACTTTGGCTTTGATACCGTTCCGCGCTATCTGCAAGGATTGTTCGGTAACGAACGTGCAGACGTAGAAGCCTCCGGCGGTAACTCCTTTAACGGTAAAGGTGGCGCGAACGCCAGAAATACCTTCAGCGGTACGCTGACCGTAACGGTCGATCAGGTACTGGTGAATGGCAACTTACATGTCGTGGGTGAAAAACAGATCGCTATAAATCAGGGCACTGAATTCATCCGCTTCTCCGGGGTTGTTAACCCGCGCACCATCAGTGGCAGCAACTCCGTACCGTCAACCCAGGTTGCGGACGCGCGTATTGAGTACGTCGGTAACGGCTACATCAATGAAGCGCAGAATATGGGCTGGTTGCAGCGTTTCTTCCTTAACTTGTCGCCGATGTAAGCGAGGTACCCAGTGTTTAAATCTTTTGTTGGAATGGTACTGGTGCTGATAACCACCTTTGCGCATGCTGACCGTATTCGTGACCTGACAAGCGTTCAGGGGGTGCGGGAAAACTCGTTGATAGGTTATGGGCTGGTAGTCGGTCTGGATGGTACGGGTGACCAGACCACCCAGACGCCGTTTACGACGCAAACGCTCAATAACATGCTTTCGCAGTTGGGGATAACCGTGCCAACTGGCACCAATATGCAGCTGAAAAACGTGGCGGCGGTGATGGTTACCGCGTCATTTCCTGCATTCGGTCGTCAGGGACAAACCATCGACGTAGTGGTCTCCTCTATGGGGAACGCCAAAAGCCTACGCGGCGGTACGCTGCTGATGACCCCGTTAAAAGGGGTCGATAGTCAGGTGTATGCCTTGGCTCAGGGGAATATTTTGGTGGGCGGTGCGGGCGCGGCTGCAGGTGGCAGTAGCGTGCAGGTTAACCAGCTCAATGGTGGACGCATTACCAACGGCGCGATTATCGAACGTGAATTACCCAGCCAGTTCGGCGGTGGTAACACCATTAATCTGCAGCTCAATAATGAAGATTTCACGATGGCGCAGCAGATTACCGACACCATCAACCGCTCGCGTGGCTTTGGTAACGCAACAGCGTTGGATGCCCGAACCATTCAGGTTCGCGTACCAAGTGGCAACAGCTCGCAGGTGCGTTTCCTCGCTGATATCCAGAATATTGAGGTGAACGTCACGCCGCAGGATGCGAAAGTGATTATCAACTCGCGCACCGGATCTGTCGTCATGAACCGTGAAGTGACGCTGGATAGCTGTGCTGTGGCACAAGGCAACTTGTCGATTACGGTAAACCGCCAGGCGAACGTCAGCCAGCCGGACACACCGTTTGGCGGTGGACAAACCGTGGTGACGCCTCAAACCCAGATTGACCTGCGCCAGAGCGGTGGTTCGCTGCAAAGCGTGCGTTCCAGCGCCAACCTGAACAATGTGGTACGTGCGCTGAATGCGCTGGGGGCAACGCCGATGGATCTGATGTCCATTCTGCAATCGATGCAGAGCGCGGGTTGCTTACGCGCCAAACTGGAAATCATCTAATGATTGGTGACAGCAAACTGTTGACCAGCGCTGCCTGGGATGCGCAATCACTGAACGAACTGAAAGCGAAAGCGGGCCAGGACCCGGCGGCGAATATCCGTCCGGTCGCCCGTCAGGTTGAAGGGATGTTCGTGCAGATGATGCTGAAAAGCATGCGTGAAGCGCTGCCGAAAGATGGCGTGTTTAGCAGCGATTCAACGCGCTTGTATACCAGTATGTATGATCAACAAATTGCGCAGCAAATGACCGCAGGCAAAGGTCTGGGGCTGGCTGAAATGATGGTCAAGCAGATGACTGAAGGGCAAGCGCAACCTGAGGATGACGCGCCGCAGGTGCCGATGAAGTTTTCACTGGAAACGGTGACCAGCTATCAAAATCAGGCATTGACGCAACTGGTCCGCAAAGCCATCCCCCGGGCGACGGAAAGCAATGATGAGCCGCTGTCAGGTGACAGTAAAGACTTCCTCGCCCAGCTATCGCTGCCGGCTAAGCTGGCCAGCCAGCAAAGCGGCGTCCCGCATCATCTGATTCTGGCACAGGCGGCGCTGGAGTCCGGATGGGGGCAGCGACAAATTCGCCGTGAGAACGGTGAACCGAGCTTTAACATTTTTGGCGTGAAGGCTTCAGGAAGCTGGAAAGGTCCAACCACTGAAATCACCACGACTGAATATGAGAACGGTGAGGCGAAAAAGGTGAAAGCCAGATTCCGCGTCTATAGCTCTTACCTTGAGGCGTTGTCGGATTATGTCGGTCTGATATCGCGTAACCCGCGCTATGCGGCAGTGACCGCTGCCTCGACCGCCGAGCAAGGGGCGCAGGCATTGCAAAATGCGGGTTACGCCACGGACCCTAACTATGCGCGAAAATTAACCAGCATGATCCAGCAGTTGAAATCGATGAGTGAAAAAGTGAGCAAAACCTACAGCACGAACATCGATAATCTCTTTTAAATAGCTCAAGTCTACCGACCTGCTGCCGATAATAACGAGTATTGAAGGATTACAAGGAACCTCCATGTCCAGCTTGATTAATAATGCGATGAGTGGACTCAGCGCAGCGCAGGCCGCGTTGAATACTGCCAGTAACAACATCTCCAGCTATAACGTTGCCGGATATACCCGACAGACGACAATTATGGCGCAAGCGAACAGCACGCTGGGTGCGGGGGGCTGGGTAGGCAATGGTGTCTATGTTTCTGGTGTACAACGTGAATATGACTCCTTTATCACTAACCAGTTGCGAGCAGCGCAGAACCAGAGCAGCGGTCTGACGACACGTTATGAGCAAATGTCAAAAATCGACAATCTGCTCTCCAGCAAAACCAGTTCTATTTCGACCTCCATGCAGGACTTTTTTACCAGCCTGCAAACGCTGGTCAGCAACGCCGAAGATCCGGCGGCACGCCAGGCGCTAATCGGTAAAGCTGATGGATTGGTAAATCAGTTTAAAACGACCGACCAGTATCTGCGCGATCAGGATAAGCAGGTCAATACCGCGATTAAAGCCAGCGTTGATCAGATCAACAACTATTCGAAACAAATTGCCAGCCTCAACGACCAGATTTCTCGTATGACAGGCGTCGGCGCAGGTGCGTCTCCTAACGACCTGCTTGATCAGCGCGATCAGCTGGTCAGTGAATTGAATCAGATTGTCGGTGTTGAAGTCAGCATTCAGGATGGTGGCACTTACAACCTGACCATGGCCAACGGCTATTCGCTGGTGCAGGGCAGCAATGCACGTCAACTGGCGGCAGTGCCTTCCAGCGATGATCCTAATCGTACAACTGTGGCCTACGTTGATGGCGTTGCCGGAGCTGTTGAAATTCCGGAGAAACTGCTGAATACCGGTTCACTGGGTGGACTGCTCACCTTCCGTTCTCAGGAGCTGGATCAGACGCGTAATACCCTCGGCCAACTGGCGCTTGCATTTGCCAGTGCATTTAACGCTCAGCATAAAGAAGGTTTTGATGCCAACGGCGATCAGGGTAAGGATTTCTTTGCTATCGGCAGCCCGGAAGTCTTCAACAACGCGAAAAATACGGGCACAGGATCGTTAAGCGCTAAGATCACTGACAGCTCCGCTGTACAGGCGACAGATTATAAAATCGTTTTTGATGGGAAGGACTGGCAGGTTACTCGCCTGGCGGATAATACCAGCTTCAAAGCCACCGTTACCGGTGGAAAAATGTCCTTTGACGGGATGGAAATCACCGTTAATGCTGGCGCGAAAGCTAATGACAGTTTTACTGTAAAACCCGTGAGTAACGCTATCGTTGATATGAAAGTTATGGTGACCGATGAGTCGAAAATCGCCATGGCTCAAGTGTCTAAAAATGATACGGACCCCACGATCGATAAAGGCAAGAGCGACAACCGTAACGGTCAGAAACTGTTAGATCTGCAAACCAAAGCGACTGTCGGCAATAAGACCTTCAACGATGCATATGCCACGCTGGTAAGCGATGTCGGGAACAAAACCGCTACGCTGAAAACCAGTGCCACCACCCAGAACAACGTGGTGACACAGCTTTACCGGCAGCAACAGTCTATTTCCGGCGTTAACCTCGACGAAGAGTACGGTAATTTACAGCGTTTTCAGCAGTATTACCTGGCTAACGCGCAAGTGCTGCAGACCGCGAATGCGTTGTTTGATGCACTGATTAATATCCGCTAAGGGAGAGGGACACAATGCGTATCAGCACCCAGATGATGTACCAGCAGAATATGCGTGGCATCACTAACTCTCAGGCTGAATGGATGAAGTTCGGCGAGCAGATGTCAACGGGCAAACGCGTGATCAACCCATCAGACGATCCGATTGCCGCCTCGCAGGCCGTGGTACTTTCTCAGGCTCAGGCGCAGAACAGCCAATATACGCTGGCACGCTCATTCGCGACGCAAAAGGTGTCGCTGGAAGAGAATGTTCTGAGCCAGGTGACGACGGCAATTCAGGCTGCACAGGAAAAAATCGTTTATGCCGGGAACGGAACGTTAAGTGATGACGACCGTGCATCGCTGGCCACCGACCTACAGGGGATCCGCGATCAGCTGATGAACCTGGCAAACAGTACCGACGGTAATGGTCGCTATATTTTCGGTGGATATAAAACAGAATCCGCACCGTTTGCCCAGGCAGATGGCGCTTACAGCGGCGGTACAACAAACGTTACCCAACAGGTCGATGCCTCCCGAACCATGGTGATTGGTCATACTGGCGATAAAGTATTCGCCAACCTGACAAGCAACGCGGTACCGGAACCTGGTGGCGGCACTCAGGAAAAGAACCTGTTTAAAATGCTGGATAGCGCGATTGCAGAGCTCAAAATCCCGATTGCGGGTGATGATGTGGCAAAAGACAAAGCCGCTGCTGCCATTGATAAAACCAGCCGTGGCCTGAAAAACTCGTTGAATAACGTCCTGTCTGTTCGTGCAGAATTAGGTACGCAGCTGAGTGAATTAAGCTCGCTGGATTCACTGGGTGCCGATCGTGCATTAGGCCAAACTCAGCAGATGAGTAATCTGGTGGATGTCGACTGGAACGCCGCGATCTCGTCTTATGTCATGCAGCAGGCTGCGCTACAGGCATCCTATAAAGCGTTCACCGATATGCAGGGAATGTCGTTGTTCCAGCTCAATCGTTAACGCCTCGTTTTGAAACATATCTTGAAACTGGGTATGTTTGTCTGCCCGCTCCTTTAACACCCCGGAGCGGGCATTTTTTTAGGCAACCGACGTCTTACTAAGCGACGGGTTCCCCGTCAGTCTTATGACCAACGCAATTGCACTGCTGAAGGTAGCCAATGCAACGACACCTTCCCAATTTGCCAGGGCGTAGACCTGACTTCCGAGAACCGAACCCAGCGACATACCGATAAACACCATCGTAAACAGCAGAGCGTTCAATCGTCCTCGTGCCAGAGGTTCCAGGCTATAGACCAGATTCTGGTGGGCAACCAGGCTGGATTGCAATCCGAGATCAAAACCTACCGCCGAAAGGGCGATGAGCAGCCACTGCCCCTGAACGGGCAGGGCGGGTAACAAAAACATCAGTGCGAAAGATACCGTTACCAGCAAAGCACCCAATTGCGTTACTTTTGCCGCACCCACTTTATCGGCAAGATGGCCCGCCATCGGTGCGGCAAGCGCTCCGGCTGCTCCCGCGATACCAAAAGCACCCGCTATAGCGCTACCCATGTGGTAATGCTCAGATAACATTACCGCCAGCGTAGACCAGAAGGCGCTAAAAGCAATGGACAGAAAGCCTTGTGCCAGTGCTGCGCGGCGCAAGGTGGAATATCGTTGCCAAAGTTGCGCCATTGAGAACATTAATGATGGATAGCTCAACGTGGAATGGACCGTAAAGCGAGGCAGTACTTTCCACATAATCGCGGTAATTACGGCAATGCTGACGGCAGCGAGTTGGTACATCTCGCGCCAGCCAAACGCTTCGCCCACCACTCCACTGACGGTACGTGAGAGTAAAATCCCCAGCAGAAGGCCCGTCATCACCGTGCCCACCGTTTTTCCCTGCTTGCCTTCGGGCGCCAGTATTGCCGCCGCAGGCACAATATCTTGTGCCATGGTTGCCGCCATTCCCATCAGCAGGCTCACCAGTAATAGCGAATGCAACTGACCGGTAAAGCTACAGGCCAGCAGCAGCGCGGCAAGAGAGATGCTTTTCAGCAGGATTAATGTCCGGCGGTCATAACGATCGCCTAATGGCAATAAAAACAATATACCTAACGCATATCCCGCCTGGGTCAGCGTCGGGACCAACCCCATACCGGTGAGACTTAAGGCCAGATCCTGACCCATTAAAGGCAGAAGAGGCTGGGCGTAGTAGATAGCGGCCACGCTGAATCCGGCGCCCATTGCCAGAACAAAAATGACCCAACGGGAAAGTGCGGTATGTGTGTTCACAAATGATTCCTCAATCACAGGATGTGCGGCTATTTTTATCCTTCAGCGAGTGGCGCGGTAGCGAGCGCAGTGGTAAAACAGTTATACGTCAGGCGTATGATGAAACTGAAAATGATAAAAAATGAGCGTATAGACAGGGTGGAGCTGATGCGTACGTTTGTACGTATTGTTGAAGCAGGATCGCTTTCGGCAGCAGCAAAACAGATAGGGACGACGCAGGCGACCGTTAGCCGACGGCTGCAATCGCTGGAAACGCTGCTGGGTGTGAAACTGCTTATGCGTACCACGCATGCGATGAAATTGACCGACGATGGTGAAAGAGGCTATCAGCATGCTAAGAAGATTATTGATGCCTGGCTGGCGCTGGAAGATGGACTTAATGTCACAGAAGATGAACCGGTGGGGACGTTGCGAGTCCGCGCACCGCATGCGTTCGGGCAACAACAACTACTTGAGCCGCTTTTGCAGTTTCTTTCGCGCTATCCCCAGTTGGCAGTAGAGTGGATGCTCAACGATAAAACCGTTGATTTTCTGAGCGATAATATTGATTGCGCGATCAGGGTTGGTGCTGAGGTGGATCCGGCCACGGTTTCCGTCTTACTGGCTGAAGTTCCCCGTAGTATGGTGGTGAGTCCAGGACTGCTGGAGCAATATGGCGAGCTTTCTCATCCTGAGCAGTTATCAGCGCTGCCCTGGATTGCCGTGAACACGTTTTATCAGCATAGCGTTTCGTTGTTGCACCAATTGCGTAATGAGCCAGTCACGCTGAATATTTCACCCAGATTAAGCACAGACAGTATTTATGTCGCAAGAAATGCCGCGCTGGCGGGGTTGGGAGTGACAATTGTTTCAAGCTGGATGGTGGCGGAGGATATTGCCAATGGACGTCTGGTTGCGTTGCTACCTGAGTGGCATGCGGCGCCGTTGCCTGTACATTTGGTTTATCCGTGGGCGCGTTACTATCCGACCCGCTTACGCAAGTTTCTGGCCCTAATGAAGGATGTTATGCCGCAGCTGACGGGGATGAAAGGTGTAGATCAGATATAAAAAAGCCGACCCGAGGGCCGGCTTTGATATTGATTATGGCTTACTCAACAGGCTGTGGACGTGTTGCTGGCGCAGTCGCTTGATGCGTTGCGCTGTGTCCACCTGCGGCACCTTTGCCTTCAAAGGCGAATGCCGGACGCTGCCAGTCGCTATGACGCGGCGCTTCTGGCACATATTCCGGTGCCGGAGCGCGGGTCATTGGCGCGGTTGCATGGCTGTGCAGGTGTTCAGCATCAGCGCTGGCTGCGACAACTTCAGCCTTAACGACTTCAGTTTCGACGACAGGCGCGGCAACAACGTCTTTCGGCGCTGCAACCTCTTCAACAACTGGCGTTGTTTCCACAACCTCAGTAATCTCTTCAACCACTTCTGGCTGGGGAATAACAACCTCTGCAGGCTCTTCGGCAACCGGTGCAGTCACAACGTCAGCCACAGGTTCGGCTTCAGCGGTGATTTCTTCTGCTACGGGCGCATCAGATGCAGCGATAATTTGCGGTTGTTCCTCGACCGGGGTCGCAATCACTTCCGGATGCGTGGTTTCAACCTGTGTGGTTTCAACAACGGCGGCCTGAGGCTCAGCTACGACAACCTCTGGTTGCACGGCTTCAACCGGCGCAGGGGTATCCACAATGTGTTCAACGGCAGCGGCAGCAACCTGAGGTTCTACGGCGACAGGTGCAGCTTGCTGCTGGATCATTTCCTGTTCGCGCTGTTCTTCAACCTGCTGATCCTGAGGACGTGCAACAGGGTAGCGGATCCAAACCTTACCGGACGCTAATTCAGGAGATGCGCAGGCGACCGTTAACGGCATCGGCGACTGAACCGGATAACGCTCGTCACGGTAACGACGACGACGCTGTCCACTGACGCGCAGATGGCGAGGAGAGCGGCGAGAACGACGCGGCATACCGTTGGCGTCACGAGCTTCGCTGTTGTCTTCCTGCTCAGTCGCAACGACGGCTGGCAGATCAACTTTCGCCAGTTCGGTGCGCTGTGCCGGTACCGGCTGTTCTGTTGGTTGAGCAACAGCAGTTTCAGCGATTGCAGCAACAGTAGCCACTTCGGCTTCAACCGCCGGACTGTCTGTGAAACGCACTTTCTGAGTCAACTGACGCTGTTTGCGGCGGGTTTGAGGCTGACGTACGCGCTCTTCCTGCTCGGTATCCTGCACAGGTTGTTCAGCCTGGTTCAGCTCTTTAA
This sequence comes from Citrobacter sp. MGH110, assembly GCF_001037515.1. NCBI lineage: Bacteria > Pseudomonadati > Pseudomonadota > Gammaproteobacteria > Enterobacterales > Enterobacteriaceae > Citrobacter > Citrobacter sp. MGH110. The sequence continues at coordinate 1,831,843 of NZ_KQ089830.1, read as the reverse complement.
CTTCCTGCTGAGCCTGACGCTTGTCATCGTTACGACGGCGGTTGCGTTCACGACGCGGCGCCTGCTGTTCATCACCGGATTTCGCTTTGTCTACAACATCAGTGGTTTGCTGGCGGTTATCGCGAGCTTCCGCATTTTGCTGCTGGGACTGACGACGGTTACGGCGGTTATCTTCACGGTTTTCGCCGTTTTCTGAACGTTCGCTACGGTTGTCACGGTCACCGCGATTATCACGGTTATCACGACGATCGTTACGGTCGCGACGATTGTTCTGACGCGGTTTACGACGATCCTGCTGGCGTTCGGTTTTCTCTTCAGCTTTCGGCGCAGGTTGTTCAACCGGTTTCACTTCTTCGCTACCACCGAAGATGGACTTCAGTGCGCCAAAGAAACGGCTAATCAAACCGGGCTGTGCGGCAACGGCTGCGGTTGCTGCTGCAGCTTTAGGCGCGGCGGCTTTCGCGGCAGGTTCCTGCAGAGCAGGGGCTGGCGGAACGTCAGGCATGGCGAAGGTGGCCAGCGCCGGTTGCTCAGGCTGTTTACGCTCGACGTACTCTTCTTCCGTCGGCAATGCCATTGCCTCTTCATGCAGTTTCGGCAGCAGGTAGCTCAGGGTCGGTGTTTCTTCCCCTTTGCGTACGCGCAGCACAGAATAGTGCGGGGTTTCCATCTGATCGTTTGGCACGATCACACAGCGCACGCCATTCTGACGCGTTTCGATAGCATTAACCGCGGTACGTTTTTCGTTAAGCAGGTAAGAGGCGATTGGCACAGGAACAATAGCGTGAACTTCTTGCGTATTTTCTTTCAGTGCTTCTTCTTCGATCAGACGCAGAATAGACAGCGACAGTGATTCGTTATCACGTACGGTACCGGTGCCGGAGCAGCGCGGGCACACGTGATGGCTGGATTCACCCAGAGACGGGCTCAGACGCTGACGAGACATCTCCAGCAGACCGAAGCGAGAAATATGACTGATCTGAATACGCGCTCTGTCCTGGCGTACGGCCTCGCGCAGACGGTTTTCAACCGCGCGCTGGTGGCGAACCGGCGTCATATCAATGAAGTCGATTACAATCAGACCGCCGAGGTCGCGCAGGCGCAGTTGACGCGCAATTTCATCGGCTGCTTCAAGGTTAGTGTTGAACGCAGTTTCTTCGATGTCGCCGCCGCGAGTTGCGCGTGCGGAGTTGATATCGATAGCGGTCAGTGCCTCTGTGCTGTCAATAACGATTGAGCCGCCGGACGGCAGACGTACTTCGCGCTGGAATGCGGACTCAATCTGAGACTCGATCTGATAGTGGCTGAACAGCGGGATTTCGCCGGTGTACAGTTTGATTTTGCTGCTGAAATCCGGACGACCCAGTGCGGCGATGTGCTGACGCGCCATCTCCATCACTTTCGGGTTATCGATAAGGATTTCGCCGATGTCCTGACGTAAGTAGTCTCGGAAAGCGCGAACGATAACGTTGCTTTCCTGGTGGATCAGGAACGGAGCAGGGCGGCTGTCAGCGGCTTTTTGAATCGCTTCCCAGTGCTTCAGGCGGAAGCTCAGGTCCCACTGCAGCGCTTCGGCGGATTTGCCGACCCCTGCGGTACGCACGATAAGGCCCATGCCATCAGGCAGTTCCAGGCTTGCCAGCGCTTCTTTTAATTCGGTACGGTCGTCGCCTTCAATGCGGCGGGAGATACCGCCCGCGCGCGGGTTGTTCGGCATCAGAACCAGATAACTACCCGCCAGGCTGATAAAGGTAGTCAGCGCAGCGCCTTTATTGCCGCGTTCTTCTTTATCGATCTGAACGATGACTTCCTGACCTTCGCGCAACACGTCTTTAATGTTGGGACGACCATGGGAGTTGTAGTTAGCGGGGAAGTATTCGCGGGCAATTTCTTTTAACGGGAGGAAACCGTGACGTTCAGCGCCGTAATCAACAAAAGCAGCTTCCAGACTCGGTTCAATACGGGTAATTTTGCCTTTATAGATGTTGGCTTTTTTCTGTTCGTGTCCAGGACTTTCGATATCCAGATCGTACAGACGTTGCCCATCTACAAGGGCGACACGCAACTCTTCCTGCTGAGTTGCGTTAATTAACATTCTTTTCATCGTAACTTACTCATTATTCTTACATTGACGACTAAGCTGCGGGCAGAGTAATGCCTTTCCGGGTGTGAACCGATGGCCTCGTGTCTATTCGCGTCGCCAACCTCACGGTTATCGTCAGCTCAAAGAGGCGCAGAGTGTCGGTTGCCTGCATTTCATACGGAAACACAGCGCAATTATCAGGGGAACAGTCTGGGTGTTACTCTCCAGAAAAGCTTCCATATTACCGGTAAGGACTGCAACCCGCAGCCCGCTAACTGCCTGAAAGATCAATACGTCTTACGCCATTGCTGCGTTGATGATCGGTCGGGCAAAATTGGGTCATTCCGGAAAAGTTCTTGTTTTAACAAGATTCAACACGGAAACAACCTCATTATTCCACTGCTAACCTTGTTATAGCAAGATGACTTTTGCCATTTATCACCCGGTTACTCACAGTTTTTTCACTTCCGCGTAGTGATTGCTTTAATAACCACCAAATCGGCTATGTCAAACTTAAGTAATAAGGTATAGCAGTTAATATAAGCATAGAAAAATGTGTGGCGCGAATCTTGATGGCTATTTAAAATCGGCCCCCATGAAAACAGAGACTCCAGCCGTAAAAACAGTTGCCATTACTGCCGACGAAGCAGGGCAACGCATCGATAACTTTTTGCGCACCCAGCTTAAGGGCGTGCCGAAAAGTATGATTTATCGCATTTTGCGTAAAGGCGAAGTGCGGGTGAATAAAAAACGCATTAAACCCGAGTACAAACTCGAAGACGGGGATATTGTGCGTATTCCACCTGTGCGTGTCGCTGAACGTGAAGAAGAGGCCATTTCACCGAACCTGCAAAAGGTCGCGGCGCTGACCGACGTCATTTTATATGAAGATGACCACATTCTGGTGCTTAACAAACCTTCAGGTACGGCCGTACATGGCGGAAGCGGGTTAAGCTTTGGCGTCATTGAAGGATTACGTGCGTTGCGACCTGAAGCGCGTTTCCTTGAACTGGTGCATCGCCTCGACCGGGATACCTCCGGCGTTTTGCTGGTGGCTAAAAAGCGCTCAGCCTTGCGTTCATTGCATGAACAACTGCGTGAAAAAGGCATGCAGAAAGACTATCTCGCGCTGGTTCGAGGCCAATGGCAGTCGCATGTCAAAACCGTGCAGGCGCCGCTGTTAAAGAACATTCTGCAAAGCGGCGAGCGTATCGTGCGGGTGAACCAGGAAGGCAAACCGTCAGAAACACGTTTTAAAGTGGAAGAGCGCTATGCGTTTGCCACGCTTGTGCGCTGTAGCCCGGTGACCGGACGTACGCACCAGATTCGTGTGCATACCCAGTATGCCGGTCATCCAATTGCTTTTGACGATCGCTACGGTGACCGTGAGTTCGATAAGCAACTGGCGGATACGGGGTTGAACCGACTTTTCCTGCACGCCGCAGCATTGAAATTTACCCATCCGGGAACGGGTGAAGTGATGCGTATTGAAGCGCCGATGGATAAGCAATTGAAGCGCTGCCTCGAGGTTTTACGCAGTAAAGCCTGATGCTCGTTGCTTATCAGGCCTACAACCGTGTGATGCACCGTAGGCCTGATAAGACGCATCGCGTCGCCATCAGGCAAATCAATCAGGCATTCAACGGGTTCATCTCTTCCCGCCGCAGCATTTGACACAACGCGATAAGCGGCAAACCGATCAGGGTATTTGGGTCACGACCCTCCAGGCGTTCAAAGAGTGCAATACCTAACCCTTCACTTTTGAAGCTACCTGCACAATGGAGCGGGCGCTCTTTGCGCAGATAATCATCAATTTCCGCCTCGCTTAAATGACGGAAATGGACGTCAAAAGGTTCTACTTCGGTTTGTAAATGTCCGGTCGCAGAATTATACAGCGCCAGTCCGGTGTAAAACGTCACAATATTGCCACGGGCTTTGAGTAATTGTTGGCGCGCATTTTCTTCAGTTAATGGTTTGCCGGTTATTTCACCATCAAGAACACAAATTTGATCGGAGCCAATAATCAGATGCGATGGGTAACGGTGGGCGAGAGATTGCGCTTTTTTCTGCGCCAGTCGCAAGACTAAATGGCGTGGTGCTTCGCCGGGCAACGGCGTTTCATCAACCTCTGGCGCAGCGCATTCAAACGGGATTGCCAGTTTTTCGAGTAAAGCGCGACGCCAGGGGGAGGTAGAAGCAAGAATAAGTTGAGGCATATTTTTTCCCTCGCATATAGCGTATTGATGAGAGCCATTTTAAACTATGGACTTCGACCTACAAGCTGGCTGTAGTGGCTTGTCTTGAGCGATTTTAAGTCGATGACCCGCAATGTGTGCGAATTATTGGCAAAAGGCAACCACAGGCTGCCTTTTTCTTTGACTATATGACGTTACAAAGTTAATATGCGCGCCCTATGCAAAAGGTAAAATTACCCCTGACTCTTGATCCGGTTCGTACGGCTCAAAAACGCCTCGATTATGAAGGTATCTATACTTCTGATCTGGTTGAGCGCGTCGCCGATTCTGTAGTCAGTGTGGACAGTGATGTGGAATGCTCCATGTCGTTCGCTATCGATAACCAGCGTCTCGCCGTTATAACCGGTGATGCGAAGGTATCGGTTACGCTCGAATGTCAGCGTTGCGGGAAACCGTTCCCACTTCATGTTCACACAACATATTGTTTTAGTCCTGTCCGTTCTGACGAGCAGGCTGAAGCACTCCCGGAAGCGTATGAGCCGATTGAGGTTAACGAATTCGGTGAAATCGATCTGCTTGCAATGGTTGAAGATGAGATTATCCTCTCCTTGCCGGTAGTTCCGGTGCATGATTCTGAACACTGTGAAGTGTCCGAGGCGGACATGGTCTTTGGCGAATTGCCTGATGAAGCGCAAAAACCAAACCCATTTGCCGTATTAGCCAGCTTAAAGCGTAAGTAATTGAGGAGTAAGGTCCATGGCCGTACAACAGAATAAACCAACCCGTTCCAAACGTGGCATGCGTCGTTCTCATGACGCTCTGACCGCAGTCACCAGCCTGTCTGTAGACAAAACTTCTGGTGAACAACACCTGCGTCACCACATCACTGCCGACGGTTTCTACCGTGGCCGTAAGGTAATCGCTAAGTAATCACGCATGACTCAATGGCTTTCCCACTTCTGGTGAGAAAGACAAAGAGTGAACGCGTGATGAAGCTTAGTGAGGCTTTCCCCGGGTGACTGGGGAAACACCTAACCGGGCAGCGACGATACCTTGACACGTCTAACCCTGGCGTTAGATGTCATGGGGGGAGATTTTGGCCCTACCGTGACAGTGCCTGCAGCATTGCAGGCACTGAATTCTAATTCGCAACTCACACTTCTTTTAGTCGGGGATCCCGATACAATCACGCCATTACTTGCCAAAGCTGACTTCGAACAACGTTCGCGTCTGCAGATTATCCCTGCTCAGTCAGTTATTGCCAGTGATGCCCGGCCCTCGCAAGCTATTCGCGCCAGTCGTGGAAGCTCAATGCGTGTTGCCCTAGAGCTCGTGAAAGAAGGTCAGGCACAAGCTTGTGTCAGCGCCGGTAATACGGGCGCACTCATGGGACTTGCGAAGTTATTGCTCAAACCTCTTGAGGGGATTGAGCGTCCTGCGTTGGTGACGGTGTTACCCCATCAGCAAAAGGGCAAAACGGTGGTGCTGGATTTGGGCGCCAACGTAGATTGTGATAGCACGATGTTGGTGCAATTTGCCGTCATGGGTTCCGTGCTGGCAGAAGAGGTTGTTGGCATTGCCAATCCTCGCGTGGCGTTACTCAACATCGGCGAAGAAGAAACGAAAGGTCTCGACAGTATTCGAGATGCTTCAGCTGTGCTAAAAACAATCCCTTCCATTAATTATATTGGCTATCTTGAAGCCAATGAGTTACTGACTGGCAAAACCGATGTGTTGGTCTGTGACGGTTTTACAGGTAATGTCACATTAAAGACGATGGAAGGTGTTGTCAGAATGTTCCTTTCACTGCTGAAATCTCAGGGTGAGGGCAAAAAACGGTCGTGGTGGCTTCTGTTATTAAAACGTTGGTTACAAAAAAGCCTGACAAGGCGATTTAGTCACCTCAACCCCGACCAGTATAATGGCGCCTGTCTGTTAGGATTGCGCGGCACGGTGATTAAGAGTCATGGTGCGGCCAATCAGCGAGCATTTGAAGTCGCGATTGAACAGGCAGTGCAGGCGGTGCAGCGACAAGTTCCTCAGCGAATTGCCGCTCGCCTGGAATCTGTATACCCAGCTGGATTCGAACTGCTGGACGGTGGCGAAAGCGCAAAATCACGAGCACACAGATAACGGTGCGTTTGTGAATGTGGCCACCGTATCAGCGATTTGCTCGTAGCGGTATATAACCAAAAAGTGACTGAGCGTACATGTATACGAAGATTATTGGTACTGGCAGCTATCTGCCTGAACAAGTGCGTACTAACGCCGATTTGGAAAAAATGGTTGAGACGTCTGATGAGTGGATCGTCACTCGTACAGGTATCCGTGAACGCCATATTGCAGCGCCAAATGAAACAGTTGCGACGATGGGCTTTGCCGCCGCAAACCGTGCGATTGAAATGGCGGGCATCGACAAAGAACAAATTGGTCTGATTGTGGTTGCTACCACATCATCCACTCACGCATTTCCAAGCGCGGCGTGCCAGATCCAAAGTATGCTGGGGATCAAAGGCTGTCCGGCGTTTGACGTTGCAGCCGCTTGTGCTGGCTTCACTTACGCCCTGAGCGTTGCCGACCAGTACGTTAAATCTGGCGCAGTTAAGCATGCTCTGGTCGTTGGCTCCGATGTCCTGGCCCGTACCTGCGATCCAACCGATCGCGGAACGATCATCATTTTCGGTGATGGGGCTGGTGCGGTTGTACTGAGCGCATCAGAAGAGCCAGGTATTCTCTCCACGCATCTGCACGCTGACGGTCGCTACGGCGAACTGTTGACGCTGCCTAACGCCGATCGCGTGAACCCGGAAAACCCGATCCACCTGACGATGGCGGGTAACGAAGTATTTAAAGTCGCGGTGACCGAGCTTGCGCACATCGTTGATGAAACGCTGGAAGCCAATAATCTCGACCGTTCTGCGCTGGACTGGCTGGTGCCGCATCAGGCTAACCTGCGCATTATCAGCGCGACAGCTAAAAAGCTGGGTATGTCGATGGATAATGTTGTCGTGACGCTCGACAGACATGGTAATACCTCTGCTGCCTCCGTACCGTGCGCGCTGGACGAAGCCGTCCGCGACGGGCGTATTAAAGCTGGGCAGTTGATATTGCTTGAAGCCTTCGGGGGTGGATTCACCTGGGGCTCCGCGCTGGTTCGTTTCTAGTATAAGGATTTAAACATGACGCAATTTGCATTTGTGTTTCCGGGGCAGGGTTCCCAGACCGTTGGGATGTTGTCTGAAATGGCAGCAAACTACCCAATTGTTGAAGAAACATTTGCTGAAGCATCAGCTGCACTGGGCTATGATCTGTGGGCGTTGACTCAGCAAGGTCCGGCTGAAGAACTGAATAAAACCTGGCAGACGCAGCCCGCGCTGTTGACCGCATCCGTTGCGCTTTATCGCGTATGGCAGCAGCAGGGGGGTAAAACACCTGCGCTGATGGCGGGTCATAGCCTGGGCGAATATTCTGCTCTGGTATGTGCGGGTGTTATCGGTTTTGCCGATGCCGTACGTCTGGTTGAACTGCGTGGCAAATTCATGCAGGAAGCGGTTCCGGAAGGCACTGGCGGCATGTCTGCTATTATCGGTCTGGACGATGCCGCTATCGCTAAAGCGTGCGAAGAGTCTGCCGAAGGCCAGGTGGTTTCACCAGTAAACTTTAACTCACCGGGTCAGGTGGTTATTGCCGGGCATAAAGAAGCCGTAGAACGTGCTGGTGCTGCCTGTAAAGCCGCGGGCGCTAAGCGTGCGCTGCCGCTGCCGGTCAGCGTTCCTTCTCACTGCGCGCTGATGAAGCCTGCCGCTGAGAAACTGGCCGTTGAGCTGCAGAAAATCACCTTTAACGCGCCGACTGTTCCGGTTGTGAACAACGTCGACGTGAAGTGCGAGACCACGGCAGACGCAATTCGCGATGCGCTGGTTCGTCAGCTGTATAGCCCGGTTCAGTGGACTAAAACCGTTGAATTTATGGCATCCCAGGGCGTAGAGCACCTGTATGAAGTCGGTCCGGGTAAAGTTCTGACCGGTCTGACGAAACGTATTGTTGACACCCTGACTGCTTCGGCACTGAATGAGCCGGCGGCACTGTCTGCGGCGCTAGAGCAATAAAAGAGGAAGACCATGAGTTTTGAAGGAAAAATCGCGCTGGTTACCGGTGCAAGCCGTGGCATTGGCCGCGCAATTGCTGAGACACTTGTTGCCCGTGGCGCGAAAGTTATCGGTACTGCTACCAGCGAAAGCGGCGCGCAGGCCATTAGCGATTACTTAGGTGCAAATGGTAAAGGTCTGATGTTGAATGTGACCGATCCGGCATCTATCGAATCTGTTCTGGAAAATATTCGCGCAGAATTTGGTGAAGTCGATATCCTGGTCAATAATGCCGGGATTACTCGTGATAACCTGTTAATGCGCATGAAAGATGACGAGTGGAACGATATCATCGAAACCAACCTGTCATCTGTTTTCCGTCTGTCAAAAGCGGTAATGCGAGCTATGATGAAAAAGCGTCATGGGCGTATTATCACTATCGGTTCTGTGGTTGGTACCATGGGAAATGCGGGTCAGGCTAACTACGCTGCGGCGAAAGCGGGTCTGATCGGCTTCAGTAAATCACTGGCGCGCGAAGTTGCGTCTCGTGGCATTACTGTAAACGTTGTTGCTCCGGGCTTTATTGAAACGGACATGACGCGTGCGCTGTCTGATGATCAGCGTGCGGGTATTCTGGCGCAGGTTCCTGCGGGTCGCCTTGGCGGCGCTCAGGAAATCGCCAGTGCGGTTGCATTTTTAGCTTCTGACGAAGCAAGTTACATCACAGGTGAGACTTTGCACGTCAACGGCGGGATGTACATGGTTTAACCACGATGAAAAATATTTGCGTTATTGTAGGTCTTGGCCTCAAAATAACGTAAAATCGTGGTAAGACCTGCCGGGATTTAGTTGCAAATTTTTCAACATTTTATACACTACGAAAACCATCGCGAAAGCGAGTTTTGATAGGAAATTTAAGAGTATGAGCACTATCGAAGAACGCGTTAAGAAAATTATCGGCGAACAGCTGGGCGTTAAGCAGGAAGAAGTAACCAACAATGCTTCCTTCGTTGAAGACCTGGGCGCAGATTCTCTTGACACCGTTGAGCTGGTAATGGCTCTGGAAGAAGAGTTTGATACTGAGATTCCGGACGAAGAAGCTGAGAAAATCACTACCGTTCAGGCTGCCATTGATTACATCAACGGCCACCAGGCGTAAGTGAACATCTCCAGGCGGTCATTCGACCGCCTGAGTTTTATCTTTTTATCCCACTTGAATTATTTTCCCTCCCTGGAGGACAACCGTGTCTAAGCGTCGTGTAGTTGTGACCGGACTGGGCATGTTGTCTCCTGTCGGCAATACCGTAGAGTCTACCTGGAAAGCTCTCCTTGCCGGTCAGAGTGGCATCAGCCTGATCGACCATTTCGATACTAGCGCCTATGCAACGAAATTTGCTGGCTTAGTAAAGGATTTTAACTGTGAAGACATTATCTCGCGTAAAGAACAGCGCAAGATGGATGCCTTCATTCAATATGGAATTGTCGCTGGCGTTCAGGCCATGCAGGATTCTGGCCTCGAAATTACGGAAGAGAACGCTCATCGTATTGGCGCCGCTATCGGCTCTGGTATTGGCGGTCTCGGTCTGATCGAAGAAAACCATACCTCACTGGTAAACGGTGGACCGCGTAAGATCAGCCCGTTCTTCGTTCCGTCGACGATTGTTAACATGGTGGCTGGTCACCTGACCATCATGTACGGCCTGCAAGGGCCAAGCATCTCCATCGCGACTGCTTGTACTTCAGGCGTGCATAACATCGGTCATGCCGCACGTATCATTGCATACGGCGATGCAGACGCGATGGTTGCGGGTGGTGCTGAAAAAGCCAGTACGCCGTTGGGTGTGGGTGGCTTTGGCGCGGCACGTGCACTGTCTACGCGTAATGATAACCCGCAAGCGGCAAGCCGCCCATGGGACAAAGAGCGTGACGGCTTTGTGCTGGGCGACGGTGCTGGCATGGTGGTACTGGAAGAGTACGAGCATGCGAAAGCGCGCGGTGCAAAAATCTATGCTGAAGTCGTTGGCTTCGGTATGAGCAGCGATGCTTACCACATGACGTCGCCACCGGAAAACGGTGCAGGCGCTGCGCTGGCAATGGTCAACGCACTGCGCGATGCGGCTATTGAAGCGGGTCAGATCGGCTATGTCAACGCACATGGTACGTCTACGCCTGCAGGCGATAAAGCTGAAACCCAGGCAGTGAAATCTGTCTTTGGCGATGCGGCAAGCCGTGTGATGGTAAGCTCCACCAAATCCATGACCGGACACCTGTTGGGTGCGGCGGGCGCGGTAGAGTCTATTTTCTCTATCCTGGCGCTTCGCGATCAGGCTATTCCGCCAACCATCAACCTGGATAACCCGGATGAAGGTTGTGACCTGGACTTCGTACCTCACGAAGCGCGTCAGGTTAGTGGTCTGGAGTATGCGCTGTGTAACTCCTTTGGCTTCGGTGGTACCAACGGCTCTTTGATCTTTAAAAAGATTTAAGTCCGTCAGGTGATGCGCTAGCATCGATAGCAAATTGAAAAGGTCCGCTTGTCGGGCCTTTTTTATTCGGTTTTCCGCCCTTGTCCTGTGTTACTCATCCTGCCAAACTAGCGGACCAGAAATAAGGAGCCACCATGTTCTTAATTAATGGCTGCGAGCAAGATATGCTGGCCGCAAGCGATCGAGCGACCCAATTTGGTGATGGCTGTTTTACCACTGCCTGTATTATCGACGGTGAAATCCCTCTCTTTGCAGCGCATCTTGAGCGTTTACAAGACGCTTGCCAAAAACTGCTGATCTCTTTTGAAGATTGGTCCGAGCTGCAAAATGAAATGAAAATGCTGGCGAAAGGGCACGTACGCGGTGTGTTGAAAGTGATTATCAGCCGTGGCAGTGGAGGCCGGGGTTACAGTGGCAAAAATTGTCATAGTGCCACACGCATCCTCTCCGTTTCAGCCTGGCCCGATCATTACGATCGTTGGCGGCAAGAAGGTATTACGCTGGCGCTAAGCCCAGTGCGGCTGGGACGTAATCCACTGCTTGCCGGGCTTAAACACCTGAATCGACTGGAGCAGGTGTTGATTCGCTCTCATCTTGAACAGACGGACGCCGATGAAGCGCTGGTTCTTGACAGCGAGGGATGGGTTACGGAATGCTGTGCGGCTAATTTGTTCTGGCGTAAAGGTGATGTGGTTTACACGCCCCGGCTGGACCAGGCCGGAGTGAACGGTATTATGCGACAATTCTGTATCCGGATGCTGGCACAATCGCCATTCAGTATTGTCGAAGTGTATGCCGGGTTGGAGGAGGTAATGCAGGCTGATGAAATCGTCGTCTGTAACGCGTTAATGCCCATTTTTCCCGTGCGTGCCTGTGGCGACACGTTGTTGTCTTCACGTTTGTTATTCGATTATTTAGCCCCACTTTGTGAGCACCCGAATTAGTCATGAAAAAACTGTTACTTGTTGTCCTGTTATTGCTGGTTGTGCTGGGCATTGCCGCTGGAGTGGGAATGTGGAAAGTTCGCCATCTGGCGGACAGCAAATTATTGATTAAAGAAGAAACGATTTTTACGCTGAAAGCGGGGACGGGCCGTCTGGCTCTCGGCGAACAGCTGTATGCAGACAACGTTATCAATCGTCCGCGCGTGTTCCAGTGGCTGCTGCGTGTGGAGCCCGAGCTGTCGCATTTTAAGGCCGGAACATATCGCTTCACGCCTGACATGACGGTGCGGGACATGCTGCAACTGCTGGAAAGCGGCAAAGAGGCACAGTTCCCGTTACGTCTGGTTGAAGGGATGCGCCTGAGCGATTACCTCAAACAGCTGCGTGATGCCCCGTATATCAAACATACGTTAAGCGACGATAGCTATGAGACCGTGGCCGAGGCGCTGAAGCTTGAAAACCCGCAATGGGTAGAAGGCTGGTTCTGGCCAGATACCTGGATGTATACCGCCAATACTACTGACGTAGCGTTACTAAAACGCGCGCATCAGAAAATGGTTAAAGCGGTGGATACTGTCTGGGAGGGACGCGCTGATGGCCTGCCTTATCAGGACAAAAATCAGCTGGTAACCATGGCTTCTATTATTGAAAAAGAAACTGCGGTTGCCAGCGAGCGCGACCAGGTGGCTTCGGTCTTTATTAACCGCTTACGTATCGGTATGCGTTTACAAACCGATCCGACCGTGATTTACGGGATGGGTACACGGTATAATGGCAAATTGTCGCGTGTGGATTTAGACACCCCGACCGCCTATAACACCTATACCATTACGGGACTGCCGCCAGGCCCGATTGCCATGCCGGGAGAGGCTTCATTGCAGGCCGCGGCGCATCCGGCAAAAACGCCGTATCTCTATTTTGTGGCTGACGGTAAAGGCGGCCACACGTTTAACACCAATCTTGCCAGCCATAACCGGTCCGTGCAGGATTACCTGAAAGTGCTTAAGGAAAAAAATGGGCAGTAACTATATCGTCATTGAAGGCCTGGAAGGCGCCGGAAAAACCACCGCGCGTAACGTGGTGGTGGAGACACTTGAGCAACTCGGTATTCGTGACATGGTTTTCACCCGTGAACCTGGTGGAACGCAGCTGGCTGAGAAACTAAGAAGTCTGGTGCTGGATATTAAATCGGTCGGTGACGAGGTCATTACCGATAAAGCCGAAGTTCTGATGTTTTACGCGGCGCGTGTACAGTTGGTCGAAACCGTTATTAAACCTGCACTGGCGAAAGGCGCGTGGGTAATTGGCGATCGTCACGATCTGTCGACCCAGGCGTATCAGGGCGGCGGACGCGGTATCGATCAAAACATGCTGGCAACCTTGCGCGATGCGGTGCTTGGTGATTTTCGCCCGGACCTGACGATCTATCTGGATGTGACGCCAGAAGTCGGGTTGAAGCGTGCCCGTGCCCGCGGCGAGCTGGATCGTATTGAGCAGGAATCTTTCGACTTCTTTAATCGTACTCGCGCGCGCTATCTTGAGCTGGCTGCCAAAGACACCAGCATTCGTACTATAGACGCTACGCAGCCGTTGGAGGCTGTGATGGCTGATATCCGTCATACCATCACCCAATGGGTGAAGGAGCAGGGCGCATGAAATGGTACCCATGGTTACGACCGGATTTTGAAAAACTGGTAGCCAGCTACCAGACGGGTCGTGGTCACCATGCGTTACTGATTCAGGCGTTACCCGGAATGGGCGACGACGCGCTGATTTACGCCCTCAGCCGCTATTTAATGTGCCAGCAGCCGGAAGGGCATAAAAGCTGCGGACAGTGCCGCGGCTGTCAGCTAATGCAGGCGGGGACGCACCCTGACTACTATTCGTTGCTGCCGGAAAAAGGCAAAAGCACGCTGGGGGTTGATGCGGTACGCGAAGTCAGTGAAAAGCTGTACGAGCATTCGCGTCTCGGCGGTGCGAAGGTCGTGTGGATCCCGGATGCTGCCCAGTTAACCGATGCCGCCGCCAACGCCTTGCTGAAAACGCTGGAAGAACCCCCGGCACAAACCTGGTTTTTCCTCGCCAGCACAGAGCCTGCTCGCTTGCTGGCGACATTACGCAGTCGTTGCCGGTTACATCATCTTGCGCCACCTCCGGAGTCGTATGCGATCTCCTGGCTTGCTCGTGAGGTGACTGCGTCGTCAGAAGCGCTGCTGAGCGCGTTACGCCTGAGCGCAGGTTCGCCAGGCGCGGCACTCACGTTGTTACAGGCTGAAAGCTGGGCGCACCGCACAGATTTTTGTGCGGCACTGGTGAACACATTAAACACAGGCGACTGGTATATACTGCTCGCGGCGTTAAACCACGATCAGGCTGCCGCCCGTTTACACTGGCTGGCAACGTTGTTGACCGATGCGTTGAAACGTCCGTATGGCGTTTCCCATTTAACGAATCCTGATGCGCTGGACCTGATATCTTCTATCGCAGAACGGTTATCCGTTGCCCAGATACAGGCGATACTCGGTGACGTTTGTCATTGTCGTCAGCAACTGCTGAACGTAACAGGCGTAAACCGTGAGCTGGTGTTAACCGATCTTATTCTTCGTATTGAGCATTACCTGCAACCAGGCACCGTACTGCCTGTTCCCCATCTTTGAGAGAGACATTATGTTTTTAGTCGACTCACACTGCCATCTTGATGGCCTGGATTATCAATCTCTGCATAAGGACGTGGATGACGTGCTGGCAAAAGCGGCCGCACGTGATGTGAAATTCTGTCTTGCCGTCGCGACCACCCTGCCAGGATATCGCAGTATGCGCGAACTGGTCGGTGAGCGTGACAATGTGGTTTTCTCCTGCGGCGTGCATCCGTTAAATCAGGATGAAACCTATGATGTTGAGGACCTGCGTCGTTTTGCCGCCGAAGAGGGGGTTGTGGCGATGGGAGAAACCGGGCTGGACTATTTTTACACGCCGGAAACAAAGGTGCGCCAGCAGGAATCTTTTATCCACCATATTCAGATCGGCCGTGAGTTACAGAAGCCGGTTATCGTGCATACCCGCGATGCGCGAGCCGATACGCTGTCTATTCTGCGCGAAGAAAAAGTGACGGATTGTGGCGGCGTACTACACTGTTTTACAGAGGACAGAGAAACGGCGGGCAAATTACTGGACCTTGGATTCTATATCTCGTTTTCCGGCATCGTCACGTTCCGAAATGCAGAGCAGCTCCGTGATGCCGCCCGCTATGTTCCTCTGGACCGGTTATTGGTCGAGACGGATTCTCCCTACCTTGCGCCTGTACCGCATCGTGGAAAAGAGAACCAGCCCGCCATGACTCGTGACGTTGCAGAGTACATGGCCGTAGTGAAAGGTGTTGCCGTTGAAGAACTGGCGCAGGCAACCACTGATAACTTTGCCCGCCTGTTTCACATCGACGCTTCTCGCCTGCAATCTGTTCGTTAACTGACTTTTTTTAAAGCTCGTAATTAATCACTAATGCGAGTAAAGTTCACCGCCACAAAATGGGCGGTGAATAATCAGTTTGACACATTCAGAAACGCATTTTATCGGAATGTGCGGATTTTGCGGCCATTCACGACTGAACTGTGATAGCCGTCAAACAAAAACAAACTGAATTATTTTACTCTGTGTAATAAATAAAGGGTACTTAGATGCCCTGTACACGGCGAGGTTCTCCCCCCTCGCCAATGCGTGAGAACGTAGAATACACAAAGTCAATCAAGCTGCATCAAGGCGGCAAGTGAGTGAATTGCAGGAGCTTACTAGAGTAAGTGACTGGGATGAGCGAGCGCAGCCCGCCCTGAGGCGGTTTGAAGGATGAAGTGTATAAGCACAAATACTCAGGAGCACTCCTAATTATGTTTAAGAATGCATTTGCTAACCTGCAAAAGGTCGGTAAATCGCTGATGCTGCCGGTATCCGTACTCCCGATTGCAGGTATCCTGCTGGGCGTCGGTTCCGCTAACTTCAGCTGGCTGCCAGCCGTTGTATCGCACGTAATGGCAGAAGCAGGCGGTTCTGTTTTTGCGAACATGCCGCTGATTTTTGCTATCGGTGTTGCGTTAGGCTTCACTAATAATGACGGTGTATCTGCACTGGCATCCGTTGTTGCTTACGGCATCATGGTTAAGACCATGGCTGTTGTTGCGCCGCTGGTTCTGCATTTACCTGCTGAAGAGATCGCCGCTAAACACCTTGCTGATACGGGTGTTCTCGGGGGGATTATCTCCGGTGCGATTGCAGCGTATATGTTCAACCGTTTCTACCGTATCAAATTGCCTGAGTATCTTGGCTTCTTTGCGGGTAAGCGCTTCGTTCCTATCATTTCTGGTCTGGCTGCCATCTTCACAGGTGTGGTTCTGTCCTTCATTTGGCCGCCGATTGGTACTGCTATTCAGACGTTCTCTCAGTGGGCTGCATACCAGAACCCGGTCGTGGCGTTCGGTATCTATGGCTTCATTGAGCGCTGCCTGGTACCGTTTGGTCTGCACCATATCTGGAACGTTCCATTCCAGATGCAGATCGGTGAATACACCAACGCTGCGGGTCAGGTGTTCCACGGTGATATTCCTCGCTATATGGCGGGTGACCCGACTGCGGGCAAACTGTCCGGTGGCTTCCTGTTCAAAATGTACGGTCTGCCGGCTGCTGCTATCGCTATCTGGCACTCTGCTAAACCAGAAAACCGCGCGAAAGTGGGCGGTATCATGATCTCCGCGGCGCTGACCTCGTTCCTGACCGGTATTACCGAGCCGATCGAGTTCTCCTTCATGTTCGTGGCGCCGATCCTGTACATCATCCACGCGATTCTGGCTGGTCTGGCATTCCCGATCTGTATCCTGCTGGGTATGCGCGACGGTACGTCGTTCTCCCACGGTCTGATCGACTTTATCGTTCTGTCCGGTAACAGCAGCAAACTGTGGCTGTTCCCGATTGTCGGTATCGGTTATGCGATAGTTTACTACACCATCTTCCGTGTGCTGATCAAAGCGCTGGACCTGAAAACGCCAGGTCGTGAAGATGCTACCGAAGACAGCAAAGCAGGTGCGACCGGTGAAATGGCTCCGGCTCTGGTTGCTGCATTCGGCGGTAAAGAAAACATCACTAACCTCGATGCGTGCATCACTCGTCTGCGTGTCAGCGTGGCTGACGTTGCTAAAGTGGATCAGGCTGGCCTGAAGAAACTGGGTGCGGCAGGCGTTGTGGTAGCTGGTTCCGGTGTTCAGGCTATCTTCGGGACTAAGTCCGATAACCTGAAAACTGAAATGGATGAGTACATCCGTAACAGCTAAGCAGTAAGAAGTTGGGGAGAACTAAGGCAGCCTGCGGGCTGCCTTTTTTATTGCATTAATTAGCCTGAACGCGAATCGGTGCGGTGGCGGCGAACAGCCAGGGACGAGCCTCTGCGTTCACGCGCGGGGATAGCGTCTCTCTGACCTGCTGGTGGTAATCATCAATCCACTGTTTCTCAGCATCACTCAGCAGATGCAGTTCGACCAGATTCAAATCAATCGGTACCAGCGTCAGCGTTGAGAAACGACAGAAACCAGGACGACTGTTGATAATCTCCACCTGATTCTCAATACGGATCCCATATTGTCCGGCCAGATAATAACCCGGCTCGATAGTGATGATGTTGCCTGCGACCAGTGGCCACGGGTTTACTTTTTTGGCGATGCGATGGGGTTGCTCATGAATAAGCAACTGGTGACCCACGCCGTGTCCCGTGCCATGATCAAAATCCAGTCCCAGCTCCCATAACGCCCGGCGGCTAAAAGCATCCAGTTGATGGCCCTGAGTCCCGCAGGGAAACTGCAGCGAAATAAGCGACAAAAAGCCTTTCAACACGGCAGTGTAATGCAGGCGACGTTGCGGATCCTGTGGGCCAAATGCGAGGGTACGCGTCGTATCCGTCGTACCATTGTGGTACTGGCCACCGGAATCATTCAGATACATGGCCTGCGAGGTAATTGGCGTATTGGTTTTTTCACTGGAGTGGTAATGGCACATTGCGGCATTGCTGGCAGAGGCCGAAATCGTGCTGAAACTTTGCTCGATAAATCCCGGCTGCTGCTGGCGAAATTCCAGTTGCTTGGCTTGCGCTTCCAGCTCAGTGACCGGATTGCCTGCCGCTTCGCGCAAAGGAACTTCATGGGCCAGCCAGGCAAGGAAGTTTACCCAGGCTGCGCCATCTTGTTCATGGCATTCCCGATAGCCTGCCAGTTCAACGTCATTTTTGTGGGATTTCATCAGAGTGATGGGATCGGGCGCCCATAAGACGTTGCCACCGTGTTCTTCAATGGCAAAACGCAATGCGACCGGGGCGTAGTCTTTATCGACCAGGAAACGCTTCCCATTAGCTAATTGCTGGCAGCGAGTCAGAAAATTATCTTGCGGGGCCAGAGTAAGCGTATCCAGCAGTGATGCGGGGAGCTGTTGCGTTTTATTGCTATCCACAAACCATTCCAGCTCACCGCTGCGATGGAGCAGGGCAAACGAAAACGGCACTGGTACCATGGCCAGATCCGAACCACGCACATTCAATAACCAGGCAATGTTATCCGGCAGGGTAATTGCCAGCACGTCAGCCTGGTGTTGAGCGAGTTGTTCCACGACGCGGGCACGCTTTTGCGTGCTGCTTTCCCCGCTGATTTCAATGGGCATTTCACGAATGATGCCGCAGGGTGCTGCCGGGCGGTCTAGCCATACCTGGTCAAAAGGATCTTGCTCAAGAGGCACCAGCTCGCAGTGGGTTGCCGACAGTGCTTCAAACTGACTATTGACCATCAGCATTGGTTCAAAGCCGATACGTTTACCTGCTGCAACATGAGACTGCAAATAGTCGGCCAGCGGCTCATCGTGTAAATGATGAATTTCAAAATCATCCAGCGAGACTTCATTGCGTACCTGGACCTGATAGCGTCCATCGACAAACATTAACGCGCGATCCCGAAGGACCAACGCGAGGCCAGCAGAGCCGCTAAAACCGGTCAGCCAGGCTAGTTTATTGTCATGCGGCGTACAATCTTCACTTTGATGAGCATCGGCGCGCGGAACAATCATGCCATCCAGCCCCTGCGCTATCAGCAGGTTGCGCAGGGCGGAAAGAGGAGTTGAGTTGTGCATAGTTACCTTCAGGTCTTAACGGAACGGCGGTTCGTTGAATGTACGTAATTTACGGGAGTGCAGTCGGTCGCCTTCAGCACGCAAACGATCGATAGCCCGGATACCTATTTGCAGATGCTCAGAAATGGCACCTTCATAAAAACGGTTGGCCTGACCCGGCAGTTTGATCTCACCGTGCAGCGGCTTGTCGGAAACGCACAGCAGCGTGCCGTACGGAACGCGGAAACGGTATCCCTGGGCGGCGATGGTGGCGCTTTCCATATCGATAGCCACCGCACGGCTGAGGTTAAAGCGTAGCGCAGAAGCGGAATAGCGTAGCTCCCAGTTGCGATCGTCAGTGGTGACGACGGTACCGGTACGCAGGCGCTGTTTAACCTCTTCGCCGGGCATACCGCTGACTTCTTTGGTAGCGTCATACAGTGCGCGCTGCACTTCCGCGATGCTCGGAATTGGAATATCTGGCGGCAGTACGGCATCCAGCACGTGGTCGTCACGCAGATAAGCGTGGGCCAGAACATAGTCGCCAATCGCCTGGCTTTCACGCAGCCCGCCACAGTGACCAATCATCAACCAGACGTCAGGACGCAGTACGGCCAAATGATCGCAAATGGTTTTGGCGTTAGACGGGCCAACGCCGATATTAACCAGCGTGATCCCCTGACCGTCGGCGGTGATTAAATGCCAGGCGGGCATCTGGTGTTTCTTCCAGGCGAGATCGGAGATGGCTTCTTCAGGCGCTTCAGTTTCAGCGGTGATCCAGATCCCGCCCGCACAAGAAAGCGCGATATACGGGCTGTCCGGGTCGAGGATCTGGCTGCAACCCCAACGCACAAACTCATCGACGTAGCGGGTGTAGTTGGTGAACAGCACAAACGGCTGAAAATGTTCAACCGGTGTTCCCGTGTAGTGGCGCAGTCGCGCCAGCGAAAAATCTACTCGTCGGGCGTCGAAGTGCGACAACGGGGAGAATTCCGCCGGATGATAGGTACCGTCGGCTGTTTCATCGCCAATCTGTGACAGCTCGGTTGTGGGGAAGTGGCGCGTTAGGCCGGCACTCATCGAGCGGTCGAGCGTCAGTTCAGAACCGTCAATGACATACGGATAGGGGATTTCATGCTGCGACGGCTCAACGGAGATATGCGCATCATAATCCTGATACAGCAGCGTGAGTTGTTCTTCAAGATACGGACGAAAAAGCGACGGACGGGTAATCGTAGTGGTGTAGCAGCCCGCATGGGTAAAACGACCATAGGCGCGGGTTTTCGGGGGATTGGTGGCGCTGCCATCCCAGGTGACACACAGTGATGGGTAAACAAAAAGACCGTTATGGCGGGCGATTACGTCAGGGAGCGTCCCTGTTTCAATATACTTACCAATGGCGCTACGCAGTGCTTTTACCGACTGCTCGTACAGCGCGTCCAGTTTATCCAGTGCCTGAGCCGGGGTCAGGCTGGAGCCCTTATTGTTCATGTCTGTCTCCTTGTTCCACAGATGTACTGCTCTCCCGATAGTATGTCACAGGAATGTGAAACAAAAGTCAGACGTTGAGGAAGATTGTGCGAAGACCGGACGGCCTCCGCACCCGGGCTTAACCGTGCTGCTTATCCCGCATCAGCAATGCTGTAGTGGCGGAAATAAGACAACCCGCCATCAGATAAATGGCCACACTGTGCCAGTCTCCGCCGGAGAATGTTACCAGTGCAGCAGCAATGAAGGGGGTAAAACCGCCGCCAACCACACTTGCTACCTGATAGCCAACGCCCGCGCCGCTGTAGCGATAGCTTGCGCCAAACAAACCGGTAAACATAGGCTGCTGCACGCAGACCACCATATCGTGTGCAATGTTGGCCAACATAATCGCGAAGAACACGATCCAGAAAATGGATTGCGCTTCTAACGCCATAAAGAACGGGAATGCGCTGAGCGTCCCGACCAGTGCGCCGGTAATGTAAACGCGCCGGCGACCAAAGCGGTCGGCGAGCCAGGCAAAGCAGGGGATGGTCAGACAGCTCAGCCCACCCACCAACAAGCCGATATTCAGAAACAGTTCGCGAGGTAAGCCCAGATTCTGCGTGGAGTAATTAAGGGCAAACGCGGTGACGATATACATCGTCAGCAGTTCACACAGGCGCAGAGCGATAATTTTCAAAAAGGCACCTGGATGACGGATTAACGCCTCGACTACCGGTAGTCTCTTTTTCTCTGGTTGCGGTGCCTGCTGCTGCTGTTCGAATTCGGCTGATTCATCCATTCGGTTACGCATCCACAACGCGCCCAATACCAGCACGATGCTGAACAGGAATGGAATACGCCAGCCCCAACTCAGGAACTGCTCATCGGTGGTTTGCGAGCTAATCAGCGAGACCAGACCGGTAGAAAGCAGTAGCCCGACGCCATAACCGACCTGAACACCGCTGCTGTAGAAGGCTTTTTTATTTTTCGGCGCGCTTTCGACCGAGAGCAACGCCGCGCCGCCCCATTCACCGCCAACGGCGAATCCCTGAATAGCACGCAGCGTCACCAGCAGAACGGGAGCCCACCAGCCAATGGTGTCAAAGGAAGGAATAATCCCTATCAGTGCAGTGGCGATCCCCATCATCCAGACGGTGAGCATAAGCATACGTTTACGCCCCAGGCGATCGCCGAAGTGGCCGAAGATCACCCCACCTAACGGACGGAACAAAAATCCGACGCCAAAGGTAGCAAATGCGGCAAGTGTCCCCATTGCCGGGCTGACCTGCGGGAAGAACTCGCGGTTAAAGACCAGTGCGGCAGTGATGCCGTAAAGCAGAAAATCATACCAGTCGACCACGGCACCCGCGAAGCTACCAAGCGCAGCGCGTCGGGCGCGGTTAAGTGAAGAGGCGTCCTGTTGGGGACCCGTGGAGGTGAGGGAGGAATCCATAGTTATCCTGTCTGTACTGTTTTTTAGTTATTAGTATTTGAGTTGGGTTACACACATTGCAGTCGCAATATTAACGACCGTTATGAGATTACCGCGACAGACGGGAAGTGAAAACGATTATCTCCCTCATCTGATGGCAACATGAAAAATAAGATGAATGAGAAATCTGAACCTGGTGGAATCGTGGGCTGTCAGGGGTGTTCTGATTTCAGGTGGAGCATTAGGAGCGCTGTATTTGGGGAAGTTATAAACCCACTTTCATAATGGTATACGGAGATTCGGTGAAACCACATCGCTCATAAGCACGAATCGCACGCCCGTTATCTCCATGGACATATAAACGAAGCTCCAGTGCCTTTTCTGATTTAGCTTCTTTTGTAAGATGTTTGATGAGCTCATCAGCTAACCCCATCCCACGATGCTCCGGGGCGATATAAAAACTTTGGATCCACCAGTAGTCATTTCCATGAAAATCACTCCATTCTTTTACGACAGAGGTATTGGCGATCACTGTTCCTGAAGAATCTTCCATGACCCAATATTTTGAACGTGGGTTTTCACTAAACGCCGACGAAACGCCACGCTCCACAGCAACAAGGTCAATGACTGAACCTTCAGATTCTTGTGCTTCCTGAGTGGTGAATTCGATGATTTTATTGATATCGTCAGGCGTAGCTGGTCGAATAAAGTAGTTCATAAGTCTGGCTCTCATTAACGTTGCGGCTATACGAATCGCGCAATACCCTACATCAAATCTTGTTCAATGTCCGCTCTTGGCACGAAGCGGACCAGGTAACTGAGCTGAAGGTCCGCTGTGAGCGAACAGCAGACGTTTGCACTTCCCCCCCCCCCCACAACGGCGTTAGCATAAACAGTCAGACATGGGGGTTATGCGGACTGGCAGCACAGTCTTACCCTAAATTTCATAAATCTGAAGATCAGCTTCCTGGAATACTTCAGCATATTTTTTGCTCACCCCCCCCTCAATGACGAGCACATCTATCTGGCTGCTACTTGCAACGACATAGCGAGCGGCCGCAGGGATCTTGTCGGATGTTAATCCCACAATCACTTCGCTGCACTGTCTGATAACCGCTTTCTTGAACTCACAATCAGCATAATCGAAACCAGTCAGACCTGATTCTAACGACATTGCACAACCTCCGATGAAACCCTGATCGAAGATAATTGCTTTAATTTGTTCAAGGGCAGGACTGCCAACACACCCTCCAGATGAGCGTTGAACCGCTCCACCCAGCATGATGACTTCGCATAACGGTTTTCTTAATAGAATGGCAGCTATTTCTGGCGAGTTTGTCACCACAGTTAAAGCCACTGACTCCGGAAGAGCTATGGCCATAGCAAGATTCGTCGTGCCTGAATCGATAAAGATACAGCTATTTGCTTTGATAAGTTGCGCGCACTTTTGCGCGATCATGCTCTTTTCATCTGTTTTTGTAGTTGTGCGATCAGCATAATTCCCTACTTCAGGCAGTGTGGCCACAGCCCCACCGTATACCTTTTTGCAAACGCCATCCTTACTAAGCTCATGTAAATCACGGCGAATTGTGTGTTCTGACACACCTAGTTGAGCAGAAAGCTCGACACAAACAACCCGTCCTTTTTCTTGTAAGAGCTCACGAATTAGGGCTTGTCGTTGATCCGGGAAAGCTGCATAATCGAGCACGTTAACTCCTAAGTTCATTTAAACGAGCAAGAGGGTGCATGATCGTGCATTCATATTATCTGTGTCAACTCCGTTGATTTACATTACTCCCCGGCGCATAGGGGATTCATAAATCAACATAAATTTCAGCTGGTTAAAGCATGTTTCGACCGTGCCCCTTTATCTCATTATCAGAGCAACATTTGTGTATCCATGAGTCAGGCTGGTGCAGTGCGAAAATGCGAAAGACCGCTCTCGTAACGAACGCAAAGCGAGCACAAGAATGAACGAAAAAGTTGCAACACGATGCATATTCTTCATCGCAGGATTGGCAACGTCAGCCTGGGCTGTGATGGTCCCTTTTGCAAAAATTAATACTGGAGCTAACGAGGCAGTTTTGGGTGTTTTACTCCTGTGCCTAGGAGGGGGCGCTATTATTTCTATGCCCCTTGCAGGGCCTCTCACAGCTCGCTTCGGCTGTCGTAAAATTATCGGCTGTGCAGTACTGATTATTCTGTTATCCATGCCGTTTTTAACATTAGCCAATGACCCCGTTTCACTTGGCCTTCTTCTACTCACGTTCGGCACTGGGATTGGCCTTGCCAACTGCGCCATGAATATTCAGGCAATACTGGTAGAGAAAAACGAAAGCATCCCACTTATGTCCGGTTTCCATGGGATGTATAGCGTAGGAGGTATTGCGGGAGCTGGCGTAATGACCTGCCTGCTCACTGTTGGTCTGAACATTCACACAGCATCATTGTCAGTCTGTCTCATTATCTTCTTGTTGTTAATAGCCAGTTACAGACAACTTCTTACCTATGCCAGCCCAGCAGAAGGCCCATCATTTTCCTTTCCTAAAGGAGATGTCCTGCTCTTAGGTGTCATCTGCTTTATCGTTTTTCTGGCTGAAGGAACCGTACTTGACTGGAGTGCTGTTTATCTGTCGGAAGTAAGGCAAGTTGCGGATTCTCAGGCAGGTCTCGGTTTCACTTGCTTTGCTGTCGCTATGACGGTGGGAAGACTTAGCGGTGATGCGGTCATTAGTCGCCTTGGCGCTTTGCCTGTCGTCATTTACGGTGCAATTCTGGCCTTTTTCGGTTTTTGCCTCATTATCCTGGTTAGCTCAATTCCCGCACTCCTTGCCGGCTATTTCTTTATAGGCGCAGGCTGCGCAAACATTGTACCTGTTATGTTCAGCCAGATTGGCAAACAGCAGAGCATGCCGCAGGCAGTTGCAGTTCCAGCGGGTATATCGGCGTACTTGCAGGACCAGCCATGATTGGTTTTATTGCCCACCGAAGTTCTTTGCCTGCTGCCTTTATCTTTGTAGCGGCACTCATGATTCTCGTATTAATGCTAAGTCTGGCATTAAGTAAAACACTAAAATTGCACCAGGAGATTTAAAGTGAAGCGTATTGTTTTGTTTTCTGGTGGCAGTGCATGCCGTTCTCTGAATATTGCGCTTTGCCACCATCCAGTTTCTTTGACTCGTATTGTTCCTGCGTGGGATAGCGGTGGAAGCTCACGATCAATTAGAGAAAATATCGATGTATTATCTGTAGGTGATATCCGCCAGGCGCTAATGACCATGGCCTATGGTGAAAACTGTTCGGGTGATATCGTTCGCATCTGCAATACCCGTTTATCATCCGAGGGGGAAACTCAGGAAGCTTTGAGAGAATTTCAGGCTTATGCGGAGGACAGACATCCTTTGCTTGAGCGCCTCGATACTGGATTGAGAGGCGCAATTGTTAATTATCTCCAGATTTTTTCTACCACGGTGGGTGTCGCATTTGACTACCGTAATGGCAGTATCGGGAATTTCATCTTAACCGGCGCCTATTTGGCACATAATCGGGATATGAATACCGCGATTTTTGTTTTCAGAAAACTCTGCGGCATTACAGGAGAAGTCTGGCCTTCTTCACTCAATAATGATCTTGTGCTTTCCGCTAATCTTAATGATGGGCAGCATGTTTCACCTCAGGACAGAATTACCCATCTTTCTAGGCAACAGGCGGAGATTGGCATCAATTCTGTCACATTGCAAACGTCCAACGGAAGCAATGCTCAGGTAAATACTGCCGTGCTGGAAGCCATAAAGAACGCGGATCTTGTCGCTTTCGGTCCTGGCAGTTTTTATACCAGTATCATGCCACATCTTCAGGTTAAGGGCGTAATCGCAGCCATAGCAAAAGCAGGATGCCCCGTAGCACTGATCGCTAATATTTTAGAATGCCGTGAGAGTCATGGACTGGGTTTGCAGGATGTTGCTAATCGTTTTATCCAGCAATGGCACGATGCAGACGCATCCATTGCCTTGCCTGAGTTGATGGTTCTGGGAAATCAGAGATTTCTTTCAATTGAAAAATATGTGGGTGAATTTGCCTATCTCTCGGATGAAATCAATGAATCAACCCGCTACACCTGTGTGCTGGATGAGTTTGAAGATGTCTGGGTGCGTGGTAAACACGATGGTGAAATACTTGCAAACAGGCTATTGTCTCTGGTTGAAAATTAATCGGAAAGAAGTCTTTTTGATTGATAAGTTGAATGCTTAGTTCGTTATTACAACATACGTGGAGTTCGAACGATGAATCATCATATTGGTGAAGTTATTCTTGATGAAGAAAGTATTGCTGTCGGTGTCAGTCGTGTGGCTGAGCAGTTGAACAATGACTACACCGATGCTGTTGTTATAACTGTTGTTCCAGGCGGTATTCTCTATACAGCAGACTTAACAAGAAAGCTGAAGTTTGATGTAAGCATGGATTACATATCCTGCCCTCACACACCTGGGGAACGAAATAACAACTCCACTATTGTTTACCATCAAAATATTGAGATTGAAAATCGTCATGTCATTCTTATTGATGATGCAATAG
Source organism: Citrobacter sp. MGH110 (assembly GCF_001037515.1). Classification (NCBI taxonomy): domain Bacteria; kingdom Pseudomonadati; phylum Pseudomonadota; class Gammaproteobacteria; order Enterobacterales; family Enterobacteriaceae; genus Citrobacter; species Citrobacter sp. MGH110. The sequence goes on along the minus strand of NZ_KQ089830.1, from coordinate 1,805,439 downwards.
AATCAGGTGGTACAATGAAGCGCCTTATTAAATATATCTTAGATAATTTCAATCCAGCATCCCTGTCTGTTGCCGTCCTCTTCGTCAAACCTGGAAGAGTGAATATTCCTGTAAAACAGTATGTTGCCTATGAAATGGAGAGTGATGATCTACTCATTGGCTATGGTATGCCATGGGATAATAAATATCGCAATCGGCCCAATATTACTAAATTAATGAAATAACCAGTCGTGCACTTATGTTAAGTGGGGCTCGGTTACGGATAAATTGCCTTTAATGGTTAATTTTCTGGATCACTTTTCTGTGTGCTCGCAGATTCAATTCCCGCCAGCCCCACAAAAACAGTCAGTTAAGAAAAGTTACAACACTGACAGTAGACCGAAACAATGTCCGCTGTTGGCACGGAGCGGCCGGTCACCCGCTAGACAGCAATCCCCATAATCCTGATGACGCTCTGCTGTGAAGCTGTTTTGAAATAGTCTCTTTTAATTAAGGTCATGCCCTGTTTGCGGTAGAAATTACAGGCGCGTTCGTTCTGTTCAAGAACCTCCAGCCATACAAAGTCTTTCCCCCTGGCCCGGGCCAGGTCTTTGACGGTGTCAAACATGACCTGACCGTAACCTTTACGGGTGTCTGCAGGATCAAGATAGAATTTGTTAAGCAGCATCCCTGACATATTCGTATCAGGGATGCTGCTTTCATAGGTCACTTTCGCAAAACCAATTGGCCTATCGGTCTCTGCTACATACCAACAGACCGTTTGCTCATTCAGGCTCTGTTCCAGCTCGTCCAGAGAATATTCGCTTGCTAAAAAAGCTTCCAGTTCAGACTTTGACTCCCACAGATGTTCAAAGTGTGCGCGGTAGATGCGGTAGCCCAGCGCATTAAGCAACATCGCGTCGGCAGGTGTGGCTTCACGGATTTGTAATGTCATGAATGATTCCTGTCCTGGTAATAAATTAACGATTACTGAACTATATCAAAACTGTCAGTGATACAGTGGTATGCGAATATTTCAGAGGCTTATCAGTATGAAGATTGTTTTTATCCCTGCGTTGATCGCCGTCCTGATTGATAAAGAACAGGACATAGGACGGGAATTGACCCGCTATGAGGTTGAGTCCATCCGCGATGGCGCTACAGCCATCCGCCTGCCGGCCGAAGCAGCCGAGGGCATAATCAGAGAGCGCGGCTACCGCGATATTGATCCTGAGAATGTCTGGCGCGAGTGGCAGGCGTATAAAGCTGACTGAATGTCGAAGGGAACACGCTGCTTTAGTGGCACATGAAAATTATGCTCTTACACGGATGCGTTTACTCCGTGCCTGACGTGGAGCTGAGGAGCAACTTTGAGCGATATGCGGCCAGTTAGCTTTGAATAAAATTTAACGGCTATATCGACGCCCCGTGATTTTTATAAGTGGGGCATTTTTATCTTCAGAACCTATTAACTCCAGCCTTGTTTACTACGACGGATATAAGGTAATACGGATAATAAAGCCAGAACCGCTAATACCATTCCAATCCATAGAGCTGAACGTAAACCGAATCCAGATGAAATTGCCATTCCACCTAAATAAGAACCGCCACCTAATCCAATATTGATCACGGAAGTATGAACGGCATTGACCATTGGCCCTGGATGTGCCACGCTGACAATTCTTGCCATCATTGCCGGATTCATTGGTACGCCAGATAAACCGATAAGTATAACAGCCAGAATAGCAATGACCTGATATTGAACAAATAGCGCCATGCCGAGCAAAGAAATACTCAATATTGTTAAGCCGACAACCATAACAGTTAAACTATGGCGATATGCAAGACGTCCCGTTACCATATTCCCGATGATATTGGCTAGTCCATAAAGCATCAAAATGAAGGGAACCGTCTGCATTGTAAATTCACTGACATCAGTCAGCACGGGAACAAAATAACTGAATGCCGCAAAACTTGCTCCCAAAATCAAACAGCTGGTTGCACAGGCTTTCCAATAGGCTTTATTTTTAAATGCCTTAATCTCTTCAGCCATCTTGATAGCACCGCCGCCGCTCATATGTGGCAATAAACGTACTAATGCTAGCAGGCATATGAAAACCAGGACCGCGACCAGCCCAAAACTCATTTTCCAGCCCCAGTGCTGGTCAATGATTGTCGCGATAGGTACACCAAAGACATTGGATACCATAAAACCTGCTATCACTATTGATGCGGCACGAGGGCGATTTTCAACAGATACAAGAGCCATACTTGTCGCGAGTGAAAGACTTAAACACCCTGCACATAAAATACCTGTCACGATGCGAATGGCAACTAGCACATTGTAATCAGAGGCAAAGACGCTTAATCCTTGTACGATAACATATAACCCTAACAGCCATAATAATGTTGAGCGATAGGGCGCTTTAAACTTAAGAAAGGTGTAGGTTAATACCGGGCCACCTAGCATTACACCGAATGCATAATATGAAATCAAATGCCCGACTTCGCCGACTGTAACACCAAATGCTTCCGATAGCGTGGTCATCATACCCGCCACCATTAACTCTGCTGTACCTAATGAAAAAATGGCTAACCCTAAAATATAAACGACTAATGGCATGTTTTTTTATTTTTCCTTGTATTGGAATGATCGTTACAAAAATGAGTGCAAGTAAATAATGAATTTTTTCGCTTAAATTTATAAATTGATTAACAGACCAGCGACGACATCTTCGAGGATTTTTCTATCTGTAATGTTTTTATTCAGTACACGTAAACCGTAATAGCCTGCCATAAAGCCTCTCGCCATTTCGACGGCTGATGCTTTATTGTTCAGTTCGCCGCTTCGTTGGCCTTCGATGAATACCGACACCAGCGTTTTTTCTAAATGCTGACGATATTCATTATTCAGGCTCGCAACGGCTTCATCTTTACTGCCCATCTCTAAGGCTGAAAATAAGACCATCGCATCATGCTGCTCTGGCTGAGAAAGATCTTCGGCAATACCCCAGAGCAGAAGGGTATGCAATCGCTCTTTTACCAGACCTGGCTGTGTGAGTATTGTTAACTGTGCTGACATAGTTTGTTCGTGGCTGCGCAACAAAGCTTGCTCGTACAGGGCTTGCTTGCTTCCAAAGGCATTGTATAGGCTTCCCCGCCCTAATCCCGTACCATTGCATAAATCTTGCGCAGAGGTGCCTGCATAACCATTGGCGCTGAAAACAGCGACGGCAGCATCAATGACATCCTGATCTTCGAACTTTCGTGGACGACCTGGAAAGGTTGGTTTTTCAGCACTCATAGGGATGTGGGACTTGAAATGAGTTGAGGCGGCATAGTATTGATTATGGAACGATCAGTCAAATAATTTTCATAAAAAAATCAGTGGTGATGCGCAGACAGATTTTCTTATGAATTGCTATGCGTTTCTATAGAGGGATGTGTGGATTTTATCCTTTCCAGGATAGTACGTTGATACAACGGCAACCACGCGTAATGGTTAATCATCACACCGGAATCTGCCGTATTCTAGTGAACGTCCAACGTCCCCCTTCGATTAAGGATAGCGTTGCATCGACCGATTGAACTCACAGGGCAGAGTGAAGTCATCGCAGCATGAGTGATATGACAAGCGACCTGTTGAGACCCTGGTACCATTACAGACTGTATCATCTACCTCACTACACACATCGGCCTGCCAGATACTGGTTCGGGGTGTATCTCCGTATCCACGCTGAATACGGTTCTCAGCAATCCAGGGTTCATCACCTCTTCTGGTGTGCCTTGCGCCATAACATGTCCGTTCGCCATGACCACCAGATGGTCGCAGTACCGGCTGGCCTGATTAAGGTCGTGCAGCACGGCGACCACCGTTTTCCCCTGAGCCCGGAGTTCGCCCATCAGCCGCATCAGTTCCACCTGATGATTGATATCGAGATAGGTGGTTGGCTCATCGAGTAGTACAACGGGCGTATCCTGCGCCAGGACCATTGCCAGAAATGCGCGCTGTCGCTGACCGCCAGAAAGATCGGTTAACCGTCGGTCGGCAAGATGTTGGATCCGGGTCTGGTTCATAGCATCATGGACCCGCGTATTGTCTTCAACGGAGAGACGCCCCCAGAGTGACAACCACGGGTTGCGACCGTACGAAACAAGCTCCTGGACGGTGATCCCCTCGGGAGTTAAATGGTGCTGGGGCAGCAGCGCCAGCCTGCGGGCTAGCTGGCGTGATGAGAGCGTATTGATGGCACTATCGCCGAGAAATACGCCTCCGGACTGCGGCGTTAACAGTCGTGAAAAACAGTTTAACAACGTTGACTTCCCGCAGCCGTTAGGGCCGAGCAGGGCGGTTGTCTTCCCCGCTGGTAGGGCGAGTGAAACGCCATCAAGCACCTTGTTTGTACCGTAACAGACCGTCAGATTTTCAGTTCGTAATGTCATTTATCGCATTCTCACAAGCAGCCAGACAAACCATGGTGCACCGATAATGGCGGTCAGCACGCCAGCCGGAAGTTCCAGAGGAGGATGAATAATTCGCGCCAGCAGGTCGGCAACCACCAGCAGCAACGCACCTGTCATGGCTGAAACGGGCAGCAGCCAGCGGTGACGTCCACCGGTAATGCTGCGCACCATATGCGGCACCACAAGACCAATAAAGCTAATTGGGCCGCAGACGGCCACGCCGGTCGATGTCATGGCGACGGCCAGTAGCAAAGCCTGGAGCCGAATACGCGGCACCGACACACCGAGCGTGGTGGCGCGCGCATCGCCCAATGCCAGGAGGTCGAGATCGCGGCAAAAACGCAGACTCAGCGGCAGAAACAAAATCAGCAGTGGGGCGGCTATTTTCACAAAGCTCCAGTCACGGCCCCATAAGCTGCCGGTCAGCCACAGCAGGGCGCTGTTCACATCCTGCGGGTGCGAAAGCATCAGATAATCCGTCAGGCTGGCCCAGCAGGCAGAGAGCGCAACACCCGTGAGCGCCAGCTTCATCGGCTGGCTGGTGTTCGCCAGTATTCTCAGCAGGATCAGGCCCGCCATGCCACCGGCAAAGGCCAGTAGCGGCAGAGTAATCACCGGTAGTGACGGTAAGAGAAGCAGCGCGCCCACAGAGGCCAGGCTGGCGGCATGGTTTACGCCGAGGATATCCGGTGATGCCAGAGGGTTACGCACGATCCCTTGCACCAGCACGCCTGCCACCGCGAGGGCTGCACCGACAAGCAGCGCCAGCAGCAGTCGCGGCAGGCGGTACGACGTTAATACGAAATGATATTCGCGCCCGGTCTGCCAGTCGCTCAGCAGAGCACGCCAGGGAACGGCGATCACCCCCATTTGTAGTGACAAAACCGAAAGTCCTGCCAGCGCGAGGGCGATGAAAATGACGAACGCAATTTTCATCCACGCCTCCTGACCAGCCAGACAAAACAGGGTGCACCAATCAGCGCCACTACTGCCCCCGCGGGCAATTCGCCAGGGAAGGCCAGCGCTCGGGCCAGAACATCAGCCAGCAGCAGCAGCGTGGCGCCCATAAGCATGCTCATCGGCAGGACCTTGCGCTGATCGAATCCTACCCAGAAGCGAGCCAGATGCGGCATCAGCAGGCCGATAAAGGCTACCGGGCCCGCCACGCTAACGCAGGCGCCCACCAAAATGAGCACCAGAAGATTGAGCGCCAGGCGCAGCCGGGTCAAATTCACCCCCAGCGTTTGCGCAGTGCTGTCGCTCACGTTAAGCAGGTTCAGTTGATTAGCCAGCAGCAATACCACCGGTACAGCAACCACTACCATTGGGAAAAGCTGCCAGAACTCCTGCCAACGTGCGTGGGATACGCCTCCCGCAAGCCAGTAAAAAATGCCGTAGGCGTGATCTTCCGTCAGCAGCAGAGTGATGCGGGTAAGGGCCATGCAGAAAGCCGAGAACGCGATGCCCGCGAGGATCAGTTTGTTTCTGTCCTGGGTGTGGCGAAATCCACCACCTGCGGTCATCACCATCAGCCAGCTTACGCCGCCACCGCAGGCGGCGATAAAGGCGATGGAGTAACCCGTAACGGGCGCAGGGCTGATAGCACTGGTAAGCGCCATCGCCAGCGCTGCGCCACTGTTAATACCGAGTAGTGAAGGGGAGGCCATTGCATTATGCGTCAGGGTCTGCAGCAGCGTTCCCGCCAGAGCCAGGCTTGCGCCGATCAAAATGGCGACCAGGCTTCTCGGCAAACGAAGGTTTTGCACCAGCGCTTGTGGAAGCGTCGGCGTATGGCCTGGCAGCAGGGCGTGAATGGCATCAACGCCAGAAACAGGAATGGCCGAGTAGCAAAACAGACTCAGCCAGAAGATAGCGATAAGCGCGACAAGGGGAAGCCCCCACTGTAGCGCTGGATGTTTGAAAACTGTCATTTCACATCGGATAAAGGCTGGTGGTGAAAGATGTCTACCGTGTCGCTGGCAATGCGTTCGGCTGCGAAAATGCCGCGCATCCGCGCCCAGGCGTTACTGTCGACCGACGCCGTCTGCTGTTTTTGCGCCGCAGTTAACATCTGCCACAGCGGGTCTTGTTGCCAGCGTTTCACGATGCTCTCTTCACGATAGTGCGCGACCAGCAGCCATGCCGGATTGAGCGCCAGCAGCTGTTCCAGACCGATGGACGGCATAGACGAACCCGCCATAGCTGCAGGCACCGTCAGCCCCAGAGAGGTCAAGACGCCCCCGGTCCAGGTCTCCTGAGTATGCAGGTTGAACTGCTGCTCCCGGGACGTACCAAACACCACCATCGTGTCTTTTGGCAGTTGGCTGGCCCACGCTGACATCTGTTGTTGGTGTTGCGCCAGGCGTGACTGCATCTGTGCTTTTTTACCCACAATTTCACCGATGATGGCCGCAGATTGCAGATTTTCAGCGTAGGTTTCATTGCGAGACTTGAGCAGCAGCACAGGTGCTATTTGCTGTAAGGCGATGTAAATACCCGCATGGCGGCTGCTGTCGGCAATGATCAGATCCGGTTTCAGCGCGCTGATGGCTTCTAAACTCGGCTGCGCACGCGTGCCGACAGACTGCCAGGGTTTCAGATGGGCACGAACCTCTGGAAGAATGCGTGTGGCATCGTTATCGTCGGCAATGCCGACCGGACTGACATCGACAGCAGCCAGTGCGTCCGCGAACGACAGTTCCAGCACCACTATCCGTTGTGGCGTTTTATCAAGCGTAAAGGTGCCATGTTCGTCATGAACCGTGGCGGCAAAAGCATGGCCGGTGAGCAGCAGAGCGGCGAATAGCGTGCGTAATGGTGTGAACATGTAAATTGCCTGCGTCGGGTGGCGTTTCGTTTGCCCGACCTACAAAAACAGCATGCAGGCCGGGTAAACGGGGTTTAGAACTTCAACGAACCCTGCATATACAGCGTGCGCGGCTGGCCTGCGTAGATGCCTTTGTTGTTGTCGTCGTAAGAGCGGGTGAAATACTCTTGGTCGAAGATATTTTTCACACCGAACGCCAGGTTCAGGTCTGCCAACTGCGGGCCGAAGTCATAGGCTACGCGTGCGCCCCAGAGCATAAAGCCAGGGATGCGACCGGTACTGCCGTCAGCGCTCTCTTTAACGGTGTTGGCGTTATCCGCAAACTGGCTGGACTGGAAATCACTATTCAGATTGAAGGTCCAGTTGCCCGGCTTATAGTCCACGCCCAACGTGCCTTTGTGTTTTGGTGAGAAGGGCACCTGATTGCCATAGGTATCACCTTTCTCGCGAATCTCAGCGTTCACATACGCATAGCTTGCGTAGACTGAAACGTTGTCGAGCGTTGGCGTCAATGTGCCGAGATCATAGCGAGTCTGAGTTTCCAGTCCGGTATGACGCGTTTTACCGCGTGCAGTAACGGTGTCGTTGGTTTGGTTGGAATCGTACTGATTATTAAAGTTAATCAGGAACAGCCCCATTTCCGCCGTCAGCGCGCCATCGTCGTATCGGGTTCCGAGCTCCCAGGTTCGCGCTTTTTCCGGTTCCACATTGCCGCTTTGCACAGCCTTGCCAATTTGGCTGTACTGTACGGTGCCGAATGAGCCTTCAGTGTTTGCATAAAGATTCCAGCTATCAGTCAGGTGATAAAGCACATTTAGCGCCGGAAGTGGGGCGTTGTAGCTTACTTCCTCATGTGTGCCTTTGATGGCGTTGTTCTGGTATGACTCGATATGTTCAAAGCGCATACCCGGTGTGATAGTCCAGTTGCCAATGTCGATTTTGTCATCCAGATACCAGGCGTGCGCTTCGGTGCCCGAACGAGTGTCGCGATCGTAAGGGCTGGCGTTGGACGGCAGTTGTCCGCTGCTGGTGGCCGTGTAGTAACGCATTTCATGCGTCGACTCGCTCACATAACGGTATCCCACGCCCACTTCGTGCGCGGAAGGACCCACCATAAAGCTCTGACTGTAGCGTGGTTCAATGCCGCGTACCCAGTAGTTACGCGGTGAAAGGGTGAGGCGTTTTCCCTGTTCCAGGTAGCCGCTGCGCAGGGTTTCAGTGTAGAAGCCCTGAATATTGAATTTATGCTGGCTGTCCGGCTGGAACTGATAGCCGAGGCTTGCCAGCTTGCGGCGCCCCCAGAAGCGATCGTAAGGGCGCGTGGATTGCCAGCGGTCGGCGTCGTAATCCGCGCGAGACAGGCCACCGGGCATGTCAGCTTCACCGTCGTAGTATTGCAACAGACTGTTGAAGGTATGCACTTCGTTTGGCGCATATTTGCTTTTCAGCATCAGGTCGTCGATGCGGGTCGCGCTGTGTTCGCGCCAGTCGCTTCCACGTGTACCGGAGTAAAGCAGGGCGGTACCAAAACCGTTATCCGCCGTGCCGCCCACCATCAGGTTGTGCGTTTCTTTTGGGTTATTTTGTGAAGATGTTGGGCTGAGCTGGCCTTCCACGCCGGCTTCCATGCCGAAGTCTTGCGGAATAGCGCGGGTAACAAAGTTCACCACCCCGCCCACGCTCTGTGGCCCGTAACGCACTGCGCCACCGCCGCGAACCACGTCGATGGCGTCCATATTTCCGAGTGAGACAGGCGCCAGTGAAAGCTGCGGCTGGCCGTAAGGGGCAAACGGCACGGGAATACCGTCCATCAGTACCGTTGAACGGCTGGCCAGGCGCGGATTCAGGCCGCGAATACCAAAGTTCATCGCCAGATCGTGGCTACCGGTGCCGTTGTTTTCTGGGGCGGTAACGCCAGGAATGCGGTTCAGTACCTCGCGCATGGATGTTGCGCCGGTTTTGGCGAAATCCTCACGGCGGATAACGTCACGTGCGCCAGCATGTTCGAAAACGTCGTTTTCGCGCGCATCCCCCAGCCAGTCGCCCACCACGGTCAGGGCATCTTCTTGCGGTGTTGGTGCGGGCTCCAGCGTCCAGCTGTTATTACCCAGCGGTTTCACCTGCAGGCCACTACCGTTCAGCAGGTGTTGCAGGCCGGTTTCGACGTCGTAGTCACCGTAAAGACCGTTACTCTGTTTGCCGCGCGTCAGGCTGGCGTCAACCGACAGGGTAATTCCGCTGAGCGCGGCATACTGATTAAGGACTTTGTCGAGCGAACCCGGTGCAATATCAACCTGCGCTGCGAAGGCGGATAACGACAGCCCGGCAAGCGGCAGCAGGCTCAGGCGAACGGCGTTAACCAAAGGTGTTGTTTTGCGAAAAACGCGTAAAGGCGTCATACCTTCTCCATCATCATTTTTGTTGTGTTCATCTATGAGTCGAATGAGAAGGGGAAAAAGGACAATCGAAATGAGAATTATTTTTCTTATAGTGCGGAAATATTTACCCAGTATCGCGTAACTGACTGAATTTTCACTGGAAGAGTCTTGGCAATAACATCCAGGATTGCATCAGTATTTTTCAGCGGGAAAGTGCCACTCAGGCGTAACCCGGCTACAGCCGGATCGCAGCGCAGCACGCCGTTGCGATAACGGCTCAGCGTGGCAATCACTTCACTCAAAGGTTTATCGCTGAAGCTCAGAATGCCCTGCGTCCAGGTGGCGCTTTCATCATCCGCTGAGGCTATTGCACCAAATTCAGACGCGCTAAACTGCAGGCTCTCGCCAGCGCTGACGATGCGTTTTTCCTGCGGACGATTTGCCAGTAAGACTTCAACAGCGTGTTGTTGAACGACAACGCGTGTGACGTTGTCCTGCTGGTAGACGGTAAATTCTGTGCCTAATGCGGTGAGCTGGCCCTGACGGGTCACAACGCGGAAAGGTCTCTGCTGCGCGTCTTTTGCGGTAGTAATAGCAATTTCTCCGTACCAGAGATGGACAACTCGTTGACGCGTATCAAAATGAACGTCCGCGGCGCTTTGTGTGTTGAGCGTCAGCAGCGAGCCATCTTCCAGCCGCTGATGGCTGACCGCGCCTTTGGCGGTGCGGTAATCCGCGCGCAGACCTTCACCGGCTTCAGACTGCCAGAGCTGCCAGCCGCCGCCCACGCCGAGCAGCAGCAGTAGCCCTTTCATGACATGACGACGGGTAAGGCGCGTATCGTGCAGCGCCCGGCTGGCAACATCGCCCGGTACGCGGCTGAGCTGGCTGCGCAGGTTTTCAACCTGTTGCCAGGCCCACTGATGATCTTTGTCCTCTTCGTACCATTGTTGCCAGCGCGCTTCTTGCTGTGGGCTGACACGCTCGCCGCTCAATACAGCATACCAGTGCGATGCCGAGCGCAATGCCTGGCGGCGAGAATCGGTGATAGAAGCGTTCACAGACCGTGCTCCAGACGAAACAGCAGACAATGTTCGATAGCCTTTGCCATATACTTTTTCACCGAACTGACGGAGATACCGAGCTTCAGCGCGATCTCGCTGTATGTCAGACCATCCAGTTGCGAAAGCAGAAACGCTTCTCGTGTTTTTCCGTTCAGCCCGTCAAGCATGCTGTCGATGAGTTGCAGGGTTTCGAGCTGGCTCTCGCGTTCCTCGGGGGAAGGCGCGAGCGCCTCCGGCATAAGCGCCAACATCTCCAGATAGGCTTTTTCCAGCGCGTTTCGGCGAAACAGGTCGACCATCACCCGTTTGGCGAGAGTGCACAGAAAGGAGCGCGGATCGCGGATCGTCGAGAGCGAGTCGCTGCCCATTACCCGTAGAAAAGTGTCCTGGGCAATGTCATCTGCATCAAAGGCGGACTGGAGTTTGCGCGTCAGCCAGCTTTTCAACCAGCCGTGATGTGCGCCATAAAGCGACTCGAGCGTAAAGGAAGCAGTGGTAGTGGCGTGGTCAGACATGTGGAATGTATCAAAAGTTAATTATCACGCGATTATAGTAATATGAGAATGGTTATCATTACAATTAGAAATATAATTGTATTACGTTGAACTTCTTAATGCGTTGTTATTTATAAAAATGTTATGAGGTGGATATCGGATGGGGAAGGGGAGTCTGCTTCTGGCATGTGACGGTTGGAATGACATCTGACCATGTCTGCTGTGAGCATGGAGCAGACGAATGCTTTAAAGCATGCTGAACTCTTTAAAAGTAAACCGTCTTGGGAGGACACCGAGAGCAGAGCAGCTGTTACTTTTCGGGAAAAGGTGAGTTGCGGATCAGGAAATGCTCAATCGAGTCGATTAAACCGGGAGCTAAGGGGAGCGCGGGTTCAGCGTATGTCGCGATATTCGCTTTGCGATCGTCCGAAGTCACCTCTTTCATAACATGGTTCATATTGGGCAGTATAACCAGGGACGCTTGAGGATTCGCGGCCTTAAGCAGTCTTGCATCCGTTTCTTCCACCTGGAGATCGCGTTGCCCTTGTAGCACTAACACGGGTTTGGAAATACTCGAAATGAGATGACCCGGATTATATGAAAATGCATTGATCAAAAACCCCTGAACAGCAGGATTAAAGATACTTTGCAGTGCTGGGTGAATATTCGTAATATCGACTCGCCGCCGATGCTCCAGAGCATCAATTATCGGCAGCGCCTGCTTTAATAGAATTTCATTTTCCGGATTAGCGTTAAGTTGCCCCCTCAACACCTCGCCCATCGGCCTCCCAGGCGTTGCGATAAGAACCACACCGCACACATTCTCTTCTTGAGCCGAGGCAAGTGCGACTACACCCCCTTCGCTGTGTCCTGAAACCCAAACACAGGGAGTGTGCATGTGACGTCTAAGCACGTCTACCCAGGATCGAATGTCGTCAACATAGTCAGCAATCGTCACCGCATTGGCATCGTCTACGGCCATTGCGCTAGCGAACATTCCACGTTTGTCGATACGAAGCGTCGCAAAACCTTTGGCAGCCAGGCCTTCAGCAAGAAGTCGGTAAGGCGATGCATTCACACCAAGCGGGTTGTTTCCATCCCGATCGGTTGGCCCGGAGCCAGGAACGATAAGAACAACGGCTGTTGGTTTTGAATTCGGGGTGAGTAACGTGCCTTTCAAAGGGCCTTTTGGCCCTGCGGCATCCAGGGCAGTTTCGGAAAAGGTCTCCGGTACTGCCGCCAGACTCACAAATGGGCAAGCGCCCAAAAGGGCAATTGAGGCGGCAATATTCATTGGAGATGTTCCTGTAAAATTCAGCGTACCCGTCAATTTATATTATAAATATGGCCTGCTCTACATTGATTAATATATCAGCGGTGATAGAAAAGTCCTCTGCTGGCACAGAGCGAAGGTACTGGGTGAGTTTAAAGTCTACTGTGAGCGAAGAGTGGACATCTCAACTCATTGTTGTTCCTGTCTATTGATATGGAAGCCCGGAACGGTAAGCGTCTGGAACAAATACCTGCGGCTATTATGAATGAAGTGTTGGCCAGACTAAGTTGAGGTTTTGATATGCGCACTGAGCAATGGCATAAAAGCAAAAAGCCTGCTTAGTTTCCTAAGCAGGCTTCTTAAATATGGCTCCTCTGACTGGACTCGAACCAGTGACATACGGATTAACAGTCCGCCGTTCTACCGACTGAACTACAGAGGAATCGTTTGAACGAGGCGCATATTAGCGAGGGTGGTGAGGCTTGTCAAAGGGGTAAATACATTTGTGTGTTCGTTTGCTGACAAAATCAGCAAAGCGGCGATCTTTCCGTCTTTTTATGCTTTTGCCCCATTCTGGTGCGTGTCTACCTCTTCCAGGGCAGCCTGAATGAGATACTTAGGTGTGCAGAATGATCTTCCTTCGCTTTTACTCCTGACTTTACGCGGCTTTAACCGTAAAACACCGTTTTAGACGAAAGTGGCAAGCATCTTGCAATCCTGAATTTAATGACTGCCAGCACGGGTTCTGGTATTCCGACAGGAGGCAAAATGAACTTCAGACGACTGAAATATTTCGTGAAAATCGTCGATATTGGTAGCCTGACCCAGGCAGCGGAAGTGTTGCACATTGCGCAACCCGCGCTGAGCCAGCAGGTCGCTACGCTGGAAGGTGAGCTGGATCAGCAATTGCTGATTCGTACCAAGCGTGGCGTCACGCCGACGGAAGCAGGAAAAGTGCTATATACCCACGCCCGGACGATTTTACGTCAGTGCGAACAGGCGCAACTTGCGGTTAATAACGTGGGCCAGACCTTGAGTGGACAGGTCTCTATCGGCCTTGCGCCGGGGACAGTCGCGTCATCCATTACCATGCCGTTATTACAAACGCTACGTGCCGAACTGCCTGATGTGCTGGTCTATTTGCATGAAAACAGTGGGGCAGTGCTGAATGACAAGCTGCTCAGCGGGCAATTAGATATGGCAGTGCTCTATGAGCGTTCTCCTGTGGCGGGCATCAGCAGTCAACCGTTGCTTAAAGAGGATCTGTACCTGGTCGGCACGCGTGAGTGTCCGGGGCAAAGCGTCGATTTAGCCGCAGTGGCGCAGATGAATTTGTTCTTGCCACGGGATTACAGCGCGGTTCGCCTGCGCGTGGATGAAGCTTTTTCGCTACGTCGCTTAACGGCTAAAGTGATTGGCGAAATTGAGTCTATCTCCACCCTAACGGCCGCCATTGCCAGTGGTATGGGTGTCACAGTGTTGCCTGAGTCGGCCGCCCGTTCATTATGCAATGCGGCGAACGGCTGGATGGCGCGCATCACAACACCATCGATGAATCTGCCATTATCGTTGAACGTATCAGCCAGAGGGAGTTTATCGCCCCAGGCGCAGGCCGTGAAGGAGATCCTGTTGTCGCTGGTCAGCCGTCCGGCGCTGGAAAATCGCGAGCTGCAGCTGGTCAGCTAAACCTTATTCCCACAAGGAATAAGATGCAGGTTTTTATTATTTGTTATGCCGGGCATCAGACTTTAACAATAGCGTAATGTCTGATGTGCCCGGAGCGAAACGTGAATTTCCAGCAACTTAAAATAATCCGCGAGGCGGCCCGTCAGGATTACAACCTGACAGAGGTCGCGAATATACTGTACACCTCGCAGTCGGGCGTCAGCCGACACATTCGTGAACTTGAAGATGAACTTGGTATCGAGATTTTTATCCGTCGCGGTAAACGCCTGTTGGGCATGACCGAACCGGGTAAAGCCTTGCTGGTTATTGCCGAGCGTATTCTGAATGAGGCCAGTAATGTTCGTCGACTGGCGGATCTGTTTACCAATGACACGTCCGGCGTTCTGACGATTGCCACCACGCATACCCAGGCACGCTATAGCTTGCCTGCGGTGATAAAAGCTTTTCGTGAGCTGTTCCCTGAGGTGCGTCTGGAACTTATTCAGGGTACGCCACAGGAGATTGATGTCCTGCTACAAAATGGCGGGGCAGATATCGGAATTGCCAGTGAGCGGCTGAGCAGCGATCCATTGTTGGTGGCTTTTCCCTGGTTTCGTTGGCACCACAGCCTGCTTGTTCCTCACGACCATCCATTAGTGAAAGCCTCTCCGCTCACGCTGGAGTCTATTGCTCACTGGCCGTTAATTACCTATCGTCAGGGGATTACAGGGCGTTCCCGCATCGATGAAGCATTTGCTCGCAAAGGGCTGATACCGGATATTATTCTCAGCGCCCAGGACTCGGATGTGATTAAAACTTACGTGTCGCTGGGGTTGGGGATTGGGCTGGTGGCAGAGCAATCCAGCGGCGAGCAGGAAGAGGGGACCTTAACCCGTCTGGATACCCGGCATTTGTTTGATGCAAATACCGTTTGGCTAGGGCTTAAACGCGGACAGCTGCAGCGCAACTACGTCTGGCGATTCATCGAGCTATGCAATGCAGGGTTATCCGTCGATGAAATTAAGCGTCAGGCTATGGAGCCAGATGAGGCGGTGATTGATTATCAGATTTAATTACAAAAGCCCGTGAGTAAACGGGCTTCTCTGACGTCACCGAATGGCGGGGAGAACTCTGCGTTACCTCAAGGTCTCCAGCCTCAGATCCTGCGTCGGCACCCGCGACAATATCGAACAAGACACCGCCCGTCCCGAATCCGCATAAATAAACTGAAATCCATTCTTCACCGAAAGAACATCTCGATTGGTAAACGTATAGAATTTATTACTCTGACTACGCCGGGCATCGGAAACATAAAAACTATTGTTTTCCCACAGCACGCTAACGTGCTGGAACAGATGAAATGTCACCTCCGCCCAGCCTCTGTCCGGGCAACGTAGCGTGACTTTCTCACCGGCTATTGTACTCAATGGAATTACTAATAAAGCGGTTAGCGCTGCTTTCAGCAGTATCGGCATGGGCAAGTATGGGTCTCATTCTGATGTCGTTGCACGATAAGATACTTAACCATGACGTTAACGAATTGGATCATAGAGACATTTTGCATAAGCAGACGGACATTCTCCCGTCGGCAGTATGGAAAAACCTGGTGTGGAGTGAAGCGGTCTACTTGGCGAATAGGATCGCAGAAAAGCAAAAAGCCTGCTTAGTTTCCTAAGCAGGTTTCTTAAATATGGCTCCTCTGACTGGACTCGAACCAGTGACATACGGATTAACAGTCCGCCGTTCTACCGACTGAACTACAGAGGAATCGTTTGAACGAGGCGAATATTAGCGATGCCGCTCAGCGTTGTCAAAGCCTGAATGGATAAATGCGATCGTTTGCTGAAATATTCCCCATTTCGCCGCTTATTCAGACGCAACCGGTTGTTTTATGCACTTTTCGCGTTCGGGGCGCGGGTATTTCCACAGCCAGCGGCCGGTGACCATACGCCAGTAAAATAACGCGGCGCGCACGGCCCAGTCGAAGAACATACCTAACCAAACGCCGACAACTCCCCATCCTAATACGATACCCAGGGTGTAACCCGCGACTACGCGGCAGCCCCACATGCCCAGCATCGATACCCACATAGCAAAACGTGCATCTCGCGCACCTTTAAAGCCTGCTGGTAATACCCAGGAGGCTGCCCATATCGGCATAAATGCTGCGTTGAGCCAAATCAGGATGACTATGACCTCTTTTACATCCTGATCGTGGGTATAAAATGAGGCCATCACCCCGGCGAAAGGAGCGGTTAACCAGGCAATTGCCGTCAGGCCGATCGTCGACAGCCAGAATACATGCCGTAGCTGGATTTCAGCCTGGGCAATCTGGCCATTTCCCAAACGCCTGCCGGTAATGATTGTCGACGCGGAACCTAAAGCATTACCCGGTAAGTTGATAAGCGCGGCGATAGAAAATGCAATAAAGTTCCCGGCGATAACGCTGGTTCCCATGCCTGAAACAAACATCTGCGTCAAAAGTTTACCGCCATTGAACAGCACTGACTCGATACTTGCCGGAATGCCGATCCCCATCACCTCCCAGATAATGGCGAGATTGAGTGGCTTAAAATAGCTTTTGAAGGGAATTCGCAGCGCGGGGTTAAAACCAATCATCAGTACCCAGATGATGGCAATCGCCCCGATGTAGCGCGAAATGGTCAGTCCCAGACCTGCTCCCACAAATCCCAGACCTTGCCAGGAAAAGATCCCGTAAATCAGGATGCTACTGATGATGATATTCAGGATGTTCATGCCGCCGTTAATCAACAACGGTATTTTTGTATTTCCGGCTCCACGTAGTGCGCCACTGCCAATCAGCGCAATGGCTGCTGCCGGGTAGCTGAGCACCGTCAGCTCCAGATAGGTGAGTGCCAAAGCTTTAACGTCTGGCGTTGCTTCACCTGCGACAACGTCAATAATCTGTTGACCAAAATAGTGAATGACCGCTGCCAGAACGGTAGCAAAAATTGTCATGATCACCAGTGATTGTCTGGCCGCGGCTCTGGCCCGTCGACGATCTCGTTTCCCGAGGCTAAATGCTACAACCACAGTGGTGCCCAGATCGATGGCGGCGAAAAATGCCATGATGACCATATTAAAGCTGTCGGCGAGTCCGACACCGGCCATCGCTTCTTTTCCCAACCAGCTGACCAGGAAGGTACTGAGAACACCCATCAATAGCACACAGGTGTTTTCCAGAAAAATGGGGACAGCCAGCGGAGTGATTTCGCGCCAAAAGAGAACCTTATAACTCTTGCGTTTGGCATACCAGGGCGTGCGGGAAGCGACCTGGCGTAAGGCAGCGGAGACGTTCAAAGTGGACCTTAACGAAGAAAGTTGAAACCTCATTTCAAATGATGAGGGAGAATCAAAAAAGCTGCAAAGTTTTTTCTATTTAAAATGTCTGTAAATGCAACAAACTGTCGAGAGAAGCATCAATTGATTCGCATTTGAGGAAATGGAGTTTGACAAAATTTTTTTCGCCGCTAAGATAAGCCTCCACAACGATTCCTCTGTAGTTCAGTCGGTAGAACGGCGGACTGTTAATCCGTATGTCACTGGTTCGAGTCCAGTCAGAGGAGCCATATTTAAGAAGCCTGCTTAGGAAACTAAGCAGGCTTTTTGCTTTTTTGTTTCAAGCCTAATCGAGCGAAGCTACGCCGGAATCTTACGCCGGGAAATCCCCATGCTGACGCGCAACCAACGTCAGAATGGAATACAGCGCCACCGCCTGCTGGTGCTGATTAAAGATCTCCACCGACCACTCCACCACGCCGGTCGCTTTTTCTTCGGCATTGCGCTGACGTTTCACCGTTTTGCGTTTGCAGGTTAAACGCACCTGGATAGTGTCGCCCGGCTTAACCGGCTCGATAAAGCGCAGGTTTTCCATGCCATAGTTGGCAATCACCGGACCGACGCCCGCGTCAACAAACAGACCGGCTGCGGCGGAAATCAGGAAGTAACCGTGCACCACGCGCTCGCCGAAAATGGAATCGGCTGCTGCAATCTTGTCCATATGGGCGTAGAAGTGGTCACCGCTGAGGCAGGCAAAGTTAACGATATCCGCTTCGGTCAGTGTACGACGTGGCGTCAGCAGGCTGTCGCCCGGCTGGATCTCTTCGAAGTATTTACGGAACGGGTGAATACGATCTTCCTCCACCCGAGCGCCACGCACCCACTGTTGGCTTACCGCCGCGAGCATGGTTGGGCTGCCCTGAATGGCGGTGCGTTGCATGTAGTGTTTCACCGCGCGCAGACCACCCAGCTCTTCACCGCCGCCTGCACGTCCAGGCCCGCCGTGGACCAGCTGTGGCAGCGGAGAGCCGTGACCGGTCGATTCCGCCGAGGACTCTTCGTTCAGCACCTGAATACGCCCGTGGGCGCGGGCCGCACCGAGGACAAACTCTCGCGCCAGTTCGCCGCTCGCCGTCACCAGCGTTCCTGCCAGACTGCCTTCACCGGCGCGCGCCAGCGTCATGGCATGCCCGGTATTTTGATACGGCATCAGCGTGGCGACCGGACCAAAGGCTTCAATTGCATGTACCGCGGCAATTTCATCCGGCTGCGGACAAAACAGCAGCGTTGGCGGGAAGAAAGCCCCAGCCGTGCTCAGATCTGCTTTTCCGCCCAGCAGCACCTCACACCCGGCTTCAACCAGACGATTCACATTATCCTGTACGTCCTGACGCTGATCGTTATTCACCAGCGACCCCATCTTCACGCCTTCCTGCGCCGGATCGCCCATTACCACTTTTTGCAGACGGGTAATCAGCGCCTCGCTGACTGCTTTCACCTGCGACTGTGGCACGATAATGCGGCGGATAGCGGTACATTTCTGCCCGGCTTTGGTCGTCATCTCGCGCACTACTTCACGTACAAACAATGCAAACTCAGGCTGTTCTGGGGTGACGTCATCACCCAGCACGCAGCAGTTGAGTGAATCCGCTTCCATGGTGAAAGGAACCGATTTAGCCACCAGATTGGGGTGCACGCGCAGCTGCTGTCCGGTATGAGCAGAACCGGTAAAGGTCACCACATCCTGGCTGTCGAGGTGATCGAGCAGGTCACCCGCGCCGCCGCAGATAAGGCTAATTGCGCCGTTCGGTACCAGGCCACTGTCGATAATCGCTTTCACCATTGCCTGAGTGAGCTGCGCGGTGGCGGTTGCAGGTTTGATAATGGCTGGCATCCCGGCAAGCCAGGTTGGCGCCAGCTTCTCTAACATACCCCAGCAGGGGAAGTTAAAGGCGTTGATATGCACCGCAACACCGGATTTGGAGGTCAGCACGTGGCGTGCGGCAAAACCGCCCTGTTTGGACAGCGGGATCAGTTCGTCTTCCGGCCACAGCGTATCGTCCGGCAGCTCGCGGCCACCGAGACTGGCATAAGTGAAAAGCGTGCCAATACCGCCTTCGATATCGACCCAGCTGTCACCGCGCGTTGCTCCGGTTTGCGCGGATATGGCATAGAAATCGGCTTTCAGTTCCATTAAATGCTTCGCCACCGCTTTTAGCATCGCGCTGCGCTCAATAAAACTCATTGCCTGTAACGCTTTGCCGCCGTGCTCAATCGCAAAGCGGCGCGCCTGCGCCATATCCAGTCCAACGCTTGTCACTTCCCAAAGCGCTTCACCGGTAAGGGCGTGGTGGATGGTGCGGGTGCGGCCCCGGCCTGTCTGCCAGGCACCGGATAAATAACTGGCTAACTGCTGCATCGTTAATCTCCAGATGTGTTCCGTAATATCTCTTTAAATAGTTCTTTTATGAATCACAAAATGCAAGTGAGATTTTAATAATTTGTTAACAATGAGATCGCGAACACTTTACCTTTATTGGTTATCTATCTGTTATTAATGAATAAACAAAAACCCTTTGCGACAAGTATCGCAAAATCAGTAAACAAAATTTGTGGTTTTATTTAACCAAGATGTAACTTTTATAAAACAAAGTGATTCGCAAATATTGATTTGTTGAAATTATCGGAATCATAAGGTGATGACGTGACAGAAGAACAACGTTTTGACCAGCGCATCGCGCAGGAAACGGCCATCGAGCCGCAGGACTGGATGCCGGACGCATACCGTAAGACGCTGATCCGCCAGATTGGCCAGCATGCGCACTCGGAAATTGTCGGCATGCTGCCGGAAGGCAACTGGATAACCCGCGCACCCACGCTGCGGCGTAAGGCCATTCTGCTCGCAAAAGTACAGGACGAGGCCGGACACGGTCTGTACCTCTACAGCGCGGCGGAAACACTGGGCTGCGCGCGTGAAGATCTGTACCAGAAGATGCTCGACGGCCAGATGAAATACTCCTCCATCTTCAACTACCCAACCCTGAGCTGGGCGGATATCGGTGTGATCGGCTGGCTGGTCGATGGCGCGGCGATTGTTAACCAGGTGGCGCTGTGTCGTACCTCCTACGGCCCGTATGCCAGGGCGATGGTCAAAATCTGCAAAGAAGAGAGCTTCCATCAGCGTCAGGGCTTCGAAGCGTGTATGGCGCTGGCTACCGGTAGCGAGGAACAGCGTCAGATGCTGCAGGACGCCATCAACCGTTTCTGGTGGCCTGCGTTGATGATGTTTGGCCCGAACGACGACAACTCACCGAACAGTGCCCGCAGTATGGCGTGGAAAATCAAACTGCACTCCAACGACGAACTGCGTCAGCGCTTTGTTGATAACACGGTCCCGCAGGTAGAAATCCTCGGTATGACCGTGCCGGACGCCGACCTACAGCTTGATGAAGCGACGGGGAAATATCGATTCGGTGAGATCGACTGGCAGGAATTTAATGAGGTCATCAACGGTCGTGGTGTCTGCAACCACGAACGTCTGGGCGCAAAGCGTAAGGCCTGGGAAGAAGGGGCATGGGTGCGCGAGGCCGCACTGGCGCACGCCGAAAAGCAACAGGCCCGCGACGCGGCGTAAGGAGAGAGTCATGAGCAAAACATACTGGCCGTTATACGAAGTTTTTGTCCGCAGCAAACAGGGGTTATCACACCGTCACGTTGGCAGTCTGCATGCCGCCGATGACCAGATGGCGCTGGAAAATGCACGCGATGCCTATACACGCCGCAGCGAAGGCTGCTCCATCTGGGTGGTGAAAGCCAGCGAAATTGTTGCGTCACAGCCGGAAGAACGCGGTGAATTTTTTGACCCGGCGGAGAGCAAAGTCTATCGCCATCCCACGTTCTACACCGTGCCGGACGGCATGGAACATATGTGAGGCAACGATGAATAACCTGAATCCCGTTGCAACCTATGCCCTGCGTCTGGGCGATAACGGCCTGGTGCTGGCTCAGCGTCTGGGTGCCTGGTGCGGTCATGCGCCGGAGCTGGAGATTGATCTGGCGCTGGCTAATATCGGCCTCGACCTGCTGGGGCAGGCGCGCAACTTCCTCAGCTACGCCGCCGAACTGGCGGGTAACGGCGACGAAGACACGCTGGCTTTTGGTCGTGACGAGCGTCAGTTCCGCAATCTGTTGCTGGTGGAACAGCCTAACGGCAACTTTGCCGACACGATCGCTCGCCAGTTCTTTATCGACGTCTGGCATGTGGCGCTGTTCACTCGTTTGGTTAACAGCCGCGATAAGCAGATTGCGGCTATCGCTGCCAAAGGACTGAAAGAAGTGCGTTATCACCTGCGCTTCAGCCGCGGCTGGCTGGAGCGACTGGGGAATGGTACTGACTACTCCGCGCAACTGATGCAGAAGGCGGTGGACAATCTGTGGCGTTACACCGGCGAATTGTTCCTTGCCGACGAACTGGAGATCGCTCTGGCCAGGCAGGGCATTGCCGTCGATCCGCGCGAACTGCAAACCGAATGGCAAATGACGGTACACACTGCGCTGATTGATTCTGGTTTACAGGTTCCGCAAGAGGCGGCGTTTCGCAACGGCGGTAAGCAGGGGCTACACAGCGAACATCTCGGGCCTATGTTGGCCGAGATGCAGTACTTGCAGCGTGCGTATCCTGGGCAGCAGTGGTAGCAGGAGGTGGCTATGCAACGTCTTACCGCGATCGCACCGCCAGAGGTGCACACCGTTTGGGGGCTGTTAAGTGCGATTTCCGATCCGGAAGTGCCGGTGCTGACCATCACCGATCTCGGCATGGTACGCAGCGTTGAGCGCTGCGGCGACGGCTGGGTAATCGGCTTTACGCCGACGTACTCCGGCTGCCCGGCCACCGAGCATCTACTGGGTGAAATTCGCATGGTGATGGCGGAGCACGGCTATACGCCAGTACATATCGTCTTGCAGCTTGACCCACCGTGGACCACTGACTGGATGAGCCCGGATGCCCGCGAACGCCTGCGCCAGTATGGTATCAGCCCGCCGCAGGCCCACGCCTGTCATGCCGAAATGCCAACTGACGTACAGTGCCCGCGCTGCGCCAGCACCCATACCTCGCTGATTAGCGAATTCGGATCCACGGCCTGTAAAGCGTTGTATCGCTGCGACAGCTGCCGTGAACCCTTTGATTACTTTAAATGTATTTGAGGTTGCGATGACAACATTTCATTCGCTTACCGTGGCCAACGTCGAAGCGGAAACGCGCGATGCGGTGACCATCACTTTCACCATTCCTGACGCGCTGCGTAATGACTACGCCTTTCGACCGGGCCAGCATTTGACGCTGAAAGCTCACCTCGGTGGAGAAGAGCTGCGTCGGTGTTACTCCATTTGTCGCAGCCGCTCGCCGTCGGAAATTAGCGTCGCGGTTAAAGCTATCGACGGTGGGCGTTTCTCCCGCTATGCCCAGCAGGATATCCAGCAGGGTATGGCGCTGGAGGTGATGGTGCCGCAAGGGCACTTCGGCTACCAGCCGCAGGCCGAGCGCGAAGCCGAATATCTGGCGATTGCCGCCGGGTCCGGCATTACGCCGATGATGGCGATTATTGAAGCGACGCTGACGACCGAACCGGCCAGCCAGTTCACCCTGATCTACGGCAACCGCAGCAGCCACAGCATGATGTTCCGTCAGGCGCTGGCCGATCTGAAAGACCGCTATCCGCAGCGTTTACAGGTGGTGCACCTGTTCAGTCAGGAGTCGATGGACAGCGATCTGCTACAGGGTCGTATCGACGGCGACAAACTGCGTGCGCTGGGCAAAAACCTGCTCGATTTCAGCCGCTTTGACGACGCCTTTATCTGTGGCCCATCGGCAATGATGGATGAAGCCGAAGTGGCACTGCGCGAACTGGGCATAGCGGAAAAATCCATTCACCTTGAGCGTTTCAATACGCCGGGGACCAGCGTGAAACGCGCCACCGGCGTGCAGGCGGAAGGCCGCACGGTCACCCTTCGTCAGGATGGGCGCGATCGCCTGATTTCACTGAGTGCGGAAGATGACAGCATTCTCGACGCCGCGTTGCGCCAGGGCGCTGACCTGCCGTTCGCCTGTAAAGGCGGCGTGTGCGCCACCTGCAAATGCAAGGTGGTCAGCGGCGAGGTGGCGATGGCCGCCAACTACAGCCTTGAAGCCGATGAACTAGCGGCGGGCTATGTGCTGAGCTGCCAGGCGCTGCCAACCAGCGGTGACGTAGTGGTCGACTTCGATGCGCGGGGGATGGCATGAGCGAACTGCTGATTTCCCGTCACGACCGTGTACTGCAACTGACCCTGAACCGTCCGCAGGCGCGTAACGCCCTGAACAATGCGCTGCTAACGCAGATTGCTGACGCGCTGGAAAGCGCGGCGGCGGACGCCAGCATCAGCGTTTGCGTGATTGGCGGCAACCCGCGCTATTTCGCCGCCGGGGCCGATCTTAATGAAATGGCGGAAAAAGATCTGCCCGCCACTTTCGACGATATTCGTCCTCGCCTGTGGGCACGTATTGATGCCTTCAACAAGCCGTTGATCGCGGTGGTTAACGGTTACGCGCTGGGAGCCGGGTGCGAGCTGGCTCTGCTGTGCGACCTGGTGATTGCCGGGGATAACGCCCGCTTTGGTCTGCCGGAGATTACTCTCGGCACCATGCCAGGGGCGGGCGGTACGCAGCGGCTTATCCGTTGTGTTGGCAAAGCGCTGGCCAGCCGAATGGTGCTGAGCGGTGAAAGCATTGATGCCGAACGAGCGCAACAGGCCGGGCTGGTGAGTGACATTCACCCGGCGAACCTCTCCGATGAATACGCGCTCAAGCTGGCGGCGACCATCGCCCGTCACTCACCGCTGGCGCTGCGGGCGGCAAAACAGTCTCTACGCGCTGCGCAAGAAGTGGGTCTCCAGGCCGGTCTGGTGCAGGAACGTCAGCTGTTTACGCTGCTGAGCGGCACCGAAGATCGTCGTGAAGGCGTCAGCGCCTTTTTAGAAAAACGCACACCGGAATTTAAAGGACGCTAATCGTGGACGCATTTATTCTCAGCGAAGTGGAGCAGGGCGTGATGACTATCATCCTGAACCGCCCGGACCGACTCAACAGCTTTAACGACGTGATGCACCAGCAGCTTGCCGATTGCCTGAAACTGGCCGAGCGCGACGACACCATTCGTTGCCTGCTGATCACCGGCGCCGGGCGCGGATTTTGCGCCGGACAGGATCTGAACGACCGTAACGTTGACCCGAGCGGCCCCGCGCCGGATCTGGGCATGTCGGTGGAACGCTTCTACAACCCGCTGGTGCGCCGCTTAGCCGCGCTGCCGAAGCCGGTTATCTGCGCCGTCAACGGCGTTGCCGCTGGTGCTGGTGCCACGCTGGCCTTGGGCTGCGACATCGTCCTTGCCGCGCGCTCGGCGAAGTTTGTCATGGCCTTCAGCAAGCTAGGCCTGGTGCCGGACTGCGGCGGAAGCTGGGTGCTGCCGCGCGTAGCCGGTCGTGCTCGCGCCGTGGGTTTGCTGATGCTTGGCGATAACCTCAGCGCCGAACAGGCCGCGCAGTGGGGCATGATCTGGCAAGTGGTCGACGATGCCGAGTTGAAAGATACCGCGTTGACCATGGCGCGCCATTTCGCGACGCAGCCGACCTATGGCCTAGGGCTGATTAAGAAAGCCTTGCAGCTTTCCGAAACCAACACGCTGGATCAGCAGCTTGAGCTTGAGCGCGACTACCAGCGCATGGCCGGTCGCAGCGATGACTATCGCGAAGGGGTCAGCGCCTTCCTCGCCAAACGTCCACCACAGTTCAGCGGGAAATAAGCCATGACGCAAACTCTTCCCCGCGTTGCCGTGATCGGCGGCGGAACAATGGGTGCAGGCATTGCCGAGGTGGCTGCCAGCGCCGGACATTCGGTCCTGCTGTATGACATTTCCGCTGAGGCGATTACTCGCGCCATTGAGGGTATACGCCAGCGACTCGACGTTCGTGTTGGTCGTGGAAAAATCAGTGCGGAACAGGCCAGTGAGCTGCTGGCACGGATCGCCCCCGCGACTGAACTGAATCAGCTTGCCGATGCACAACTGGTGATTGAAGCCGCGTCCGAGCGGCTGGAAATTAAAAAAGCGCTGTTTAGTCAGTTGGCGGAGATCTGTTTGCCGTCAACGCTGCTAACCAGTAATACCTCGTCGATCTCAATTACCGCGATTGCGGCGGGAGTGAAGCATCCGGAACGTGTGGCGGGGCTGCACTTCTTTAACCCGGCACCGGTGATGAAACTGGTGGAAGTGGTGAGCGGCCTTGCCACCTCAACGGAAGTGGTCGAGCAGCTTTGCCAGTGCGTGACTGCCTGGGGCAAACAGCCGGTGCGCTGCCGCTCTACGCCAGGCTTTATCGTTAACCGCGTGGCCCGTCCGTACTACGCCGAAGCCTGGCGTGCACTGGAAGAACAGGTTGCGTCAGCGGAAGTGATTGATGCCGCACTGCGCGACGGCGGCGGGTTCCCGATGGGACCGCTGGCGCTGACCGACTTGATTGGCCAGGACGTCAACTTTGCCGTGACCTGTTCGGTGTTTAACGCCTTCTGGCAGGACCGCCGTTTTCTACCGTCTTTGCTGCAACAGGAGCTCGCTCTGGCGGGGCGTCTGGGCAAGAAGAGCGGCCACGGCGTCTATTGCTGGCCTGCTGAGGTATCGCCTGAACTGGCTGTTGCAGCGGTAGCGCCTGAAAATGCAGCAAAAAATATCAAGCGTGACGTTGTCACTGAACTGGATGATGTGCTGCTCCTTGAAACTACCGGTGAAACCGCGCTGGCCTTAAGCGCGCAGCACCAGCGCCCGGTGGTGGTGTATGACCATGCTGCGGGCGACACCGTCGTTCTGGCAAGCGCACCAACCAACCCGGCTTCAGCCACCGACAAAGCGGTGTACTACTTCCAGCAGCAGGGCAAAAAAGTGCTGCGTATTGCCGACTATCCAGGGCTGCTGGTATGGCGCACGGTAGCGATGCTGGCGAACGAAGCGCTGGATGCGCTGCAAAAAGGAGTCGCCAGCGCCGAGGATATCGATACCGCCATGCGCTTGGGGGTCAACTACCCGCACGGGCCGCTGGCCTGGGGCGAATCGCTCGGCTGGGGACGTGTGCTGCGTCTGCTGGAAAATCTACAACAGCACTACGGCGAAGAACGCTATCGCCCGAGTGCGCTGCTGCGCCAGAAAGCGCTGATGGAGATGCGTCATGAGTAACGAAGCCTGGCGCAACGCCCGCGCCATGTATGTGAAAGACACCTGCGCGCAGGCGCTGGGGATTGAAATTATTGAGATGGACGACGGTTATTCACAGATGACCATGACCGTGTCGCCGTCGCAGCTGAATGGCCATCAGACCTGTCACGGCGGGCAACTGTTTTCACTGGCAGATACTGCCTTTGCTTACGCCTGCAACAGTCAGGGACTGGCAGCAGTAGCCTCAGCGGCCAGTATCGACTTTCTGCGTCCGGCCTTTGCAGGTGACAAACTGACCGCCACCGCGCGGGTCAAGCAGCAAGGCAAACTCACTGGCGTTTACGACATTGAAATTGTCAATCAGCAACACAAAACCGTGGCTCTGTTTCGCGGCAAATCCCACCGCATCGGTGGCACGATTACAGGAGAAGTCTAATGCGTGACGCATTTATTTGTGACGGTATTCGTACCCCGATTGGTCGCTACGGCGGGGCGCTGGCAGGCGTGCGTGCCGACGATCTGGCGGCCATCCCGTTGCGTGAATTACTCAACCGCAACCCACGCCTGGATCCCAGCGCTATTGACGATGTGATCTTCGGTTGCGCCAACCAGGCGGGCGAGGATAACCGCAACGTGGCGCATATGGCGACCTTGCTGGCGGGGTATCCGCACAGCGTTGCCGGCACGACCATCAACCGTCTGTGCGGCTCCGGGCTTGATGCGATCGGCTTCGCTGCTCGCACGATCAAAGCCGGTGATGCCGACCTGCTGATCGCTGGTGGTGTTGAGTCAATGTCACGCGCGCCGTTTGTAATGGGCAAAGCGACCGTGCCGTTTCAGCGTCAGGCAGAAATGTTTGATACCACCATTGGCTGGCGTTTTGTGAACCCGCTCATGCAGCAACAATTCGGAACTGACAGCATGCCTGAAACGGCGGAGAATGTAGCTGAATTGTTAAATATAAGCCGAGGGGACCAGGACGCCTTTGCGTATCGCAGCCAGCAGCGCACGGCGAAAGCCCAGCGTGACGGCATTCTGGCGCAGGAAATTGTGCCGGTACAAATCATTGGCAAGAAAGGGGCAGTTAGCGCAATACGTGAAGATGAACATCCGCGTGCAGAAACCACGCTGGAGCAACTCGCACAACTGAAAACACCGTTTCGTAAGAACGGCGTGGTCACCGCAGGCAATGCCTCTGGGGTGAACGACGGCGCGGCAGCAATGATCGTAGCCAGCGAGCAACACATAAAGGCCCAGGGACTAACGCCGCGTGCACGCATTGTCGCGATGGCGACGGCGGGCGTGGAGCCGAAGTTTATGGGGCTTGGGCCAGTTCCTGCGGTACGAAAAGTGCTGGAGCGCGCCGGGCTGAATATCAACGATATGGATGTGATTGAGCTGAATGAAGCCTTTGCCGCCCAGGCGTTGGGTGTGATGAGACAGCTTGGACTGGCAGATGACGCAGAACACGTGAATCCCAATGGGGGGGCTATCGCTTTAGGTCACCCGCTGGGGATGAGCGGTGTGCGGTTAGCGCTGGCCGCAACGCTGGAGCTGGAACGACGCAATGGACGTTATGCGCTGTGTACGATGTGTATTGGCGTGGGTCAGGGCATTGCCATGATCCTTGAGCGAGTGTGAGCTAATTGACCTGCGAGTGCCCTACAAAATGACAACGACAACAACAAAATTAGATCCGATTGAAACCGCATCGCGTGACGAATTACAGGCTTTGCAAACCGAGCGCCTGAAATGGACGTTAAAACACGCCTATGAAAATGTCCCGATGTACCGCCGTAAGTTCGACGCGGCGGGGGTTCACCCGGATGATTTCCGTGAGCTGAGCGATCTGAGCAAGTTTCCCTGCACCACCAAGCAGGATCTGCGTGACAACTATCCCTTCGACACCTTCGCGGTACCGATGGAGCAGGTGGTGCGTATCCATGCATCATCCGGCACCACGGGTAAACCGACGGTGGTGGGCTATACGCAAAATGATATCGATACCTGGGCTAACATCGTCGCCCGCTCGCTGCGTGCCGCAGGCGGTACCGCGAAAGATAAAATCCACGTCGCTTATGGCTATGGCCTTTTCACCGGCGGACTGGGCGCGCACTACGGCGCGGAACGCCTGGGGGCAACGGTTATCCCGATGTCCGGCGGTCAAACCGAGAAACAGGCGCACCTGATTCGCGATTTCAAACCTGACATGATTATGGTCACGCCATCCTACTGTCTGAACCTGATTGAAGAGCTGGAGCGCCAGATGGGCGGTGACGCGCGGGGTTGTTCGCTGCGTACCGGTGTCTTTGGCGCAGAGCCGTGGACAACGGGGATGCGCGCGGAGATCGAACGTCGCCTGGGTATTACGGCGCTGGATATTTATGGCCTCTCGGAAGTGATGGGGCCGGGCGTGGCGATGGAGTGCATCGAAACGGGTGATGGTCCGACAATATGGGAGGATCATTTCTTCCCGGAAGTGGTCAATCCGGATGACGGTACACCACTGGCTGACGGCGAGCACGGCGAATTGCTGTTCACCACGCTGACGAAAGAAGCGCTACCGGTCATTCGTTATCGTACCCGCGACCTGACGCGCCTGCTGCCGGGTACCGCGCGCACGATGCGTCGTATGGATCGCATTAGCGGGCGCAGCGACGATATGCTGATTATTCGCGGCGTCAACGTCTTCCCATCGCAGGTGGAAGAAGAGATCCTCAAGATTGAACATCTGGCTCCACATTACCAGTTGGAAGTGGATCGCCGAGGGCATCTTGATTCGCTTTCGGTACGCGTGGAGCTTAAAGAGAGTAGCCTGGTGCTAAGCCATGAGCAGCGCTGCCAGATTTGCCATCATTTGCGTCATCGTATTAAGTCGATGGTCGGTATTTCAACGGACGTAAGCATTGTTAACTGCGGCAGCATCCCGCGCTCAGAAGGAAAGGCGTGCCGGGTGTTCGACCTGCGCAAAGTTGCCGCCAACGGTTAAGACTCGTAGGCCTGATAAGCGCAGCGCCATCAGGCGAGAGCGCACAAGTTACCGGATGGCGGCGTTGCCTTATCCGACCTACAAATTCCTGCCATATCGCGGAAATTATCCTGTGCTATGATTCAAAAAGGACAAAAAAGACAACAGTATGAATCATATGGAAAAACTCGATAGTTTTATTCAGCAGGCGGTAACCGCAATGCCGGTCAGCGGCACCTCTCTTATCGCCTCGCTTTACGGGGACTGTTTATCGCAACGCGGTGGAGAAGTCTGGCTCGGTAGCGTTGCCGCGCTGCTGGAAGGGCTTGGCTTCGGTGAGCGTTTTGTACGTACCGCGCTGTTTCGCCTTAATAAAGAAGAATGGCTGGACGTAGTACGTATCGGCCGCCGCAGTTTCTACCGCCTGAGTGATAAAGGGCTACGCTTGACGCGCCGCGCCGAGAGCAAAATCTACCGTGCCAGCGCCCCTGAGTGGGACGGTACCTGGCTGCTGCTGCTGTCGGAGGGGCTGGAGAAAAATACCCTGGCCGAAGTTAAAAAGCAGCTGTTATGGCAAGGTTTTGGCGTACTGGCGCCGAGTCTGCTGGCGTCGCCATCGCAAAAGCTGGCGGACGTACAGTCGCTGCTTCATGAAGCTGGGGTAGCGGAAAACGTCATCGTTTTTGAGGCGCATTCGCCGTTGGCACTCTCCCGCGCTGCGCTGCGTGAGCGGGTAGAAGGGTGCTGGCACTTAACCGAACAAAATGCCATGTACGAGGCGTTTATCATGCTGTTCCGTCCGTTGTTACCGCTACTGCGTGACGCCGGGCCGGACGAACTTACGCCAGAGCGCTGCTTCCAGATCCGCCTGTTGCTCATTCACTTCTATCGTCGGGTTGTGCTCAAAGATCCGCTGCTGCCGGAAGAATTGTTGCCTGCTCACTGGCTGGGTCAGACGGCGCGTCAGCTGTGCATTAATATTTATCAACGTGTTGCGCCCGGCGCCCAGGTTTTTGTCAGCGAAAAAGGCGAGAGCTCGGTGGGGGAACTGCCCGCGCCGGGGCCGCTCTATTATCAACGCTTCGGCGGATTAGCCGAGGTGTAACAGGAGAAGCCATGCCGATTTACCAGATTGACGGGATGATCCCGGTAGTTCCTGCAGAAAGCTATGTTCACCCAACCGCAGTGCTGATTGGCGATGTCATTCTCGGCAAAAGTGTTTATGTTGGTCCCAACGCCAGCCTGCGCGGAGATTTTGGGCGTATCGTGGTTAAAGATGGGGCGAATATCCAGGATAACTGCGTGATGCACGGATTTCCCGGCCAGGATACGGTAGTGGAAGAGGACGGACATATCGGCCACGGCGCGATTCTGCATGGCTGTGTGATTGGGCGTAACGCGCTGGTCGGCATGAGCGCGGTGATTATCGATGGCGCGACCATCGGTGAAAACAGTATCGTTGGTGCTTCGGCGTTTGTGAAAGCGCGCGCTGAGATGCCCGCCAACCATCTGATTGTCGGCAGCCCGGCAAAAGCGATTCGCATGTTAACTGAGCAGGAACTGGTGTGGAAAAAACAGGGCACTCGCGAGTATCAGGTGCTGGTGGAGCGCTGTCAGCAGACGCTTGCAGAAGTGAAGCCGCTGACTGCGGTAGAACCCGACAGAAAGCGGCTGGAGTTTGATGAGAATTTGCAACCTAAGTCAGCGAGTTAGCGATTCTACGCAATACCCGGTGTCAGAACTGATAGCTGGCGGTAACACTGACGTTACGCGGCTCACCATAAACGATAGAACCGTCGATATTCGTGTCGTAGGTTTTATCGAACAGGTTATTAAGGTTACCCTGCACTGAGAAGTTTTTTGTTACCTGGTAGCGGGTGAACAAATCTACCAGGGCGTAGCTTCCTTGTTCCGCGCGGAATGTGCCATAAGGCGTGACCGTATCGCTGTAAACACGGTTCTGCCAGTTAACTCCACCGCCGACGGTCAGTTCCGGCATGGCTGGCAGGCGATAACGGGTAAACAGTTTTACCGTGGTCCGCGGCAGGTTTGGGTTTACTGCATTGCCTTCGTTGTCTTCTGCAACATAGCGTGTCGCACCAAACGTCATCTGCCAGTTATCAGTGATCGCACCGTTAATCTCGAATTCGACCCCTTTGCTGACCGTACCATCCATCGCTTTAAAGGCCGTGTCGCCATTGCTACCGGCGATTGGCACGCCGGTTGATTGCGCTACGTTATCCTGTTCAATGCGGAACACCGCGAGCGTGGTGGTTAAACGGCTGTTCATCCAGTCGGACTTCAGGCCAAGCTCATAGTTGTTGCCGGTGATCGGAGAGAGATATTTACCGGAACTGTCGCGCTTGTTCTGCGGCTGGAAGATTGAGGTATAGCTGGCGTAGGTAGACCAGTTATCGTCAATGTCATAGACCAGACCCGCATACGGCGTGGTGTGGTTTTGCTCCATGCTGTAGGTCAGGGTGTCGATACGCCAGTTGGTGTAACGTGCGCCAACAATCAAATGCAGTGGGTCGGCCAGCGAAATACGCGTTGCGGCGTACAGCGATTTCATGTGCGTGGTATCGTCCTGAGCTAATGACTGCGGGTTCCAGTTGGTTTCCGGGAAGTTACCATCGTAGGTATAGAAGCTGCCGATTTCGTTGGGGAAAACGTTCGCCCACGAGCTTTCATAACGGTTATTCTGTTTACTGTAGCTGCCGCCCAACATCAGATTATGCTGGCGACCAAACAGATCATAACCGCCGTCGGCGAATAGATCGACAGCATCCACTTTACGTTTGCCGCTGTTCCAGCCGGTTCCTCCGACGTAGTCATATCCTGGACCATAGTTACCATATGGGCCAATCAGCGTGCCGTCGGCCTTATTAACATAGGCATCGACGTACATCATTTTACTGTCGAACTTGACCTCGGAGTGGGTGGCGTTCATGGTCGCCTGCCAGGTATCGGCAAAACGTTGTTTGATGGTGACAAACACTTTGTTGAAGTCTTTATCGTTGTAAGCCCAGTCCGGCGCAGTGCTACGCGAGCGGTCGTAGCTGTTTTTACTGCCATCGGTATTCCAGCGCGGCAATCCACCCCAGGTTGGGCTGTTGATATCAATGCGCTGATATTCATAGCCCGCAGACAGGCTGGTGGTGTCACCCAAATCGGCATCGACAATCCCGGAGAAGAACATTTTTTCGCTATTGTAGCGATCAAGCCAGGAGTCGTTATTCTGGTAACCCGCCACGATGCGGCCGCGCACGTTGCCGTCTGCTGTAAGCGGGCTTTGCAGATCGGTCACATAGCGTTGTTTGTTCCAACTGCCATATTCCGCTGAAACATTACCGGTGAACTCGCGGCTGGTGGCATGCTTACGGATCATGTTAATTGAGGCTGAAGGGTTACCCGTCCCGGTCATTAGCCCGTTTGCGCCACGGACCACTTCGACACGCTCAAAAAGGGCGGTGTCAGAAAGGGCGTCACCGAGATTCCAGCGGGATTCAAAATAGGTCGGGATCCCATCGACCATATAGTTATCAATCTGAAATCCGCGCGAGTAATAGCTGCTGCGATCTGAATCCGCCTGGCTTTTGCTTATCCCCAACGTGTTGTCCATCACATCGCCCAGCGTTTGCAATTGCTGATCTTCCATGCGTTGCTGGCTGACAATGCTGACCGATTGCGGAATATCGCGCTGTGTCATTTGCATTTTTGTGCCAGCTGTCGTCGATTTAACACTGTAATCCTGCTCCTCACTGGATGCGGATGGAGCAGAACCCTCCACGATCACTGTCTCTTCTGCAGGGGCTGCGAGGCTGGTGGAAGGTAAAAGGGCTAGCGTGACGCATGCTGCCAGCAAAGAAGGGGCAAGCCCCGGTTGGCGTTGAACATTCCCGTTGAGTGTTGTGAAAGACATCGAAAAGTCCTTGATAATTATTAATATTAAGTTCAAATCACCGGTAGTTGTGATGAACCCTTTGGTTGTAAATTATTAAATGCGCATGTAAATACAAATGCGAAATATACGCATTAGCACTCAATGTGTAAACAGATGCTACGGCATAAATGAAATATTGTTTCAGTACTATGCTTAAGCAATAGCGCAGGGAAATGGTTATAAGAGCAGCACTGACTGGGGTTTTCGCTTAAAAAATCGAGGGTTAAAGTTGAAAGAGCGTGAGTAACTCGCTCATACTCTATACTCGCAGAGTTACCCGGCGTAGCATGGCAAAACGCTTGGGCTGTTAATGAAAAAGGAAAACGTCGTGGCAGAAGAAACTATATTCAGCAAAATTATTCGTCGTGAGATTCCGTCGGATATCGTATACCAGGATGAACTGGTCACTGCGTTTCGTGATATTTCCCCTCAGGCACCAACGCATATCCTGATCATTCCTAACATTCTGATCCCAACTGTCAACGATGTGACGGCGGAACATGAAAAGGCATTGGGCCGCATGATCACCGTTGCGGCGAAAATTGCTGAGCAGGAAGGCATTGCTGCAGATGGGTACCGCTTAATCATGAACACCAACCGCCACGGGGGGCAGGAGGTGTATCACATTCATATGCACCTGCTGGGTGGACGTGCGCTTGGCCCAATGCTTGCGCATAAAGGTCTGTAAGCATGACCAGAGGATGCATTGCGCTTTCACTGGGTTTGTTGTTGCTGGCGGGTTGTCGAACACATCCTGAAATCCCGGTAAGTGATGAACAGTCGCTGGTGATGGAATCAACAATTCTGGCGGCGGGTATTACAGCAGAGCAGCCCACGTTAACAACGTCTGATATTCAGGCTTCGGCATCCTCTCGACTCTATAACGAAAGACAAGAACCCGTTACCGTTCATTATCGGTTTTACTGGTATGACGCCAGAGGGCTGGAAATGCACCCTCTGGAAGCGCCACGCAGTGTGACTATTCCGGCTCATTCGTCGGTGACGCTGTACGGCAGCGCCAATTTTCTGGGGGCGCACAAGGTTAGACTTTATCTTTATTTGTAAGGGGTGAATCTTGATGAACAAAATGAATCGCTACGCATTGATTGCCGCGCTGGCGATGTTTCTCTCTGGCTGTGTGGCGCAACGTGAGCCCGCGCCGGTAGAGGAAGTGAAGCCGGTACCGGAACAGCCTGCGCAGCCGCAACAACCGGTGCCGGTTGTGCCAACGGTGCCAAGTATACCGCAGCAGCCGGGCCCAATTGAGCATGAAGACCAAACGGCGCAGCCTACGCCACGTCAACGTCACTATGACTGGAACGGGGCTATGCAGCCGATGGTCGGCAAAATGCTGCAGGCAGACGGCGTCAAAGCGGGCGGCGTTCTGCTGGTTGATAGCGTGAATAACCGCACCAACGGCTCGTTGAACGCGGGTGAAGCCACCGAAACCTTACGTAACGCGCTGGCGAATAACGGTAAGTTTACGCTGATTTCTGCCCAACAGCTGGCTGTCGCCAAACAGCAGTTAGGTCTGTCGCCGAATGACAGTCTGGGAACGCGCAGTAAAGCGATTGGTATCGCCCGTAACGTTGGCGCGCAGTATGTGCTTTATTCCAGCGCATCCGGCAACGTCAATTCGCCTGCGCTGCAAATGCAATTAATGCTGGTACAAACTGGCGAGATAATCTGGTCAGGTAAAGGTGCCGTTCAGCAACAATAACAGACTCACGCGCGGCGAAGTGTTGTCGCGCTATTTCCCGCAGTATCATCCCGTCGCAACCAGCCAAACCGGCCTGAGCGGCGGGAGCTGCATCATTGAACACCGTTCCCACCGACTGGTACTGCGCTGCCATCACGACCCTGACGCGCCGGAATCTCATTTCTTACGCCAATATCATGCGCTAAAACACCTGCCAGAAAGCCTTGCGCCACGTCCTCACTTTTATACGCGTGGGTGGATGGCAGTCGAGTTTTTTCACGGTAAGGTAGAATCCAGATTACCGGACGCCGACGAACTCGCAGGCTTACTGTATCATCTGCACCAGCAACCCCGATTGGGCTGGCGAATCAACCTGCTTCCGCTACTTGAACAGTACTGGCAGTGTGGCGATCCGGCGCGTCGTACACCATGCTGGCTGCGCGCGCTGAAGCGGCTAAGGAAACGAGGTGAGCCTCGACCTTTGCGCCTGGGGCCGCTGCATATGGATGTTCACGGTGACAACATCGTACGTACGGCATCAGGGCTGCGGCTGATTGACTGGGAATACGCCGGAGACGGTGATATTGCTCTGGAGCTGGCGGCAGTATGGGTTAGCGATGAATCCCAGCACCAACAGTTGGTTAGCACCTACGCCCAACGAGCGCACATTGAGCCAGACGTTTTGTGGCGACAGGTCAGACAATGGCAACCCTGGATAATGATGCTGAAGGCGGGGTGGTTTGAGTATCGCTGGCGGCAAACCGGCGATCGACAATTTATCAGGCTGGCCGATGAAACCTGGCGGCAGCTAACAATGAAAGGATAAGGAGAGCAGTGTGGGCCCAGTAATGTTGGATGTCGAAGGGTATGAGCTGGACGCTGAAGAGCGTGAGATTCTGGCACATCCGCTGGTAGGTGGGTTGATCCTCTTTACCCGAAATTATCATGACCCGGAACAGCTGCGTGAATTAGTGCGTCAGATCCGGGCTGCGTCACGTAACCATCTGGTGGTGGCGGTAGATCAGGAAGGCGGACGCGTACAGCGTTTTCGTGAGGGCTTTACCCGCCTGCCTGCGGCTCAATCCTTTGCTGCGTTGCACGGTTTGGAAGAGGGCGGCAAACTGGCTCAGGACGCCGGGTGGTTGATGGCCAGCGAAATGATCGCGATGGACATTGATATCAGCTTTGCACCCGTGCTGGATGTGGGCCATATCAGCGCGGCAATCGGCGAGCGTTCTTACCATGCCGATCCGCTAAAAGCGCTGGCGATGGCGACCCGCTTCATTGACGGGATGCATGCTGCTGGCATGAAAACGACCGGTAAACATTTCCCAGGACATGGGGCGGTGACGGCGGATTCACACAAAGAAACGCCAACCGATCCACGCCCAGAAGCCGAGATTCGTGCGAAAGATATGTCCGTGTTCCAGACGTTGATTACGGAAAACAAACTGGATGCCATTATGCCTGCGCATGTCATCTACAGTGATGTCGATCCGCGTCCGGCGAGTGGCTCACCTCACTGGTTGAAAACGGTGCTACGTCAGGAACTTGGCTTCGATGGTGTCATTTTCTCCGACGATTTGTCGATGGAAGGGGCGGCGATTATGGGAAGCTATGCGGAGCGTGGACAGGCGTCGCTGGATGCAGGTTGCGATATGATCCTGGTCTGCAATAATCGTAAGGGAGCGGTCAGTGTGTTAGATAATCTGTCGCCGATCAATGCAGAACGTGTTACACGTTTGTATCATAAAGGTTCATTTTCACGTCAGGAACTGATGGACTCGGCACGCTGGAAGACGGTAAGCGCTCAGCTTAACCAACTTCATGAGCGCTGGCAGGAAGAGAAAGCAGGTCATTAACGCAAGTTTGGCGAGGATGCGATGATTATCTATTTACACGGTTTTGACTCTAACAGCCCGGGCAACCATGAGAAGGTGTTGCAGCTGCAATTCATCGACCCGGATGTCAGGCTGATTAGCTACAGTACGCGGCATCCTAAACATGATATGCAGCATCTGCTGAAAGAAGTGGACAAAATGCTGCAGCTGAATGTGGATGACCGTCCGCTGATTTGTGGTGTGGGGCTCGGGGGATATTGGGCTGAACGGATTGGTTTCCTGTGTGATATTCGTCAGGTAGTGTTTAATCCCAACCTGTTCCCGTATGAGAACATGGAAGGCAAAATCGACAGACCTGAGGAGTATGCAGACATCGCAACAAAATGCGTGACCAATTTCCGTGAGAAGAATCGCGATCGCTGCCTGGTGATCCTGTCACGTCATGATGAAGCGCTTAACAGTCAGCGTTCGTCGGAAGAGCTGCATCATTTTTACGAGATAGTCTGGGACGAAGAGCAGACGCATAAGTTTAAGAATATCTCTCCGCATTTGCAGCGCATCAAAGCGTTCAAGACGTTAGGTTAATTCTTATTGAGTGTGTAAAAAACCAGCCGCCGGGCTGGTTTTTTTGTTCTTAAAGTTCCGGTTGTCTATCTTTTCAGCATCAAAACTTGATACACATCAATTTTGGTATGACCAATGCACCGTTCGTGTTATTCTCACTCTCGAAGAACATTTTCATTGCCGTAACTTGTTGTTAATTAAAGGCTATGTTCATAACTTTTAATTAACAATTGGTTAATAAATTTGAGGGGGTCACGTTGACTACACCATTGAAAAGGATCGTGATTGTCGGCGGCGGTGCTGGCGGACTGGAAATGGCGACGCAGTTGGGTAAAAAACTCGGGCGTAAGAAAAAGGCCAAAATCACACTGGTAGACAGAAACCACAGTCACTTGTGGAAACCGTTACTGCATGAAGTGGCGACGGGTTCACTGGACGAAGGTGTGGATGCGCTGAGTTATCTGGCACATGCCCGTAACCATGGCTTCCAGTTCCAGTTAGGCTCGGTGGTGGATATCGATCGTGAAGCGAAGACCATTACTCTTGCTGAGCTGCGCGATGAGAAGGGTGAGCTGCTGGTTCCTGAGCGTAAAGTGCCGTATGACACGCTGGTGATGGCGTTGGGCAGTACGTCCAACGATTTCAACACCCCTGGCGTGAAAGAAAACTGCATTTTCCTCGATAACCCGCATCAGGCGCGTCGTTTCCACCAGGAGATGCTGAATCTGTTCCTGAAGTATTCCGCGAATCTGGGCGCTAACGGAAAAGTGAATATCGCCATTGTGGGTGGCGGTGCGACGGGTGTTGAACTCTCCGCTGAGCTGCACAATGCGGTAAAACAACTGCACAGCTATGGTTACAAAGGGCTGACCAATGACGCGCTGAACGTTACGCTGGTCGAAGCCGGTGAGCGTATTCTGCCTGCGTTGCCGCCGCGTATTTCCGGTGCTGCGCATAATGAGTTAACCAAACTGGGTGTACGCGTACTGACCCAGACGATGGTAACCAGCGCTGATGAAGGCGGACTGCACACCAAAGATGGCGAATACATTAAAGCCGATCTGATGGTGTGGGCGGCGGGTATCAAAGCGCCAGACTTTATGAAAGACATTGGCGGTCTGGAAACGAACCGTATTAACCAACTGGTGGTTGAGCCAACTCTGCAGAGCACGCGCGATCCTGACGTGTACGCGATTGGCGACTGCGCTTCCTGCGCTCGCCCGGAAGGCGGTTTTGTGCCTCCGCGCGCTCAGGCAGCACACCAGATGGCGACCTGCGCGATGAACAATATTCTGGCACAGATGAACGGTAAGCCGCTGAAAGCGTATCAGTACAAAGATCACGGCTCTCTGGTCTCGCTCTCTAACTTCTCTACCGTGGGTAGCCTGATGGGCAACCTGACCCGTGGTTCGATGATGGTGGAAGGACGTATTGCGCGCTTTGTGTACATCTCACTGTACCGCATGCACCAGATTGCTTTGCACGGCTACTTCAAAACCGGGCTGATGATGCTGGTCGGCAGTATCAACCGGGTGATTCGCCCGCGTCTGAAACTGCATTAATATCGACCTGTGGCGTCGGATGATTTTACGCATCCGACGCCTTCCTTCAGAGTTGTCTGAATCATTCCGCTTTCGCTCCACCTCCCGCTATTTTCATCCGTAATCTGATTGGCATTCCTTACCTTCTGTTGCAAAGTTGTTGCTAATAGCAAAAAAGGAGGTAGTCCCGTGAATAAATCAATGTTGGCGGGTATAGGGATTGGCGTAGCTGCTGCGCTGGGTGTTGCAGCGGTGGCCAGTCTGAACGTTTTCGAGCGTGGCCCACAGTATGCGCAAGTTGTCTCTGCAACACCGATTAAAGAGTCGGTAAAAACACCGCGTCAGGAGTGCCGGAACGTAACGGTCACCCACCGCAAGCCGGTACAAGATGAAAACCGTATCGCGGGTTCCGTACTGGGCGCGGTTGCGGGTGGTGTTATTGGGCATCAGTTTGGCGGTGGACGTGGTAAAGATATTGCTACCGTGGCCGGTGCTTTAGGCGGCGGCTATGCAGGTAACCAGATTCAGGGTTCGATGCAGGAAAACGATACTTACACCACCACGCAGCAGCGTTGTAAAACGGTGTATGACAAATCTGAAAAGATGCTGGGCTACGACGTGACGTACAAAATTGGCGATCAGCAGGGGAAAATCCGTATGGATAAGGACCCCGGCGCGCAAATTCCGTTGGATAACAACGGACAGTTGGTACTGAATAACAAAGCGTAAAATAGCATTATCCTGAACATTAGCCCCCCATTCGCTCAGGCTGGGGGGCTTTTTTTATCAGAAGGTTAAGGCGTAGTTCAGACCAAAAGTACGACCCCTGCCCTTGTATTCATACAGTGACGGGCTGCCGTAGGTTGGGCTATACAGCAGTGGCGCACGTTGTCCCCACAGTGTGGTGTACTCTTCATTCAGCAGGTTTTCCACGCTGAAGGTCAGCTTACCCAACGGGAGCTGATAGCTGCCGATAAAGTCCATCGTGTTATAGCCATCCAGCTTGTTACCGCTGGCGTCGGTCAGATCAAATGTTTGCTGGCTCTGTACGCGCAAGGTCCACGGTTCTGGTGCCCAGCCGACCCACGCGGTTGCTTTGGACGGTGAGGCCAGCGTGACATCCCATTTTTGCCATTTACCGTTCTGTTTCACTTCCGATTTAATGACGTTGAAGTTGCCACCCAGGCTCCAGTCCGTGTCCGCAATGAAATAATCCACCGCACCTTCAACGCCATAAATGCGGCGATCGTCGGGCTGAACGTTAATGGTCATATCGCTGCGGTTGATAACGATCGATTTATCTGAAGTCGAGTAGTAAGCGGCCAGTTGCGTGCGCAGACTATCGCCGGTGTAGCGCCACCCCAGTTCGTACGAGTTAACTTTAATCCCTTCCAGACGTGAATCCGCCACGTTGACGCTGCGCTGGAGCTGGTAATGATCGCCAACCAGCGAATAGGTACCGTTACCGTAATATTTCCCTGGGTCCGGAAGCTCCACGCCCTGAGAAAAGTTAAACCACGTTTGCTGACGGTCGGTCAGGTGGGCAAGGATACCGGCGTTGAACAGGAAATTATCGTAATCGGTTTTGCCGCCCGGAATAGTATCGGCAGAGTTCGCAAGCCCGGTCGCGATTCCCTGCTGTTGAGCATAGCCAACGAAATCATCAACCCTGTTTTCGGTCCACTGATAGCGCACGCCGCCGCTGAGGGTAAAAATGTCGTTAATGTCATAGCTGTTTTGCAGGAAAGGCGCGAAGTTGGTGATGCTGTAACCGGGGTAACGCCCGGTGGTATAAGCGGTACGGTTGTCCATGCCGCCGGAGGGCAGGGACCAGGCCAGATCGAAGAATTTCTGATTGGAGTCGAAGGTTTCGTGATCGGCATCGACACCCCACGTCAGCTCCCAGTTATCCATCAACTGGCTGTTGAGGGTAATTTTGGCACCAAACTGGTCTGTGTCCTGCTGTGATGCGGAGAAACTGGTGACTTTGCCTTTGCTGAGCGTAGGGAAGGGGTAGAATTTCAGCGATTCGTCACGGTAATAGATTTGGCTGACCAGGTTTTGGCCAAAAAAATCCGCATCTGAATATTGCAGGCTAATAAGATGACGTTCGGTGCCGGGAATACGATCGGAATTCAGTCCGCTGCTGGTATATGCTTTGCCGTTTCCGGTCACGGCGGACATGTTCTCGCCGAGATCCAGCCCGTAATCGTCATCCCCCTGACTTTTATAGTACTGCGTAACCAGTTGCAACTGACGGTTGTCGTCAAGTTCAATCGTCCCTGTGCCCATGACGTCCAGACGATCGGAGTGCTGTAACCCGGTTTGGGTGTTATCGAGCAGCAGGGCATCGTGATTACCGTCATACCAGCCGCCAAATCGTTGATACGCGACGGACATACGCCCGGAAGCGCGATCGGTTCCGCCACTCACCGCCGCGGCAACGCGTTCATCATGATCGTTGCTATTGTTGAAGCCGCTTTTGCTCCCCAGTTCGAGTTCTACTTCACGCTCCGGCTGACCTTTTTTGGTAACAATGTTGATTAATCCGCCGGTACTGCCACCGCCATAAAGTGAGGTTGCGCCTGAAATGACTTCAATGTGCGCAATGTTAAATGGGTCAATGGAGTCAAGCTGACGGCTGTCGGTTCGCGAGGAGTTCAGACGGACACCGTCAATTAGCACGACAATGGCGCGACCGCGCATGTTCATGCCGTAGTTTGTGCGTCCCTGGCTACTAACATCGATTCCTGGGATTAGCTGAGCAAGAACATCCTTGAACTCTTTTCCTCCCTGAACCTGTTGTTCAATCTCGCTTCCTTCAATAACCCAGGTTGTTTGCGCCATTTCTGCCACTGTGCGCTGGCTACGGTTGGCGCTGACGATGAGGTTCTCTTCCTCAGCCGCAACAGCGGGTAGAGTTAAAGATAACAGGAGAGGATTGAGCACCCAGAGACGCTTATGCATTTGTATTCCTTTTAAAAAAAGTCGGTCTGTTTTTGTTATAGCGGTAGAGAAACCGATGGTTACATTGTGAAACAGGCATTAAAACAAATGCGAATATTGCTGATAATAATTGTCGTTATCAATACTTTTTACAAAAAATGATCGGGTAACACGATGAAAACAATGAGAAATGTAGGGACAATAGAACGGGAATCTAACCGGGGGCTTTATCAGCTCCCGGTGGTGTGAGTACAGCGGGGGAATTGCGGGAAAGGGTTAAGCTTTGACGAGTTCGGGCCACAGTCGCAGGGTTGTGTGTGCGATCTGCATCAGTTTTTCAAACGTTGCGCCTTCACGGGCGCTGATCGACATACCTTGTAAAATACAGTTCAGGTATTCGGCCAGTTTTTGCACGTCGCAATGGGCCGGAATTTCGCCTCGTTGCTGGCGCTGGTGAAGGAACTGGGTAAGCGTCTGTTCCTGCATTGCATGGCGGGATTTCACCGTGTGTGCAATATCGCGAGAAGAGGCTGCCAGCGTCGCAGAAGTATTAATCATGAAACATCCCGCCGGGGTGTCCTTGCTGGTAAAGCAGGTCGCTATAGCGGTGAAATAGTCTTCCAGTGCGGACTCAAGGCTTTTTTCTTCACAAAACAGCTGGGCTTCGTGTTTCGCCGCAAAGCGGGTGATGTAGCGGTCCAGTACGGCACGGAACAACCCTTCTTTATTGGTGAACTCCGCATACAGCGTGGGCGCTTTTGCGCCGGTGGCTTCCACGAGATCGGCGAGCGAGGTCGCTTCATATCCGTGCTGCCAGAAGAGTGTCATGGCCTTATCAAGCGCGGCTTCCCTGTCGAACACTTTTGGTCGGCCACGGCTTTTTTTTGCACAACCTGTCGTTTCAGTTGTCATGGCGCCGATGTACCTTTGTTGGGTTTATTGAATAACCATTATAAAAATATTCGACTGCACACTCCAGCGGATTCACGATAAAAATAATTTATAGCTATTAGTATGAAAAATAAGACCTTTATATTTTATATAACGATCATTATAAAAAAATGTTGACGTGTGACCTGGATCACATCTATGATTTACCTATCGATCGTTAAGTTAATCTTTTCGACACCCATTCATCTGCTAAAGGTCACTATTATGAAAAACGTAAAAACACTGTTTGTTGCTGCTGTTCTTAGCTCACTGTCATTTGCAAGCTTTGCCGCTGTTGAAGTTCAATCCACTCCTGCGGGCCAAGAGAAAGTCGGTACTATTTCTGCGAATGCGGGGACTAACTTAGGTTCTTTGGAAGATCAACTGGCGCAGAAAGCCGATGAGATGGGTGCGAAGTCTTTCCGTATTACTTCCGTTACCGGTCCTAACACTCTTCACGGAACTGCTGTTATCTACAAATAAGATTTAACCCATCGCAATGCCACTGCGAGTTAAATAAAAAACCCCCGCGGAATAAAATCCAGCGGGGGTTTTTTTATACACTACGTTTACAGCGGTTGTTGAGCAACGTCATGATGACGGGTCACATCGACCGGCATGCCTGAGCGAATCTCCATCGCATGATCCATGACGGCGGTATCTGTTTGCGCCGCATTTTTA
This sequence comes from Citrobacter sp. MGH110, assembly GCF_001037515.1. Lineage (NCBI taxonomy): Bacteria > Pseudomonadati > Pseudomonadota > Gammaproteobacteria > Enterobacterales > Enterobacteriaceae > Citrobacter > Citrobacter sp. MGH110. The sequence continues at coordinate 1,761,643 of NZ_KQ089830.1, read as the reverse complement.
AATGTCTGCATGGACGCGTTCAGCACGATCGGCAGCAGTTGCGGGTCGTCATTGATTTTTTCGGACAGCGGTTGGTGTACTTCCACCAGGCGCACGCCGTTAGGCTCAACGGATGCTTTGATCGGCGTATTGATAATATTGACCTTAGTTCCGGGCGTTACCTGACGGAACAGGGTTTCTATATCACCGTCGCGCAGACGAATACAGCCGGAGCTGACGCGCATTCCGATGCCAAAATCAGCATTTGTACCGTGCAACAGGTACACGCCGCCGTATGCCGCTAAGCGAATCGCATGATGGCCCATCGGGTTATCCGGACCGGCAGGCACAACGGCAGGCAGGTCAATCCCGTTTGCTTTGTATCGCGCGCGGATATTTGCCGTCGGCGTCCAGGTGGGGTTGGCGCGTTTATCAGAGATGGTGGTTACCATCGTAGGCGTCAGCGTGTCACCACCTAACTGGCCAATACCAATAGGATACACGGTCACCGAATTGGTCCCCGGCTGGTAATAATAAAGACGCAGTTCGGCGAGGTTGATAACAATACCTTCGCGCGGGGCGTCAGGTAGCAGAGTTTGTAACGGGATCGTCAAAACGCTGCCCGGACGTGGTACGTAAGGGTCAACGCCAGGGTTGGCCTGCAGCAGCGCGAGAAAGCCGACATTGTACTTTTTCGCAATCGCTTCCAGAGAACCGCCATTGTCTTCAACAACGTGAACGGCATTCTGACCCACCAGACGGCTTCCCGGTGGCGGCAGCGGCCAGGTGTTTGCCTGAGCCGGAAGTGCTAACGCGAATGTCGCTGCAAGCGTAAAAAACGCGAGCCAGCGAGAGAGTCGTTTATTGTTTAACATCACCATAAATCCATTGTTTTTACGTGGTTTTTATTATGTAAAAGTAAAGGAGAATTATGGCTGTTTGCTGTGTCGGGAAGTGCAGGGAAGTGCAAAGAGTTTGTAAATTCATCAGGCCGGGTGAGTGGTGTGCTCACCCGGCCTGTTCACTATGCTTATGCTACGGCGTTTTCTTCAAGCTGACGCATAAACTGGCGGACCCAGTCGATCCGCGTTTTACGCTCGCTCAACTCCTGCATAAATTTCAGCCGGGTTGGACCGTCCAGACGGAAGTGCTGCGGCTGCTTTTGCAGTAAACCAATCAGCCAGACCGGGTTGACGTGGTTTTTCTCGGCAAATTCAATGGTACCGCCTTTTTCATTGCCTTCGAGCTTTCTGATCCCCAGTTTCTGCGCCTGCTGGCGTAAACGGGCGATATCCAGCAGCGTACGAGCCGGGTCGGGCAGCAGGCCAAAACGGTCTATCAGCTCAACCTTAATTTCTTCCAGTTCGTTTTCGCCTTTCGCACTGGCAATGCGCTTGTAGAACGACAGTCGGGTGTTTACATCCGGGATATAGTCATCCGGCAGCAGAGACGGCATGCGCAGTTCAACTTCGGTTTGCTGGCTGGTGAGATCTTCCAGTGACGGTTCACGCCCTTCTTTGAGCGCATCGACCGCGTTTTCCAGCAGTTCCATATACAGCGAGAAGCCGATGCTTTCCATGGAACCACTCTGATCTTCACCCAGTAATTCCCCGGCGCCGCGAATTTCGAGGTCGTGGGTCGCCAGCGCAAAACCTGCGCCCAAATCTTCCAGCGAGGCGATGGCTTCCAGACGTTTTTGCGCGTCGGTGGTCATTGCTTTCGGATGCGGCGTCAGCAGCCAGGCGTAAGCCTGGTGGTGAGAACGTCCCACACGACCGCGCAGCTGGTGTAATTGCGCTAAACCGAAGTGATCCGCTCGTTCGATGATGATGGTGTTAGCGGTGGGGATGTCGATCCCGGTTTCGATAATGGTGGTACACACCAGCACGTTAAAACGCTGATGGTGGAAATCGTTCATCACGCGTTCCAGTTCGCGCTCGCGCATTTGTCCGTGACCGATACCAATACGCGCTTCCGGCACCAGTTCTGCTAATCTGTCAGCGGTTTTCTGGATGTTTTCGACGTCGTTAAACAGATAATAAACTTGTCCCCCGCGCAGAACTTCACGCAGGATCGCCTCGCGTACCACCAGGTTGTCGTATTCGCGCACGAAGGTTTTGACCGCCAGACGACGAGCGGGTGGCGTGGCGATAATCGACAGATCGCGCATGCCGCTCATTGCCATATTGAGCGTACGTGGAATTGGCGTTGCCGTCAGGGTCAGAATATCGACATCTGCGCGCATCGCCTTGATGCGTTCTTTGTGGCGCACGCCGAAACGGTGCTCTTCATCGACAATCAGCAGACCCAGATCTTTTAACTTCACATCCGCTTGCAGCAGTTTGTGCGTGCCGATGAGAATATCAATTTTTCCCTCGGCAACTTGCTCCAGAATCTGCGCTTGCTCTTTGGCGCTACGGAAACGGGACAACATCTCAATGCGTACCGGCCAGTTGGCAAAGCGGTCGCGGAAGTTGTCGAAGTGCTGCTGTGCGAGCAGGGTGGTCGGCACCAGCACGGCAACCTGCTTGTGGTTCTCTACGGCGAGAAAGGCCGCGCGCATCGCGACTTCGGTTTTACCAAAGCCGACGTCGCCGCAGACCAGGCGGTCCATGGCCAGCGGTTGACACATATCGCTGAGTACTGCGTTAATCGCCTGCGCCTGGTCAGGCGTGGTTTCAAACGGGAAGCTGTCGCAAAACAGCTGATACTGTTCACGGTCATGCTTAAAGGCAAAGCCTTCTTTCGCCGCGCGCTGGGCATAAATATCCAGCAGCTCTGCCGCAACATCGCGCACCTTCTCAGCGGCTTTCTGTCGGGCACGTGACCAGGCATCGCCGCCAAGTTTATGCAGCGGCGCATTCTCTTCTGCGCCACCTGCATAGCGGCTGATCAGATGCAGTGACGACACCGGCACGTACAGTTTGGCGTCGTTGGCATAGGTGAGCATCAGATATTCACCGGTGATGCCGCCCGCTTCCAGCGTGGTCATACCGGCATAACGACCCACGCCATGCTCCAGATGCACCACCGGCTGACCGGGATGCAGCTCTGCGAGGTTACGAATTAACGTATCCGGGTTGATGGTGCGACGAGAATCCTGGCGGCGGCGCGCCACGCGTTCCCCAAGCAGATCGCTTTCACAAATCAGCGCCAGATTGCGTTTGCTATCGATGAAGCCGTGCTCAGCTGCGCCAATCATCAGATAACGACCGTTATCTACGGCTTCATCGAGTCGCAATATCCGCTTCGGCGCCACTTTGATACGGGCGAGCAGTTCGCCAAGTGCTTCACGGCGGCCTTCACTTTCCACCGAGAAAATCACCGGACCGGTGAAGCCTTCAAGGAATTTACGTAACGCATCTAACGGCGCTTTTTGCTGTGCCTGAACGGCGATATCCGGCAGCTTCTGGAACCCGAGGTTAGTATTCGCTGCTTTGTTCGCCAGACTCTCGGTTTTCAGTTGAACGCGCGGCCAGCGTTTAAGTTCAGAAAACAGCTCATCAACCCGCAGCCACAGCGATTCCGGCGGCAGAAGCGGGCGCATCGGATCAACACCGCGATTTTCAAAGCGTGACAGGGTATCGGCCTGGAAGCGTTCTGCGCTGGTCTCGATATCACCGGTATTCACCAATAACGTATTGGCGGGGAAGTAGCTGAACAGCGGCGGCAGCGGCTCGCTGAAAAACAGCGGTTGCCAGTATTCAATACCCGCAGGTAACGTGCCTTTGCTGACCTGCTGGTAAATATGTTCGGCGTCGCGTTTCACCTCAAAGGCATCGCGCCACTGGCTACGGAATAGTTCGATGGCCGTTTTGTCAGTCGGGAATTCGTGTGCGGGAAGCAAATTAATGGCATCGACTTCTTCCAGCGTGCGCTGGGTGTCGGTATCAAACAGACGCAGGCTGTCGATTTCGTCATCAAAGAAATCCAGACGATAAGGCAACTCGCTGCCCATCGGGAACAAATCCAACAACGCGCCGCGCGTGGCATATTCGCCGTGTTCCATGACCTGATCAACATGGCGATAGCCCGCACTGTCCAGCTGTTCACGCAGAGCGTCACGTGAAAGTCGCTGGCCCTTTTTCATGACCAGCGCATGACCGTGCAGATAGCTGTGCGGACAAACGCGCTGCATCAGTGTATTTACCGGAACGATCAGCACGCCGCGCTGCATGGCAGGCAGTTGATACAGCGTGGAGAGCCGCGAGGAGATAATCTCCTGATGGGGAGAAAAGCTGTCGTAGGGTAGCGTTTCCCAGTCGGCCAGGTTCATCACCATCTGGTCAGTAAACTGACGAATTTCATCATGCAAACGCAGCGCATTTTGCATGTCCGGCGCGATCAGGACCACTGGACCCGCGTGATGTTCGGCGATTTCGGCGACCAGCGTTGCGCAGGCGGCACCGGTAAGCTCACCTAACTGGCGCTGATCGCCAGCTTTCGCCGGGAGCGTGTAACGATGTTGTTCAGGCATTCGGTTGTCAGGATCTCGTTTAGATATACATCTGATAAGCAATGTTCTTTATTATCCGTGATCGTTTCTCATAAGCAAATTGATTCGCCCCCTGATGGGGGCAAAAAGCGCGTAGGGGTTAGCGCGAGACAACTGATAAAGAAGGTGGGGAAAAGAGCAGGTCGGCCACTGTTTTTTGTGAAATTTTACGTACCAACAGGCCAAACAAGGTGCACAGTAGCAGGCAGGCGAACGGATACACCAGCAGCAGGGCCAGCTCCGCATATGCAGGCCAGGCGGTATGATTGATTTTGGGGATTAGCGTTAAGCTGAACAGCTCAACCAGAATACGGTGGGTGGTGTAGATGGCGATGGTATTGGCACCAATCACGCTTAACGGGCCGGACTCACGCATACCAAAGCGCAACTCAAATTGATAAAACAGCTTCATGATCAGCACAATGGAAAGCAGAGAAAGTAATAGTGAGACATTTGCCAACCACGCGACGACGGCGGCAATTGCGCTAACCAGAACAATGACCGCATGGCGGCGCAGGGGCACCTCCTTGATCCATACCATTAGCGTTGCGCCAAACCATGCACCGAGGCTGTACCAGGGCAGATTGCGAATCACGCTGTTCATTCCCCACCACGGCGTCGGGACAAAATTGATCGCCACGCTCAGCACCACAAATAACGCCAACAGCGGCACCGCCCAGCGGCTGAAAATCTTACACAGAACAAAATAGACAATCAGCGCGTACAGATACCACAAGCTGGTGCTGGCGGTCAGCATTCCGTGGGTAAAACCCGCGATCGAATCGGCATACGCGGCGTTGGCGGCATGACTCAGATCGCGCTGTGGGGCCAGCCAGTTATTGAGCGCGACTAACGCCAGCCATTGCACCACTCCCCAAAGCACCAGCACCCAGGCAATGCTCCAGATCCGCTTATCCACGCAGGTAGGCCACGGGACGCTATCAATGTAGCGACGGATCAGATACCCAGAAATAAAGAAAAAGACCGGCATGCGAAACGGCGCCAGGTACAAATTGAGGTAAATCCAGCATTTGCTCAGCAGCTCTGAAAGCGGATGCTGAAAAGTAGTGAGGTGCGGGTAAAACGTGATTACCGAGTGGTAAATCACCACCAGACAAATACATAACCCTTTGATTTTATTAATCCATAGTTCTTTTTTCTTCATCGAGACGGCGTATCCATATTGTTGGCTATAGCCTGCCATCCTGCGCAACCCGCTGTGCGCTGTAATGCGTAACTGTCTGCATTTTGTTTTTTTAAGATAAAGATCAGGGACCCGGGCTGAAGGGTAGAGGGACAACTTTAGCGAATTGATTTATTTATACTTTTAGGAATAGTGCTGACGAACACTTACGGTTCAGTCATTTACCCATTCCGCTTTCGCTTATATACTCGTGACTTTGCTAACAGCAACCAGACGGATTTCATGTACCAACCTGTCGCTCTATTCATCGGCCTGCGTTATATGCGTGGGCGTGCAGCAGATCGCTTCGGTCGCTTCGTTTCCTGGCTCTCCACCATAGGCATTACTCTCGGGGTAATGGCGCTGGTCACGGTGTTGTCGGTGATGAACGGTTTCGAGCGCGAGCTGCAAAACAATATTCTTGGCCTGATGCCTCAGGCCGTACTCTCGTCTGAACAGGGTTCCCTCAACCCGCAACAACTGCCGGAAAAAGCGGTGGTGTTGAACGGCGTCAACCGCGTTGCACCCATAACTACGGGAGATGTGGTGCTGCAAAGCGCGCGTAGCGTGGCGGTCGGCGTGATGCTCGGTATCGATCCGGCGCAAAAAGATCCGTTAACACCGTATCTGGTCAATGTGAAGCAAACAGATCTGCAACCGGGTAAGTATAATGTCATCCTCGGCGAGCAACTTGCCGGGCAACTGGGCGTGAACCGTGGCGATCAAATCCGTGTGATGGTGCCCTCGGCCAGCCAGTTTACGCCGATGGGGCGTTTGCCGAGCCAGCGTTTGTTTACGGTGATTGGCACTTTCGCCGCCAACAGCGAAGTCGATGGCTACCAGATGCTGACCAACATTCAGGATGCCTCGCGTCTGATGCGCTATCCGGTGGGTAATATCACTGGCTGGCGTCTGTGGCTGAACGAACCGTTAAAAGTTGACACGCTGAGCCAGCAAACACTGCCGCAGGGCACCAAATGGCAGGACTGGCGCGAGCGCAAAGGGGAACTGTTCCAGGCCGTGCGCATGGAAAAGAACATGATGGGGCTGCTGCTTAGCCTGATCGTGGCGGTGGCAGCTTTTAATATTATTACCTCGCTGGGTCTGATGGTAATGGAGAAGCAAGGGGAAGTGGCGATTTTACAAACGCAGGGGCTAACGCCGCGGCAGATAATGATGGTGTTTATGGTTCAGGGGGCCAGTGCCGGGGTGATTGGCGCGCTGCTGGGCGCTGTACTGGGTGCCTTGCTCGCCAGCCAACTGAACAATCTGATGCCAATTATTGGTGTGCTGCTGGATGGCGCTGCGCTGCCGGTCGCTATCGAGCCGCTGCAGGTTATCGTCATTGCGCTGGTGGCGATGGCCATCGCGCTGCTGTCTACGCTTTATCCTTCCTGGCGCGCTGCCGCCACTCAACCCGCTGAGGCTTTACGTTATGAATAAGATCCTGTTGCAATGCGACAACCTGTGCAAACGCTATCAGGAAGGCACTGTGCAGACCGATGTACTGCACGATGTCAGTTTTTGCGTCGGCGAAGGTGAGATGATGGCGATTGTCGGCAGCTCAGGCTCCGGCAAGAGTACGTTGCTGCATCTGTTAGGTGGGTTGGATACCCCGACTTCCGGCGACGTCATTTTTAGCGGTCAGCCAATGAGTAAGCTCTCGTCGGCGGCGAAAGCGGAACTGCGTAATCAGAAGCTGGGCTTTATTTACCAGTTCCACCATTTGCTGCCGGATTTTACGGCGCTGGAAAACGTAGCGATGCCGCTGCTGATCGGCAAGAAAAAACCGGCTGAAATTACCGAGCGCGCACGGGATATGCTGAAAGCGGTAGGGTTGGATCATCGTGCCAGTCATCGCCCGTCTGAACTGTCTGGCGGCGAACGCCAGCGGGTGGCCATCGCGCGTGCGCTGGTGAATAACCCGCGTCTGGTCCTGGCGGATGAGCCAACGGGTAACCTGGATGCGCGTAACGCGGACAGCATTTTCGAGCTTCTGGGTGAGCTGAACCGCTCTCAGGGCACGGCATTTCTGGTGGTGACGCACGATCTGCAACTGGCGAAGCGGATGAGTCGCCAGCTTGAAATGCGCGATGGTCGCCTGACGGCTGAACTGAGCCTGATGGGAGCTGAGTAATGGCTTCGCCTTTATCGTTATTGATTGGTCTGCGCTTTAGCCGTGGTCGGCGGCGCGGCGGTATGGTTTCGTTAATTTCGGTGATATCTACCGTTGGCATCGCGTTGGGTGTGGCGGTGTTGATCGTCGGTTTAAGTGCCATGAACGGATTTGAGCGTGAGCTGAATAACCGTATTCTGGCCGTAGTCCCACACGGAGAGATTGAAGCCGTAAATCAGCCGTGGAATAACTGGCAGGAAGCGCTCGACAAGGTACAAAAAGTGCCGGGTATTGTCGCCGCGGCGCCTTATATCAACTTTACCGGACTGGTGGAGAGCGGGGCGAACTTACGCGCGGTGCAGGTGAAGGGCGTAGACCCGAAACAGGAACAGCGTTTAAGCGCGTTGCCATCCTTTGTGCAAAACCACGCCTGGGATAATTTTAAAGCCGGTGAACAACAAATCATCATTGGTAAGGGTATTGCCGATGCGCTGAAGGTGAAGCAGGGTGACTGGGTGTCGATTATGATCCCTAACGCCAGTGCGGATCATAAGCTACAGCAGCCTAAACGCGTGCGTTTGCACGTGACGGGGATCCTGCAACTGAGCGGTCAGCTCGATCACAGCTTTGCCATGATTCCAATGGAAGATGCGCAGCAATATCTTGATATGGGAACCAGCGTTTCCGGGATCGCGCTGAAGGTTAACGACGTGTTTAACGCCAATAAGCTGGTGCGAGACGCGGGTGAAGTCACCAATAACTATGTTTACATCAAGAGCTGGATCGGCACCTACGGCTATATGTACCGCGATATTCAGATGATCCGCGCCATTATGTATCTGGCTATGGTGCTGGTAATTGGCGTGGCCTGTTTTAATATCGTTTCCACGTTAGTGATGGCGGTAAAAGACAAAAGCGGCGATATTGCGGTATTAAGAACCCTCGGGGCGAAAGATGGGTTGATCCGTGCCATTTTTGTCTGGTACGGCCTGCTGGCGGGTCTGTTCGGTAGCCTGATAGGCGTCGTCATCGGGGTGGTTGTCTCGTTGCAACTGACGCCGATCATAAACGGGATTGAGGCGCTTATCGGCCATCAGTTCCTGTCCGGCGATATCTATTTCATTGACTTCCTGCCATCGGAATTACACTGGCTGGATGTGATTTACGTGCTGGTGACAGCACTCGTGCTGAGTCTTTTGGCAAGTTGGTATCCGGCGCGTCGCGCCAGCAATATTGATCCTGCGAGAGTACTTAGCGGCCAATAACAACAATAATACACGACAGCATTCATGCTGCATCAAGGCGTAACTAACGTAGAGGCATCTTGAAGGATGACGTGTATCAAGGAGCGGTGATGTATTACGGATTTGACATCGGCGGGACCAAAATTGCGCTGGGCGTGTTTGATAAGCAACGTCGTCTGCAATGGGAAACTCGCGTTCCTACGCCTCGCGACAGCTACGACGCTTTCCTTGATGCGGTCTGCAATCTGGTGACGGAAGCGGATCAGCGGTTCGGCATCAAAGGTTCGGTAGGCATCGGCATTCCGGGCATGCCGGAAACCGAAGACGGCACGCTGTACGCGGCCAATGTTCCTGCCGCCAGTGGCAAACCGCTCCGCGCCGATCTCAGCGCTCGCCTTGACCGCGATGTGCGTCTGGATAACGATGCGAACTGTTTTGCTCTCTCCGAAGCCTGGGATGACGAGTTCACCCAATATCCGCTGGTGATGGGGTTGATCCTCGGTACGGGCGTCGGCGGCGGCCTGGTGCTTAACGGGAAATCCATCACCGGACGCAGCTATATCACCGGTGAGTTTGGTCATATTCGTTTGCCGGTCGATGCGCTGACGCTGATGGGCTTTGATTTCCCGCTGCGCCGCTGCGGATGCGGTCAACTGGGATGCATCGAAAGCTATCTTTCCGGCGGTGGATTTGCGTGGTTGTATCAGCATTACTACCATCAACCGCTGGATGCCCGCGAAATCATCGCGCTGTGGGAGCAGGGTGACGAACACGCGCGTGCCCACGTTGAACGCTATCTGGATTTGCTGGCAGTGTGTCTTGGGAATATCCTGACTATCGTCGATCCTGATTTGGTGGTGATTGGCGGAGGCTTGTCGAATTTTACCGCTATTACGACGCAACTGGCGGATCGACTGCCACGTCATCTGCTGCCGGTTGCCCGGGTACCGCGTATTGAGCAGGCACGGCACGGTGATGCCGGCGGGATGCGCGGGGCTGCTTTCCTACATCTTACCGATTAATACAAAGAGGTTGTTATGCTGTCGCGTCGGGGTCATCGGTTAAGCCGCTTTCGTAAAAATAAACGCCATTTGCGCGATCGCCTGCGTCAACGAATCTTTTTCAGAGACAGAGTGGTGCCTGAATTGATGGAAAAACCAAGAGTGCTGGTACTGACTGGAGCGGGAATCTCCGCTGAGTCAGGAATTCGAACATTCCGCGCGGCGGATGGTCTCTGGGAAGAACATCGGGTAGAGGACGTTGCGACTCCGGAAGGATTTAGTCGAAACCCGGAACTGGTTCAGTCGTTTTATAACGCCCGTCGCCATCAGTTGCAGCAGCCTGAAATCCAACCCAACGCGGCGCATATCGCACTGGCAAAACTCGAAGCCGAGCTGGGCGATCGTTTTTTACTGGTGACGCAGAACATTGATAATCTGCATGAGCGTGCGGGCAGCCAGAACGTTATCCATATGCACGGCGAGTTGCTCAAAGTTCGCTGTTCGCAAAGCGGGCAGATTCTGGAATGGACGGGCGATGTGACACCGGAAGATAAATGTCATTGCTGCCAGTTTCCGGCACCGCTGCGACCACACGTAGTGTGGTTTGGTGAAATGCCGCTGGGTATGGATGAAATTTATATGGCACTGGCAATGGCAGATGTGTTCATTGCGATTGGCACATCGGGACATGTTTATCCGGCAGCGGGTTTTGTGCATGAGGCGCGACTGCATGGGGCACATACGGTAGAACTCAATCTCGAACCGAGCCAGGTAGGCAGCGAGTTTGAAGAGAAGTATTACGGTCCGGCAAGCCGGGTAGTGCCTGAGTTCGTTGAGAAGTTATTGAAAGGGCTGTAACGGCTATCCGGATAATACTGTTTAAGCCTGTACAAGCTGGCGGTCCTCACGCAGGGCCGCCATAATCAAAAATCCTACGATGTAAAAACAACAGATCAGCCCCAGTGCGCTCAGCCATATGGGTAGTCGGGTAATGTAAACCAGGCTGCACGAGATAATCACCAGAATAATTCCGGTATACATGGGGTGCGCAATCCAGGCAAAAATGCCGCGCGTAACCCTTTTTGCACGAGGTAAATAGTAGCCTGTCCATGTGTGGCTCTCCCCCAAATCCCATTTTCCTTTGATGACCAGCGCGTTACCTACGATCGCCAAAATCAGACATCCCCACTCCACCGGGCCAATCTGATGACTGAAAAACAGGCTATAACCAAAAACCAGGATCGGTATTAAAAAGGTGAGCCGTAGCAGGCGGGTTGCGGTGACAGGCAGCAAAGGACGAGCGTTTACCGGCTGCTTACGTGGGAGAATCACCAGCGTAAATACGATCAGATTAGCCAACTCAAGTAGCAGCCAGAGTGTTGTCATTGGAAGCCTCAGATGCCGGCCTGGAATACTGTAAGCATAGCCAGAAACTGGGGAGCGGGAATCAGCCGAAAGGCGTAAAAAGTAGGGATTGGCAGGTAGCAACCCGGCGCAGCGACGCCTGCCGGGTTGCACGAGTATTAGCGTCCTGCTTTTAGCTTCTGATAATACTCTTCGTAGATAGCGCTGGCGGAACCGACATCGTTTTGCCATTCCCCTTTGTTGATGGTTTCCGCGTCAGGGTAGAGCGTTTTGTCGTTCGCGACCTCAGGACTTAACAGCTTGCGTGCTGCCAGGTTCGGCGTCGGGTAACCGATAGTTTCTGCGACTTCTTTCGCGACGTCCGGGCGCAGCAGGAAGTTAATCAGCTTCAGCGCACCTTCTTTGTTTTTCGCGTTAGCCGGAATAGACAGGCTGTCCATCCAGAAAATGCCACCTTCTTTCGGCCATACCACTTCCAACGGTGTGCCCGCCTGACGCGCAACATACGCGGAGCCGTTCCACACCATCCCCAGATTAACTTCGCCTTCCATATACGGGTTGGCCGGGTTGTCAGAGTTAAATGCCGCAACGTTAGGCATCAGCTTCTTCAACTCGTTATAGGCGGCTTCAATCTCTTTAGGATCGGTGGTATTGCCGGAATATCCCAGCTTGCGCAGCGCCATCTGGAACACTTCTCGCGCATCATCCGTTAACAGCAGACTGCCTTTGTACTCCGGCTTCCACAGATCGGCCCAACTGGTGACGGTTTTCGGATCGATAGCATCGCTGTTGACGCCAATGGCCGTTGCACCCCAGATATACGGGATGGAGTAGTCATTGTTTGGGTCAAACGGCTTGTTGAGCATTTCCGGATCGAGGTTGTGGAAGTTGGTCAACGTCGACTTGTCGATCTTCTGGATCATGCCTTCTTTACGCATTTTATCGACGTAATAGGTGGACGGAACCACCAAATCGTATGCGCCGTCTTTATAGGTTTTGAGCTTGGCGTACATGGTTTCATTCGACTCGTAGGTCGAATAGATAACCTTAATGCCGGTTTCTTTGGTGAACTGTTCCAGCAGACCCGGTGGGACATACTCGGTCCAGTTATAGAAATAGAGCGTGTTGTTGTCATTCGCGTGAGCGGCGCTCATGCCCAGTGCCAGAGCACCCGCCGCGAGCAGGTGGCGTGACCATTTTTTCATCATTTAACGTCCCCTGAATTAAGGGCCTTAGCGGCCCTTGGTTTTATCACGTGCAATAAGCTGGCTGGCAATCACCATAACCAGCGACAGAACCAACAAAATGGTCGCCAGCGCGTTCACCTCTGGCGATACGCCGACTTTAACCATTGAGTAGATTTTTAATGGCAAAATTTCATAACCCGGTCCGGTGACGAAAGATGAAACAACAACATCATCCATCGACAGCGTAAAACTCAGCAACCAACCCGCAGCCACCGCAGGCATAGCCAGTGGCAGTATTATCTTGCGCAGAATAGTTACTTCGCTGGCACCCAAATCTTTAGCCGCCTCAAGCATGCGGACATCAAAACCTTTCAGGCGAGAGTAAACCGTCACCACCACAAAAGGCAGACAAAAAGTGATATGCGAGAACAGCAGCGACCAGAAGCCCAGTTGAATGCCGATCAGCATAAACAGCACCAGCAGAGATATTGCCATCACAATATCCGGCGACATCATCACCACGAACAGCATGCCACTGACGAACGGTTTACCGCGAAAACGGTAACGGTACAGCGCAACCGCAGTGAGTGAGCCGATCAAGGTGGCAAAGGTGGCGGATAGCACCGCCATCGTCAGCGAGTGCTGCGCCGCCTGCAACAGGCTGTCGTTATTCATCAGCAGGCCGTACCATTTAGTAGTAAAACCCTGCCAGTTGATGCCAAAGCGCGAACTGTTAAAGGAGTTCACAATCAGAATGATGATTGGAATATACAGATACGCGTAGATAGCGGTCATAAAACCGCCGCGAAGCAGTCGACCGATCATTCGAGTTCCACCTTCTTGTTCAGTAAGCGGGAGGCGCGCCAGTAGATCAGCAGCATCAGACCCATCACGATGGTCAGCGTAATGCTGGTGGCTGCACCAAACGGCCAGTCGCGGATGTTCAGGAACTGAACTTTAATTACGTTACCAATCAGCAGGTTTTTCGCGCCGCCCATTAAGTCGGAAACGTAAAACAGCCCCATTGCGGGCAGCATGACCAGCAGGCATCCGGCGATAATTCCCGGCATCGTCAACGGAATAATGATGCGGGTGAAGGTCTGAAGCTTACTGGCGCCTAAATCGCGTGCGGCTTCCAGCAGCGGTTTATCGAGCTTTTCAATGCTGGAATAGAGCGGCATCACCATAAACGGCAGCAGGATGTATACAAGCCCGATAATCACCGCGCTGGGTGTAAACATAATGCGAATGGGTGTATCGATAACGCCGAGCCATAACAGAAACTCGTTGAGATAGCCTTTGGTACTGAGGAAAATTTTGAGTCCGTAGATGCGAATCAGAGAATTGGTCCAGAACGGAACAATCAGCAGGAACAGCAGCAGCGGGCGTACTTTTTCCGGCAGTTTCACCAAAAACCAGGCAAACGGGTAGCCGAGTACCAGACAGGCGAGCGTGGCAATCAGCGCCATATTGAGGGAGTGAACCAGTACCTCAAAATAGAGCGGATCGAGCAGGCGCGTATAGTTCTCCAGCGTAAAGACCATTTTGACGAAATTGGCGTCGTCACGGGTCAAAAAGCTGGTGCCGATGATCATCAGGTTGGGCAGAAAGACAAATAACACAAGCCAACCGACAATGGTGAAGATCACCACACTCTGGAATTTACTTGTGCTCTTCATCAGCCAGTACGACCTCCCAGCTTTCTACCCAGTTAATTGCCATTTTCTGGTCGAGCGAGTGGTCAAAGTCAGGATCGTCTTCGTTGAAGAATTCGCTGACCATCACCATCTTGCCATTTTCCAGTTCCACAACCGACTCCAGCGTCATGCCTTTGTAGTTGCGTTCGCGCACGTAGCCGATCAGGCCTTCGATATGATTATCATCATTGATTTCATCAACGCGCAAATCTTCAGGGCGTAACAGGACGTGCAGCTTTTGTCCGGGAACTACCGCGAAGTTGACATAAATATTGCACTCGCGGCCTTCAACGTTAGCACGAACACGCTGTTCATCCAGACGTTCAATCACCGTGGCGTTAAACATATTGATCTCGCCGATAAACCCGGCGACAAACAGATTCTTTGGCTCTTCGTAGATTTCGCGCGGCGTACCGTCCTGCTCAATCTTACCATCGCGCATCACCACGATGCGGTCGGACATGGTTAGCGCTTCTTCCTGATCGTGTGTGACAAAGACAAAAGTGATACCAAGCTTACGCTGCAGTGCTTTCAGTTCATTCTGCATCTGCTTACGCAGTTTGTAGTCCAGCGCAGAGAGGGATTCATCTAACAAGAGTAAGCGGGGTTTGTTGACCACTGCTCGGGCAATCGCTACGCGCTGCTGCTGTCCGCCGGAAAGTTGATGCGGTTTTCTCTGGGCGAACTCTTCCAGTTGCACCATGCGCAGGGCTTCGGTAACGCGGGGAGAAATGTCGGCTGCGGGCGTTTTTTGCATGCGCAAACCAAAGGCCACATTCTCAAACACAGTCATGTGGGGGAATAGCGCATAGCTTTGGAAGACGGTATTCACGTAGCGATTTTCCGCTGGAACGTGAGTGATGTCCTCGTTGTCCAACAAAATATGACCGGAATCAACCGTTTCCAGACCGGCAATCAGGCGAAGAACGGTTGTTTTACCGCAGCCAGAGGGGCCAAGCAGCGTAAGAAACTCGCCATTATTGATGGTCAAATCCAGGCTGGAAATCACCTCTTTGCCATCGAAACTTTTGCGAATTCCCGCTAATTGCACCAATGGAGAAAGCGAACGCGGTTGTTTATTCAATTTTTTACTCTGTCCCATGTAAACGCAACGGATGGCTGACCGATGCGGGGTTTGTGGTTAACCACCTTGATGACTCTTAATGAGGGCCGTTATTCTACGGCAAACCATTGTAATCGCCAATCCTTGTTGCGAATTACTGACTTAGCCCTATAGTCAGAGGGGATGTCAGGGCGAAATATTCTCACTTGCGGGGATAAAAGTGACCTGACGCAATATTTGTCTTTTGTTGCTTATTGATAATGTTGTCACAAAAAGTGAGGGTGACTGCATGGATAAACTACTTGAGCGTTTTTTACACTACGTGTCGCTGGACACCCAATCAAAATCGGGCGTGCGGCAGGTTCCCAGCACCGAAGGACAGTGGAAATTATTACAACTGCTCAAACAACAGCTCGAAGAGATGGGGCTGGTTAATATTTCACTGAGCGAAAAAGGTACGCTGATGGCAACGTTACCCGCGAACGTTGCTGGTAATATTCCTGCGATCGGCTTTATTTCCCATGTGGATACCTCACCGGATTTCAGCGGTAAAAATGTCAATCCGCAAATCGTTGAAAACTATCGCGGTGGCGATATTGCGTTAGGCATTGGTGATGAAGTTTTATCGCCGGTGATGTTCCCGGTGCTGCATCAACTTCTGGGTCAGACGCTGATCACCACAGACGGTAAAACGTTGCTGGGCGCGGATGATAAAGCAGGCGTGGCGGAAATCATGACCGCGCTGGCTGTGCTTATCCAAAAAGATATTCCGCACGGTGATATCCGCGTAGCCTTTACGCCGGACGAAGAAGTGGGTAAAGGGGCGAAGCATTTTGATGTTGCGGCATTCGATGCGCAGTGGGCCTATACCGTTGACGGTGGTGGCGTAGGTGAGCTGGAGTTTGAAAACTTCAACGCCGCGTCGGTCAATATCAAAATTGTTGGCAACAATGTGCATCCCGGCACCGCAAAAGGGGTGATGGTGAATGCGCTGTCGCTGGCGGCGCGTATTCACGCTGAGGTCCCGGCAGATGAAAGCCCGGAGAAGACGGAAGGCTACGAAGGCTTTTATCATCTGGCGAGCATGAAAGGGACGGTCGATCGGGCGGATATGCACTACATTATTCGTGATTTTGACCGTAAGCAGTTTGAAGCGCGTAAACGCAAGATCATGGATATCGCCAAGAAGGTCGGCAAAGGGTTACACCCGGACTGCTATATCGAACTGGTGATTGAAGACAGTTACTACAATATGCGCGAAAAAGTGATTGAGCATCCGCACGTGCTGGATATCGCCCAGCAGGCGATGCGCGATTGCGATATTGAGCCGGTACTGAAACCGATCCGTGGCGGCACTGACGGCGCACAGCTGTCATTTATGGGATTACCATGTCCGAATCTGTTCACCGGCGGCTACAACTATCATGGTAAGCATGAGTTTGTAACCCTGGAAGGAATGGAAAAAGCGGTGCAGGTGATTGTGCGTATTGCTGAATTGGCCGCGAAACAAAAATAAAATATGTGTAGTTGCCGGATGGCGCTTTGCTTATCCGGCCTACAATATTTCACTCCAGTAGGCCTGATAAGACGCATGGCGTCGCATCAGGCACAGTCCGCATTACCCTTCGAAGAACCAGTACCCGCTGTTGACCAGCGCGGCAAGCATGGCAAGGAAAGAAGGATCTTCCAGCGCATCCTCAAAGTTCTCAGCCGTCAGCACAATATGACTGGCCAGCGCTTCCAGCGCAGGACGATGCGGCGAATCAATTTTCTCACCGTTAGCGTAGACGTCATCGCCAATGCGCAATACGCGCAACCCGCCCAGACGCACTAACACATCACCTTGTTTCAGGGCATCATAAATTTCGTCTGGCTGATACGGTGGCTCCGGCGGGGCGATATCCAGCTCATGACGAGACTGAGAGATAAATTCGCCAAACCATTGCTGGAAATGTTCTGGCTGATTAATCAGGCCCAGCATCATTTCGCGCAGTTTGTCCATCTCCTGCGGTAGAACGTCGGCAGGATGATCGCGCGGTGGCAGATCAGGATCGCTGTAATAGGTGCTGCCCAGTTCGCGTTGTAAAACGTAATCGGCGAACCCGCTGATCAGCTCGCGAGTGTTTGGCGCACGGAAACCGACCGAATAGTTCATCGCGTTTTCTAACGCATAGCCTTCGTGCGGGAATCCCGGTGGAATGTACAGGATATCGCCGGGTTCCAGCTCTTCATCGATGATAGCTTCAAACGGGTCGACCTGAAGGAGATCCGGGTGAGGGCAGTGCTGCTTCAACTGCAGCTTTTCGCCTACGCGCCAGCGACGACGACCGATTCCCTGAATGATAAATACATCGTACTGATCCAGGTGCGGGCCAACGCCTCCACCGGGTACAGAGAAAGAAATCATCAGATCGTCGATACGCCAGTCCGGTAATTCACGGAACGGGCGCATCAGCGCGGCGGTAGGTTCGTGCCAGTGGTTGACCGCCTGCACCAGCAAAGACCAGTTGTTCTCGCCAAGATGGTCGTAGCTTTCGAAGGGACCGTGGCTAACCTGCCATTTACCATCCTGATGGCTGACGAGTCGGCTGTCGACTTCGCTTTCCATTGCCAGTCCAGCCAGTTCGTCAGGAGAAAGAGGATCAATAAAGTTATTAAACCCGCGTTTTAAGACCACCGGGCGTTTCTGCCAGTGGCGTTCAAGAAAATCGGGCCAATTAAGTGTGAGTTGGTATTCCATAGTGAGCATCCCGCAGGCTGGTATCTGCAACCGATTATAACGGATACTTAACCTCAAGCGTGAAGTCAGTACATATTTATTACATGCGACGATTACTCGTCTTTCTGGCCCGGCTGCTGGCGACCAAAAATAACTTCCATGCGCGCGCCACCCAGCAGGCTATCACCAGCAATAATCTGCCCGTCATACTGTTCGGTGATTTCTCGCGCCACCGCCAGACCGACGCCTTGTCCTGGACGTAGCGTATCTACGCGCTGTCCGCGGTCAAACACCACTTCCCGTTTGCTTTGCGGAATACCAGGACCATCGTCTTCGACCAGAATATGCAGCTGATCCTCAGACAGTTGCGCCGAAATCTCGACAAACTCCAGACAATATTTACAGGCGTTATCCAAGACGTTGCCCAACACCTCGACAAAGTCATTCTGTTCGCCCACAAAGCTGATCTCAGGTGAGATATCGAGATTAATGTTGACCCCTTTACGCTGATACACTTTATTCAGCGCCGAGGTGAGCTTATCCAGCAACGGCGCGACCGGGTGCAGCTCGCGGCTGAGTAGGGCACTGCTGCCACGCATACTGGCGCGATGCAGGTAATAGCCTATCTGTTGGGAAATACGGCTGATTTGTTCCAGCATGATAGGCTCTGCGTCGCTGACGTTCATTTTTTCATTACGCATTGAGCGCAGCGTACTTTGCAGTACCGCCAGTGGCGTTTTCAGGCTATGAGTGAGATCGGTTAATGTGGTGCGGTATTTATCGTAGCGCTCACGTTCACTTTTTAAAAGTCGATTGAGATTACGAACCAGGCTGGTCAATTCGCGTGTGGTAGCGGGGTTTAGCATCTCACGATGATGTTCCTCAAGCTCACGGACTTCGCGGGCCAGCGATTCAATCGGCCGCAGGCTCCACCAGGCGGCCACCCATAACAGCGGAATGACCAGCAACAGATTGGCGACCAGCACATAAATAAACCAACTCCAGACCATATAAGAGCGCTTCAGCTCTATAGGAATAGTGTCGACAACCACAATGGTCAGTTGCGGCATTCTGGCAGTGGCGGGGTAGACGTTCACCGCCACCGAGTGGGTCATTTCGGCGTCGTCATCATCTTCTCTGACCTCTTTTAACTGTTGCTGAGCGGAGTGATCTTCGCCCAGTAAAATGCTGGTGGCGTCTACATTGGCTTCAATTTCATGAAAACCGTTCGTTTTTAGCCAGTCCGGTTGGATACTTTTCGTCAGCCAGGGAACATTGCGCTGCGCCCACAACAACTCACCGCTTTCGTTATAGATCAGCGACATTGTTGGGCTTTGCATATCGAGATTTTCAGGCAACTCGACGTTTATCTTGCCGTTTTCCCACTTTGCCAGGGTATAAAACAGATTACTTTCACCCCGTAGCAGGCGAAACGTTGTCTTATCAAAGCTGACGCTGTAGCCCACCAGAGCAACCATGCCGTAGGCCAGCGAGAGCACTAATACAACGCCTGCGGTTGCCAGTAAAAAGCGCAACCGTAGCGATAGCGGGAAAAAATGACGCAATAGTTTATTCATTAGCGCAGTTCAAAAAGATATCCCTGACCACGCACGGTGGTGATGACGTCGTCCGGATACTGCGCCTGAATTTTCTTACGCAGACGCCCCATTAGAACATCAATGGTGTGACTTTCGCGCAGCTCGGCATCCGGGTAAAGCTGCAGCATGAGCGAATCTTTACTGACCACTTTGCCATTATTACGGATGAGGGTTTCCATAATGGTGTATTCAAATGCAGTGAGCTTGATAACTTCATCATTGACGGATAACTCGCGTCGAGAGAGGTCCACCTGAAAAGGCGGAAGGGAGATAATTTGCGATGCCAGACCGCTGTTGCGGCGCATCAGTGCCTGCATGCGCGCAGCCACTTCTTCGATGTGAAACGGTTTGGTGACGTAATCGTCAGCACCGGCGCTGAGGACTTCCACTTTATCCTGCCAGCCTTCACGCGCGGTTAATACCAGAATTGGCAGCGAAACCTCATTACTGCGCCAGCGGCGGATCAGCGACAAACCATCTTCATCGGGGAGTCCTAAATCAACGATCGCGATATCCGGCAGATGTTCATTCAGATAATAGTCCGCTTCCTTCGCATCTTCTGCATCATCCACCTGATGCCCTAAATCCTGTAACTGAACCTTGAGGTGGTGGCGTAATAAAGCATTATCCTCGACAACCAGTACGCGCATCATCGTTTCTCCCTAAAATAATGGTATGAATAGTTTAACGCTGATTATGTGGATTGAAAGCAGCGCTATGAAATTAAATAACTTTTCTCATGCTCCCTTGCCCGTGGGGGCGTCCTGGGGGCAATGCCGTTGGCATCTGATTGTTCAGCATGTTGACCTGATCCTGGTTCATATCGCCAATCCACTTGGAGTAAACCTCGTACACCATGCGCGCATCTTCATGTCCCATCTGACTCGCTATGAATGACGGGTTCGCTCCGGCCATCAACGTCCAGCATGCGTAGGTATGCCGTGACTGATAAGGATTCCTTTCGCGGATATTGGCAAGTTTAGTGCCTCGCTTCCAGCCATAGGCAATCGAGTTCTTGGAGAAGTAACTGCCTTTCCTGGACGAATATGCTGTCGGTGAAAAAACGAAGCGAAGAGATTGCTGCTCAGTTTTTCCGATCTCCCGATGGTGAAATCGAATTTCTTGCTTCGGATTAGCGCCGGTGATTTCGTATTGTTCCTTTAGTGCATCCAGCGCAGGTTTAAGCAACGTTATCGTCCTTATTCCGGCATCTGTCTTAGGGGGGACAAATACTCGCTTATTCGTCAAACTTCTGGATACGTGGATTTCACCTTTTACCAAATCAATGTCTTCCCATGCCAGGGCGCATATCTCGCCCGGCCTCATCCCCGTATGTACGGCAACAATAATGATTAATGCCTGGCTACGGGGAAGGGCGGCTATCAGAGCCTGGTACTCATGAAGTAAAAGTGGGTCGGGATCATTTTTAGATAACTTGAGTCGCGACACTCCTTCATAAGGAGCATGCAATATAAACTGGCTTCGGTTTGCGAGCTTAAGCATTTCTGATAAAACTGCCATCTGTTTATTGACTGTTGAGGGCGCGCGGCCCTGCCTGGTCAGATTCGGCATTGCCGGGTTAATAATTGTCCCGGTCAATAACTCCTTTCGGTAATGCAAAATATCGGCATGCTCAATATCTACCAGACGGGTATTTTCTCCGATTACACGCAGTAACGTATTTACGACCGAAGTAAGCGATAGCAGTGTTGCGCCAGATACCTCTAAGGCTTTGGTGTCTGTAAAAAAATCACTCAGTTCTTTAAACGTGGTGATTTTTTTGGTTGTGATGAACTTCTTAAGCGCTTTGGATTCCGGGAAACGTTCCGCATAGTCGAACTTACCGAGCTGTATTTCGCTTGTTATGAGCGCGCGAAGATTTCCAGCTTTTTTGATGTTGCTGCTGTTCACCGTCCATCCGCGAAGGACTTCGCGGCAACGTTTGCCGCGATAGGTAAATGTGATCCGTATTTTTCCATTATGCAGCTCAACGCCGGTTGGAAAGTCCATCATGCTTCCTGTACTAATTGGTTAATCTTTGGATAGTTGTACCAAAGCAGACCTTTAGAATTGTCAGTTTCCCCGAGAGCTGTCAGATGTTTGAAATGCACGCCTTCGATCCACAAATTCAACCGATAACTTTTAATTTGTCTTTCCGACAAGCCGGTCTTTTCTGTTAGTCGCGCTTCAACCATCCACTCTTCGCTGAAAATGAGTTGCGACATACATAACTCCGATGCCGCCAGCTACAACAGTACATGCTGTAGCTGGCTGTAAGTGAAAACCTAAAATCAGTTTTTTGTCAGGCGCTGCCAGATTGCAGATACGTATTTGACCTGATGCCGGGCGTCAGAAAGCGCATTGTGCATGCCGCCTTCAAATGGGATGTCGAAGCGCGGGTTGATACCGACAGATTTACCCAGTTCAACCATGGTCCTTACGTCCCTGTCATTCCAGAACGGAACAGCGAAGGGAGTCTCTGTTAATGCATATGCGCGGCGGAGAATGACGTTATCAAACGAGCATCCATTACCCCACAGCTGAACAGTGTGACTACCGTTAGCAGCATTTTCAGCAATGAAGTCAGCCAGTAGTTCAAGGGTTTCACGCAGCCCCATGGCCTCATCAACCAGAATTGCAGAGCGGGCTTCAGATGATTGTTTCAACCACCACTGAATTGTTGACGCATCCGGTTTCATGCCAAACGACATCGATGATTCAAGACTGACAACCTGGTAAAATTCGGCACCAGTGTTACCAGTTGAAGGATCAAAATATACGGTGCCGATAGAGACTATTGGTGCATCAGGACCGCTGCCCATAGTTTCCAAATCAACCATCAGGTGAGTATAAAAAGCGTTCAGGTGATCCGTATCTATATGGTGAACGGGTTCATTATTCAGGGACGCTTGAGGCTCACCAGTTGCATCAGTGCTTTCAACTGGCAAAGCTGCTGCTTCGCCCTGAGGCACATCAGGATTGGCTTTGATTTCGCTGTTGTCAGTTTTTTCCATCTGCACATCGTTGGTGGTTTCCTCGGTATTGGCTTGATGTAATTTTTCTTCGACGGCGCGCTGGCGTACCTGGTCTACGACAGAAAGCGCTGGCGCCGGCTGGTTACCCATCAGGCCATCAATGGAGAAAACACCGTTGCCCATGTTGGCGATTTCTGGTTGCTCGGCTATTGCCTTCTGTTCAGCTGTGGACTTCTCTTTAATCTCGTTTTCCCAGCTTTTTTCTGGTACGTGACCGGCTGCCGCCAGGGTTTCTTCAGTTGGGTGCTGGTGGTCGGTTTCAGTCAGGTTTTTGTTGATGTAACGGCTCAGCAGTTCCGGGAAATGGTGAGTGTTTTCTTCTGCACTACGAATAAGCGCGAAAATAGCTGCGCGGGAATAATCCAGGATGCCAGCGCGTTTGCGCAGGGCGGCGGACCACTCTTTGAACGGACTTTCGTTTTTAGAAATGATCTCTTTTGCACGACGGAAAACGCCACCAGGAATATCGTAGATGTTGAAATCCATTGGAAGTGTGGCCAGCGCAATATCAATGTCCAGAGTATCCAGCGTGTGGACAAGCTGCGGGTTGCGATCGGTCTTATTGCCTCCACCAGCGTTGGTTCCGGAGTCAGTGCGCTGAATCTGCGACACACGATTGCCCTTACACCACTCTTTAACCAGCAGCCCACGGTCAATGTGTTCAGTGTTGAACCAGGCCTTAAAGAACTGAATGACGGTGACCAGTTCAACTCGTTTTCCATCAACTGGAAAAACGGTTTTCAGCGCGCTGACAATCTTCCAGATATCGATCTCTGGCGCTTTCCTGAATGGTTCTACATTCTCGGCGGCAAGCAGCAGGTTCTGCACATAGCTGTTATCCACATCCAGTTCGAGTTCCTGAATAGTTTTCTTCTGCTCAGTATCAATATGGTAAGCATATTCTTCAGAAATAAACTGAGCTAAGAGGCGCTGGCGTAGCGGCAGAGTCGCAACGGTAATAAGCTCTGGCGTTACAGGTGGAGTGTCATGTTCATCACCCGCAACTCGTGCTTTCTTATTATTAACCCACTCCTGAACGATAAGATCCCGCTTTTCTGGTTCTTCAATCCATTCGGTAATAAATTGCTCAAATGAAGCAACGGTATAGACCTGCTCACGGTCAAAAACTTCTTTTATTGCATTTGCCAGCTTCCACTCAACATGAGCAGAAAGCTCTTTCACCGCCGGCACATTCGCAACGGCCAGTAACAGGTTTTGTACATAGAGATCATTTTCGTCCAGTACCATTTGTCCGATCTGGATGTGCTGCGCTTCGCTGATTTCCTTCTCTTCAGTGTCATTGACCAGGTGCGCAATCAGTCGCTGAGACAGGCGCAGGCGAGATATGGGGCGGAGCAACGCGGGTGCATCGCTGGTGGGTACATTGGCACTGGTGGTTTCAGGTTTTTGCTGGCAGGAAGTCTCCTGATTTTCATTATCAGGCTTCTGTTTCAGTTGCCACGTTTGTTGGTCTTCTGCCAGTTCGTAGCGATCGCACCATGTGTCATCAAGTGTGCTTTCCTCAGGAAGATCGTTAACAACAAACCAGTTGGTGCGGACAGGTAATTGATAGTCGGCGCCACGACCGACGGCAATACCGTTGTCTTCGAGAATATTGAGGATTTCGCGTTCTGCACGGGAATCTGATTTCGCAGAGAACCAGCAAAACAGGTTTTTTGCCTCAGTTGCTTTTGCTTTGGCTTTAATAAGATACGCATACGTTAACATTGCGTTCGGGCTCCATAGGATTGTAAGATACCCGGCAGCTGATGATCGCCGCCTAAGGTAGTGGTTATTGGTCAAAACTCGTTCCGGAAAGCTTTGGTCGGCTGACCGGGTACTTAACCCGCCTTGCGCGGGTTTTGTGCTTTATGGGGTAGGGGATTTTCCCTGCGCCAGCTGTGCGACGGGGACCCACTCCAGAGCATTCAGCACGGGGTCAAATGAATCAGGCGTGTGAGTAACGGCGCGAACGACGTCAGCCACGCTGGGGTTTGCTTTGCTAAGGTGGTACCCGCCACCAGCGCCACGCTGGCTGGTGACGATTTCACTGCTGCGCAGCTTCGAGAAAATCTGCTCGAGGTAAGACACAGACAGCTTTGATTCTTTACTGATAGATGCGATGGAAACCGGACTGCCGTTGTAAATCCTGTTGAGGATGGCAACGACCTGAACAGAAGCCACCACGCGTTTCATTCCAAACTCCATCATGCATCCTTTGCCGGTTCGCGACCGTATCCCGGGTTATCGTTTAAGGCGTCATTCAGAACCTGCATTGCCTCATTATGTGGGAGAGTCAGAGCAAGTTTGATCGCCGTTCCAAGAGCTTCAGCCGCACATTCAAACTTACGAGCGAGCCTGGCTGTTTCATCAACTTGTTCACCCATCGCTTCCATTTCAAAGTTGTGCTCAGTCCAGATTTCATCCACCACATCACTTTCAACTTCTTCACGTAATGCTTCTTTTACTTCCAGAACAGGCAAAACCCCGATTAATGCCTCGGCTGGTGCGCTGCTGAAGCGCAATGCCAGATCGTTAGCTGACATAAAAACCTCCGGAAAAAAGCCCGCCACGGGACGGGCAAAGAACACTTTTCCAATTTAACCAGAACAGGTCTTCGTCTCCTGTTTGGTTACGATGGTGGTATTACCATCACAATGCCCTGTGCACCGGGCATGAGGCTGGCAACAGCCATTGGTCAAACTCGTTATGAACGAACAGCAGTCTGTTGGTCGGCAGACGGGTCGCCCTTCTGGGCAAGCGTGTAGCAAATCAGTCGAATGATTACTTCAATGCGATTTAGATGTACGGCCTGACACCGCACTGGTTTACGTGCGAAATCGATCATGGATTTATCCTCTTGTGTTGCCCTTGTCGCCAGGCTGGCGGAACGTTGAACCTGCTGCGTGTTAATGCCTGTCATCTCATCCGGTGATTCGTATGCCGCCGGCAGCTACTTCGTGGGCGTCCTGCCTCGATGACGTTTTCGATAGAATGATTAAATCATTGGTTTAATGTTTGTGTCAATCATCAATTGATGTAGAGGCAAACATTTGCTTTATCAGTCGTGAAAAACTAAGGGGAGGGAGGTTCTGACAAAAGGGCGAAAAAAAACCGGCAAACGCCGGTTTCAATGGATGGGAATAAACTCTTAGTTCACATCGTTAGCCTTAAAACGACCACGAAGATATTTCTCCACGTAATCATCAATTTCCTTTAACCGCAGTGCAAAGGTATCGATCATTCGCTCTTGCTCTGCCTCTGGTAGCTGCCTAAACAAGTTAAGCATTTTGCTCTCGTTAGGCTTGAGACCTGAATCTTCTGATACTTTCTCACCTAACAACCAAGTAACGGACACGTTGGCGGCTTCCGCAATTGCTATGGCGGACTTCTTACTGATAACTCCCTTCTTAAACCACCCATTCACAGCTTGAGGCGTAACTCCTGCAATGCGAGCCATATCAGCTTTGCTGATCCCTCTTTGAGTAATTTCTTCTAAGCGGGCTACCAGTTGGTTATTGAGATCGTCAGTGTTTTTCATACACCCATTGTAAATGTTTGGTTTATAGTCACAATAAATTTAAAGTTTGCAATTGATGTAAACCTATGGTTTATTACTCCCAATTTAAAAAGGAGATAGTTATGACAGCCATTGATAACGCAATTCGACTAGCTGGCTCGGCCAATAAATTAGCTTGCACGATTGGTGTAAGCGGAATGGCAGTAAGTCAGTGGAAAGCAAAAGGTACTGTTCCTTCGTCACGGGTACTTCAAGTCTTTAGCGCTACAGGGGTTACCCCCCACGAACTTAGACCCGACTTATACCCAAATCCAACGGATGGATTACCTAAGGAGTGACCATGCAAACCATCTCTTTTAAAAACCATACCCCGACGATGGTGAGAACTCAGAAAACAAAAAATCAGTTTTCTGTTTGTCGCCGGGATTGGATGAAGTGCAAAAAAATCTGGGTCGCCGTTCGTGAATGGGAATCGACATTACCAGGACAGGCACAGGAACGGATCGCTCAGCTGGTGGCTGAAGAGTGGGCCAAAGTAGATGGCCGTGGAATTGCTGTTAATAAACAGAATTTATTCCGATATCTGAAAAACGAGGGCGGTTCGGAAAAGTACACGGCTTACGTTATGCAACTGTCAGGTTCAATTATTGCTGCTATGCCAGTTCAGATTGCCAGAAAGCACGGATTAAGTAATGCGAGCACAGAAGCAGAGCTGGTGGCGAACGCTATCAAAGAATGCAGTGAGGCACACCATGCGAAATTAATTGGCGCGCCATTACAAAAGCTCGAGAAGGAAATTCGTGAGGCGGCAATCGCATTATTCAACATGTTACCTGCTGATGCGGCGGGACCACTACTGGCGAGCATAAGCGCCGTAGCGCCGCAATTGTTTTAATCGAGTTTTGACCAATGACCATTATTACTGCAACTCGCGGGGTGAAGTATGCCTAATCCTTTGGCTAAGGCCATGCCTAAGAGTAAGGCTAGTAACGAGCCTTACCGTAAGGTGAAGATCACCATGTGGGATGATCCTAAGTTTCGAGCCTTATCACCACTCCCGCCAAGTGGGCAGAGTCTGTTTATTTACCTGCTTACGGGTCCATTCACAGGGATTATTCCCGGGCTGTATAAGGCGGGAAGGGCGGCTATGGCCGAAGAATTAAACTGGGATGTCGAAGCCTTCGACTTAGCCTTAGGCGAAGCCATAGCGTTAGGTATGGTGGAAGCCGACCTTAAAGCCAGAGTTTTTTGGTTGCCTAACGCGGTGAAACATAACCCGCCAGCATCAGTGAACGTGATCAAATCATGGGCAAGATCGTTTGAATTACTGCCTGAATGTTCACTGAAAGATAAAGCATATGAAGCTCTCAAAGCCGCCTGCTACGGGGTTTCTGACGCTATGGGGACGGCTTTTGATAAGGCTTTCGCCTTGCCTAAGGATAAGGCTAAGTCTTTGGCTAAACCTTTGCCATCAGGTATCCAGAAAGCAGTAAGCAGTAAACAGATCTTAAACCCCTCTCTTAACGCGGGCGCGATGAAAAATCCGAATGGGGATGTACTGCCATCCCCGGCCATGCCCCGATACCTGGACGGTGTTGATGAACCGATCGGGAAATTCAGCATGACAGATAGCTGGCTTCCCTCCAGAGACTTCCGACAGCGCGCTGCATCGTGGGGTATCTCCCTGCCTGAACCAGATTACCTTCTGACTGAACTCGCAGAATTCACCGCGTATTGGGAGTCGGAAGGGAAAGTTTTTACACAAATCCAGTGGGAACAAAAATTTGCCCGACATGTAGCCCGGGTTAGAACGCAGGTAAAACCAGAAACCGGAGGTAACAGTCATGTGGGAGCAGGATCCGAACCAACAGCATCCCGGGCAGTTCAGCAAATTCAGTCAGCACACGCAGAGTGGCGCCGCAGGAATGGACTTGATGGCGACGGAAACAGCCTGGCGACTGTGGCAGGTCATGGGGGAGGTGTATTCGAACCGATGGACCCAGAAAAACGGGGCGGAGCCTTCGCCTATCTGGATAGCCCAGATAGGTTCGATGACTGAACCTCAAATTCGGCTGGTCTGTCAGCAGTGCATGGAGCGCTGCGCGATGGGAAATACATGGCCGCCTGACTTGGCTGAGTTTGTTTCTCTGGTTTCAGAGAGTGGGGCGAATCCATTCGGACTGACATCGGAGCAGGTTATGACGGAATACCGGCGCTGGCGCAATGAGTCATATCGGTATTCAGGAAGCGATAAATATCCATGGCCTCAGCCCGTGCTGTATCACATCTGCATCGAAATGCGCAGAACGGGCGTTGAACGACAAATGACAGAGGGGGAACTGAAACGACTGGCGGAAAAGTTACTTACGAAGTGGTCGAAGCATGTTGGTAACGGACTAAGTGTGCCACCAATTCGACGTCAACTGGCGGCGCCGCACCATCCGGCGGGACCAACGCCAGCGCAACTACTGATGGATGAATACAGGCGTCGAAAAGCGGCAGGGTTAACGAATTGAAGAATAAACAAATTGTAAACACGAAATGAAATTCACGTAACTATCATATTTGAATTTTCGAATATGATAGTTGACGGCACTCAACTATTGCAGGAAACTACGGAGAGAATTCAGGAGATTAAAATGGTTGAACTAACTTCTCTACAACTTTTCAAAAATCTCTCAGATGAAACCCGGTTGGGTATCGTGTTATTGCTTAGAGAGATGGGAGAGTTGTGCGTGTGCGATCTCTGCACTGCGCTGGAACAATCTCAGCCCAAGATCTCCCGCCATCTGGCGATGCTTCGGGAAAGTGGATTATTGCTGGATCGCAAGCAGGGGAAATGGGTTCATTACCGCTTATCCCCGCATATTCCTTCCTGGGCTGCTCAGATTATTGAGCAGGCCTGGTTAAGCCAACAGGACGACGTTCAGGCCATCGCCCGTAAGCTGGCTTCAGCCAACTGCTCTGGTAGCGGGAAGGCTGTCTGCATCTAAAAAATTTGCCTGAACATATATGTTTTTTCAAATGTGAGGTATTGAAATGAAAACGTTAACGGTATTTGACCCAGCGATGTGTTGCAGCACCGGAGTCTGCGGTACAGATGTTGATCAGGCTCTGGTCGATTTTTCTGCGGATGTACAATGGCTCAAACAACGTGGTGTACAAATTGAGCGTTTCAATCTCGCACAACAACCGATGAGCTTTGTACAGAACGAGAAGGTCAAAGCGTTTATAGAGGCTTCCGGGGCAGAAGGTTTGCCATTGTTGTTACTGGATGGCGAAACAGTGATGGCTGGGCGTTATCCGAAACGCGCTGAGCTGGCTCGCTGGTTTGGCATTCCACTGGAGAAAGTGGGATTAGCGCCAACAATCTGCTGTGGTGGTAATACTTCTTGTTGTTAAGTATGTCAGGAGGACATATGAACTTCTTACAGAATATCCCCCCTTATCTGTTTTTTACTGGTAAAGGAGGCGTTGGTAAAACCTCTATTTCATGCGCCACGGCGATCCGTCTGGCAGAACAGGGGAAACGGGTGCTGCTGGTCAGTACCGATCCGGCCTCAAACGTAGGTCAGGTGTTTGGACAGACGATTGGCAATACCATTCAGCCAGTAGCTTCTGTTCCAGGATTATCGGCACTTGAGATTGATCCTCAGGCCGCTGCACAACAGTACCGGGCCAGAATCGTTGACCCCATTAAAGGCATCCTGCCTGATGACGTCGTTTCCAGCATCAACGAACAACTGTCGGGGGCATGCACAACAGAGATTGCGGCTTTTGATGAATTTACCGGATTACTGACAGATGCTTCTCTACTGACCCGGTTTGACCATATCATTTTTGATACCGCACCGACGGGTCATACCATTCGCCTTCTCCAGTTGCCAGGTGCCTGGAGTAGCTTTATTGATAGCAATCCCGAGGGTGCGTCCTGCCTCGGCCCGATGGCCGGTCTGGAAAAACAGCGTGAACAGTATGCCCAGGCTGTTGAAGCATTATCTGATCCAGCACGTACCCGACTGGTTCTGGTTGCTCGTCTGCAAAAATCCACGTTGCAGGAAGTTGCCCGGACTCATCTGGAGCTTGCCGCCATCGGTCTTAAAAATCAGTACCTGGTCATCAACGGCGTTCTGCCCAAAACTGAAGCAGCAAACGATACACTGGCTGCGGCAATATGGGACCGTGAACAGGAGGCGCTGTCCAATCTTCCCTCTGATCTTTCCGGTCTGCCAACTGACACGTTATTCCTCCAGCCGGTCAATATGGTCGGCGTGTCTGCACTCAGCGGACTTCTCTCCACTCAGCCTATAGAGGCGTCATTCTCTGAAGAATACATTCAACAGCGCCCTGACATTCCGTCACTTTCTGCGTTGGTCGATGATATTGCCCGTAATGAGCATGGCCTGATCATGCTGATGGGTAAAGGTGGTGTAGGGAAAACCACGATGGCGGCTGCCATTGCTGTCAGACTGGCCGAAATGGGATTTGATGTCCATCTGACAACATCTGATCCTGCAGCGCATCTCAGCACAACCCTCAACGGCAGCCTCAACAATCTGCAGGTCAGCAGGATCGATCCTCTCGAGGAAACTGAACGCTATCGTCAGCATGTTCTTGAGACGAAGGGAAAAGAACTGGACGATGCGGGAAAACGCCTGCTGGAAGAGGACTTACGCTCACCCTGCACCGAGGAAATTGCGGTATTCCAGGCCTTTTCACGGGTGATTCGCGAGGCGGGTAAGCGCTTCGTGGTGATGGATACGGCACCGACCGGACACACGCTCTTGCTGCTTGATGCCACCGGGGCATATCACCGCGAGATTGCCAGAAAAATGGGGGAAAAAGGCCATTTCACCACACCGATGATGCAACTGCAGGACCCGGAGCGAACCAAAGTGTTACTGGTCACGCTACCGGAAACCACGCCGGTACTTGAGGCGGCAAATTTACAGGCCGACCTTGAACGTGCAGGAATTCACCCCTGGGGCTGGATTATCAATAACAGCCTTTCCATCGCGGATACCCGTTCACCGCTGCTCCGCTTGCGAGCGCAGCAGGAACGTCCGCAGATCGAGAGCGTTAAAAATCTACATGCCAGCCGTGTAGCACTTGTACCCGTACTGGCGTCAGAACCAACCGGCATCGATAAACTCAAACAACTCGCGGGTTAGTTATTACCATCATTCGGGGCAGCATTGCTGCCCTTTCAGGAGGTTATATGTTACTGGCAGGAGCCATTTTTATCCTGACCATCATATTGGTTATCTGGCAGCCAAAGGGATTAGGGATTGGCTGGAGCGCCACGCTGGGGGCCGTACTGGCTCTGGCATCGGGTGTGATTCACATTGCTGATATTCCGGTGGTGTGGAATATCGTCTGGAACGCGACGGCAACATTTATCGCCGTTATTATCATCAGTCTGTTGCTTGATGAGTCAGGCTTTTTCGAATGGGCAGCGCTGCACGTTTCTCGCTGGGGGAACGGTCGTGGCCGCCTTCTGTTTACGTATATCGTTCTGCTCGGCGCGGCAGTCGCGGCACTGTTTGCCAACGATGGCGCGGCACTTATTCTGACGCCGATTGTTATCGCTATGCTCCTGGCGCTTGGCTTCAGTAAAAGCACCACACTTGCTTTCGTGATGGCCGCAGGGTTTATTGCCGATACCGCCAGCTTGCCGCTTATCGTATCGAACCTGGTCAATATCGTTTCGGCTGATTTCTTCAAACTGGGATTCACGGAATATGCCTCGGTAATGGTGCCGGTGGATATCGCCGCCATCGTCGCCACTCTGGTGATGCTGCATCTATTTTTCCGCAAAGATATCCCGCCCACTTATGATATTGCACGACTGAAAGAGCCCGCAAAAGCCATCAAAGATCTGGCAACATTCAGAACAGGTTGGATTGTATTAATTCTTTTATTAGTGGGCTTTTTTGTACTCGAACCACTGGGTATTCCGGTCAGTGCCATTGCAGCAGTAGGGGCAGCAATCCTGTTTGCTGTGGCAAAAAAAGGTCACGGCATTAACACCGGTAAAGTGTTGCGTGGGGCACCATGGCAGATCGTGATCTTCTCGCTGGGAATGTATCTGGTGGTCTATGGGCTGCGTAACGCAGGGCTGACAGAATATTTGTCTGACGTGCTGAACTTACTCGCAGATAAAGGCCTGTGGGCAGCCACGCTGGGAACGGGATTCCTGACCGCATTCCTCTCTTCTATCATGAATAACATGCCTACCGTATTGATTGGCGCATTGTCGATTGATGGCAGTACCGCGTCGGGCGTTATCAAAGAAGCAATGATTTATGCCAACGTCATTGGCTGCGATCTGGGGCCGAAAATTACCCCTATTGGTAGCCTGGCAACGCTGCTCTGGCTACACGTACTTTCACAGAAGAATATGACCATCACCTGGGGATACTATTTCCGCACCGGGATCGTCATGACTCTGCCTGTGCTGTTTGTAACGCTGGCCGCGCTGGCGCTACGTCTCTCTTTCACTTTGTAATGAGATACTGATATGAGCAACATCACCATTTATCACAACCCAGCCTGCGGCACATCGCGTAACACGCTGGAGATGATCCGCAACAGCGGTAATGAGCCGACCGTTATTCTTTACCTTGAGACTCCACCTTCACGCGATGAGCTGGTCAAACTCATTGCTGATATGGGCATTTCCGTCCGGGCGTTACTACGTAAGAACGTCGAGCCATATGAGGAACTGGGTCTTGCCGAAGATAAATTTACTGACGACCAGTTAATTAACTTTATGTTGCAGCATCCGATCCTGATTAATCGCCCCATCGTTGTAACACCGCTGGGAACCAAACTGTGCCGTCCTTCTGAAGTTGTTCTGGATATCCTTCCTGATGCTCAGAAAGGGGCTTTCGCCAAGGAAGATGGCGAGAAAGTCGTTGATGATGCAGGCAAAAAATTGAAATAAGCGACAGGAGAGCCGCCTGTTATTTAGGCGGCTCCTTTATCAAATAAAAACAATGGATTGCCTCGATTTAAATCTTTGGACTGTTGATGCAACATTCTTCGCGTAGAAAATCAATAATCGACTCTAACTTGTCATATTGAGAAACGCAGATTAAGGAGCGGCTTTCGCGATTTTGTTTGACCAGACCTACGGAAACAAGAGCGGATATATGATGACTCAGTGTTGAAGATGGAATCGCAAGTTGTTTTTGTAGATCACCTACAGGTAAACCTTGTTCACCGGCTTTAACAAGGTGTTTGAAAATAAACAAACGTGTCGGATGTCCTAATTCTTTCATAGCTTTAGCTACTTCTTCTAGTTGCATGGTGCCTTCCTCGTCTAGTGATATTTCGATAATACCAGAAATATGTTGATCTAACCTCAATAATTCGATTATTCTAGAAATATAGTTTATAGGGGGTTTCATGAATAGCTGGATTTCTATGTTTACTAACGCGGCAGAGATGTTCTTGTTTCTTGCTGTCGAGTTGTCTGCGCTTTTTTTTCTGATTAGTGCGGGTGTTAGCCTT
This sequence comes from Citrobacter sp. MGH110, assembly GCF_001037515.1. Lineage (NCBI taxonomy): Bacteria > Pseudomonadati > Pseudomonadota > Gammaproteobacteria > Enterobacterales > Enterobacteriaceae > Citrobacter > Citrobacter sp. MGH110. The sequence goes on along the minus strand of NZ_KQ089830.1, from coordinate 1,727,926 downwards.
ATCAGGCAAAAAATTCCGGACCAAAAGATTCAAAGAATGTTAGGGGCGAGAAAGGGGAGAGGTTACATACTTGCATCGCTGTTAGGAGCTGTAACACCGTTTTGCAGCTGCTCTACAATTCCCATGTTACGCGGACTGTTATCAGCAAAAGCAGGCTTCGGTCCAACACTTACATTCTTGTTTGTTTCACCTCTGCTTAACCCGATAATCATTGGTCTGATGTGGGTTACTTTTGGTTGGAAAGTTACCCTGCTATACGCTGTTATAGCTGCAACAGTTTCCGTACTGGCAAGTATTTTGTTAGATGTGCTTGGTTTTGACCGACATATTGTCGAAAAATCAAAACCGCTGGCTAGCTGTTGTGGTGTTAGCAGTGGAAAAACTCTTGAAACTAAACTACGGAGTGTTTCAGCTTGCTGTTCTGTATCAAATCAACAGGACATAGGGGCTAATAGTTGTTCTAAACCACAAGAAACGTTTAAGAGTTTCTCAGCATTTCAGGGCACAAATTGTGAATTGACCTGCGAGACAGGTCAAACAAATAAACAATTCTTCCCGAAATGTGTAGTAAGAGATCCTGGTGCGATACGTCTGGCATTTCAGGATGCCTGGACTCAATTTAAAGATGTATTACCTTATCTGATGTTAGGTATTGTTATAGGGTCGTTTATCTACGGTTTTATACCTGCAGAGTGGATTGCTGCTCATGCTGGGAATGATAATCCGTTTGCGATTCCACTAAGTGCAATTATTGGAATACCGTTGTATATACGTGCTGAGGCAGTAATTCCGTTGGCATCAGTCTTGATGGATAAAGGCATGGGAACGGGAGCAGTAATGGCTCTGATTATTGGTAGCGCAGGAGCTAGTCTGACGGAAGTAATACTGCTTAAATCAATGTTCAAAACACCCTTGATTGCTGCATTTCTGACCGTTATTTTGGGCATGGCGATTATTATGGGATACCTGACACAGTTGTTATTTTGATTGGGTATGTTAGACAGAACCTGAAAAAGTTGCAGGGGGAGACGAGCATATGAAAGTTGCGCAATCAATCCCAATCAAAGCAGTTATCCAAATTTAAGGACGTTGATATCTCAATACTTACAATGGTGTCAAAACAACAAGTCCGCATTGGATTGAACCCGCTTCGGCGGGTTTTTTTTGCATCTCATTTATAGGCTAAGGTTAACAATTTGTGCTCTTAAGTCATTGATCATTTCAATGTATCGGTGTACTGTACAAATATACAGTATATGCAGTGGAGGCTAATATGAAAGTTGAACTCACCATTGATCGTACTAAAGAACTTCCAAAGGGAGCAGTGCCGGCGCTGGAGAAAGAGTTACTTAAAAGGTTGGGTAATCAGTATGAGAACTGCAGCCTGAGCATACGTCGTACAGGCTCTGATGGCTTAAGTGTTCTTGGTGGTGACAAGGAAGATAAAAAGAAAATAGAGACTATCCTCCAGGAAACCTGGGAAAGTGCTGACGACTGGTTTTATTAATTATTTTGGGTGTTACTTTTATCCCGTTTGCATGGGGGAGTTTAAGTGAAAGAAAAATTAGGATTGCCCAAAAAAGGCTACGCAGTCATCAGATGTCACGATGGAGTCATCGTTGCCAGGCTGCAATCATTTCCTGAGTATGAGCGCGCCCTGATGTACCGACGCGATAGCATGGTGTCATTTTTGCCTCTTCAGGATGATGAAATTGTCGGATCACCTTCACTTTTTACAAAAATGCTTGAAAAGGCTGGCTACCGTGTATCATATTGCAGTGAAAACCAACAAGAAGATTCGTTTTTGGTGTTAAAGCATGAAAATTAAACCCCAGCAACACTTAATTAACATTCTAACCTCAACAAAGCAACACCACCCTAACTTTACACTTTTTCTTGGTGCCGGTGCGAGTATATCAAGCGGAGTAGAAAGCGCCGGAGGGATGGTCAAACGCTGGAGAGCAGCTTATAGCTCTATGCATGGTGATGAGGAATTAAAAGCTCAACCTTGGTTTGACAAAGAGAATGAATATTCTGAACTTTTTGAATCTTTATACGATCAACCCACGCAACGAAGAGAATTTATTGAAAGCTGTATAACAGGTGCAAAGCCGTCTTGGGGTTATGTATATCTTACAAATCTTTTAGATAAGGGGCATTTTAATACAATATTTACAACCAATTTTGATGATTTGGTTAACGAGGCCTGTTTTACATTTTCTAATAATTTAAGGCCAATAGTTTGCGCTCATGATTCAAGTATTGCTAGTGTTAGATTAACGACAACTCGCCCGAAAATAATCAAGCTACACGGGGATTTTTTATTCGACAATATTAAAAATACCATCCGTGAGTTAGAGTCTCTTGAAGATAATATGAGGGCAAAATTCAGGCAGTTTGCCACTGAGTTTGGTATGATTGTTATCGGATATTCGGGACATGATCGTTCAATAATGGATACCTTGAATACCCTACTGCATTCTGGTACTTGTTTTCCTCATGGTATCTATTGGTGTATAAGAGACAATGCTGAAAACTTACCTGAACCTTTGAAAAACCTAGCCCGTTTTCCACATTTTCATTTAATTAAAATTGATGGTTTCGATGAGTTCATGGCCGAGCTACATGAGTCGCTTGGTTGCACTCTTCAGCAGGAAGTAGTTGAACCTTATTCTGCTTTATCTAATAAATTAGATAGATATTTCTTAGTTTCTGAAGATGAAGATGATGATGAGAATCAACATGAAATAATTAAAAGAGATATGAATAACCTCGCAGACCACGTCAGGCGTGTAAATACGGTTAGTCAATTCGTCAAAAAGATAAAAATTCTCTTGTCTGAAAAAGCATCCTCTCTCGATGACGATTCCATTACAAAATCGCTTGAGATTATGCTTAAGGAAACTCAATTTGCGGGTTCACCAGAAAACCTTCATTTTTATAACACTCCCAATTATCTTATTGCCAATTCAGCTTTCAGGGCTGGAGAGTATAAAGAATGTGTTGAATATGCTACTAAGCATTTAGCTAATGGCCCATCCATCGAGACAGAGGCACTTTTACTTCGTTCCTACATTCATTTAAAAGATGATGAGCAAATTTTGCTCTCAATGAAAAGGCTGGAACAGTATAAGAAGCTAAAAGAAGGGGAAATTACTAAAATTATTAATGCGTTAGTAGATTTAATGGATTTTGAAAAATATACTATCGCTGAAAACTTGATGGAAATCTTAGGTGCACGCGCAATTCCACTCAAACATAAAAATCTCTTAACCATAAACAGGGCGCTTTGCCAAAAGTTGCAAGATTTGCCTATCAAGACAGAACTTAAGGCAGATCTTGAGGAATTACTTACTGAATCAATAGAAAATGACGAAGCATGGATCGCTCTGGGGGCTGCTATACTTCTTGAAAAGGACGAAGTGGCAGAAGAAGTTTCTGATTCTTTGACTGAAACAGAGATCATAGCTGTTGTAACTCAATCTATGCCGATTTTCAGATTGATTTCTTCTTCACTTTATGAAAAGGTCAAAGCATTAGCTGTCAATAAAGGTTTTGAAGTGTCATTCGAAGAGGTATCAGAGGAAGATACAGGGGCTGATGAAAATGACTCCTCAAGCACTCAAAACCCTGAGCAAACAGGCCATGATTCAAACGTGAGTCATGAATCAACTGATAACGATCATTCTGCTCTGGTTGACGCTCTATCACTTGATACTGAGAAGCCAGCAGAAAATGATGAAGCATTTGTTGGTGAACCGGAAGATGAGCTCTTGAATACTCTTCAAGATGATCTTTCTGAAAGACCTGCTTAAATATTTTTCTTGTTAGTCGACCATGAGGGAGCTTATGAAACAAAAAAGCCAACACGCAAGCAGCAAAATTTCTGAAGAAAGCAAAAAAAAGCTGAAGGAACTGCTTAAAAAACAGTAGATTAACATGAACACAAAAGCCCCTTCGGGGGCTTTTTGCTTGTTATGTATTTCGATGCTTTTTATGTGTTAAGATAAAAACTAACAGCCTGAACAGCTGACCCTGCTGCGCCTATGGAGAGATACCAAGGTGCATATTCAAATCCAAAGTACTTATCTGACGTTAACCAACGCCAGCGATTTTCTTTTTGCCGCATCCAGAGGTGCGTTATGAAGAAAAGCTGGTTTCAACATACCCAACTCACCACTGAGCAGGCTGACGAACTGGAAGCCCGCTATCGCGCAAAGCAGATTAAGACAGAGCGGAGTCTGGATAATGACTTCATTCACTGGACGATCAGCGCGTTCTTGCCAGAAGTATCTAAGCCTCCGCGTCAGGACAGAACCTGGCAACAACGGATCTGGAGGTGAATGTGAAAATCTACGATATCACCCCAATGGGCAAGCCCAGAATGACGCGCGCTGACAAATGGAAAAAGCGCCCCGAGGTTCTGCGTTACCGGGCTTTCTGTGATGAAGTTCGTCTGCAGGGTGTTGAGCTGCCGGAAAGCGGTTCACATGTCACCTTCATTATTCCGATGCCAGCGAGCTGGGGCAAAAAGAAACGAGCAGAGTTCAACGGTAAACCACACCAGGCTAAACCCGATTTCGACAACATGATGAAAGCCCTGATGGATGCCATTTACGAAGATGACGCTCATATCTGGGATTCACGCGTAACTAAATTATGGGGAGAGAAGGGACAAATAATTATCGGGGAGATAGCAGAATGAGGGCGCTGCTGAAGCCGGTTGTTGCGCGTGAGCTTGGAATTGTGCTGCTCAAACCGGGCAGCGAGCTGATGTCATTATTCAGTTGTGAACGTGTGCTTGTGGAAAGCCAGCCGGCAGGCATGGACCGGTTGCCTGCTGGCCGTGTTCCTGATGTTCGTCAGCCGCTTGCCAGTGACGACTCCCTGAGGCCGTTCTTCCTGGATGAAAAAGTTATTAAGGCTGCTGGCGGTTTGAGTGGCCTTGATTACTGGCTTATGCGTTATGGCGGTCATTGCTGTCAGTGGCCACACAGCGATTACCATTATCACGAGTTAACTCTTCTGCGCCATGACCCCGGATCGGTTCTTCTGTGCGGACATTGTGATAACCATTTGCGCGACCACTACAGCGTACAACTTGCAGAGCTGGCGAGACGTAATGTTATTAACTGGATTATCAACAGCATCATGGTGGCGCTGAATCAGGATCCGTCCAGAGAACTGTCGCTGGCGGAGCTTTGCTGGTGGGGGGTACGTATGGGGGTTACCGACGCAATTCCCGAATCAGTAGCCAGCCGGGCGCTTCGTATTCCTTCAGAAGAGCATCTGTCAGTCATGCGTGAATGCGATATCGAACCGGGGGTAACCGCCACCAGCATCATTACAGCCAAAGCCAGCACGTTAACCGTATACATGCCATCAGCGCAGGTTCCTGCGCTCAAGCCTGTAGTTGGTGTTCTGGTCGATCCAGAGTCCCCGCAAACCTATATAAAACGTCCAAAGCGGATCCGATGGACGGCCCCCGGGTATCTGGAATGGATTAAAACACAGCCCTGCGAATGCTGCGGCAAACCATCAGATGACCCACACCATTTAATCGGCTGGGGGCAGGGAGGGATGGCAACGAAGGCGCATGATATTTTCGCGATCCCCTTGTGTCGTCAGTGCCATACAGAACTACATAACGACCCGGTGAAGTTTGAGCGAAAGCATGTGCCTCAGCCGGTAATGATTATCAGAGTGCTGGACCGGGCTTATGGGCTCGGCGTTCTGGCGTAAGGAGAAGAACAGGATGACACCACGTCAACGCCGCAATCATCTGGAAGCGCTGGGTAAAGCGGCTTCTGCTCCACGCAAAAGCTGGCTGGGTAAATGTATTCTCCTTACAGGGATCCAGTCCGGATGGATTAAATCCCTGCTCACTATATGGGGCGAGGGGGTGGGAGGAAAAACTGCACCCCGTTTGCTGCGAAGTCATGCATGCTGGAATGTTATTAAAGGACGGATTTGGTCAGATAAGGCGTTAGAGCGATTCACTGTTGCGTTAAATCAGGCGAGAGAAGAGGGATTCCGTGGACAGCAGGCAATGAACAGGGCACATAGCATTCTCTGGCCGCAGTCATCCGCTAGTGTGATTGATGAAGCCCTGCATAATGATGATGTCGATTTTGTTGAGCAATGCGTACTGCAGGCGCTGGATATTAATGATCCGGTTTATGTGGTCGGTCTTCAGTATTACACCACCCGAAAAAAAATCTCAGACATAACCCGGGAGTTGCAGGCGATTGCGCCATGGTTAACTGATGGGGAGGCAAGAAAGCGCGTGCGCTGGTGCCTGGAAATATTCAGAGCAAAGGTCTTTTTGGAAGCACGCAAACTGTTATCTGAATAGACTCACTGAAATCATTTTTTAGCTATTGATGCTATTTTTTGATAATGGTGTTGAAAACGGGCCAGAAAATCAGATAATTTATTCATGCTTGGCAGAGCTGCTGCCACTATGGCAGCGACAAAAAGCGAACAATTTGAACATAACGAGAACCCCGCCACAGCGGGGTTTTTGGTTTCCGGCGATACGACAGGGGTATTCGCGAGGTGCATAGCACCAGTACCCCTGTCATATCGCCGATCTGAAATCGTTAACTCGAAAACAAGTTCTCACAATCCTTTTTCGTTTCTAACTCAGAGGAAAAATGATAGGGGGTCACTGCTAAACGTAGACATCAATATTTTTAGTATTATTCCCTGCAACGTTCGAACTTGATTTGTCACTTACCGTAGGTAATGCACCCGATGCCATTTGGTTTTTTTCTGCTTCTTGTTTTTGTAATTGAGCAATTTTTGCGTACATAGACTCGATTTGCCTTTGAATCATCTCCATCTGCTGTTTAAGCAGTTTTGCCTCATCTTCGGAGGTTACTTCATTTATTTTTGAACCCATGGCGCTGAGTTCTTTTGTCAACTCTCCAATTTGTTTTTTCAGGTTTTGAATTTGTTGTGAAACAGAGTTGCCAGTACTTGAAGATGTTTGTTTTACTGTGCTTTGCAGTATGTCCTGACCCAAAGTGCTAACGGTCATGCTCATGGTGGTTCCTCCGGCCTTACATTTATTACCCATTATCGTCATCTTTCGAAATTACTTTATTAGCAAAGGTTAAGTTGTGGTTTCCTGCACCACAGCATTATTTGTGCCGCTCTATACTATCTGCTGAGTATCGCGGAGGAGCTTATGAAAGAGGGCTATTACTGGATTCAGCATGTTGGCATTGTACAGGTGGCGTACTACACGAATGACACTGTTGATGATCTGGAGACGGGTAAAACAATCACAGGTGTCTGGCATCTGACCAGAGGCGATGACATTTGCCATAACGGTGAAGCAGAGGTGTTAGAAGGTCCTCTCTCTCCACCATTGTAAACAACTGTACTTACTTCGAGGCTGCCGCATGGCGGCCTTTTTCATTTCAGGCTCACGGGAATCATCCGCTACGTGCTTTGTTGATAAATCCAGCCCGTGAAGCCTGACCCTTTAATCACACACAGCGCCATCCGAAGAATCGGAGGTGAGGCTATGACCAGAATGAGCACCATTTACAGCAGACTTTCATATGGAACAGGAACCACGCTGACCGGTTGCGGTGTATCAGCGAAGGCATATGCCGAAACAGCTAAAACAGCAAAAGAGGTGTCCTGGATGTTGGCCGACAGAATTGCAGGGTTAAGCCTGAGTGACTGGGCAATTATTGTCGGTATTGCATGCACCGTTATCACCTGTGCTGTGAACTGGTATTACAGGAAAAAGGAAAGGGAGGACCGGCTTAATGGCAATGTCACCAAAGCTGGAGAATAAACTGAGCGCAGCGGTCGTTGGTCTGATTCTTGCGGGAGCCTCCGCGCCAGTTATTCTCGATCAGTTTCTGGATGAGAAAGAGGGTAATAGTCTGACGGCGTATCGCGACGGCGGAGGGCTCTGGACGATTTGCCGTGGCGCCACGATGGTTGATGGTAAGCCAGTAGTTCAGGACATGAGGCTTTCTGCTGAGAAATGTGCCCAGGTAAACGCCATAGAACGCGACAAGGCGCTGGCATGGGTTGAACGAAATATAAAAGTTCCGTTGAGTGAGCAGCAGAAGGCAGGTATCGCTTCTTTCTGTCCTTACAACATTGGTCCAGGCAAATGCTTCCCGTCAACGTTCTACCAGCGTATCAACGCCGGAGATACAAAAGGGGCATGTGAGGCGATCCGCTGGTGGATTAAAGACGGTGGCCGCGATTGTCGTCTGACCAAAGGCCAGAAGAATGGTTGCTATGGACAGGTTGAACGACGAGACCAGGAAAGTGCACTGGCGTGCTGGGGGATAGACCAGTGAGCCTGCGCTATCAGTTTATTGCCATTTCTCTGCTGGTGGCCATCGCATTCATCGCGGGTAGTGTATGGAGCAGCCGCGGCTGGGAAAAAAAGTGGGCGGAACGTGACAGCGCGGAATCATCGCGAACAGCGAACGCGCAGACCGCCGCCCGCATGATTGAGCAAGGGCGCATAATTGCCCGTGATGAGGCTGTAAAAGATGCACAAGCACAAGCCGCTAAATCTGCTGCCACTGCTGCTGGCCTGTCTGCCACTGTTAACCAGCTGCGTACCGAAGCAACAAAGCTTGCCACCCGCCTGGACGCCGCAAAGCACACCGCAGATCTTGCCACTGCCGTCAGAAGCAAAACAGCCGGAGCCGACGCCGCAGTGCTCGCCGACATGCTCGGACGCCTTGCAGAAGAAGCTCGATATTATGCTGAGCGATCTGACGAAAGCTACCGGGCAGGAATGACGTGTGAGCGCATTTACGACTCAGTGAGGCAGTCAAACAACAACAGGGTTAGAAGATGAACGCAGAAAACCTAAGTGAAGCGTATTACCTCAATAACGATATAAAAGAACTACAACTTCAGAAAAGCATACTGGAAAGTGGTGCCGGACTTGGTGTGACAATCCAGTCTACCTATCAGGATAACGCCTTTCTTGATGCCATACGCCCGCATGCAGTGGCTGAACTTGATCGCCGTATTGTGGAGAAGAAAAAAAACCTCTCCACTCTGGGTGTTACATTCTCTTAAATGAGAACAACAATAAAAGGTTATGTCTGCTTTGCCACATTCTGAGAGTATGAGTTTTATTTGGTAGTCAATCAGTTACTTTATTGGTTTGCTTTCCGATGGAAGATAGATGTTTCCACAGAAGGGGCAAATTAACGTTATATTGTTTTTTATTCTCGACAGACTGTGCTTTGACTGGCGGGAGCAATGAGGACAAGTACTTTTCACATGGCGTAAAGTACGCATCTTGATATCTTTGAGTATCGACATGTTTATTGTCCTGGTGGGCGGTTAACAACCATACACCACATGTTGGCTAATAGCTTCTTTTATAACCGTTACGATGTAGTCGTTAGCCATAATCAATCAAGCCTCGCAATAGCGGGGCTTTTTAACAACTGAGGAATGAGCATTACAGTAGTTCTTACAGCTAAGCAGATTGAAGACCTGGCTGCCTTCGCAAAAGAAGATGGCCAGCCACAATACACCATCACTACCGGAACAATCCCTGAGTTCGAAGCGGATGATGGCGAGGTTATCCCTGAGTACACCGGGCTGATTGCCTATTCCAAGTCGCTAGAGCATAGCGTTCTACAGCTCGATAACTAACGAATCAACAAAACTTTCCATCCGCCATGACACCACAATGCTCGTAGACATGCCAGGAAGCCTGACAGAAGAAGCTCGATACCATGCTGAACGCGCTGATGAAAACTACCGGGCAGGAATGACATGTGAGCGGATTTATGAGTCCGTAAAAATACTAACAATGAACCGTAGAGGAAAAATAATAGCTCTATAAATTAAGATGTTGACGGTTTTCGTGGATAAAATTGTGAATTTTTACTATGAAGGAAATACGACTCTTCCTTGAGTCAAAATCCCTGACAACTTAGGGTGATAGATAAAGGTCTTACGCAGCATGACATAATTTTCGATTTAAGCTATTTAAATTAATTTTTATGATCAAAACCCACTGAGATTTACTTACAAAACTAAACCTTGCTATGTTTGGTTAATCATGCGTTAATGAATGTCTGGTTTGTAACGAATTTATCTGAAGCAGTCGCTGTAATAATTTTATTCCTTGTTCCTGTTGAGATTTCCTTGTTAGCTTTTCTCTCTGATAATTTTTTTCGGACCATTCTGCCCAAGGGCTTACTCAATAAAGGTAATGTTTATGTCTAATAAAATGACTGGTTTAGTTAAATGGTTTAATCCTGAAAAAGGTTTTGGTTTTATCACTCCAAAAGATGGTAGTAAAGATGTGTTTGTTCACTTCTCTGCTATCCAGAGTAATGATTTCAAGACGCTGAATGAGAATCAGGAAGTTGAATTTAGTGTTGAACAGGGACCTAAAGGCCCCACGGCAGTTAATGTCGTGGCTGTATAAGGTAACTGTTATTACTAATAATATTCACTTCAGATGTCCGTGTTGCCACGGATCTCAGTACCGAACGTCAAACTTTGATGTTACTGAAAAAAATCCTTTCGGAGCAAAATGTATTTTTTGCAAATCAACAATGATTACATTTGATAATATTGCACTGTACATTCGTTCTGGTCAGTCTTCGTTAGAATTCAGAAAATAAATTTCAGGCTCCTTATGGAGCCTTTTTTGTATGCTGAACCGACAATCTCTGTAAGAGACATCACGGTAAAATTATGAAAAAAGTCATCGTTTTTTTTAATGCAGAACCTGCAGTTGTTGTAACCGTAATGAAAGGTATTACTACGATAATGCGTGAGTTTCCCAATGGGGAAAAAGCACACCTACCCGTGATGTCAGCGGGATTTCCATCTCTGACAGGAGACCATAAAATAGTTTATGTAGCCTCTGATCGTGATGTCAGTTCAGAAGAGATCCTCGAGGCAGCATCGAAGCTTTTGAAATGAGATCTGGTTGTTTCGTGACCGACCCGGATTTTAGTACAGTGGTTTGTGTGGTCGCGAGCTCTTTTGTATGAAGATTGTACTGCAAACTATTGATAATTGAGTCTTTCTATTCTATCTTTTAAACATATCAGCGCTTATACAAGTGCTCTACGGGGAATGTAACATGCTTGGCGTTGATACGTTAGAGATCAAGAGAGGTAAACAATGAACGTCGAAGATTTAAAAAGAAAAACTGAAGCGGATATTTCTGAATTCATCACAAAAAAAATTATTGAACTCAAAAAAAAGACAGGAAAAGAAGTTTCCGATATCCAGTTTAATGCTCGTGAAAAAATGACTGGGCTTGAAAGCTATGATATTAAAATCACATTAATCTAATTGTTATAAGATTCAGTTCGAGTGAAAAAGCATTATCTTGAAAGGTAATGCTTTTTTATTTCTGTCATAAAATTTAGAACGTTGTCAAAGCCTTCACTTCTAACCACAGATTTTCTGCTTACCTTTTAACGGGTCCTCCTTGACGATTCTGACCATCGAGGGGCAGCAGCGGCGCGGGATTTGGAGCATTTTTGATTCTTCACGCAACCATTTCAGCATTTGATGCTGATGACGGAACACTATCCCCGAATACACTGGGTTTGTTGCATTCTCTGATTCAAAAGAACACGGTGTGCTTCAACTTGGCTGAGCAGGCATTACAGCAGACATTCACTGAGTGCCTGCTGTAATGTTAAACATTAAAATTTGTATTTATTTCTTATCGTTACAATCAGGGATCATCCTCAAAAGAGTGTTATCTTTCTGGACGTAGTGATGGAATAACGCTGCACCAGCATGCGCTGCGATTAAAAAATATCCGATGTTTGCCAGTGTTTCGTGAGTATCTTTGATAAGTGATTTTGTTTCCCCGTCAGGAGTAACGAACGATGCAACGTTAAAACCTAATAAACTCCAGTCCTTTCCACCGTAAGCCATAATTGCAATACCTAATAATGGTAGAGCCAAAAAAGAAATGTACAGCAGGATATGCATTATTTTAGCAGCCATCATCTGCCAGGCTGGTGGGGGGGGAGTGATAGCTGGATCATGATACTTATGTTTAATAATTAATCGTATTATCATTAAAAACCAGACAAACACCCCAACATTGTAATGTGTTTCTTTCATGAGAAGGTAGGTGTTACTGCCTTTGGGAAACCAGCCACGAAGCTCCATAGCTGCATAGGTTATCGCTATTAATATCAGGGTTAGCCAGTGTAAGCGAATCTGAAGTTTTGAGAATTTGACCATTATTCTTGCCTCAAACGGTGTATTACATCGACCATAAATCATGAAGCTTAACAAATCCTTATTTTTGTTGAGAGATTAAGAGTTTGTTATTCCAGCGATCTCACTTGAATGTTTTGATAATAATTCTCATTTTTATTTCTTTCTGATAATCCTTGATGTTACGGGGCAAGAACCACGCTGATTCTCGCTATTTATGAGAACTTTCAATCAACTACTGGTTCATTTTTACTTTCCGCCTATTACACAATTTGTATCCAACAAACAGGACTATGCCGATGCCAGCACGTGCTAAACGCCCATGCCGACACAAAGGGTGTGCGGCAATCACCAACGATGTCAGCGGATATTGTGACCAACACCGAAAGCAGCATGCTGGTGACGGCTGGCGGAATTATCAGTCAGGAAAGAGCAGACAAGAACGTGGATATGGGCGGCTCTGGGAAATTAAACGAGCGCGTATCCTTCAGCGTGATAAATACCTGTGTCAGAACCATCGCCGGCAGAAGATAGCGAAGAAAGCGGAAAGCGTTGACCACATCATTCCAAAAGCTCATGGCGGTACTGATGACGATTCCAACCTTGAGTCGTTGTGCTGGGAATGCCACAGAGCAAAGACAGCAAGAGATCGTATTCGATGAGTTATGCCCATTACATATACTGTGGGCTGAGTGGCTATTTTTCGAATTCCTGTTCGCACAATGCGAGCAGTTGTAGTCGCCGCAATCTGAATTACGATTTTCATCTCGATTAAATCAGACGGATGTCTGGGGAAGGGGGGATCAAATCCCTGACTCCTTTCGCACTTCAGGACTGCCCGCTTCCTCGTATTTTTATACCCGCGAAAAATGAAATTTAACCAGGAGTGTCGCTTATGGCTGGAACGGCGGGGCGTTCCGGGCGTCGCCCCAAGCCAACGGCGCGCAAGGAGCTGGCAGGGAACCCCGGCAAACGAGCCCTGAATAAAGAGGAACCTGTATTCACACCGATTAAAGGTGTGGCACCACCTGACTGGTTTTCTGAGGATGATGGTCTGCCAATGGCGGCCGTCATGTGGGAACTGACCACGAAAGAATTATGTGGACAGGGATTACTGTGTGTTACCGATCTTGCCGTACTTGAGCGCTGGTGTGTTGCATATGAGTTCTGGCGCAGGGCGGTTAAAAATATCGCCAGAGAAGGGCTGACTATCACTGGTGCTATGGGGGGGAAGATAAAAAACCCTGAGCTAACCGCAAAGAAAGAGCAGGAATCGGAGATGAGCTCTACCGGCTCCATGCTTGGCCTTGATCCCAGCAGTCGACAACGCCTAATCGGCCTTGCCGGACAGAAGAAAACCTCTAACCCATTCCTGAAGATGATCAACTCATGAGCCGGAAATCGTACCCCAACGTAAACGCCGCGAATCAATACGCCCGCAACGTTGTGCGGGGGAAGATTCCGGCGTGCCAGTTTGTCATTCAGGCCTGCCAGCGTCATATCGATGACATGGCGGCTGAAAAGAGTAAGAAATTTCGTTACCGCTTCGATAAAGACATGGCAGAAAAGGCCGCGAAATTTATCCAGTTGTTGCCACATACAAAAGGAGAGTGGGCATTCAAGCGGATGCCGATCACTCTGGAGGCATGGCAACTGTTTATTGTGTGCTGCGCCTTTGGCTGGGTTCAGAAAGGGTCGAAGCTTCGACGATTTCGCGAGGTTTACACGGAGATACCGCGTAAAAATGGGAAATCAGCTATTTCGGCAGGTGTGGCGCTGTACTGTTTTACCTGTGATAACGAGTTTGGCGCTGAAGTATATTCCGGGGCCACAACTGAAAAACAGGCGTGGGAAGTATTCAGACCAGCTCGTCTGATGTGTAAGCGCACCCCGATGCTGGTGGACGCGTTCGGGATTGAAGTTAATGCGTCCAACCTGAACCGGCCAGAAGATGGCGCGCGTTTTGAGCCGCTGATTGGTAACCCTGGGGACGGCGCTTCACCGCACTGTGCGATTGTTGACGAGTATCACGAACATCCCACAGATTCGCTCTACACCACTATGCTGACGGGTATGGGGGCGCGGCGACAACCACTAATGTGGGCGATCACGACGGCGGGTTACAACATTGAGGGTCCATGCTACGACAAACGGCGTGAAGTGATTGAGATGCTGAACGGCACAGTACCGAATGAGGAATTGTTCGGCGTGATATACACCGTCGACGAGGGGGATGACTGGACCGATCCTAAAGTGCTGGAAAAAGCTAACCCGAATATGGGCGTGTCGGTCTATCGTGACTTTCTCCTCAGCCAGCAACAGAGAGCTATTAATAACGCCCGTCAGGCTGGTGTATTTAAAACTAAACACCTCAACATCTGGGTTGCAGCCCGTGCCGCTTTCTACAACCTGGTTTCCTGGCAGAACTGTGAGGATAAGACACTTACGCTGGAGCAATTCGAAGGACAGCCATGTGTTCTGTCTTTCGACCTGGCACGCAAGCTGGATATGAACAGTATGGCGCGGTTGTTCACCAGGGAAATTGACGGCAAGACACATTACTACAGCGTTGCTCCCCGCTTCTGGGTTCCCTACGACGCAGTATTCAGCGTTGAAAAGAACGAAGATCGTCGTACTGCGGAGCGATTTCAGAAATGGGTTGAAATGGGACTGCTTACAGTTACTGATGGCGCTGAAGTTGATTACCGCTACATCCTTGAAGAGGCCAAGGCGGCAAACAAGCTCAACCCAGTCAGTGAGTCACCGATTGACCCGTTCGGCGCGACGGGGCTTTCACATGATCTGGCTGATGAAAGCCTTAATCCGATCACTATCGTTCAGAACTACACCAATATGTCTGATCCGACGAAGGAGCTGGAAGCCGCCATTGAGTCAGGCCGCTTTCATCACGACGGGAACCCGATTATGAGCTGGTGTATCAGCAACGTCGTCGGGAAGTATTTGCCCGGTAATGACGATGTGGTTAAACCCATCAAAGAGCAGAACGAAAACAAAATCGATGGCGCGGTTTCGCTGATTATGGCAATCGGACGGGCAATGTTGAATAGCCGGGCGAGTAATTCATCCGTTTACGACGAGGAAGATGTAGCATGCTAATGACGTTTTTAAGTTTTTTTATCGGCCTCGCCGGAGCCGCATTACTGTCTGCCGGTGCCTGGCTTATTTCACCTGCAGCCGGGCTTATTACTGGCGGTTCAATCTGCCTGCTGTGGTCATTTTTAATCGCGAAATCAATGTCTGCCAGCGTAATTAAATCAGGGGGTGAATAATGTTCATTCCCCAGATGTTTCGGGGTAAATCTCAGTCTGGTGGTAGTTTCTGGCAGGCGATGCTGGGTGGTGTGAGTTCCAGCCAGAGCAAGGCGGGGATCATTATCACTTCTGAAACCGCAATGGCGCTATCGGCGGTCCGCGCATGTGTAACACTTCTGGCAGAATCGGTGGCGCAGCTGCCGTGTGAACTTTACAGGCGAGGTGCTAACGGAGGCCGTGAACGGGCGACTGACCACCCTGTTTATGATCTGATTCATTCCCAGCCCAACAAAAAAGACACCTCGTTTGAATACTTTGAACAGCAGCAGGGCCTGCTCGGGCTGGAGGGAAATTGCTACTCGATCATCGACAGGGACGGGAAAGGGTATCCCCGCGAATTAATCCCGGTTAATCCCAAAAAGGTCATTGTCCTGAAAGGGCCTGACGGGATGCCCTATTATGAACTCCCCGAAATTGGCGAAACGTTGCCAATGCGCATGATTCATCATGTGAAGGTTTTCTCGCTGGATGGTTATATCGGCAGCTCTCCAATCCAGACGAACGCGGACGTTCTTGGGTTAAGCCTGGCGGTGGAAGAGCATGCTTCTCAGGTTTTTCGCCGTGGCTGTACGATGAGCGGCGTTATTGAGCGACCAAAAGAAGCCGCGACAATCAAAAGCCAGGATGCTATTGACCGACTGTTAGCAAAGTGGACGGACAGGTATTCCGGCGTCAGGAACGCCTTCTCTGTTGCATTGCTTCAGGAAGGGATGAGCTACAAACAGCTATCTCAGGATAATGAGAAAGCGCAGCTGTTGCAGTCCCGTCAATGGGGTGTGGAGGAAGTGTGTCGGCTCTATAAAATCCCGCCTCATATGGTGCAGATGCTGGCGAAAGCCACGAATAACAACATTGAGCACCAGGGGCTGCAGTTTGTGATGTACACGCTGTTGGCCTGGCTGAAGCGTCATGAAGGCGCATTAATGCGCGATCTGCTTTTACCCAGCGAGCGCAGTGATCTGTACATTGAATTCAATGTTTCTGGCCTGCTGCGCGGTGATCAGAAGTCACGCTATGAATCTTATGCACTAGGCCGCCAGTGGGGCTGGTTATCGGTTAACGACATTCGCCGCATGGAGAACCTTCCACCCATCGCCGGAGGGGACAAATACCTGACGCCTCTGAATATGGTCGACAGTAAACAAATCTTACCTGGCGATAACACGCCAACAGCAAAACAACTGGCAGAAATCAACTCTATTCTGTCCAGAAACTGAATATCACCCGCAGTGCGGGCTGACCTGGTAAACATCATGACAAAAAATTTAATTAATCTGCCGCATCTGGCGGCTATGGTCTTTGGTGTTCCACATTACGTGACACGACAGACAATGGATTCTGTAAAAGCTGTGCTGGTTCCCCGTATTCAGGGATTATCAGAAGAGGCTGGAATTCACATGACACAGGATCCTGATAACAATCAGGCGCCAGATTTGGTTCAACCAGCTGGTGGAATGGCTGTTATTCCTGTTCACGGCATTCTGGTTCCACGTCGTGGGCAAATTACTGCAATGTGTTCTGAACTTATCAGCTATGAGCGCATACGTAGCCAGGTGCATGCTGCATTAAATGACCCTTCCATCAGTGAAATTGTGCTGGATATAAATTCTGGTGGTGGTGCGGCGGTTGGATGCAAGGAACTGGCCGATTATATTTTCCAGTCACGTCAAACTAAGCCTATTACTGCAATTGTGAACTACAGCGCCTATTCTGCGGCTTACTTTATCGCTTCGGCCTGCAGCAAAATTGTAGTCAGCCAGACCAGTGGAGTCGGCTCGATTGGAGTGATCATGGAACACCTGGATACTTCCAGGATGGAAGAGCAAATGGGGTTAACATTCACCACGATTTTTCGGGGAGATAACAAAAATAACGGTACACAACATGAGCCGCTGAGTGAAGACGCTCGGGGAATGTTCCAGAGGATGATAGACGATATGTACGAGACGTTTATTACCTCCGTAGCGGAATACCGGAATCTTGCCCCTCAGACGGTGATTAACACGCAGGCCGGAATCTATTTCGGCGCTGATGCCATTTCTGCTGGTCTTGCCGATGAAGTTTCGGATCCTCAGTCCGCAATTAATGCCATTGCGGCAAAGTACAAACAACCTCAAAGAACCACTTCCATAAAGTTGCAGGCAGCAGCGATGGACCTGCAAACCAGAATGTAACCCGGCGCTAACGCGTCATTACCAGAAAGCAGCCTGTTGGCTGCTTTTTTTATGCCAAAAAGAGAGAAAACTATGCCACAGATTGAAGAATTACGTCGTCAGCGTGCGGGTATTAATGAACAGGTACAGGTCCTGGCCACGATTGAAACTACCGGTGGAACGCTGACAGCGGAGCAGTTAACCGAATTTGCCAGCCTGCAGCAGCAGTTCACGGATATCAGCGCCAAGATTGAGCGTCTGGAAGCGGCTGAACGTGCTGCAGCGCTTGTCGCCAAACCGGTTAAAGCCACACAGCAGGCTCCTGGTATCAGCATTAAGGCAGAGCCAAAGCAATATACCGGCGCAGGCATGACCCGTCTGGTGATGTCGATTGCGGCAGCACAGGGTAACGTCCAGGGCGCTGCAAAATTTGCAGCTGAAGAACTGAATGACCAGTCTGTCTCGATGGCCATCAATACTGCCGCCGCGTCAGGTGGCGTTCTTATTCCACAAAACCTCCACAGCGAGGTGATCGAGCTGCTGCGCGATCGCACTATCGTTCGTAAGCTGGGCGCGCGCTCCATTCCGCTGCCGAACGGCAATATGGCGCTGCCGCGTCTGGCCGGTGGTGCGACGGCGAGCTACACCGGGGAAGGCAAGGATGCGAAAGTATCAGAAGCCCGCTTTGATGATGTGAAACTCACTGCGAAAACCATGATTGCGATGGTGCCAATCTCCAACCAGTTGATTGGTCGTGCTGGCTACAACGTGGAGCAGCTGGTCCTGCAGGATATTCTGACCGCGATTTCTGTTCGTGAAGATAAAGCCTTTATGCGCGATGACGGTACCGGTGATACGCCTGTCGGTATGAAAGCGCGGGCAACTGAGTGGAACCGCCTGCTGCCGTGGGAAGCTGCTGCAGAGGTTAATCTGCAGACGATTGATACCTATCTCGACAGCATCATCCTGATGGCGATGGACGGCAACAGCAACATGATCAGCTGCGGCTGGGGTATGTCGAACCGTACCTACATGAAACTGTTCGGTCTGCGCGACGGTAACGGTAACAAGGTCTACCCGGAAATGGCCCAGGGGATCCTGAAGGGATTTCAGATTCAGCGTACCAGCGCTATCCCGGCAAACCTCGGTGACGCAGGCAAAGAGTCGGAAATTTACTTCGCTGACTTTAATGATGTGGTTATCGGTGAAGACGGCAACATGAAGGTGTCGTTCTCGCAGGAAGCCTCCTACCAGGACGGGGATGGCAATCTGGTTTCCGCATTCTCCCGTAACCAGTCGTTGATCCGTGTGGTGACGGAGCACGATATTGGCTTCCGTCATCCGGAAGGTCTTGTTCTCGGGACAAAAGTACTGTTTTAACCGGTCCTGCACGCTGTGCGACCACGATCGCACAGAGTAAAAGCACGTAATCCCCCAGGCCCGCAGCAGCGGGTTTTTTCTTTTCAGGAGCAAAACGATGACAACGAAAGCGGCAAAAGCAGCGGCAGCGGCGGCTGCTGCCGGGGATGTGAAAAAGCCGGATGAACTGACGCCGGAAAATACAGTGGACGGGAATGACGGTCAGAATACTGCAGCGGGTTCAGGTGATGCCGGTGTTGATCTGACCGGAAGTGAAACAAACGGGGCCACGGGCCTGAAGGGAGCAGAAGTGACGCGGAAAGCGGTTTTTTTCCTGGGACCCTATCATCGTTATTCACGCGGTGATACGGCCTGTTTTGATGCTGAGTACGCAGAAAAACTGGTTGAACGCCATATTGCGGTATGGCCAGAAGATGCGGAAAAGGCGCTGAGTCCCCGCAAGGGAGCCGATGACCATGATACTGACATTGGATGATGTGAAAACCCAGCTCCGTCTGGAGCCGGATTTCACGGAGCATGACGACATGCTCACTAAAATGGTGGCGGCAGCGCAGAAGAGTATTGAGCGTGACTACTACTGCAAACTGGTGGGAAGCGATGACGAACTGCAGGCGCTGCCGGAAGGGGTACGCGGTTTTGTGGCGGATGAAGATATCCAGCTGGCCATGCAGTATCTGGTCGGGGATGCGTATCTGAATGGTTTCACTGGTCAGTGGCTGGAGACGGCTGCGGTCCGGCACCTTCTTTTCCCGTTGCAGGAGAACACGGTATGAGCCTGAAGCCGGAAGAAATGACCTGCCGTCTTTCGATTGGGTATATGCAATCCGGCCGGGGGCCGCTGGGTGAACATCTGCCGGAACAACTGGTCGCGACCGGGAAAGCCTGGGCGAAGCGCGAGCTGGTATCGGGCAGAAAGGTCCGCACACTGGATCAACAGCAGGTTGTTGAAACGTGTCTTTTTACCACTCATCCGAACCTGAATATTGATATCGACTGGAAAATAACGACGTCTGACCGGGTTTATACCGTTCGTAACGTCGAACGTCTTGCGGACCGCATCATCATCACAGGGGAGGCAGACGCACGTCATGATCGAGCTGGCATTAAAGACAGCACTTGAACGCCTGACCGGGCTGGATGTTTATCCTCTGCTCCTGCCTGATGAGCTGCAGGAGGGGATTACTTACCAGTGTATTTCCGATCCGGAGCTGTACGCCGGACTGTTGCGCACAGGCCTGATTGCGGGGCGCTTCCAGATAGCGATTCATCTGCTTAATGACTACACCCGTCTGTTACAGCTGGATAAGAAAATCAGCGCGGAATGGACCGCTATCGTGCATGGCCAACTGGAGGGCTTTCCCGTACAGAATGTGGTCCGGGGGGGAATACAGCAGAGTAAATTGGTACTGACCAGCGGCAATATTCAGTACCGGCTCGTCCGGGATTTTACCTTTCACTACCGGGAAGCTTCACCATGATCACTATGGACGTAAAAGGGCTGGACGAGCTGGAGCGGCAGCTTACCGCGCTCGGTGAAAAGGTCGGCATGAAGGTGTTACGTGATGCAGGGCGTGAGGCGCTGAAAGTGGTTGAAGAAGACATGAAACAACATGCCGGCTTCGACGATGCGTCCTCTGCAGAGCATATGCGTGATTCCATCAAAATTCGTTCATCCCCCCGGAAAGGTCGCGGAAATACGGTGGTCATCCTTCGGGTTGGCCCCAGCAAAAAGCATTACATGAAAGCGCTGGCCCAGGAGTTCGGTACGGTGAAACAGGTTGCCGATCCGTTCATCCGTCCGGCGCTGGATTACAACGTCCGGCAGGTTCTGCGCATTCTGACCGTAGAAATCCGCAATGGCATTCAGAACAGGTAGCAACCGCTGCCCACGATTTAAGAGAGAATCATTATGGCTGATGAAAATAACACGCCAAAATCATCCCCTGAGTACGCAATGCTTCCTGCCGGGACGGTGGTGAAGTTTGGGGAGGTAGGAGCCGCTGTAGCGGCGTTGAAACCGCTGATTAACTGCAAGGCGCTGGGCGCGACAGGTCAGACGGGAGGATTTGTCGACTGTACCACCCTGCTGGACAAGAGTAAGCAGTCGGTGTCAGACCTGCCTGAAGGTCCGGAGAAATCGCTGGGATTCATTGACGACCCGGAAAACGAAGATTTCACCGCGTTCCTCAATGCTGCAGAACAGCGTAAGACCGTTCAGTTTTATGTTGAGTTGCCGAACAAACGAACGGCTTCAATGATCCTTGCGCTTTCAGGCTGGCAGATGAACGAAATCACAGCGCCTGCCAGTGAAGTTATCCAGATTACGGTGCAGGGTAAGCAAAACAACATTAAATGGGGAATAGCCGCCCCGGCGCCAGATGCCGGAGCGTAATCCGTTTCCCGTAACACACCGCCTCCGGGCGTTTTTTTTTCGTCTGAAAAACAGGATACACCATGTCTGAATTTAGCCTCTCCGCACTGAAAAATGCACTGCTCAAAACGAAATCCACGCCTACTGAAACTGAAATTTTAGGCACAAAGGTTTACCTGCGTCGGCTGACGGCGGCTGAGCTTATTGATCATGAAGATGCACTCATCGAGGCGCAGGCCTCTGGCAATATCCGCAAGGTGGCCGAGCTGAACGTACAGATTGTTATCGACAGCCTGGTCCAGCCTGACGGCTCCACTATTAAAGCCAAAGACAAACCCACAGCCCAGGAGCTGCTGGCGGCACACGATAACCCTGCGCTTCTGGATGCCATCGACAGGGTTAAGAAGCATGCCCTCGGTAATCTGGAAGCCGCCGAAAAAAACTGAGTGACTCGCCCTGGCTGGAGCTGATTTTCTGGCTGGCCGACCGCTGGGGCGAGCCTGACCCGTCAAAAATTGCGGCGCTTCCGGCTGACACGCTTTTCCACTGGCGTGCTTTCTTCCTCAAACAGGGCATTTTCAAAAAGCCTTCGCCAGAAGGTTCTGACAATAACCCGCCCCCTGTTAAATCACCCGCAGCAGCGAACCAGAGTCTGGATGCGCAGTGTGCGGCAGTCATGAAGGTATTAATGTAATGGGTGACGTTGCCTCTCTTGCCGTTGGGCTGCATCTGAATGCAGCGAACTTTAAATCGCAGCTGATGAGCGCCTACGGCAGCGCTGAGAGTCAGTCACGCCAGTTTAACCGCAATGCCCAGGCTGATGCGAAAAAGACGGAGGATGCCTATAAGCGTGTTTCTGCTTCGGTATCAGGGCTGGCTGGCAGGCTGGCAGGTTTTGCCGGGGCGGGGTTATCGCTGGGCACCATTATCAGCACCACGCGGCAGTACAGCCAGTCGTTGTCGGATTTGCAGGCCATCACCGGTGCCACCAGTGTGCAGATGAAACTGTATGATCAGGCGGCGCAGGAAATGGGCCGCACAACGGAATACAGCGCATCACAGGCCGCCGAGGCCATTAAACTGATGGCTTCGGCAAAGCCTGAACTGCTGAGTACCTCTGCGGGGCTGACGGCGGCGACCAAAAGCGCGTTAACGCTGGCCCAGGCGGCAGGGACGACGCTTCCGGATGCCACCCGAACGCTGGCCCTGTCATTAAACCAGTTTGGGGCGGGAGCCAGTGAAGCCGACCGGTATATCAACGTGCTGGCTGCTGGCGCGAAACTTGGCTCGTCGGAGATAGCCGATACTGCTGCCGCGATTAAAAATGGCGGGGTGGCAGCGGCACAGGCTGGCGTGGGTTTTGAAACCCTCAATGCCGCCATACAGGTACTGGCAGAGCGCGAAGTGAAAGGTGGCGAAGCCGGGACCGCGCTGCGTAACGTGATCCTGAATCTGGAGAAGGGAACCGATAAAACCCTGAAGCCTTCTGTTGTCGGGCTGAGTCAGGCGCTGGAGAACCTTGCGGGAAAAAACCTGTCAACCAGGCAGGCCGTGAAGCTGTTCGGGGTGGAAAACCTCAGCGCAGCATCCATCCTGGTGCAGAACCGCGAGAAGGTGGAGTCGCTGACCGCCGCCCTGACCGGTACGCAGACCGCGCATGAGCAGGCCGAAATCAGGGTAAATAACCTCAACGGAGATCTTCTCAGCCTGACTTCGGCTTTTGAAGGTCTGATCATTAAGGTAGGACAGAGCGGAAACGGCCCGCTGCGCAGTGGTGTTCAGACCGTTACCGATGCCATTAATGGCCTGACGGATAATTTTAATACGGTCGCCAGCGTTGCGCTGTATACACTGATTCCTGTTCTGGCGACAAAACTGACGGCAGGTATCAGGGGGAACATCGGTGCCTGGGTTGAGCAGCAGCAGGCAGTCAGGGCCAGCGCGATGGCGCAGGCCGATATGGCGCGAAAAACGCTGGAAAGTACCGCCGCCACGCTGGCACAGAATAACGCAGAATTCGGGCGTTATCGGGAAATGGAGAAAAGCGCCAGACAATTTGGCCTTAACGTGAGTTACCAGAGCGAGTTTAACCGCTTAATCCGCCAGGAAACCGAGCAGACACTGCTTTCCACCCAGGCAAAGAGCCAGCTGAATGCAGCCAATAAACAGCTTTCCTTTTCAGCCCGCTCAGTCTCTGCAGCAGTAGGTATGGCCAGAGGGGCGCTGGCACTGGTGGGCGGTCCTGTGGGCGCAGCGATGCTCGCCGGTTCGGCGTTGCTCTATTTCCATAATCAGGCGAAAAATGCCCGTCAGTCAGCGATTGACCTGAAAAATGCTGTTGTTGAAACGAATGAAGAGCTAAAAAAACTGTCGCTTAACCAGCTCAACGTGAAGCAGCTGGACATTGATGAACAGTTTGAGAATCAGGTTATTCAGCGAAATAAACTGATTAAAGAAATTCAGGATGCGGAAAGCCGTATTGATGGATTGAGTGGCTTCGATCCGTTCGGACAACTTAAAGGCGTACAGAACGATAAAACCCGCTACAAAGGGGATCTGGATGCCGTTGAGCAGGGGTTAAAACTCCTCAAAGAACGGCAAAAAATTGTCAAAGAGGCCATAGAACACGCTAAATCAGGGAAAACCGATCCCACACCGAAGCCGGATAAACCAGGGAATGAAACAGGGAGCGATAAACCTGATACCCCCTGGACCGGGGAAGGCGGGGATACTGATAAGGGGCAAAAGTCGAAGGTTAGCCAGTACGAGCAACTGCGGCGTGAAATCGAAGCGGCGCATGCCTCCAGTCTCGGACGAATCAACCTGCAGGAGCAGGAAAGCGCCAGAAAACTTCTTGAAGCCGCCCGTGCTGACGGAGCCAGCGAGGCTGATATTCAGAAGACTTTGCTGCTGAATGCTGAAAACTATCAGAAACAGCGCCTCGAACTGGCAGAACAGTATGCGCCAGCCAGAGCAACTCTTACGAAAGAGCGTGAAGCGAGCCAGGAGCTGAAGTCTCTTTTTGATGGACGTTTTCTGGATGAAAAGGAATACCAGACGGCGAGAATCACGCTGGCACAAAGTACGACCCGCGAACTGTTACAGGCACAGGCAGCGGCAATGTCTGCCCCTCTGATTGATATCGCCGGGACGGTTGATCCGCTGGCAGAACTGCGCAATCAACTGGCCGAGCGTCAGTCACTGCTGCAGGCGTTTTACCAGAACGATGCGATCAATAAAGAGCAGTACGAACTGTTGAAGCAAAAGGCGGATAAGGATTCCGCGGATGCGCAGTACCAGACGGCGGTGGAGCTTTATAAGTCGCAGGGAAATCTGAACAGCCTCGCCATTGACCTGATGGAAACTACCCAGGAGCGAACCTCCAACATGCTGACCGGCATGCTGAACGGGACACAGACACTCCGGGACGGGATGATTGGGTTATTTTCCTCCCTGACACAGTCGGTGATTAAAAACCTTGTCGATATGGCAGCGCAGGCGCTGATTACCAACACCATCCTGAAATCCATCATGGGTATCGGCGGCAGTTTTTTTGGCGGTGCAGCTACCGCGAGTACCGGCACGGCCATCAGCAGTTTTGGCAGCAGTTTTAGCTTTAATGCGAAAGGCGGTGTTTATGACTCACCTTCATTAAGTGCCTACAGCAACGGCATCTATGACAGCCCGACCCTGTTTGCTTTTGCAAAGGGGGCAGGCGTGTTTGGTGAAGCTGGTCCGGAAGCCATTATGCCTCTGGCGAAAACGACTGACGGTACGCTGGGTGTCAGGGCGCTGGGTGACCCGGGTTCTTCTGGTGGTGGTATGAATGGGGGAATTGCTTATTCACCTGTGTATCACATTGCCATCCAGAATGACGGGCAAAACGGGGAGATAGGACCGCAGGCATCGCAGATGCTGGTCAAAATGATCGATACGCGTGTCATGAGTATCCTGAGAACTCAGGGACGTGATGGCGGCATGCTGGCGGGAGGATAAGTGAAAACCTTTCATTGGGCACCCAGGGAGGGGATGCAGTCTTCTGTTTCCCCTTCGGTAACAACCATAAAATTTGGGGATGGCTATGAGCAACGTCGCCCGACCGGACTCAACCATCAGTTAATTAACTTCCAGCCTGTTTTCCGTATAACGTCGGACAATTCCCGCACCGCACTTGAAGCGTTTCTGGCCGAGCACGGGGGGTATAAAGCCTTTCTGTGGCGACCGCCAAAATACAACCGCACGATTAAAGTTGTCTGCCGGGAGTGGTCTGTTACGGACAACGTCACGTATTCCGATTTTAGCTGTAAATTTGAGCAGGTCATTGCTTAAGGATCCTTATGCAGGATATTCCTCAGAACACCCTCAACGAAACCACGAAAACCGAACAGTCGGCCCGCATTGATTTGTGGGAAATCGACCTGACGGCCTTTGGTGACCAGCGTTACTATTTTTCAAATGAAGCGAACGAGAAGGGCGAGCCGGTCACCTGGCAGGGCCGGAAGTATGACGTTTACCCGATACAGGGAACCGGGTTCGACCTGGTAGGGAAAGGGACTACCGCCCGCCCGACGCTGGCGGTGTCGAACCTGTTTGGCATGGTTACGGGACTTGCGGCAGATATGCAGAGCCTCGTCGGGGCCACGGTGGTAAGGCATGTTGTGTACGCCCGTTTTCTCGATGCGGTGAACTTTACAGGCGGCAATCCGGAGGCCAACCCGGAACAGGAAGTGGTCAGCCGCTGGGTGATTGAACAGTTGTCTGAGCTGAAAGCCACCACGGCGACCTTCGTACTGGCCACACCGACCGAAACGGACGGCAGCGTGTTTCCGGCGCGGATCATGCTGGCTGATGTCTGCAACTGGACCTACCGTTCTGAGGAGTGTGGTTACATCGGGCCGCCTGTGGCGGATGAGTTTGATAAGCCCACGGCAGACCCGGCAAAAGATGCCTGCAGCAAATGCCGTACTGGCTGCGAGCTGCGTGATAACCTGCCGCGCATCGGCTGCTTCCTCTCGATTAACCGTCTTTTCTGATGGATACACCCATGAACAAAAATATCCTGGCGCATGCCGCTGCGTGTGCGCCGGCTGAATCGTGCGGCTATGTGGTGAAGACGTCTGCCGGGGAGCGGTATTTTCCCTGCCAGAATCTTTCCGCTGAACCGACAATGTATTTTCGCATGGATCCGGCAGATTACCTTCAGGCGCAGGTGGCGGGCGATGTGGTGGCCCTGGTCCACAGCCATCCCGATGGCCTGCCGAATCTCAGCGATGTTGATCGCCGCCTGCAGGTGCAGAGTGGCCTGCCGTGGTGGCTGGTCTGCGATGACCGGATATACAAATTTCGCTGCATGCCGTTCCTCACCGGGCGGGCATTTGAGCATGGCGTGACGGACTGTTACACCCTGTTCCGTGATGCGTACCATCTGGCGGGGATTGAGATGCCGGATTTTGCGCGGAGGGAGGACTGGTGGAAGCAGGGGGATAATCTGTATCTGGATAACCTGGAGGCGACAGGCTTTTACCGGGTGAATGCCGCAGAGGCACAGCCCGGAGACATTCTGATTTGTTGTTTTGGTTCATCGGTTGCCAACCATGCCGCGATTTACTGCGGCGACGGGGAACTGTTGCACCATATTCCTGACCAGCTCAGTAAACGCGAGAGGTATACCGACAAATGGCAACGCCGCACACACTCCATATGGCGACACCGGGCATGGCACGAGTCTGCCTTCACGGGGATTTACAACGATTTGGCCGCCGCTTCAGCCTCAGTATAAAAACGGGGGCCGAGGCCATTTACGCGCTGGCCATGCAGATACCGGGCTTCCGGCAGAAAATGAATGATGGCTGGTATCAGATACGCATTGCAGGCCTGGATGTGAATGAAACCAGCCTGTCAGCCCGTCTGCACGAGCCGCTGCCAGACGGTGCCATTATTCATATTGTCCCACGCATGGCTGGGGCTAAATCCGGTGGTCTGTTCCAGGTGGTGCTGGGAGCAGTGGCAATAGCCGCGTCCTTTTTTACAGCAGGAGCTTCACTGGCAGCCTGGGGAGCAGCGTTATCTGCCGGTGCTATTTCAGCATCTTCAGTCCTGTTTTCTATGGGAGCGGCCATGATGCTGGGGGGGGTAGCGCAGATGCTGACACCCCAGGCAAAAATCCCCTCATCCCGGCAGACCGACAACGGCAAACAGAACACTTATTTTTCGTCGCTGGACAATCTGGTGGCGCAGGGTAATGCCCTGCCGGTGTTGTACGGTGAAATGCTGGTCGGCTCCCGCACAATTTCCCAGGAAATCAGCACACGGGATGAAGGTGGTGGGGGGCAGGTGGTGATCATCGGTCGCTGACATTCTTGCAGCATATTTGTATTTGCAAAGAACCGCCTCCGGGCGGTTTTGTCGTTTCAGAGGGAACAGATTATGGGTAAGGGTGGTGGCAGCAGTAAAACGCCGCATGAGGCTCCTGACGACCTGAAATCCAGCCAGATGCTGACCGTTGTTGACGCGATCTGCGAGGGGCCGATTGAAGGTCCTGTGGACGGGCTGAAAAGTGTCAGAATTAACAAAACGCCAGTCCTCGACAGCGACGGTAATGCGATGGTTCACGGTGTCACTGTGGTTTATCGCGTGGGGGAGGATGAGCAGACCGCGATGGAGGGGTTCGAAGACTCCGGCGCTGAAACCCTGCTGGGTGTGGAGGTGAAGAAGTCAGAGCCAGTGACCCGCACCATTACCACCAAAACGCTGGACCGTCTGCGCTTTACCTTTGGTGTTCAGTCGCTGGTCAGCACCAGTACCAAAGGTGACCGCAACCCGACCAGCGTACAGATGCTGATCCAGTTTCGGCGGGATGGGCTGTGGCGAACGGAACGGGATATCACCATTACGGGGAAAACGACCACGCAGTTTCTGGCATCCGTGGTGATTGATGATTTACCGCCCCGGCCTTTTGAAGTCCGCATGCTGCGCCTCACTGATGACAGTACGACAGACCTGCTGCAGAACAAAACGGTGTGGTCAGGCTTTACCGAAATCATCGATGTGAAACAGTGCTACCCGAACACCGCCGTTATCGGGGTAAAAGTGGATGCGGAGCAGTTTGGCAGCCAGCAGGTCACGCGAAACTATCACCTGCGCGGGCGTATTGTGCCGGTACCATCGAATTACGATCCGTTAAAACAGACCTGTACGGGAATATGGGACGGGACGTTTAAACCCGCCTGGACAGATAATCCGGCCTGGTGTGTGCTGGATATGCTGACTCACCCGCGCTATGGCATGGGAAGCCGCATTGGTGTTGCCGATGTGGACAAGTGGGCGCTGTATGCCATTGCACAGTACTGTGATCAGCCTGTTCCTGACGGTTTTGGCGGGACAGAGCCGCGTATCACCTGCAATGCGTATCTGACGGACCAGCGTAAAGCATGGGATGTGCTGGGGGACTTCTGTTCCCTGATGCGCTGCATGCCGGTCTGGAACGGCAGCACCCTGACGTTTGTGCAGGACCGGCCCGCCGATAAAGTCTGGACCTATACACAAAGTAATGTGGTCATGCCCGCTGACGGTGCGCCATTCATCTACAGCTTCAGCGCACTGAAAGAGCGCCACAATGCTGCCGAGGTCCGTTACACCGACCCGAACAACGGCTGGGAAACGTCCACCGAACTGGTGGAAAACGACGCTGCCATCCGGCGCTACGGTCGCAACGTTCTGAAGATGGATGCATTCGCCTGTACCAGCCGTGGGCAGGCGCACCGCGCCGGACTGTGGGCCATCACCACTGAATTGCTGGAAACGCAGACGGTGGATTTTTCCGTAGGGGCTGAGGGGCTGCGACATGTTCCCGGAGATATCATTGAGATCTGCGACAGTGATTATGCCGGTGTGACCGTGGGCGGACGAATCCTGTCGGTCGACAGCCTTACGCGCACGCTCACGCTGGACCGTGAGGTGGAGATACCGCCAGGCGGCAATGTGGTGCTGAACCTGGTGGGCCGCGATGGTCAGCCTGTTACCGTCGCAGTTACCGCGCACCCCGCCCCGGACTCCGTGACCGTCAGCCAGTTACCCGATGGCGTGGCGGAGTACAGCGTGTGGGGGCTGAAACTGCCGGACCTGCGCCAGCGCCTGTTTCGCTGTGTGGCCATACGGGAAAACGATGACGGCACGTATGCCATTACCGCCGTACAGCATGTCCCGGAGAAAGCGAGCATCGTGGACAACGGGGCGACGTTTGATCCGTTACCGGACACCGGTATCACGAATACGCTGCCTGCCGTGCAGCACCTGACCACAGAGATTCTGGCAGAGGAGGGGCAGTATCAGGCGCGGGCGCGATGGGATACCCCGCGTGTGGTTAAGGGGGTTAACTTCTCCCTGCGCCTGACGGTGAAAGCGGAAGATAACAGCGACCGGCTGGCCAGCAGCCTGATCCTGACAAAAACGGATCATACTTTCCGTAACCTGACGCCGGGACGTTACACCCTGACGGTGCGGGCGGTGAACAGCCAGGGCCAGCAGGGCGATCCGGCCAGCACGGATTTCAGCATCGCCGCGCCGGCAGTACCGTCTTATGTTGAGCTGACTCCCGGCTATTTTCAGATAACCGCCACCCCGCGCCAGGCGGTATATGACCCCACGGTGCAGTATGAATTCTGGTTTACAGATACGCAGATTGCCGATACCCGCCAGGTGGAAACCGATGCGCGTTATCTCGGCACCGCGCTGTACTGGATTGCGGCCAGCAGCAGTATCAAACCCGGCAAGGATTATTACTTCTATATCCGGGCCGTGAACCAGGTCGGGAAATCGGCGTTCGTGGAGGCTAAAGGGCAGGCCAGCAACGATGCGGCGGGCTACCTGGATTTCTTCAAAGGGAAAATCACCGAAAGCCACCTGGGGAAAGAGCTGCTGGAGAAGGTGGAGCTGACGGAAGACAACGCCAGCAGGCTGGATCAGTTTTCGGAAGAATGGCAGGACGCGAACGGCAAATGGAATGCCATGTGGGGTGTGAAGATAGAGCAGACCAAAGACGGGAAGCACTATGTGGCTGGTCTGGGCCTGAGCATGGAAGACACGGAAGAAGGGAAGGTAAGCCAGTTCCTGGTGGCAGCAAACCGTATCGCGTTTATCGACCCGGCAAACGGCAATGAGACCCCGATGTTTGTGGCTCAGGGTAATCAGATATTTATGAACGAGGTGTTCCTCAAATATCTGACGGCTCCCACTATCACCAGTGGCGGGAACCCGCCGACCTTTATGCTGACACCTGACGGAAAACTGACTGCCCGTAATGCGGATATCAGCGGCCATATCAGTGCGAATTCTGGTGCTCTCAACAATGTGACGATTGAGGAAAACTGCACCATAAAGGGGACGCTCCGGGCCGAGCGTATTCTTGGGGATATTGTTAAGGCAGCGGGCAGGGAGTTTCCTTACTTCATAACCAGTAACGGTGAAAAACGGTATGCCAACGGGACACTGACAGTCGTGATTGAAGATGACCAGTCTTTTGACCGACAGATTTCCATTCCTGCGATTATCTTTCAGGGTGCAGCGTATGACAGCCAGACCAGTAATGACGTATGGGATGACTGTACACTGACTGTCAGGAAAAACGGGGTGGAGATATACAAGCAGACAAGCAGAGGTGTATCGGCCGTTTTTACGCGAACACTGGATATGCCTGCCGGGAGCGGACGGATGACGCTGAGTTTCAGCGTCAGTACACACGGTAACAGCAGCGGCTATCCATTTTCCCGAATCAGTGACCTGCTGGTTATTGTGACGAAAAAATCATCAGCCGGGATAACAATCAGTTAATGACAGAAACCGCCTCCGGGCGGTTTTTTTATGGAGGTAGTATGCCGGTACTCATATCAGGCATTCTCAGAGATGGCGCGGGAAAACCCGTACAGGACTGCACCATTCTGCTGAGCGCCAGGAAAACCAGCCCGACCGTTGTGGTTGAGGTGACCTCATCCTCGGTTACGGATGCGAATGGCCACTACAGCATTGAGGCTGAACCGGGTTATTACAGTGTGTCACTGCTGCGGGAAGGTTTTCCTCCCTCCGTGGCCGGTGATATTTACGTGGTCCCGACCGATGCGCCGGATACCCTGAATGCATTTCTCGATGCACCAAAGGATGCAGACCTGCGTCCGGAGGTGATGAAACGTTTTGAGGAAATGGTCAACCGCACGGCAGCGCTGTGCCAGGAGGCAGAGAAGGATCGGGAGCGTGCGGAAAACGCAGCACAGTCAGCGGAACAAAGTAAGGATTCAGCGGCATTGTCTGCAACGGCAGCGGCAGAGTCACAACGTCAGGCGGCACTCTCTGCAGATGCTGCTGATGTGTCTGCCCGCTCTGCTGATGATAATGCCCGACAGACCGCGCAGGACGTTCTGGCCAGTGCAGCGGATGCGGACAGTGCGGCAAAGTCTGCACAGACAGCGACGGAGCAGGCCGGTCAGGCTAAAACCGCCGCTGAGACGGCACAGAAAGCGCAGGAGGAAGCGGGAGTTTCGGCACAGTCTGCTGCGGGAAGTGCCGGCAGCGCAGCAGCGTCAGCACAAACAGCAGGTGAGCATGCCGGCAATGCAGCCGCATCTGAAACCTCAGCGCGTGAAAGCGCCCTCACAGCCACGCAGGCTGCAGAGCAGGGTGATAACAGCGCGGCAGCTGCGGCCCTGAGTGAAAAGCATGCCAGGGAGTCCAGCGAAAAGGCTGCTAAATCAGAGGCTGCGGCATCAGCCAGTGCAGAATCGGCATCTTCCAGTGATGCTTCAGCCCGGCAGTCAGCCGAAACGGCTGAGAAACAGAAAAATGCAGCCGCTGAGAGTGCCACCCGCGCAGAACAGGCCAGAGATGAGGCGCTGACATCCCGGAACGAGGCAGTGGAAGCCGCTGAAACAGCGGCGACAGACGCTGCAGAGAAAGCTGCCAGCAAGGTTTCGGAGCAACTGAAAGCTGCTGTAGCCGATGATACTCAGCGCGCAGAAGCCGCGATGGCTGGCGCTGAAAGAGCAGCTGAAGCCTCACAGGGATACCGTGATGAAGCGCGGGATATTGCTGAAGGTCTGAAGCTGGGAGACGCCAGCACAACGCAGAAAGGGCTTGTGCAGTTAAGCAGCGATGACGACAGCGACAGTGAAGCCCTTGCAGCGACACCGAAAGCCGTTAAAAAAGTCAAAGACCTGACGAACCTGAAAGCCCCTCTGGACAGTCCTGAACTGACGGGAACGCCAACCACTCCCACTCCACCACTGACTATTAACAACCAACAAATTGTTAATGCTGAGTTTGTTCACGCAGCTGTTGCAGCGCTTGTTGGCTCATCTCCTGAAGCCCTGGACACCCTGGCTGAGTTAGCTGATGCATTAGGCAATGATCCCAACTTTGCAACGACGATGCTCAATGCGTTAGCGGGTAAACAGCCGCTTAACGAAACGTTGACTAATCTGAGTGGGAAAGATGTAACGGGCCTGCTCCAATACCTTGGTTTAGTAGACACGATAAAACTTGCTGCCGGAGCGCTGCCGATAACAGGAGGTAATTTAAAGGGACAAATTACCTTTTCATTATCGCAACCCAGAAATGGTTCCAACCACCTAATATACAATGGTGACGATAAGGGAATACTGGCTTGCGGATATGGTTATTATCAGGGCAGATTTGATATTCATTTTTATGACGAAAAAGGCGCATGGGCATCAAATCCAGTAGCTATCTGGCCAAATGGGAATTGTCAGTTTGGAAATGTTTTTGATAATGGAAAGAGAGTTTATTCACCAAATAATCCCCCTCCTGACTCCTACCCTGTAGGTGCGCCAATTCCCTGGCCTTCAGACACGCCACCTGCTAACCATGCGATTATGCAGGGACAACCATTTGATAAGTCTGCCTATCCACTACTGGCTGTAGCTTATCCTTCTGGGATTATCCCTGATATGAGAGGGCAGACGATAAAGGGCAAACCTGATGGTCGTGCTGTATTGTCTCAGGAACTTGACGGTATTAAGTCACACGACCATGGTGCGACGGTCGCAGCTACCGACCTCGGAAACCGTGACACCACCGGATTTGATTACGGAAATAAAGAAACAACAGGTTTTGATTACGGTACAAAAACAACCGATGTTCAGGGTGCTCACGCGCACAATTACTCATTCCTGGCATGGCAAGCAGGTTGGGGATATCCAGCCGGAAACCAAAACATGGGGGCTGTCACGCAAACGACCTCCACTGACGGCGCTCATGCACACAACGTTTATATAGGTGCACATAGTCATATTGTTGGCATTGGGGCACATGCCCACTCTGTCTATAT
This sequence comes from Citrobacter sp. MGH110, assembly GCF_001037515.1. NCBI lineage: Bacteria > Pseudomonadati > Pseudomonadota > Gammaproteobacteria > Enterobacterales > Enterobacteriaceae > Citrobacter > Citrobacter sp. MGH110. The sequence continues at coordinate 1,694,143 of NZ_KQ089830.1, read as the reverse complement.
TGGCGCGCACAGCCACGGTGTGACTGTTTCTCCGTCAGGTCATGCTGAAAACACCGTAAAAAATACCGCATTTAACTATATTGTGAGACTTGCATAATGACTTTTAAAATGACTAACACCAATCGCACTATTACTATTTATAACCTGTCATCTTCTACTAATGAATTTATTGGTAAAGGTGATGGATATATCCCGGCGAACACGGGTTTGCCTGCATACAGTACTGATATTGCACCGCCAACTACAAAGGATGGATTTGCCGCTGTATTTAATTTTGATTCAGGTAAATGGTCACTCGTCGAAGACCATCGTGGGAAAGTTGTCTACAATATTCACACGGGGGAATCCACCACAATTAACCAGTTAGGTAAGTTGCCTGATGATGTCGTTTCTGTTGCTCCTGAAGGCCATTTTGTTAAATGGGACGGTAAAAAGTGGGTGCATGATGCTAACGCAGAAAAAATAGCGCAGATTACGCAGGCGACACAACAAAAAGAAAGCCTACTGGCTCTGGCCGCCTCAAAAATCGCTCCCTTACAGGACGCAGTTGATCTTGTTATTGCAACAGAAGCGGAAGCGGCACTTTTACTGGCATGGAAAAAATACCGTGTTTTACTTAACCGAATAAATCCAAATGATACACCTGATGTTAACTGGCCTGAGCAACCTGCAGAACGAAGTATAAGTGGTTAAATCATAGTTGAATGGTGGGCTTAGGGATGCTGAATCCTTCAGAAAGCAGCCCAAAATAGGCTGCATATTGTTTATACTTTGGTTCGATCAGATCTAAGCTGATATTTAATCTTCTTTATGAGGCAGTATTCTCGAATAAATAACAAATTAATTCTCTTGCTAAGTTTTTGTGTGCCAGAGAATGGGGTAACTGCCTTTTTTATATAATGGATTTGTTCTTCGTTAAAGGAGCAATAACCATTAATTTTTGTGCTTATTCTTTTGGCTAGACTATATGTCTGATGAACAGAGGGCGCTATAGTCTCTATTTCGCTCTTGCCTTTTTTATTAAGTAATTCATTGAAAACTCCCATGGCACATATTATATCATCGATATCTTTTTTTCGAGGTGCGTTAGTTATGCTATTTTTTCGTACTCGATATAAAACAAGAGTATCGGTCATACGTTTGATTTTTTTTGATAGAAGATATGTTTTGGGTATTAATGCTATATCTTCGTAATGTCTGCCAACTGGAAATCTTAACGTATTAAATATATATCTTTTGTAAACTCTTGCCCATGGGAACCATTCATTTTTTAAAAATGTTTCACGAAGATTACTTATTGAATCTATTGTCAAAGTCTCGTTTGTAGATACGATTGACACTTCTGTTACTTTTTCCTTGTTGTCGTCATAAAATCTATTCGCATTAAACTCAATTAAATCAATATCATTAAGCTTTAGCGTTGGGTTGATCTTTTCCCAGAATGTTGAATCCCAAAGATCATCACCATCTAAAAATGCTAAATACTTACCTGAACATACATCAATACCTGCATTTCTGGCTGCAGACACCCCTTGGTTTGTTTGGGTTATTAATTTAATCGATTTGTTTTTATTTTCACTTATGAATAATTCTATTTCTTTAAGGGAATTATCCGCCGACCCATCATTAATCACAATGATCTCAACACTATCATCTATTTGTGATGATACAGATTGCAAACATTCATAAATGTAATCTTGGCAGTTGTAGCAGGGGATTATGACGCTTAACAAGAAAGGGGTATCCATTAAATGCATCCTTGAGTTAAAAAATTAATCCAATTTAAACTTCTTACGAGGCTGATGACCTTCTTCGGCATTTTATTTTACCATGCTGGAGTAGGAAATCATCGTGTAATTGCATACAGTCCAAGAGGATTTCCAGTAACAACGGGCTGTTCTTGTCCAGTATGGCGACTTAATATGTTTAATCTGAAACCAGCCACATATCAGCCTCTTCAAACATTTCCTGAACAGTACGGCTTATCAGTTCCTTCTCATGCTTGCTGGCGTCAGTGTTGATCGCCGGCAGTGTCATCATCGGTTTAACCCGAACATCAGCATCGGGGAAGATCCGGTGAACCCTCTTAGTCAATTCTCCCAGAATGATATCTTTTGCTCCGGGCAAACCATCAAAATTCCTTTTGTCATAAACGAGTTCCACGAACATTTCTTGTAGCCTCTTTACTGTATGGATATGCAGTGTTTATGCTGTGTTTTTATCCGGTATTCAAGAGGGGTTAATTGATGCCACGACCCAGCGATATTGAAATGGCCTGGCATGCTTCGATACAGCAAGAACCTAATGGCCATAAGACCGTCACCACACAGCGGTTTGTCCAGGAACTGAGCAAGGTTAACTGGAACTGGACGATGAAGCAGGCTAACGAATGGATCGAGTGGTATGTGACAACATTCCGCGATGTATCAACGTATCAACGCAGGAAGGGGAGAACCGTACCTTTCAGCTTTTCAATCCAAACGGAGGACTATAGCCATGGGCTTCCTTTCACCTGCCAGTGATTACGTTGAAACAAGGATTTCCCTCGATCAACACCTAATCAGCCAGCCCGCAGCGACTTATTTCATGCGGGCATCGTGTTCACATTTCAGGGAAGGGATAATCCAGGGGGCACTACTTGTTGTGGACGCGTCGCTTTCAGCCTGTGATGGCTCGCTGCTGATATGCGCGATAGATGGGGAATTCAGGATCAAGCGATACCGAACTCACCCTCAGCCCCACCTGATAAATCTGGATAACGGGAGAAGAGAAGTGCTGCCAGAAGACGGTGATGGCTACAATTCTTCACACGCAATATTTGGTGTTATCACGTACATCATTAATGATGCCAGGAACGCGGAGTTTGATGACTGCCCAGTGATGTGAATAGCTGAAACTTTACGGTAAAGTCGATGTTTTGTGTCGGGGTTTTTCCCCAATTATTCCCCGTTGCTTCCCCGTTCATAAAACAGGCATAAAAAACCAGCCGTAACAGGCTGGTTCTTCGAGGATTTTTGGTCGGCACGAGAGGATTTGAACCTCCGACCCCCGACACCCCATGACGGCGCGTACACATTCGTAATGATCTGGTAGTAAAGCCAGATCTCGCCGTAAAGGTTTAAAAGACGTTTCCAGTTTTCCAGACTCGCTCAGCTTCGACCCTACCTAACTGTTTTTAATGCCTCCCATCACCGATATCCATCCCTTGCCATGTCATTATCTTCCCGACGATAATAAGGTACCGGCATACCGGTCTGATAAGCTGAAGCGACAATATCCCCGGCGTGACCGTAAACTTATATTATTTCTGGCAGGAGCCTCACTTGAAATACAAATGGCATTTATTCTGGGCAATCATCATTCTTTGCGTCATTGGAACCGGGGGGCTTGCCGCGATTGCGTATACCAGTCTCCCCCCTTCAGGCAGTAGTGTATTTATTGAAGTTACGAAAACCGTCTCCCTGTGTCTAGGTGGACTCGGTGTCATACTGCCGCTGTATATAAATGCTACAAATTCAGTGGAAAGCCGGATGGCAGAAAAAATCGAGAATACGTTTTGCCTGATTGAAAAATGGGATGACCCTCATCTGTTCTCAGCCAGAAAATTGACTCGGGAAATAAAAGAAGCTAGGTCATCATTAAGTGATGACGATCTGGTCAAAAGAATCAAAGAAGATGAGGAGCTCAAACAGTCGGTTATCTTGGTCTCAAACTATTTTGAACAGGTCCGTTTCTCTGTGGTGAATAACCGTATTGATGTCGTTCAGTTCAGATCAGTTCTGGGGCCAGTAATCACGGACATTATCACGCGTTTTGAACCTTATTTTAAATTGTTCGGAAATCTATATATGGATGATTTAAGGCAACTCAAAACGCTGATGAAGGGCTGATGCACTAACCCCACATCCGGCGCACAGCTTCCCGACATTATCTGTATATCATGGTTTCATTGTCGAAAGCATGTTTATCCTTTTGGGGTGGCAAACAGAATTTGGCTACCTGAACGGAGGTGATATGCTCACCTCCGTTAAATATAGGTGTTCCAATGAAAAAATGAAATGAATGACTATATTTTGCTCATAGCAGACGCTTACATCAATTATGGCTAAAAGGCTGGCATGAGGGTATGTTGACAGGCCACGGTGAAAGAAAAGTGGGTCGTTGTCTGTGGTCGCATTGAGCCTGGAGAATGAGCGGAAACATAAAAGCCCGCATATAAGCGGGCTTTTATGTCACTTGGGAGCCGCGGCTCCTTAGCGTATCCTTTTTTGTCTCCTCACCGTCTGGTCGGTGTCTTGCTGATACTGCTAACTTCATGTTTTTGCTAGTGCCGTCCTGGCACTGTCCAATCATGATTGGTGGGCTGGCGGGAGTTGAATCCACGGTTTTTTCAGAATTATGAGCGATTTAGTTCATTACTTCGACGGCCGTCTGCGCCAAAGCGGACATATTATTACTAATGTAAATCAACCAACCGGGGACAGATCACCTGGCCTTGCTATTTTTACAATGCGCTATGAATAGCTGTAACAAGCTCTTCAACAGAAACATTTTGTAAGCTTAGTGAAACTGCATTTTTACTCTGCATAATTAATGAATTATCTAGAGGAATTGATGTACCAAAAATTGCCACAAGGTCTTTTGCTGGCACATCACTCATCTGGATTGAGTAGTTTTGGGTTAAATCGAGGTCAAGGGTTGCACCATTGGCGCACATGGTGCGGCAAGGACCATTCGGTTCATAATAGATAGCAATACACCCGTTTGGACAAGATATAGAACAAGATGGATGGCCAGGAGCAGTACAAGTTGTCATTGTTGTTTCCTCATTAAGTGATGGTTCTTCTTTCAAGGTTAAGTTGAGAGAGTCGGGAGCTCAGCTAAAATAACTGTCTGAAAAGATATTAACGACCTCTTTTATATATTCAAGAGGTAGCAAGTATTGTTGAATTTATTGTTTTTATACCCCCCCCTCGCTCATTAAAAACCTTATGTGTGAAATCCAAAAAAAGTAACGTCATATCAAAACTCATGGTTCAGGAATGGAATGCTTTTCCATCAGAATAGGGGGGTGAAGTTATTATCTCTTACTAAATAAGACTCGGAAAAGTCTCATGGTTTAATTATGCAAGCCAAAGATAAAAGTTTGTATCCCTTTAATTAAATTGCCTATAGAGATTGATAATCTTCAAGCATTATTTACGGCTAGCTCATATGTTTTAATATAACCCTTCGTGATGAATTTTCATCACACCTATTAATGAAAAATTATTTTCGCGATAGTACTATAAGGTGATTGAGCGTAGCGGCTAACAATTAGCTGTATCATTCCTTATTTAGGTACTTGTCTGAGCATTACTCTTTAATAAGGTGGGGTTTTACAACAATTTTTCTATAATGCATTCAAGGGATGCGGTCTCGTGGCAAAGCTGATTTAGAAGTTAATGTCCGCGCCTCTCGCATAGCGGTCTCAGCGAATATAAAAACTTCACCATCGAGGTTTGCCAATAGCGGTAGCGTGTTGCATGTGCTGGCGTGAAAAACTTGGATTCTTGGCGAAAACTCTACCCCAAAACTAAAATCAAAATTTATATAATCAACGAGTTGTAAAAGGTAACTACTAGCGGTTTTTGAAAGTAAAAAGTATAATAATTTCCATTTTATCAAATGGTTACTATGATTTTAGCAATGTTATGCTGCGTCATATTGGCTGGATTAACTGTGAGCTCTGATTTTTCACATTCCCAACGGCACGTGTCACGGCGTGCCATATAAATTTATCAGCCGGCATGGAACCGTCGGTCGCAATTTCCGCAGCTTCTTTCCCTCCAATGTCCTGCCTCATCCACTCGCGAGCAGCATCTGGTGACAGTACCAACGGTCGCCTGTCGTGAATATCTACCAGTCCTTTATCGGCAGCAGCCGTCACTATCAGAAAACCTTCTGCTTCATCTCCACGTTCAAATGGTGTGCTGCCAATTGCCGCCATGAATATTGGCTGACCATCGGCTTGATGAATGAAGTAGGGTTGCTTCTTGTCACCTACCTTTTTCCACTCAAACCAGCCATCAGCAAAGCAAATTGCGCGACCATGTTGCCAGAGTGGTTTAAACATTCTGCTGTTAGCCGCAGTTTCAGAGCGTGCGTTAATTAGCGGTGGTTTATCCCACCACCCGGGGGCGTATCCCCAGATAACTGGATCAAGATGAAGTTTCTCGTCACGTTCGCTCAGCAGCAGAACTTTGGTGCCTGGCGCCACGTTGAATCGCCCGATCGGTTCAGGGTCATATGGGATATCACGTTCAGCTTCTTCAGCGAGCAGGGCGAGATAGTCCTCACGTGTCATTGACTGTGAAAAGCGTCCACACATAGAAACCTCCAGCCAACTGTCAGACTGAAAGTATAGGATATTGAGTAGAACGATAGGATTTGAAGCTCCACACCACCAATATTCCATTATGGCTTTTAGCTTCTCGAGGTTGCTAAATGGCAGATAGACCACTACCCATTTTTACTTTTTTGGGGGCAAATTTGGGGGCAAAATTGAGCTGGGGGCATGATTTGGGGCGTTAAAATGACCTATATTGTCCGATAAAGTCCACATAGTGGTTTTTTTAAGTTACTGATTTATAATTAAGTTACTGATTTTATGGTGAGTGTGATTTCTACCAAACAGTCTAACGCTGATTATGTGGCTGTGGGGATAAACATTTAATAAACCGGGCAAAGGGATAATCTCGCAGGCAATAAAAAAGCCGGAGGCGCTGATGCTTTCCGGCTTACTACGATATGAACGGAAGGCCGGAACAGGCGCAAGCACGCTCCGGCATCAAACAGATTACTTCAGTTCATCAACCATGGTGATGGCGCGACCAATATAATTGGCAGGCGTCATTGCTTTCAGGCGAGTTTTCTCTTCTTCCGGCAGCGCCAGACCGTCGATAAACTGCTTCATACCTTCGGCGTCAACGCGCTTACCGCGGGTCAGCTCTTTCAGCTTTTCGTACGGCTTCTCAATACCGTAGCGACGCATCACGGTCTGAATCGGCTCTGCCAGAACTTCCCAGTTATGATCCAGTTCATCCAGCAGATGATCGCGGTTCACTTCCAGTTTGCTCACGCCTTTCAGCGTGGACTGATACGCGATCAGCGCATAGCCAATGCCTACGCCCAGGTTACGCAGAACGGTAGAGTCAGTCAGGTCACGCTGCCAGCGGGAGACCGGCAGTTTGCTCGCCAGGTGCTGCAGAACCGCGTTAGACAGACCCAGGTTACCCTCGGAGTTTTCGAAATCGATGGGGTTAACTTTGTGCGGCATGGTGGAAGAGCCGATTTCACCCGCGATGGTTTTCTGTTTGAAATGGTTCAGCGCCACGTAACCCCAGACATCGCGGTCAAAGTCGATCAGGATGGTGTTGAAACGGGCGATGCAGTCAAACAGCTCGGCAATGTAGTCGTGCGGCTCAATCTGCGTGGTGTACGGGTTCCACTGGATGCCCAGCGAGGTGACAAACTCTTCGCTGAACTGATGCCAGTCAACTTCCGGGTAAGCAGCGATGTGGGCATTATAGTTACCGACTGCACCATTGATCTTACCAAGAATTTCAACCTGGTTGAGCTGACGATACTGACGCTCCATACGGTAAGCCACGTTAGCCATTTCTTTGCCTAGCGTAGACGGGGTGGCTGGCTGACCGTGGGTACGGGAGAGCAGAGGAATATCGCGATACTGAACAGACAGATCTTTCACCGCGTCGATAAGCTTACGCCAGTACGGCAGAACCACTTCGTCGCGTGCGGTTTTCAGCATCAGCGCGTGAGACAGGTTGTTGATGTCTTCTGAGGTACACGCAAAGTGGATAAATTCGGAAACGGCATGCAGTTCCGGGATATCCGCCACTTTCTCTTTCAGGAAATACTCAACTGCCTTCACATCATGGTTGGTCGTTCGCTCAATGGTTTTGATGCGCGCAGCATCTTCTTCATTGAAGTTAGCGACGATCGCATCAAGGAAACCGATTGCGTCGGCAGCAAAAGCAGGAACTTCCTTGATCGCTGCGTGCGCGGCCAGTTTTTGCAGCCAGCGTACTTCAACCTGTACACGGAATTTCAGCAAACCGTATTCGCTGAAAATCCCGCGCAGCGCGCTGACTTTATCGCCGTAGCGTCCATCGACAGGGGAAACGGCGGTCAGTGAGGATAATTCCATAGATCACAACTCCGGGGTTAAATGAGCAAGAATTTGTTTTGCCTGAGTCGTCAGGCGATTACGAGAAAACATGAGTTGCAGACGGCCTCCACCAACCTGATGCCAGAGCACGGCAGCACGGATGCCAGCCAGCAGCGAAGCGCGTACTTTAGCCTGTACCTGTGGGCTCTGAAGGATGGCCGGAGAACCCGTGACCTGAATACGCGGGCCGAGTGGGCTGATGACGTCAACATAAATGCCAGCCATCGCACTCATCAACGTTTCTGACTGCAAATCAAAATGGTCCAGCTGGCGCTGCAAGCCGCTAATACGGTCTCCCAGCGTGTCCATAGCGCCCTTAGCCGCTGACAGCTTACGCTCCAGCACCATCAGGCTTAGCGTATAGCGGGTGAGTTCCGCGTTCAGTCCCTGACGACTACTGGCGTTCAGCACGCCAAGCAGCGTTTCGAGGCCAAGGCGCAGGTTGGCTTCGCTGCCGCCAAACACGCCCAGCGTAGAGCTGGGATTCATGTCGATGACACTGTTCAGTGAAACGTGTAATGCATCGGCATCACAATGCCCCTGGTGCGCCAGTTCCTGCACCAGGCGTGCCGACTGACAAATGCCTGCCAGGGCGAGGGTGATGTCATAATAATTCTTTGCCACGTTCACTGCTTCCTTGTATCAAATGTGTAAGTAATTATACCGGCAGAGGCAATCGTTGTTCGATAATGCCGCCGCCGAGGCACACTTCGCCATTGTAAAAGACAGCCGACTGACCCGGCGTGACCGCCGCGACTGGCTCGTCGAAAATGACTTCAATACGCTCAGCATCCAGTGCCTTAACGGTGCACGGAATGTCGGTCTGACGATAGCGGGTTTTCACCGTGCAGCGCATGGTGCCGGTGAACGGTTCGCGATCGACCCAATGCAGCTGTTGCGCCACCAGGCCAACGGACATCAGACGTGGATGTTCATGACCCTGAGCGACAACCAGAATGTTGTTCTCAACGTCTTTATCCACCACATACCATGGATCTTCTGTCCCTTCTTTCGTTCCGCCAATACCCAGACCTTTACGTTGACCCAGAGTGTGGTACATCAGCCCCTGATGCTGGCCAATCTCTTCGCCGTCAACGGTGATGATTTTGCCAGGCTGAGCGGGCAGGTAGCGACCAAGAAATTCACGGAACTTACGTTCGCCGATGAAGCAGATACCCGTGGAGTCTTTTTTCTTGGCCGTAATCAGACCGAGATCTTCGGCAATTTTACGCACCTGTGGTTTTTCCAGTTCACCGACCGGGAACAGGCTTTGCGCGATTTGCTCATGGCCGAGCGTATAGAGGAAATAACTCTGGTCTTTATTGCCATCGAGCCCACGCAGCAGGCGGCTTTTGCCGTCGACATCCGCGCGACGCACGTAGTGACCGGTGGCGATGTAATCGGCACCTAAATCTTCGGCGGCAAACTCAAGGAAGGCTTTAAACTTAATTTCTTTATTGCACAGAATATCCGGGTTTGGTGTACGGCCCGCTTTGTACTCTTCAAGGAACAGTTCAAAGACGTTGTCCCAGTATTCTGCGGCAAAGTTGACGGTATGCAGTTCAATGCCGAGTTTGTCACAGACAGCCTGCGCATCCGCAAGGTCGGCGGCCGCTGTGCAGTATTCCTCGCCATCGTCCTCTTCCCAGTTCTTCATGAACAGGCCTTCTACCTGATAGCCCTGTTGTTGTAACAGCCAGGCAGAAACGGAGGAATCGACACCGCCGGACATGCCGACGATCACTTTTTTTGGGCTTTCAGACATAGGAATACTCACGACATTGAACTTCAAGGCGGCATATTCTAGCACGCAGCCCTTTACTTGACACCCTCTGTAAACGGCCAGTTAAATTCGCCGATCATGGCCAGTGGGTAGCGCTGTCCGCTCAGATAACAGCGAATACTCTCCGCAACCAACGGCGAACGCAGGTTTGGCGCAGAGAAAATCTCTTCTGCGCTGACCCAACGACAGCAATCTATATCGCTGTCATGGGGTTCTGTAGCGCACATATTGGCAAGCTCGATAGAGAAAAGAAAACGCAAAAAGGGCGTTCTGTCTGGCGCAATCCATTGATGCATACGAATGAAATGCTGTGGCTGCGCTTTAATGCCCGTTTCTTCCCACAGTTCGCGTGCTGCGGCTTGCACCAGCGTTTCATCGGCTTCCAGGTGTCCTGCAGGCTGATTCCACAAGGCTTTGCCATTGATCGTTTCTTCAACGACTAAGAATTTATCTTCTGCATGCACAATGCAGGCGACCGTGACGTGCGGTTTGAACATGTTTTCCCCTTATTCCTCAGCAAAACCTTCGGTAACATCTGGCCAGCTAATTTCACCGCTGGCCTTGTCGATACTGATATAAGCCACGGGAGGTGACGTTTGTGGGTCGGCCCCTCCTCGGCACAATGCGGTTTGATGATCCTCGCGCACGATAATCTCAATGGCCTTTTTAGCATTCCAGCTTTCATAAAAGATACATTGGTGGTCGTGACGTAGCCCAAGGGTGGCGACTCTCGTTGCCTTTTCTGTCGACAGCGGGTTGATGTCGTCGCGATAGTGGTCACCGCTGTTTATAGCCTGTAACTGCGACTTTTTTAACCAACCGCGTATGATTTGGCGATCGGTGGTGTAGTAGACCGCTTCCATAAAATCATCGTTGGATTGTTCTTGTACAGAGACGAGGTCGCCGGGCACTAAAAATACGGACGGGCTGCGACACTGTTCGGTTGGCATCGCATAGAACCATGCGCGGGTGTCTCCTGTTACCTGATAGTGGTTTGCGAAGGAGGAGGGTAAGAACCCGCGCTGCGACATCGCTTTATTTGCCCATGTCTGGCAAGACGCGCTTACTGCAAGCGGACTGGATAACGGCGTTAATCCATCTACCGAGATCCAGCCGGTGGCGAAGGTTCCTTTAGCGTCCCGATAACGTACGTAACGATAAGGCTCATCTTTGGAAAGCATGCCCGTGCTTTTGTAGCGCTGTGAACTCCTGAGTACCTCGACGGTGTCGCCATTGACCATGAACGCGGGGAGTTGACACTCTGTTGCTGGTGCAGAATAGAAATGCAGGCGTGAGTCGGTTTTTACTTTGGCAGACTCATAAAGGTAGTTTGCCTCTCCGGCTGCTGTTCCGGCAATTGTCTCACAGTCCAGTTTTGCTGAACAAAACGGTGACACGCCGAGCAGGATGAATGCTGCAAAAAGCTGCTTATCCATTTTTTTTCATTCTTCCCTGTTAACACTCACGTTAAATCGTACGGTTACGATTTCAGTTCCCGCCACTCGCCGTTAGCAAGATTTTCCAGCGTGTAATCCCCCATGGCATAGCGGATGAGGCGCAGCGTAGGAAATCCAACATGCGCTGTCATACGACGTACCTGACGGTTGCGACCTTCATATAAGGTAACTTTCAACCAGCTGGTGGGAATGTTTTTCCGTTCCCGAATCGGTGGATTTCTCGGCCACAGCCATACGGGTTCCCCCACTACTTCAATGCCTGCGGGTAGCGTGGGGCCATCATTGAGCGTTACTCCGTTACGCAGGGCGTCCAGCGCTTCTGCTGTCGGCTCACCTTCAACCTGGACGTAATAAATTTTCCCGGTACGCTTACCGGGTTGCGTTAACCGCGCCTGCAGAGCGCCGTCATTGGTCAGCACCAAAAGCCCTTCGCTGTCCCGGTCGAGTCGGCCCGCCGCATAAATTCCCGGCACGGGAATAAAATCTTTTAACGTGCTTCTGCCAGCCTCGTCAGTAAATTGTGGCAAAACATCGTAGGGTTTATTGAACAAAACCACGCGTTTTGGCTGGTTTTCTTTACGCTGCTTAGTGACTTGTCGTGAGCTGAATCGCTCAACCCGGTGATTTCTAAAAGAAGTTTTTTGCATGGTATTTTCAGATTATATCAATTGCCGCATTATAGCCTAAGAACGAGTGTCTTTCATGGCGGCGAACAATAGGGTAGTATTGACACGCTCATTACAAATCATTAACAAAAAGTTGCTCTAACGCATCCGTGTAGCAGGACGCAAACGCACATGCAGCGTGATGACAGACGAGCAGAACCAGAAGCGCTCGAAGGAGAGGTGAATGGAAAGCAAAGTAGTTGTTCCGGCGGAAGGTAAGAAGATCACCCTGCAAAACGGCAAACTCAACGTTCCTGAAAATCCGATTATCCCGTTCATTGAAGGCGACGGTATCGGCGTTGATGTAACCCCACCGATGATCAAAGTTGTCGATGCTGCTGTCGAGAAAGCCTATAAAGGCGAGCGTAAAATCTCCTGGATGGAAATCTACACCGGCGAGAAATCCACTCAGGTTTATGGCCAGGACGTCTGGCTGCCTGCTGAAACCTTAGATCTGATTCGTGAATATCGTGTTGCCATTAAAGGCCCTCTGACCACCCCTGTTGGCGGCGGTATTCGCTCTCTGAACGTAGCTCTGCGTCAGGAACTTGACCTGTATGTCTGCCTGCGTCCGGTGCGTTATTATCAGGGCACACCAAGCCCGGTTAAACACCCTGAACTGACCGACATGGTCATCTTCCGCGAAAACTCCGAAGACATCTACGCGGGTATCGAGTGGAAAGCTGACTCTGCCGATGCTGAGAAAGTGATTAAATTTCTGCGCGAAGAGATGGGCGTGAAGAAAATCCGCTTCCCGGAACATTGCGGCATTGGTATCAAACCGTGTTCTGAAGAAGGGACTAAACGTCTGGTACGTGCAGCGATTGAATACGCCATCGCCAACGATCGTGATTCAGTTACCCTGGTACACAAAGGCAACATCATGAAGTTCACCGAAGGCGCGTTCAAAGACTGGGGTTACCAGTTAGCGCGTGAAGAATTCGGTGGTGAACTGATCGACGGCGGTCCATGGGTGAAAATCAAGAACCCGAAAACCGGTAAAGAGATCGTGGTTAAGGACGTTATCGCCGATGCGTTCCTGCAACAGATCCTGCTGCGCCCGGCTGAGTATGACGTGATTGCCTGTATGAACCTGAACGGTGACTACATCTCCGATGCGCTGGCCGCACAGGTTGGTGGTATTGGTATCGCGCCGGGTGCAAACATCGGTGACGAATGCGCTCTGTTTGAAGCAACCCACGGTACTGCACCGAAGTATGCAGGTCAGGATAAAGTGAACCCAGGTTCCATCATTCTGTCTGCTGAAATGATGCTGCGCCACATGGGTTGGACCGAAGCGGCTGATTTAATTGTTAAAGGTATGGAAGGCGCGATCAACGCCAAGACCGTAACTTACGATTTCGAACGTCTGATGGATGGCGCTAAGCTGCTGAAATGTAGCGAATTTGGCGACGCAATCATCGAAAACATGTAATACGGTAATTTGTTAAATTCATTAACGGGAGCGAAACGCTCCCGTTGTTTTTTATTAGGCTGCTAACGGTTATCAAAATTTTATCAAAATAAGTTATCAAAACCCCCTAGTAGTTTGGCGCGCAGTGGTGGGGTGGCAGAAGATGTCACTATGCAGAGTTGTATTTTGCACCCTTATGTTGTTCGCAGTTATTTTGTAATGTGCGCCATAATATTTATGACTAGTATGTGTCTGAGACATACATTTCTATTTTATGTTTTAAGTACGAAGTAATAGGTTGTCAGTCAACAAAAAATGAATCAGCATGGTTTATGGGATACGATTAAACTTTTTATCTGATGTGAATTCTAGACGAAGCGACATGTTAGACTATTAAAACATGAGAGTGGTACGGGACTAATTTTTAATGGAGAAAATGTATCCACATGAGCGTTAATCAAAATACCACCATTGGTGAATCTTGGGGGCTCGTATCGCTTACTCCGGAGTATATTGAGGCAGAACATGTTGGTTACGTTGCGGCTATTGAAGAAGCCCTTTCTGATGAACAAATCCGCAATATTGCGTTATCCGGAAATTACGGTGTTGGAAAGAGCAGCATCTTGCAAGAGGTTGCTAGGCGGCAAGATGGTAGGGTAGTTGAGATTTCTCTGTCAACGCTATCGCCGATCGAGGTATCAAAGCTTGATGATTCAGTGCCAAAGCAAGCAACTACTCCGACAAACCGTATACAGCAGGAAATAGTAAAACAGCTGCTCTATCGTGAGGAGCCGAGTAAAACCCCCGGTTCCCGCTTTCGGCGGATTGAACGCTTTCGATGGGAAAGGGAAATTTGGTTAGCTGCATTGATGGGATTTGTAGTTTGTATCATTTTCTTGTTGACTGGGTGGACAGTTAAAATTGTTTCGTCGATTCCTCCCCTGAAAGACATAGGTGCTTGGAAGCATGCACTCATTTTTGCAGCGGCGACAGGGAGTGCATTTTTTGTTCGCTGGCGTTTTTATGGGAAGCTTCATATCAAGCAGTTTTCAGCGGGCTCGGCTACGGTTACCTTAGACGACAACTCTGTAACATACTTCGATCAGTATCTTGATGAGATAGTCTATTTCTTTGAGGTATCAGAGCGTAATATTGTTATTTTTGAAGATATTGATCGCTTCAATGACTCACATATTTTTGAGACGCTTCGCGCTTTGAATACTTTGCTTAATGCGTCGCCACAGATTACAAAACCTATCCGTTTTATCTATGCCATTAAAGACAGTATTTTCGATTATATTACCTTGAAAGATGAAGGTCGTAGACTTGAAGAGGACATCCTTGCTATTGACGATCCTGCATTAGTTGAGGTAGTACGCGCCAACCGAACTAAATTCTTTGACTTGATTATTCCGGTGGTTCCTTTCATTACACACCGGAGCGCTAGAAATCTAGCAGTGCAGCAACTTGGCCAAATGGAATATGAAGTAGCAACTGAACTTATAGACTTAGCGGCTCAATATGTCCCAGATATGCGGTTGCTTAAGAATGTTCGTAACGAGTTTGTTATATTCCGAGACAGAATTTTTTCTGGTGATGGCGAAGAGCTTAACCTTAATAAAACAGATTTATTCGCGATGGTGCTCTATAAAAACACTCATCTTACGGACTTTGAGTCGATTAGACTTGGTAAGAGTAAGCTGGATATTCTATACAAAGTTAGTCGCGAGATGGTGAGCGAGAATATCAAGAAGCTAGAAGATGAACGCACAGTACTTCGTCAACAGCTTGATAAAATAAATGGAGCGGTCCTACGCAGCGAACAATTGGGTGTGCGACTAATTGCTCATATTGAGCGAACAGCAAATGCAGTTAATTACCAATTCTATAATGCATCGTATTCGTTTGAGGGGGTTGCATTATCTAAAGATGAACTCAGCGGAGTGCGGTTCTGGACAGATTTTGTATCAGCCAAAGATAACCCTATTCTTCACTTTCGTAACCGCCAGCATCAAGTGATGGATTTTACCCGTGATAACCTTGCATCCGCCCTTGGTGACCCACTAGATTCAAAACTATGGGATGCAAAAGAACGAGAGAGCATTATTGACGAAATTGAAGAAAAAAATGCGGATATTAAATTTTTACGCAGTGCAGATCTCGGTGATTTAGTTAAACATCCAGAATTCTTGGTTACATATAAAGAAATTAAACAGCCCCTCGAAACAATAGCATTGCTGTTGCTGAAACCGGGATTAGCTTACCAGCTCGTGCGTGCTGGATACATCAATAGAAACTTCACCTTATATACATCAACGTTCCATGGTGATCGGGTGAGCCCTGCTGCCACTAACTTTATTATTCATCATGTTGAAAGTGATCTGATGGATGTGTACTTCGAGCTTACTCCAGAAGATGTTGATGCAGTTGTACGTGAGAGAGGCAAGGAGGCCCTGAAAGAATCAGCTATGTATAATATTGCTATTCTTGATCACTTGTTGGCGTGTGACATAGGCTTGGCTGACATTATGATCCGTTCTTTGTTAGATTTTCGGGAGAACTCTGAACGGTTTATAAAGGCATATCTCGCGACAGGAGAACAGTGCCAGCGATTCATTGAGCGCTTTACGATTGTCTATTCGAGAATAATATCCTATCTTGTGAACCATACTGATCTAGATGACGTGTCTCGCCTGCAGTTTGTGAATATTGCATTAAACTCATTACCACCCCTAAAACAGCGCACAGATTCAGCAGCATCACAGTATCTAAAGGTTCACTATACCGAGTTCGACGTGCTTACTTCTGAAGCAACTACGCAACTCAAGGCTGAGCGCATTGGAATGCTTTTCGCGGAATCACATATTATTGTTCCCCATCTTCAGCCGTTGAATCGACAGATTCGTTTGTCATTTGTTTCGCATAATTTGTATGAAGTCTCGTATGAGAACCTTGTAATTGCCATTAATAACACAAAAACTGTAGCGCTTGACGTTATCAATGCGAGAAATAAGACCGTATACGGTTATGTGCTTGGGCATTTGAGTAAATATTTGGAGGCAATTGCTGGAGTATCGGTGACAATCGATGCAACTGAGAACTTTATTGCTGTAATCGAAGATGTGATCGAACAGGAACCATCTCTTCTTAGTATCGTGATCGAGCATGCAGCTTCAAGTTGTGAGGTTGTGGATCTCGTTGAGATCTCCAAGGAAGCATGGAATGCATTGGCCGACCATCGCCGTTTCCCAGCAACATTCAGTAATGTTAGCCGTTACGTCGAATCATTTGGTTGCGTAGACGTTCAACTGGCTAAAGTACTGGCTACATCAGGAAAGATTGCTGAGGTTAATACAGCTGAAGATGAGTCAAAAGCTATATTAGCCGTAGCAATTTTAGCGGCTAAAGAGCAACTTCCGAGCGCAACTCTGCGTGTAGAATTAGTTACGAGTTTGGATTTGCATTATTTCCTCGATACTAGAGATGTAATGGTTGAAGTCGGCGCTCTCTTCTCGCTACTGCTCAAGTACAACATCATTGCGGATGAAGCTGAATCATATGAGCTTCTTTCTGCAACTGATTGGCCGACGCGAAGGGATTACATTCTTGAGTCGAAGAAGTTTGCAGAGTATATGACACCTCAGTTGGTGCACACCGACTTGGCTGAGCTTTTGGAAGATCATGCAATTGACATCGCAATTAAAAATCTAATTGTTGAACAAGCTGCAGAATACATAGAAGATGCAAATCTTGAAGGTATTAAAAAACTTGCACGATTCGCTTCGTTGCATGGAAAGGTTTGCCAACCATCTATTGTGTATAAAATGGCGCAAGAGGGAGTTTCAGCACAACTGATTATATTGCTGTTGGAACCTCATTTGGGATCGATTAGCCGTGAACAGCTTTTTTCAATCTTAAAGTTACTTGGCGGTGATTATGCAAGGCTGACTGAGGTTGGTTACGACAAACCGCGCATCCCAAATACTCCTGCCGATCTTTCACTGCTTGAGCGTCTCAAACAGGACGGAATTGTTGGAAAATATGATGAGAATGAATCACTGATTAAGGTGAACAAAAAATACAAATAGTATCGTTTTGTTCAAAAACGAATTCTAATTCTATTAGAGCTGTTTCCGAACAGAGACAGATTGTTTGTCCTCCTCAGCCACGGCATTACAATATGTGTACGTGGCTTGAAACACGATGATATTTTCAGCCCAGTAAGTTGGGGAATAAATTTGCCATGCTAGAGATTACAATTTTATAACGCCACCTTTACCCAGCTTTTACCTCGATTGTCATGATAGCGGTCAGTTTGCTGTTGTGTTTTATGACCAAGCAGTTTTTGAGTATCTAATCCCTGTTCTTTATAAAGACGCTCAGATAGAGAGCGTTGTTCATGAAACGTAGCGGGGGTACCTTCACCCCAGTCGATCCCAGCCAGATCTCTTGCCTTACTAAAATTCATTGTTAATGTATTCGATTTAACTTGAGCACCGCGTTCTGCCTGTGAAGTTGACCGGAAAAAATGTACTAAGTATGGGCTGATTGCATAGTCACGGCAGCGGGCTACTACATCGCGTAAACTCCAGTTAATCGCATTGAGACGAAGAGAAAGCGGGATGGCGATTTTGCTCCCGGTTTTTTCCTGGATGATGTGAAGATGATCATCCCAAATATCGCTAAATTTCATACGTGAGATATCACCTAATCGCTGACCGGTAACCAGTGCTAACAGCATGGCATTCCCCATATAACGATGACTCGCATCTGCGATATCAAAGATTTTTTGCCATTCTTCAAGACTTAACCGTTGTCGGGTAATTTTTCTTCTGGGCTGTTTGGTGGCTAATGCAGGGTTATAACCAGGGGGGACTTCCCCGTAGTGTTGTGCCTCTTTGAATACATCAATTAGAACGGAGCGGACTACTTGCGCCATTCTCGGTTGCCCGGCAGCGATATACTCGTCAAGCAATTGTGCGATATCCCTTACATCAACGGCTGAAATCAACTTCATTCCTGCTCGTTCCCTGAGCAAGGATACTGGTTTGGCTTTCTGCTTATAGGTGTTGAGTCTTATATCACCACTTTTCAGCCTGTCATCCTGGATCGCTTGGTAGCGATCTAACCAAGTTGACGTTGTGATCGCTTTTCCTTTGCTGGTTGCGATCCTGTCACTGATAGCAAGAATCTGCCGAGTCCTTTGCTCGGCAAGTCGCGTGTTAGCTTCAGTAGCTATAGCGATGGCTTCTGCTTCGTTCGTTCCCAGCGCATGAAATTTTCCTGTTACTGGATGCTTATATCGCCAATAGACTTTATTTACCTTTCTGCTGTAAAGGGGATATAAGTTTGGGACTGAAACATTATTCTTACGCGGTCTGGCTGCCATCACTCAAAATCCGTTGCAAAAGTAATGAGTCATTTTTCTTGATTACTGGAGTTACCAACTCCCCAACTAACTCGGCGTCCTCGCGCACTCGCCATAACCGACCTTGTTTCATGGCCGGTGGACAAAATAAATTCTGCTTAGCATAACGACGCAATGTGGACACGCTTGGAGGATTGCTTCTGTATTTTTCAGTAGCCCATTCTTCAAGAGTTAACATTTGAAGCATATGCGATCACCTTATTACTTCACTAACTGTTCAGTCTCTGCATATCGACCCTGCACGGTCGGTTAGTTTCTCCACAAAACAGAGAAGAGCACCTGTGGCCACAACTATTAGGATGGATCGGGTTATGACACCGTCATCCGGGGATACTCTTCTCTGTTTTGTAAAAAGGGCGGTACCAGAAAGGACTAAGGAAAAAACTGGTACCGCCAAAGCAGCGGCTGTTGTTACTGGATTATTAGCAACGCTAAAGGCTCTCATTCCTGAAAACACTTAGCTGTTGTGTGCCTGCTTTTAGCCACATCAGGCAAGGTGGACCTGGTTATTCCCCAACAACAAGGATTCGGTTAATCTGGATATCCCCAACAACGAGCAGAGTATTCAACGTGATAGCTGAACTGTCTGCGGCTATGGCCGCTATAAAGGAGACTGCTGGTCTCGCTAAGGTTATTAATGACGCGAAAACGGATGCAGAAGTTAAAGCTGCAACCATTGAACTCCAGAACAAACTAATCACGCTTCAGGCGGAGTGCTTCTCTCTTGGTGATGTGATCCGTCTTCGTGACGAAGAGGCTGCGCGTCTTAAAGCAAAAATCGCAGAATTTGAAGATTTCGAAAACAAGGCTGAAGGATATGTCTTGAATCAGCTTGAATCCGGTTCTTTTGTTTACTCGAAGGAGCAAATAGTGGGTGGTGCGGAGATTACTGTGCACCTTTGCCCTAATTGTTTTACAAACCAGAAAATATCAATATTGCAGCCTACGAGCACATCATGGGCAGAACGTTACACACACTCTGTGTGCCCATCATGTAAGACAGATCTAAAAATGAATCGGAAACCAAACCCACCAGATAATCGAACTATAGGTCTGTGAGCGGGATATCCAGATTGTTAAAGAGCGAAGCGTCCGATAGGGCGCTTTATGGTTACTAACGAATCATCCCGACTTCGTATTCCCAGGTGGCCACTTCGTCGGCGTCCTGCTTGTGTGCTATCAATGTGACTTAAATCTAATTTAACTTAGCTTTAATGGCAAGTGGTAACACCAAACTTTTCTTAGCTTGGTGTTATAAGATGAAGAGAGGGGGATTAGAGTTCGTATTGAACGCCTTTGACTACACCAATAATTTGGCAGTTACCATTGATAGGGATGTTGGGGTAACGGGGATTCAATGGAACTAAAAACTTTTGAGGGCCATCAATAACCAATTTTTTGACAGTGGCTTCGTTTGTTCCATCAAGTCGTGCTATGACGATTTTTCCATGACGAGGTTCTGCATCAGGATCAACAATCACTGTTGCACCTTCTGGAATTGTTGGAAGCCCATTAGGGTTTGTCATGGAATCCCCTTTAACCTCTAATGCAAATGAGCTATCACCGATTTTTAAAGATGTCTCTACCCACTTGTCTACTTCACCAAACACTTCTGCTGCCTTGCATTCTGTAAACTGACCGGCTTGAACCCAAGAGATTACCGGAAGCCTACGCATGTTCGTAATAAGCTTGCCTTCAAACTCGGCACCATAAAGGATGTAATCTATTGACGTATTGAAGAACTTTGCCAGTTTTGAAAGGGCCTCTCCGCCGGGGGCATTAATGTCCTTCTCCCAGTACCCCACAGCAACATCACTTACACCACAAAATTTACCCAACTCTTTTTGGGAGGTTCGGGTCATTTTTCTTAGGGTTTTTATACGCTGACCAACCGTTTCCATAGGGGCACCATTATTATTAAGAGCTAAGTAATCTTAGATTTTATTGACCTAAGATAAATTGATTATTAGTATCTAATAAAACTTAGTTTTTGGGGGCGATATGACAACTGACGATATTGAAAACTACTTCGGTAGCATTGAAAAAGTTGCTGCCTTTTTCGGCATTACAACTGAGGCTGTATATCAGTGGAGAAACCGACCTGGTCAGTTAATTCCAAAAGGGCGCGCAGCTGAAGCTGCGTACAGAACGTGTGGGCGATTGCCATTTCGACCAGAACTTTATGAACAATCTAATGGATAAGTTGAATAACGGTAACCACAAAAGAATGGAGCCTACCGTGGGTAAACATCACTGGAAAGTAGAAAAACAGCCTGAGTGGTATGTGAAGGCTGTCAGGAAAACTATCGCGGCGCTGCCAGGGGGATATGCAGAAGCCGCTGACTGGCTGGATGTAACAGAGAACGCGCTCTTTAATCGCCTCCGCGCAGACGGCGATCAGATCTTCCCACTTGGTTGGGCAATGGTTTTACAACGTGCTGGTGGTACTCACCATATTGCTGATGCTGTAGCGCAATCTGCGAATGGTGTCTTTGTATCACTTCCGGAAATTGAGGAAGTGGAGAACGCTGATATCAACCAGCGTCTGCTGGAAGCAATCGAACAGGTTGGAAGCTACTCAAAGCAAATACGTTTAGCAATCGAAGATGGGGTGGTGGAGCTTCATGAACGGATAGCCATCAACGATGAGCTTTTCCGGGCTATTACGAAGCTGCAGGAACACGCCACGCTGGTCTACAAGATTTTTTGTGCCCCAGAAAGTAATGACGCCCACGAGTGTGCAGCTCTGGGCGCCGTGGCGTGTCGTGACTGTGGAGAAACTAACGCATGAACAGTTTAACGGCAAATAACTTTGTGTCGCAACAGCTGGTGGTCGGCATGGCTGTACACCAGTTGTTACGGCATGAATGCAGATTATCAAATGGCCAGGTCATTAGTAACCACAGAGGACACGGTCAGGCTGTGGGCCAGAATCATCTGTATGACTGCATCAATGACGCTACGGCGCGTGCCCGTCTCATCAATCTATTACCGAACCCTTCCGAGGTAAGGGGACGCAAATGATCAGGAAGATTATTAACCGTTTCACCAGTCAGTATCGTGATTGTCCTTGTGAAGGACAGTGGTATGCCACAAGCCGTGGTCAAGTTATGCGTGTCAGTCTTGTTGATACTGAAAGCCAAAAGGTGGTTTGCGAACTATTGGGACGCGATTACACCCTCAGCTATCCGCTCATTGCGTTTCTTTCCGGGAGGAACTTTAAACGTATTGGAGGTGCAGCGTGAGTAGCAAGCTGCATGGCCTCGTATGGGAGGGATGTGCCTTTACGGGCATGATTTTGTCCAGGGTTGCGGTGATGGCTCGTCTTGCTGATTACAGTAATGACGAGGGCTTGTCATGGCCTGCTGTGGAAACTATCCGCCGCCAGATTGGCGCAAAAAGTGAATCAACCGTTAAGTCGGCGATAGCAGAGCTTGAGAAAGACGGCTGGCTCACAAAGAGGGTGCGTAAAGCAGGTGGCCGCAATCTGAGCAATATCTATCAAATCAATGTCGAGAAGCTCGAAGCTGCGGCGGCGGCTGCACGTGAAGCATACAGACCGAAAAGAAAAGTTAACCGGGTAAAAACTGACCCGTCAAATTTTGACCCCTCAATGATTAGCCCGTCAAAAATTGACCCCTCAAATTTTGATGGGTCAACGGTTGATAAAAATGCCCGGGTTAGGGGGGCAATGGTTGACCCCGATCCGTCAGTATTAAAACCAGATCCGTCAGATAAAAACACTTCTCGTCCGGACGCTTCGCTACCGGACCAGCAGACGGCTGACCAGGCGTTTTTAACCCGGCATCCGGACGCTGTCGTGTTCAGCCCCAAAAAGCGCCAGTGGGGAACGCACGCTGATTTGACCTGCGCGCAGTGGCTCTGGAAAAAAATCATCGCCCTGTACGAACAGGCCGCCGAGAGTGACGGTGAACTGGTTCGTCCGAAAGAACCGAACTGGACAGCCTGGGCAAACGAAATCCGCCTGATGTGCGTTCAGGACGGGCGTACTCACAAGCAAATCTGCGAGATGTACAGCAGGGTCAGCCGTGACCCGTTCTGGTGCCGTAACGTGCTTAGCCCGTCTAAGTTGCGAGAAAAGTGGGACGAGTTATCTCTGCGCTTGTCGCCAGCCAACGTTGCTCGCGGTGAACACCGTGAAGATCCGTTTTTCAAGTCCAACTACGACAGCGTGGATTACAGCCAGGTCCCAGCAGGGTTCAGGGGGTGAGTATGAGTCTAATGGCAGATGTTCAAAAATTTATTGAGGAAAACCCGGGCTGCACTTCCAGCGACATCGCAAACGCTTTTGAAAGTTATCCGCGGCGGTGCGTTTTGCAGACCGCAAGCAAGTTACGCCAGAGCGGGCGCGTTGCTCATCGCTACGAAGGTGAGACACACAGGCATTATGCACTGCACGAGGAACCAATCGCTGCAACCAAACCGGTGCGGAATTGCTATACCGGCACCAATGACCCCCGGGTGATTTTGCGGCTGACCCGTAAGGCCGAAGAGCTTGAGTCGAAGGGGCTCTACCGACGCGCAGCAACGGTCTGGATGGAGGCATTCTGCGAGAGCCATTCTCAGCCGGAGCGAAACAAATTCCTGCAACGCCGTGAGCGGTGTTTACGTAAAAGCAAAAGGATCGTTGTGTCGGCTGATGGATGGTATCTGTCAGGGAACTATGTGGGGGCCGAATGACTGTGTTAACCCAACGCCAGCAGCAGGTGCTGGATATGCTGATTTCTTACCAGAAAGAGCGTGGTTTTCCGCCAACCAATCAGGAACTCGCCACCATGCTGGGTTGCCGCTCGGTGAATGCTGCTGTGGAACAGCTCCGCGCACTGGAGAAAAAAGGCGTCATCACGATAAAGCGTGGTGTGGCGCGGGGAATAACGCTTCACACAGCAGCGGTAGAAGACAACGAAGCTGCCGGGATTATCCGCGCATTACTTGCCAACGAAGAGAACGCGAAATTACGTGCGATCCATTGGCTACATGAACGGGGAGTGAAGGTATGAAACTGACTTTGCCATTTCCGCCCAGCGTGAACACTTACTGGCGGCATCCCAATAAAGGACCGTTTGCAGGACGAAACCTGATAAGTGCGGTAGGGCGTAAATTCCAGAGTGCAGCGTGCGAAGCCATCATTGAGCAATTACGTCGTCTACCGAAACCAACGACAGCACCAGCATCAGTGGAAATCGTGTTGTTTCCTCCGGACAACCGGATCCGCGATCTGGACAACTATAACAAAGCGCTGTTTGACGCGCTGACCCACGCGGGTGTGTGGGAGGACGACAGCCAGGTGAAAAGAATGCTGGTGGAGTGGGGGCCGGTTATCCCGAAAGGGAAGGTTGAGATAACTATCAGCAGGTTCGAAAAAACGGCGGGTGCAGCCGCCAGATAGTAGGAGAAACAAAGCATGAATAATTTGATGATCATTGATGGTATCGAAGTTCGTCGTGATGCTTATGGTCGATACAGTCTTAATGATCTGCACCGCGCAGCTGGCTCTCTGGATAAACATAAACCTACGTTCTGGCTCCGTAATGAGCAAACAGGACGCTTAATTAGCGAGTTGCAAATTAGCAACTTGGTCAACATGGACCCGGTTAGCGTTATTCATGGCGGAAATAACCGGGGGACGTATGTCTGCAAAGAACTGGTGTACTCCTATGCAATGTGGATCAGCCCGTCATTCCATTTAAAGGTGATTCGCACCTTCGACCAGGTAACGAGTGCTCCGGAAAAGTCATCGGGTATGGCAGCCGATAAGATACAGGCGGGGGTGATTCTGCTGGGTTTTATGCGCAAAGAGTTAAACCTGTCCAATTCATCGGTACTGGGCGCATGCCAGAAACTCCAGGATGCTGCTGGCCTGCCAAATCTGACTCCGCAGTATGCCATTGATGTTCCTGTTGGCGCGCCGGATGGCTCCAGCCGTCCAACTCTTTCACTGAGCGCGCTGCTGAAACAGCACGGTATTCGCATAACGGCAAACCAGGTATATCACCAGTTGGCGAAGCTGGGGATTGTTGAACATCGTGAGCGATACAGCCGAACAGGAATCAACGGCATTAAAAAATTTTGGTCACTGACGGCGAAGGGCTGCATGTTCGGCAAGAACATCACCAGTCCGGCAAACCCGCGCGAGACTCAGCCGCATTTCTTCGAGTCCAGATTCCCTGAGCTGTTAAAGCTGCTTGAGACCGTTCATTGAGGTAATCGTGAGAGCGTTACTGACTCCTGAAATTGCCCCGCGTATGGAGATTGTATTGTTCAGGCCCGGTTCAGAGCTGATGCCCCTGTTTATGCAGGGGCGTGTCCTGCTGGAGCCAGAGCCGGAGCGTTATTCATCTTTTGCCAGTGGTGCCGTTCCGGCGGCATCACAACCATTAGCTGAGGATCCCGTTATTCGGGAGGTTTTCCGCAATGAATCTGTTATTCGTCGAGCTGGTGGAGTAGAGAGCCTTGAAAGCTGGTTGCTTCGGGAGAAAGGTTGTCAGTGGCCGCATTCTGACTGGCACAGTGGGCACGTGACAACAATGCGTCACGCTCCAGGGGCGCTCCGATTGTGCTGGCATTGCGATAACCAGCTGCGCGATCAGTTCACCGAACGGCTGGAATCAATGGCAACGGATAACTGTGCTCGCTGGGTGCTGTCTGTTGTTCGTCGGGATCTCGGTTTTGATGATAACCATGTCGTTACGCTACCGGAACTGTGCTGGTGGCTGGTTCGTTATGAACTGGCTGATGTTCTGCCGGAAAGCGCAGCCTGTAAGGCCCTCAGAATGCCAGAGCCAGTAGTTCAATCGGTAACCCGTGAAAGTGACCTGGTGCCCTCGGTCCCTGCCACCAGCATTGTCCAGGATAAAGCGAAAAAGGTTCTGGCGCTGAAGGTTGCTCCTGAGTCACCAGAGTCATTTATGTTACGCCCAAAACGTCGCCGTTGGGTTAACGAGAAGTACACGCGCTGGGTTAAGACTCAGCCGTGTGCATGTTGCGGAAAGCCCGCCGATGATCCCCACCACCTGATAGGCCACGGTCATGGGGGGATGGGAACAAAAGCGCATGATCTCTTTGTGATGCCTTTGTGCAGAAAGCATCACGACGAACTGCATGCGGACACTGTGGCATTTGAAGAGAAGTATGGCTCCCAACTGGAGCTGATATTTCGTTTTATTGATCGCGCGCTGGCGATTGGCGTGTTGGCCTGATTTTGTGGAGAAAATTGATGCGTGATATGTATGAAGTGATGGATCGTTGGGGAGCCTGGGCGGCTTCAGAGAACAGCGGGGTGGACTGGCAGCCGATAGCGGCAGGTTTCAAGGGACTTTTACCACATGGTAAAAAGTCACGCCTCAAGTGTGATGATGATGAAGGCATCATGATAGACGGCTGTGTTGCCTGCCTGCGGAAATATAAGCCAGACGAATATGAGCTGATCATTGCCCACTTTGTGATTGGTATTTCACTCCGTACAATCGCGAAGAAGCGGAAATGTTCAGATGGTACTATAAGGAAAGAACTGCAAACTGCACTAGGATTTTTGAATGGAACTTTATTATTATTAAGTTAATATTAAAGCAAGCCCTCATTTTTGAGGGCCTTATTTATTTTTTGGATAAAAATCTTTGGGTTACATTAGCTAAAACTATTATTGATAGTAATAGTTGCACGCAAACTAAAAATCTGATACATCTTGAGTTTGCTAATAAATCACCAAAGGTTGTCGTTGTAGATATTCCTATGCTATAAAATAAAAAATCAAAAAAATTAAGCTCATCTTTTTTGAGTTTATCCAACATGGATTGAGATTTATTTCTTATTTCCATTATTTTTGTTTCGTTGTTTATTATTTTTTCTCTTGTTCTCTCAATTTCTTTAGTGGTCGCATCAAATTCTTTACTGATTGCCGGATCGTTAAAATTGCCGAAATTAGATAAGATATAGACATTAGCATCATTCTCTTTATACGCTATTTCAAGATTTATTTTGGCTATTTCTACATCTTTGTCGGCCAGCATAATGTTAATCTGACTTTCATTTGTTTTGTTTTTTAAAGAAGATATGGTAGCACGTTCATTATTTTTAATGACAAGCGTTTCGTGTAAATCTTTCAAACGGTCTTCTTTGTATTTTTCTGTGTTCTTGCCCCGCGCTATTGATTGCTTTTCACTAATTTCTTTTAATTTTTTTTGCTGTTGAGATAATGTTTGTTCAAGTTCTAAATTTTCAATATTTATCTTATTGAATTGATTTGTAAGTGTTAAGATTTGCTCTGAAAATACTTCTCTTGAAACACTGGCTGTGGCTTCTTTTTTCACCTCATTGTTCGCATATGCTAAACTAATAGCATCATATACAGGTGTAGAGTTGAGTGCATTGTTTTTTACGAAAGAATCTGGACTGACAATCCAAGCAACATTATATATTAAGGCAAAAACTATAATAATTACTGTATAAGCTATTGCTGGATGTTTTTGGATGAATTTCATTGTATTGGTAACATAATGGTTTGATTACGTTTTTATACTTTAACAAAAATGCTAACGCGTACGCAAAAACTATTGTATCGTGTTAAGAGTGGTTCCTTTGCCGCACAGCTTAAACCCGCCGCCAGGCGGGCTTTTTTGGGTCTGAAAAGTAGCGCAGTACGGTAAATTTGCGGGTTGATGCAGATAGGTGAGATTAGCGCGAGCGCTTCAGAATGTAAGAAGCCCCGGTAATCCGGGGCCATAAAATCATTATTGCTTCAGTTCGTGTCGGGCAGCTTCAGCGATGAAGTGACTGCGGTCGCGATAAACGTTGCTGCTCTTCACTGCATTATCGATTCGCTTAATCAGCGTATCAGGTAATGAAATGTTTATGCGCTGCGGCTTGCCTTCGAATTCTGACAAATCAACGTCGACCATAACCCAGCTGTCGAAGTCTTTATATTCTGGGTTAAGCGAATAAACCAGATAACCTGCATCCTTGATGTCTTCGACAGAAATATTTTCGTTCTGAATCAAATCTTCTACGACCATCAGGATGGCCTCTTTCACCATTGGGGCAATCTGATCCTGTGTGTCAGCGGCGGAAAAGCAGCCGTAATCGTAAGCTGAAAACGCAGGAACAATCATGCCGTAGGCGGTGTTTTCATCTTTCGGCGTCTCGACGCCCACTGAGAAGAACATATCAACCTCCAGAGAGGGCAGGGATTAGATCCCCGCCAGTTTTTTAATGGATTTGACTGTGCCGAGAGGTAAATCCTTTTTGGGATGCGGTACCGGAAAAGTTTTTCCTGTTATGGGTGACCACCATATCTGGTGGCTCCCTCCGTTATGCCTTTTAAGTTCACATCCGGCAGCGGTCAATTCCTTTATCAGGTCAGTAGATTTCATATTTCCTCCTGGCCTGAAAATTATTATACACACGAATACACACGACGCAATATTTTGTGTGTATTCGTGTGTGTTATTGATGGGCCACAGGCGGTCCTTTTATTTACAGGAGAACATTATGTCTGAACCTTTATCCGGGACGGGCACGGCTGCGGCGCTTGGAGGGGCGACGGCATTCGGTCTGTTTACCAATACGGATTTCGGGATCGTGTTTGGTGCGTTTGCCGGGGCGCTGTTTGTGGCCACGATGCCACAGGCACTTTCTGCCTGGCGGGTGGCCGCTCATTTTCTGGTGTCATTCATCATTGGCGTGCTGGGGGCAAAGGCGCTGGCGTCATATCTTGCAACGAAAACAGGTTATGACGGTTCCTCAACTGAAGCATTGTGTGCGGTACTGGTATCGGTGGTGTCAGTAAAAATTCTGTCGTTTATCCACCAGCAGGATATCGGTTCGTTGATATCGGGGCTGTTTTCCCGCCTGCGGGGAGGTGGTAATGGCAGGTAATATTCCAGGACTGCTGAATGTGGCGTTATGCACGGTCATCGTGCTGACGCTTTTTTTTTACCGCAGAAAAGACGCGACACATAAACCGCTGGTGTCGTGGCTGGCCTGGCTGCTGATGCTTGTTTATGCGGTAGCGCCGCTCAGTTATCTGTGTGGTCTTCCTCTTCCAGATAGCTGGGGGATGGCGCTGGGTAATCTACTGTTCTGTGTGCTGGTGGTATGGGCGCGCGGGAATGTATCAAAAATCCTTTCATTACTGAGGAACTGAGATGAAATCAAAGGACATAATTTTCGATGAAATCCTCGGAAAAGAGGGTGGCTACGTAAACCATCCCGATGATAAGGGTGGCCCGACAAAATGGGGCATAACTGAAAAAGCTGCCCGGGCTCACGGATACAAGGGCAATATGCGCGACCTGACTCGAGGACAGGCGCTGGAAATTCTCGAGGCTGATTACTGGTACGGACCCCGTTTCGATCAGGTTTCCGCATTATCCCCCGATATTGCCGCCGAGCTGTGTGATACGGGCGTGAATATGGGACCGTCAGTAGCAACAAAGATGCTTCAGCGCTGGCTGAACGTATTCAACCAAGGCGGGAAGCTGTATCCGGATATGGATACGGATGGACGCATTGGCCCACGGACCATTAATGCGTTACGGGGTTATCTGCAAAAACGAGGCAAAGACGGCGAACGGGTGATGCTGATGGCGCTGAACTGCACGCAGGGCGAGCGTTATCTTGAACTGGCAGAAAAACGCGAGGCCAATGAGTCGTTTGTCTATGGCTGGATGAAAGAGCGCGTATCAATATGAAACGAAAGCACTGGACACACCGAACGCCACGAGCGGCGGCAAGATGGGCACTGGTAGCGATACTGGTGCCTTTTTTGTTAGTGGGCTGTGTCAGCCTGGAAAAAGCGCGTCAGCTTTTAGATACCGCATCTCAGGTCTGCCAGCTTATTGATGGCGTTCGACAGTGTGCGCAGAATTGATCACTCATTCTGACAGAATATTTTGCTGAAAAATGATGTAGGTTAGGTTATCCGGAAAGCATGAAATCCTGCCGTATGCGATATTGTTAAATAATTGATTCTGATTCTGGCTATTGCAAATCAGATATCGATCACTTGCATTATTGTAGGAATTCCCTGAGCAACTGACAAAATAACAAAAAAAAGATAATCTCCTTCTAGTCTTTAATGGAATGAAGGTAATGGTATGAAGAATAAATTTATTATTGCGATGTTGGCTTTTCTTCCGCTGGCGGTTAGTGCAGAAGGAAATCCATACCTTTTCGATTTTGTACAAGGTAAAGAAACCGGGAAGGCTTATAAGAGCCTAATTGCCAAACGTAAT
The DNA here is from genome assembly GCF_001037515.1 of Citrobacter sp. MGH110. Classification (NCBI taxonomy): domain Bacteria; kingdom Pseudomonadati; phylum Pseudomonadota; class Gammaproteobacteria; order Enterobacterales; family Enterobacteriaceae; genus Citrobacter; species Citrobacter sp. MGH110. Next base: position 1,663,914 of record NZ_KQ089830.1, on the reverse strand, counting down.
TTACCATTGTGGGTGCAAGATGGTGGCACAAGCACCCCAGCGAACGAAATTACTATCCGTGGTAGTAAGTATCTTGCACTTTCTGGTTGCATGCCGCATAACTGTCCGGCTCAAGCCATAGCAATATTGTACTCTCCGGAAAAGGGAGATATTCATGGTGTCTTCTCTGAATACGATTTTACAGAAGATCGTCAGAAGCTCACATGGATGAATCTTGACCCTATAGATTCTGATGATATGCGAAATATCTTGTTCAAAAGATTGCATGGTGATGTTTCAAACTAAAATTCAAGAGTTATATCAAACCGCCTTCGGGCGGTTTTTTGTTGGTCTTACAACAGCCCTTCGGTGAAGGCTTCGATAATGCTGGTTGCCATGGTGTGGATGATGGTTTTTCTCATTTTTACGGGTCCTTTCCGGCAATCCGGAGAGTTACGGGGCGGAAGCGTCGCGGGTTTTCGCTATTTATGAAAATTTTCCGGTTTCAAGCGTTTCCGTTCTTCTTCGCCGTAACTTAATGTTTTTATTTAAAACACCCTCTGAAAAGAAAGGAAACGACAGGTGCTGAAAACGAGCTTTTTGGCCTCTGTCGTTTCCTTTCTCTGTTTTTGTCCATGGAATGAACAATGGAAGTCAACAAAAAACAGCTGGCTGACATTTTTGGTACGAGTATCCGAACCATTCAGAACTGGCAGGAGCAGGGAATGCCCGTTCTGCGAGGTGGTGGCAAGGGTAATGAGGTGCTTTATGACTCTGCCGCCGTCATAAAATGGTATGCCGAAAGGGATGCTGAAATTGAGAACGAAAAGCTGCGCCGGGAGGTGGAAGAACTGCGACAGGCCAGTGAGGCAGATCTCCAGCCGGGGACTATTGAGTACGAACGCCATCGACTCACGCGTGCGCAGGCCGATGCACAGGAGCTAAAAAATGCCAGAGACTCCGCTGAAGTGGTGGAAACGGCATTCTGTACTTTCGTGCTTTCGCGGATCGCAGGTGAAATTGCCAGTATTCTCGACGGGATACCCCTGTCGGTGCAGCGGCGTTTTCCGGAGCTGGAAAACCGACATGTTGATTTCCTGAAACGGGATATCATCAAAGCCATGAACAAAGCAGCCGCGCTGGATGAACTGATACCGGGGTTGCTGAGTGAATATATCGAACAGTCAGGTTAACAGGATGCGGCATTTTGTCCGCGCCGGGCTTCGCTCACTGTTCAGACCGGAGCCACAGACCGCCGTTGAATGGGCGGATGCCAATCACTATCTACCGAAAGAATCCGCATACCAGGAAGGGCGCTGGGAAACACTGCCCTTTCAGCGGGCCATCATGAATGCGATGGGCAGCGACTACATCCGCGAGGTGAATGTGGTGAAGTCTGCCCGTGTCGGTTATTCCAAAATGCTGTTGGGTGTTTATGCCTACTTCATAGAGCATAAGCAGCGCAACACCCTTATCTGGTTGCCGACGGATGGCGATGCCGAGAACTTTATGAAAACCCATGTTGAGCCGACCATCCGTGATATTCCGTCGCTGCTGGCGCTGGCTCCGTGGTATGGCAAAAAACACCGGGATAACACGCTCACCATGAAGCGTTTTACTAATGGTCGTGGCTTCTGGTGCCTGGGCGGTAAAGCGGCAAAAAACTACCGTGAAAAGTCGGTAGATGTGGCGGGTTATGATGAACTTGCTGCGTTTGATGATGATATTGAACAGGAAGGCTCCCCGACGTTCCTGGGTGACAAGCGTATTGAAGGCTCAGTCTGGCCAAAGTCCATTCGTGGCTCCACTCCCAAAGTGAGAGGCACCTGCCAGATTGAACGTGCTGCCAGTGAATCCCCGCATTTTATGCGTTTTATGTTGCCTGCCCGCACTGCGGGGAGGAGCAGTATCTTAAATTTGGCGATAAAGAGACGCCGTTTGGCCTCAAATGGACGCCGGATGATCCCTCCAGTGTGTTTTATCTCTGCGAGCATAATGCCTGCGTCATCCGGCAGCAGGAACTCGACTTCACTGATGCCCGTTATATCTGCGAAAAGACCGGGATCTGGACCCGTGATGGCATTCGCTGGTTTTCGTCTACCGGTGAAGAAATGGAACCGCCGGACAGTGTGACCTTCCACATATGGACAGCGTACAGCCCGTTCACCACTTGGGTGCAGATTGTCAAAGACTGGATGAAAACGAAAGGGGATACGGGAAAACGTAAAACCTTCGTGAACACCACTCTAGGTGAAACGTGGGAAGCGAAAATAGGCGAACGTCCAGATGCTGAACTGATGGCAGAGCGGAAAGAGCATTATTCAGCGCCCGTTCCTGATCGCGTTGCTTACCTGACCGCCGGTATCGACTCTCAGCTGGACCGCTACGAAATGCGCGTATGGGGATGGGGGCCGGGCGAGGAAAGCTGGCTGATTGACCGTCAGATTATGATGGGCCGCCATGATGATGAGCAGACGCTGCTGCGTATGGATGAGGCCATAAATAAAACCTATACCCGCCGTAATGGTGCAGAGATGTCGATATCCCGTATCTGCTGGGATATCGGTGGGATTGACCCGACTATCGTGTATGAACGCTCGAAAAAGCATGGTCTGTTCCGGGTGATCCCCATCAAAGGGGCATCCGTCTACGGCAAGCCGGTGGCCAGCATGCCACGTAAGCGAAATAAAAACGGGGTTTACCTTACCGAAATCGGTACGGATACCGCGAAAGAGCAGATTTATAACCGCTTCACACTGACGCCGGAAGGGGGTGAACCGCTTCCCGGTGCCGTTCACTTCCCAAATAACCCCGATATTTTTGATTTGACCGAAGCGCAGCAGCTGACTGCCGAAGAGCAGGTCGAAAAATGGGTGGATGGCAGAAAAAAATATTGTGGGACAGCAAAAAGCGACGCAATGAGGCACTCGACTGCTTCGTTTATGCGCTGGCGGCGCTGCGCATCAGTATTTCCCGCTGGCAGTTGAATCTCAGCGCACTGCTGGCGAGCCTGCAAGAAGAGGATGGTGCAGCAACCAACAAGAAAACACTGGCAGATTACGCCCGTGCCTTATCCGGAGAGGATGAATGACGCGACAGGAAGAACTTGCCGCTGCCCGTGCGGCACTGCATGACCTGATGACAGGTAAACGGGTGGCAACAGTACAGAAAGATGGGCGGAGAGTGGAGTTTACTGCCACTTCCGTGTCTGACCTGAAAAAATACATTGCTGAACTGGAAGTGCAGACTGGCATGACACAGCGACGCAGGGGACCAGCAGGATTTTATGTATGAAAACATCCACCATCTCCACCCTTCTTGGACCGGACGGCAGGACATCGCTGCGTGAATTTGCCGGTTATCACGGCGGTGGCAGCGGATTTGGTGGTCAGCTGCGGGCGTGGAATCCACCGAGTGAAAGTGTGGATGCAGCCCTGCTGCCAAACTTTACCCGTGGCAATGCTCGTGCAGACGATCTGGTGCGCAATAACGGCTATGCCGCCAACGCCATTTAGCTGCATCAGGATCATATCGTCGGGTCTTTTTTCCGGCTCAGTCATCGCCCCAGCTGGCGCTATCTTGGCATCGGGGAAGAAGAAGCCCGTGCTTTTTCCCGCGATGTTGAAGCAGCCTGGAAAGAGTTTGCTGAGGATGACTGTTGCTGCATTGACGTTGAGCGAAAACGCACGTTTACCATGATGATTCGTGAAGGTGTGGCCATGCACGCCTTTAACGGTGAACTGTTCGTTCAGGCTACCTGGGACACCAGTTCGTCGCGGCTGTTCCGGACACAGTTCCGGATGGTCAGCCCGAAGCGCATCAGCAATCCGAACAATACCGGCGACAGCCGGAACTGTCGTGCCGGTGTGCGGATTAATGACAGCGGTGCGGCGCTGGGATATTACGTCAGCGAGGACGGGTATCCGGGCTGGATGCCGCAGAAATGGACATGGATACCCCGTGAGTTACCCGGCGGGCGCGCCGCCTTCATTCACGTCTTTGAACCCGTGGAGGACGGGCAGACCCGCGGTGCAAATGTGTTTTACAGCGTGATGGAGCAGATGAAGATGCTCGATACGCTGCAGAACACGCAACTGCAAAGCGCCATTGTGAAGGCGATGTATGCCGCCACCATTGAGAGTGAGCTGGATACGCAGTCAGCGATGGATTTTATTCTTGGCGCGAACAGTCAGGAGCAGCGGGACAAGCTGACTGGCTGGATTGGTGAAATTGCCGCGTATTACTCAGCGGCGCCAGTCCGTCTTGGGGGCGCAAAAGTGCCGCATCTGATGCCCGGTGACTCACTGAACCTGCAAACTGCCCAGGATACGGATAACGGCTACTCAGTTTTTGAGCAGTCATTGCTGCGGTATATCGCTGCCGGGCTGGGTGTCTCGTATGAGCAGCTTTCCCGAAATTACGCCCAGATGAGCTATTCCACGGCACGGGCCAGCGCGAACGAGTCATGGGCGCACTTTATGGGGCGGCGAAAATTCGTCGCATCCCGTCAGGCGAGCCAGATGTTTCTGTGCTGGCTGGAAGAGGCCATCGTTCGCCGCGTGGTTACGTTACCTTCAAAAGCGCGCTTCAGCTTTCAGGAGGCCCGCAGTGCCTGGGGAAACTGCGACTGGATAGGCTCCGGTCGTATGGCCATTGATGGTCTGAAAGAAGTACAGGAAGCGGTGATGCTGATAGAAGCCGGACTGAGCACCTACGAGAAAGAGTGCGCAAAACGCGGCGACGACTATCAGGAAATTTTTGCCCAGCAGGTCCGTGAAACGATGGAGCGTCGGGCTGCCGGTCTTAAACCGCCCGCCTGGGCGGCGGCGGCATTTGAATCCGGACTGCGAAAATCAACAGAGGAGGAGAAGAGTGACAGCAGAGCTGCGTAATCTCCCGCATATTGCCAGCATGGCCTTTAATGAGCCGCTGATGCTTGAACCCGCCTATGCGCGGGTTTTCTTTTGTGCGCTTGCTGGCCAGCTTGGTATCAGCCGCCTGACAGATGCGGTGTCCGGCGACAGTCTGACTGCCGGAGAGGCACTCGCGACGCTGGCGATATCCGGTGATGATGACGGGCCACGACAGGCCCGCAGTTATCAGGTCATGAACGGCATCGCCGTGCTGCCGGTCTCCGGTACGTTGGTCAGCCGAACGCGGGCGCTGCAGCCGTATTCGGGGATGACCGGTTACAACGGCATTATCGCCCGTCTGCAACAGGCTGCCAGCGACCCGATGGTGGACGGCATTCTGCTGGATATGGATACGCCTGGCGGGATGGTGGCGGGAGCATTTGATTGCGCTGACATCATCGTCCGTGTGCGTGACATTAAACCGGTATGGGCGCTGGCCAACGACATGAACTGCAGTGCAGGTCAGCTGCTTGCCAGTGCCGCAACCCGGCGTCTGGTCACGCAGACTGCACGTACAGGCTCCATCGGCGTCATGATGGCTCACAGTAATTACGGTGCTGCGCTGGAGAAACAGGGTGTGGAAATCACGCTGATTTACAGCGGCAGCCATAAGGTGGATGGCAACCCCTACAGCCATCTTCCGGATGACGTCCGGGAAGCACTGCAGTCCCGGATGGATACTACCCGCCAGATGTTTGCGCAGAAGGTGTCGGCATATACCGGCCTGTCTGTGCAGACCGTGCTGGATACCGAAGCTGCAGTATACAGCGGTCAGGAGGCCATTGATGCCGGACTGGCTGATGAACTTGTCAACAGCACCGATGCAATCACCATCATGCGTGATGCACTGGATGCACGTAAATCCCGACTCTCAGGAGGGCGAATGACCAAAGAGACTAAACCGACAGCTGTTTCAGTCACAGCTTCGCAGGCTGACGTCACTGACGTGGTGCCAGCGAAGGAGGGCGAAAATGCCAGCGCAGCGCAGCCGGACGTGAACGCGCAGATCACCGCAGCGGTTGCGGCAGAAAACAGCCGCATTATGGGGATCCTCAACTGTGAGGAGGCCCGCGGACGCGAAGAACAGGCGCGCGTACTGGCAGAAACCCCCGGCATGACCGTGGAAACGGCCCGCCGCATTCTGGCCGCGGCACCACAGAGTGCGCAGGCGCGCAGTGACACTGCGCTGGATCGTCTGATGCAGGGGGCACCGGCACCGCTGGCTGCAGGTAACCCGGTATCTGATGCCGTTAACGATTTGCTGAACACACCAGTGTAAGGGATGTTTATGACGAGCAAAGAAACCTTTACCCATTACCAGCCGCTGGGCAACAGTGACCCGGCTCATACAGCAACCGCACCTGGCGGATTGAGTGCGAAAACGCCTGCAATGACCCCGCTGATGCCTGATACCTCCACCCGGAAGCTGATTGCGTGGGATGGTACCACCGACGGTGCAGCCGTTGGCATTCTGGCGGTTGCTGCCGATCAGACCAGCACCACGCTGACGTTCTACAAGTCCGGCACGTTCCGTTATGAGGATGTGCTCTGGCCGGAGGCTGCCAGCGACGAGACTAAAAAACGGACCGCGTTTGCCGGAACGGCAATCAGCATCGTTTAACCTTACCCTTCATCACTAAAGGCCGCCTGTGCGGCTTTTTTTACGGGATTTTTTTATGTCGATGTACACAACCGCCCAGCTGCTGGCGGCAAATGAGCAGAAATTTAAGTTTGATCCACTGTTTCTGCGTCTCTTTTTCCGCGAGAGCTATCCCTTCACCACGGAGAAAGTCTATCTCTCACAAATTCCGGGACTGGTAAACATGGCGCTGTACGTTTCACCGATTGTTTCCGGTGAGGTTATCCGCTCCCGTGGCGGCTCTACCTCTGAATTTACTCCGGGTTATGTCAAGCCGAAGCATGAGGTGAATCCGCAGATGACCCTGCGTCGCCTGCCGGATGAAGACCCGCAGAATCTGGCGGATCCGGCATACCGTCGCCGTCGCATCATCATGCAGAACATGCGCGACGAAGAGATGGCGATTGCTCAGGTTGAAGAGATGCAGGCGGTCTCTGCCGTACTTAAAGGCAAATACACCATGACCGGTGAAGCCTTCGAACCGGTTGAAGTGGATATGGGGCGTGATGAGGCGAATAACATCACGCAGTCTGGCGGCACGGAGTGGAGCAAGCGTGACAAGGCCACGTATGACCCGACCGACGATATCGAAGCCTACGCGCTGAACGCCAGCGGTGTGGTGAATATCATTGTGTTCGATCCGAAAGGCTGGGCGCTGTTCCGTTCCTTCAAAGCCGTCAAGGAGAAGCTGGATACCCGTCGCGGCTCCAATTCCGAGCTGGAAACAGCGGTGAAAGACCTGGGCAAAGCAGTGTCCTATAAGGGGATGTATGGCGATGTGGCGATCGTCGTGTATTCCGGACAGTACGTGGAAAACGGCGTCAAAAAGAACTTCCTGCCAGACAACACGATGGTGCTGGGTAACACTCAGGCACGTGGTCTGCGTACCTATGGCTGCATTCAGGATGCGGACGCACAGCGTGAGGGCATTAATGCCTCTGCCCGTTACCCGAAAAACTGGGTGACCACCGGCGATCCGGCGCGGGAGTTCACCATGATTCAGTCAGCACCGCTGATGTTGCTGGCTGATCCTGATGAGTTCGTGTCCGTGCAACTGGCGTAATCATGGCCCTTCGGGGCCATTTTATCTCTGTGGAGTAGTCCATGACGAAAGATGAACTGATTACCCGTCTCCGGTCGCTGGGTGAGCAACTGAACCGTGATGTCAGCCTGACGGGGACGAAAGAAGAACTGGCGCTTCGTGTGGCAGAGCTGGAAGAGGAGCTTGGTGATACGGATGACACAGACAGCCAGGATAAGTCTTCCCGTCCGGAAAATGCGCTGACCGGGCATGAAAATGATGTGGTATCAGCGCAGCCGGATACCGTTATTCAGGATACGGCTGATCTGGCCACGGTCGTGGCACTGGTGACGCTGCATACCGATGCACTTCACGCCACGCGGGATGAACCTGTGGCATTTGTGCTGCCGGGAACGGTGTTTCGTGTCTCTGCCGGTGTGGCAGCCGAAATGACAGAACGTGGTATGGCAAAAATGCAATAACGGGAGGCGCTGTGGCTGATTTCGATAATCTGTTCGATGCTGCCATTGCCCGCGCCGATGAGACGATACGCGGGTACATGGGAACGTCAGCCACCATTACATCCGGTGAGCAGTCCGGTGCTGTGATACGTGGTGTTTTTGATGACCCTGAAAATATCAGCTATGCCGGACCGGGCGTGCGTGTTGAAGGCTCCAGCCCGTCTCTGTTTGTCCGGACTGATGATGTGCGGCAGCTGCGGCGTGGAGACACGCTGACCATCGGTGAGGAAAACTTCTGGATAGACCGGGTTTCGCCGGATGATGGCGGAAGCTGTCATCTCTGGCTGGGGCGGGGCGTGCCGCCTGCCGTTAACCGTCGCCGCTGAAAGGGGGATGTATGGCCATAAAAGGTCTTGAGCAGGCCGTTGAAAACCTCTGCCGTATCAGCAAAACGGCGGTGCCCGGTGCCGCCGCAATGGCCATTAACCGCGTTGCTTCATCCGCGATATCGCAGTCGGCGTCACAGGTTGCCCGTGAGACAAAGGTACGCCGGAAACTGGTAAAGGAAAGGGCCAGGCTGAAAAGGGCCACGGTCAAAAATCCACAGGCCAGAATCAGGGTTAACCGGGGGGATTTACCGGTGATTAAGCTGGGTAACGCGAGGGTCGTGTTGTCCCGCCGTAAGCGCAGGAAAAAAGGGCAGAGTTCTTCGCTGAAAGGCGGCGGCAGTGTTCTTGTAGTGGGGAATCGCCGTATCCCCGGCGCTTTTATTCAGCGACTGAAAAATGGCCGGTGGCATGTCATGCAGCGTGTGGACGGGAAAAACCGCTACCCCATTGATGTGGTGAAAATCCCGATGGCGGTGCCGCTGACCACGGCGTTTAAACAGAATATTGAAAGGATACGACGTGAACGTCTTCCGAAAGAGCTGGGCTATGCACTGCAGCATCAGCTGAGAATGGTGATAAAGCGATGAAACATACTGATATCCGTGCAGCCGTACTGGATGCACTGGAGAAGCATGATACCGGGGCGACGTTTTTTGATGGTCGCCCCGCTGTTTTTGATGAGGCGGATTTTCCGGCAATTGCCGTTTATCTCACCGGCGCTGAATACACGGGCGAAGAGCTGGACAGCGATACCTGGCAGGCAGAGCTGCATATTGAGGTTTTCCTGCCTGCTCAGGTGCCGGATTCAGAGCTGGATTCGTGGATGGAGTCCCGGATTTATCCGGTGATGAGAGATATCCCGGCACTGTCAAATTTGATCACCAGTATGGTGGCCAGCGGCTATGACTACCGGCGCGATGATGATGCGGGGCTGTGGAGTTCAGCCGATCTGACTTATGTCATTACCTACGAAATGTGAGGACGATATGCCTGTACCAAATCCAACAATGCCGGTGAAAGGAGCCGGAACCACCCTGTGGGTTTATAACGGGAATGGTGACCCTTATGCGAACCCGCTTTCAGACGTTGACTGGTCGCGCCTGGCAAAAGTTAAAGACCTGACACCCGGCGAACTGACTGCTGAGTCCTATGACGACGGCTATCTCGATGATGAAGATGCGGACTGGACCGCGACCGGGCAGGGGCAGAAATCTGCCGGTGACACCAGCTTCACGCTGGCGTGGAAACCTGCAGAGCAGGGGCAGCAGGCGCTGCTGGCGTGGTTTAATGAAGGGGATGTTAGGGCCTATAAAATCCGGTTCCCGAACGGCACGGTGGACGTATTTCGTGGCTGGGTCAGTAGCATCGGTAAAGCCGTTACCGCGAAAGAAGTGATCACCCGCACGGTGAAAGTGACTAATGTCGGGCGCCCGTCGCTGGCTGAAGACCGCAGCACCGTCACCCCGGCAACGTCCATGACAGTGACACCGGCCAGTGCGTCGGTGGTGAAAGGGCAGAACACCACCCTGACTGTGGCGTTCCAGCCAGAAGGTGCGACCGACAACAGTTTCAGTGCGGCATCTGCTGACAAAACAAAAGCCAGCGTGTCGGTGAGCGGTATGATCATTACCGTAAAAGGTATCGCTGCAGGCAAGGTGAAAATCCCGGTGGTATCCGGAAATGGTGAATTTGCCGCCGTGGCGGAAATCACTGTTACGGAAGATGGTGGTTAATCCGGAGAGAGTAAGCAATGTTCCTGAAAACAGAATCCTTTGAATATAACGGCGTGACCATCACGCTCTCAGAACTGTCAGCGCTACAGCGTATTGAGCATCTGGCCTGGCTGAAACAGCAGGAAGAACAGTTGGCCTCCGGTGTTAACCCTCGGGTGGCGCTGGAAGACACCATTAAGACGGCAGCGTTACTGGTGGCCATGTCCCTGTGGCACAACCACCCGAAGAAAGCGCAGATGCCATCAATGGATGAGGCCATTAAGCAGCTTCACCAGGAAGTGCTGACCACCTGGCCTGTTGAAGCAATTTCTGCTGCGGCAGATATGGTGGAGCGTCTGAGTGGCATGTCTGCGCCAGTGACTGAAGATGTTCCGGCACTGGCGGAGGATACTGCTGAACCGATCACGGCGGGAAAGCATTCGAAGGCGAGCTGAAGTTTGCCCTGAAACTGGCGCGTGAGATGGGGCGACCCGACTGGCGCGCCATGCTTGCCGGGGTGTCATCAACCGAATATGCCGACTGGCACCGTTTTTACGACACGCATTATTTTCAGGATGCACAACTGGATATGCATTTTGCCGGGCTGACGTACACCGTACTCAGCCTGTTTTTTTGCGATCCGGATATGCATCCGTCTGATTTCAGCCTTCTGAACGAACGGGTGGTTGAGGAGGGGACAGAAGATGATGTGCTGATGAGAAAAGCGACAGGGCTTGCCGGTGGGGTTCGTTTCGGGCCTGACGGAAATGAAGCCATATCCGTCCCCCCTGATGTGGCAGGTATGACGGAGGATGACGTAATGCTGATGACGGTATCAGAGGGTATTGCAGGAGGTGTCCGGTATGGCTCAACCGGTTAGTGATCTGGTCGTTGATTTGAGTCTGGATGCGACCAGATTCGATGAGCAGATGGCCAGGATAAAGCGTCATTTTTCCCGGACGGAAACTGATGCCGGAAAAACAGCAGCAGTCGTTGAGCAGTCAATGAACCGGCAGGCACTGGCTGCACAGAAAGCGGGGATCTCCATCGGGCAGTACAAAGCCGCCATGCGAATGCTGCCTGCGCAGTTTACCGACGTGGCCACACAGCTTGCGGGGGGCCAGAGTCCGTGGCTGATCCTGCTGCAGCAGGGGGGGCAGGTGAAAGACTCCTTCGGTGGGATGATCCCCATGTTCAGGGGACTTGCCGGAGCAATCACACTGCCGATGGTCGGAGCCACTTCGCTGGCGGTTGCCACTGGTGCGCTGGCGTATGCCTGGTATCAGGGTAATTCAACGCTGTCAGACTTTAATAAAACGCTGGTCCTTTCCGGTAATCAGTCCGGCCTGACGGCGGATCGTATGCTGGTCCTGACAAGGGCTGGACAGACTGCAGGACTGACATTTAACCAGACCAGTGAGGCGCTCAGTGCGCTGGTGAAAGCCGGTGCGCGTGGTGATGAGCAGTTTGAATCCATCAGCCAGAGCGTGGCGCGTTTTTCTTCTGCTTCAGGTGTGGAAGCGGACAAGGTTGCTGAGGCCTTTGGAAAGCTGACCACAGACCCGACCTCAGGGCTTATTGCGATGGCCCGCCAGTTCCATAACGTGACGACGGAGCAGATTGCGTATGTTGCTCAGTTGCAGCGTTCTGGTGATGAGGCAGGGGCATTACAGGCGGCAAATGAGGCCGCAACGAAAGGGTTTGATGACCAGACCCGACGTCTGAAAGAGAACATGGGCACGCTGGAGACCTGGGCGGACAGAACGGCCAGAGCGTTTAAGTCCATGTGGGATGCGGTGCTGGATATCGGTCGTCCTGATACCGCTCAGGAGATGCTGGCGAAGGCAGAAGCGGCGTTTAAGAAAGCAGATGAAATCTGGAATCTGCGCAAGGATGACTATTTTGTCAATGATGAAGCGCGGGCGCGTTACTGGGACGATCGTGAAAAAGCCCGACTTGCTCTTGAGGCGGCGAAGAAGAAGGCCGAGGAACAGGCCAAACAGGACAAAAATGCTCAGACGCAGAGTGAAACTGAAGCGTCGCGGCTGAAGTATACCGAAGAGGCGCAGAAGGCTTATGAGCGTCTGCAGACGCCGCTGGAGAAATATAAAGACCGTCAGGATGAGCTGAACAAGGCACTGAAAGACGGGAAAATCCTGCAGGCAGATTACAACACACTGATGGCTGCGGCGAAAAAGGACTATGAAGCGACTCTGAAAGAGCCGAAACAGTCAGGCGTGAAAGTGTCTGCGGGCGATCGTCAGGAAGACAGTGCTCATGCCGCTCTGCTGACGCTTCAGGCAGAACTCCGGACGCTGGAGGAACATGCCGGAGCGAATGAGAAAATCAGCCAGCAACGCCGGGAACTGTGGAAAACAGAAAACCAGTACGCGGTACTGGAAGACGCAGCGCAACGGCGTCAGTTGTCAGCACAGGAAAAATCTCTGCTGGCGCATAAAAATGAGACGCTGGAATACAAGCGTCAGTTGGCTGACCTGGGCGACAAAGTAGCGTATCAGGAGCGCCTGAACGCGCTGGCTCAGCAGGCAGAGACATTCGCACAGCAGCAGCGGGCGAAACGCGCGGCTATTGATGCCAAATCCCGTGGCCTGACTGACAGGCAGGCTGAGCGTGAGGCGACGGAGCAGCGGCTGCGTGAGGCGTACAGCGATAATCCTCTGTCACTTCAGAAGGTACTGGAGGAACAGAAGAAAACCTGGGCTGCGGAAGACCGGCTGAACGGCAGTTGGATGTCTGGTCTGATGTCAGGCTGGGGAGAATGGGAGGAGAGCGTCACGAACAGCCTGTCGCAGGTAAAAGGTGTGGCAACGCAGACTTTTGATGGTATCGCGCAGAACATGGCGGCGATGCTGACCGGTGGCGAACAGAACTGGCGCAGTTTCACCCGTTCAGTACTGTCGATGATGACAGAAATTCTGCTTAAACAGGCAATGGTTGGGATTGTCAGTAATGTAGGCAGCCTCATCGGAGGCAGCACATCAGTGTCAACAGGTACAGCCATTCAGAATGCGGCAGCGAACTTTCATTTTGCGACCGGGGGATTTACGGGAACTGGCGGGAAATATGAGCCAGCGGGGATCGTTCACCGTGGCGAGTTCGTCTTCACGAAGGAGGCAACCAGCCGTATTGGTGTGGGAAATCTGTACCGGCTGATGCGCGGATATGCCGATGGCGGCTATGTGGGGGCGCCGGGCAGCATGGCAGACAGTCGGGGACAGGCTGTCGGAAAATTTGAGCAGAAGAACAACGTGGTGATTCAGAATGACGGTACGAATGGGCAAATAGGCCCGCAGGCGTTGACAGCGGTTTACGACGTTGCCCGCAAGGCGGCGCTGGACGTGCTGAGTGGGCAGATGCGTGACGGTGGCCTGTTCTCGGGAGGTGGGCGATGAAAACCTTCCGCTGGAAAATTAAGCCCGGAATGGAGGTTACCTCGGTACCGTCGTTCCGGGAAGTGCGGTTTGGTGATGGTTATTCCCAGCGTTCGCCAGCTGGGCTGAATGCAGACCTGAAAACGTACAGCGTGACGCTTTCCGTAACCCGTGATGAAGGCAGGCTGCTGGAAGCATTTCTGGCAGAGCACGGGGGCTGGAAGGCCTTTCTGTGGACGCCGCCTTACGGATACCGGCAGATAAAAGTGATCTGTGCTAAATGGACGTCGCGGGTGAGTATGCTTCGCACTGATTTCAGTGCGGAGTTTAAACAGGTGGTGAACTGATGCAGGACATACAACAGGAAACGCTGAATGAATGTACCCGCGCGGAGCAGTCTGCGACCGTAGTGCTCTGGGAGATTGATTTGACGACGGTGGGCGGCGATCGTTACTTCTTCTGCAATGAGCAGAATGAGAAGGGTGAAGCCGTCACCTGGCAGGGGCGGCAGTATCAGGCGTATCCGATTCAGGGGAAGGGATTTGAGCTTAACGGCAAGGGTACAAGCGCCAGACCGACGCTGAATGTTTCCAACCTGTACGGAATGGTCACCGGTATGGTGGAGGATCTGCAGAGTCTGGTCGGCGGCACAGTCATCAGGCGTAAGGTTTATGCCCGTTTTCTGGATGCGGTGAACTTTATCAGCGGTAATCCGGAGGCTGATCCTGAGCAGGAGGTGGTCAGCCGCTGGCTGATTGAACAGTGCAGTGAACTGTCAGCGGTAAGTGCGTCCTTTGTGCTGTCCACGCCAGCTGAAACGGATGGCGCCGTTTTTCCGGGGCGCATCATGCTGGCCAACACCTGCACCTGGAGTTACCGCGGCGATGAATGTGGCTATACCGGCGGCGCGGTGGCGGATGAGTACGATCAGCCCACGGCAGATATCACAAAGGATAAATGCAGCAAGTGCCTGAGTGGTTGTAAGTTACGTAACAACGTCGGCAACTTCGGCGGTTTCCTTTCCATCAATAAACTTTCGCATTAAATCCCATGACACAGACAGAATCAGCGATTCTGGCGCACGCCCGGCGATGTGCGCCAGCGGAGTCGTGCGGCTTCGTAGTGAGAACGCCGGAGGGAGAGAAGTATTTTCCCTGCGTGAACATTTCCGGTGCGCCGGAAGATTATTTCCGGATGACGCCGGAGGACTGGCTGAGGGCAGAAATGCAGGGTGAGATTGTGGCGCTGGTCCACAGCCATCCCGGTGGCCAGCCATATCTGAGTGAGGCCGACCGGCGGCTGCAGGTGCAGAGCGATTTGCCCTGGTGGCTGGTCTGCCGGGGGACGATTCATAAATTCCGCTGTGTGCCACATCTCACCGGGCGGCGATTTGAGCACGGTGTGACGGACTGTTACACCCTGTTCCGCGACTCTTATCATCTGGCCGGGGTTGAGATGCCTGATTTCGGGCGTGAGGATGACTGGTGGCGTAACGGCCAGAATCTCTATCTGGATAATATGGAGGCGACGGGGCTGTATCAGATGCCGTTATCAGCGGCACAGCCGGGCGATGTACTGCTGTGCTGTTTTGGCTCATCGGTGCCGAATCATGCCGCCATTTATTGTGGCAATGGCGAACTGCTGCACCATATTCCCGAGCAACTGAGTAAACGAGAGAGGTATACCGATAAATGGCTGCGACGCACACACTCCCTCTGGCGGCACCGGGCATGGCACGCATCTGCCTTTACGGGGATTTGCAACGATTTGGCCGCTACATCGACCTGCGTGTGAAAACAGGGGCAGAAGCCATCCGGGCGCTGACTGTTCAGATCCCTGCATTTCGTCAGAAACTGATTGATGGCTGGTATCAGGTACGGATTGCCGGGCGAGATGCAGGCGAAACCGAATTATCAGCCCGTCTTAATGAACCGCTGGCAAGTGGTGCCGTGATCCATATAGTGCCGCGACTGGCGGGAGCCAAAAGGGGCGGTGTTTTTCAGGCCGTTCTGGGCGCTGCGTTGATTGTGGCGTCAATATGGATGCCTGGGGTAAGTATTGCGGCGAGCAACATCATGTTTTCTCTCGGTGCTTCAATGGCTCTGGGCGGTGTGGCCCAGATGCTGGCGCCAAAACCTAAAATGCCAGGGCAGTCAGCCACGGACAATGGAAAACAAAACACCTATTTCTCCTCATTGGACAACATGGTCGCTCAGGGCAATGCCCTGCCGGTGTTGTACGGCGAAATGCGGGTGGGATCGCGGGTGGTGTCCCAGGAAATCAGTACGGCTGACGAGGGGGATGGTGGTGAAGTCGTTGTGATTGGCCGTTGATGCAAAAAGTCTTATGTGAAACCGCCTGTGGGCGGTTTTGTCGTTTTTGGAGCATGAGGAATGGGTAAAGGCAGCAGTAAGGGGCATACCCCACGTGAAGCGAAGGATAATCTCAAATCGACGCAGCTGCTGAGCGTGATTGATGCCATCAGTGAAGGTCCGATTGAAGGTCCGGTGGACGGGCTGAAAAGTGTGCTGCTGAACAGTACGCCGGTGCTGGACAGTGAAGGTAATGCCAACATCTCTGGTGTGACGGTGGTATTCCGTGCCGGAGAGCAGGAGCAGACACCGCCGGAAGGATTTGAATCCACTGGCTCAGAAACCGTGCTGGGTACGGAAGTGAAATATGATACGCCGATCACCCGTACCATCACTTCAGCGAACATTGACCGCCTGCGTTTTACCTTTGGTGTGCAGGCGCTGGTGGAAACCACGTCAAAGGGGGACCGGAACCCTTCGGAAGTTCGCCTGCTGATTCAGATCCAGCGCAACGGTGCATGGTTAACGGAAAAAGACATTACCATCAGGGGCAAGACCACCTCGCAGTATCTGGCCTCGGTGGTGGTGGATAACCTGCCGCCGCGCCCGTTCAATATCCGGATGCGCAGAATGACGCCGGATAGCACCACAGACCAACTGCAGAACAAAACCCTCTGGTCGTCGTACACCGAAATCATCGATGTAAAGCAGTGCTATCCGAACAGCGCACTGGTTGGGGTTCAGGTGGATTCAGAGCAGTTCGGCAGCCAGCAGGTGAGCCGTAATTACCATCTGCGCGGGCGTATTCTGCAGGTACCGTCGAACTATAACCCGCAGACGCGGAAGTACAGTGGCATCTGGGACGGGACGTTTAAACCGGCATACAGCAACAACATGGCCTGGAGCCTGTGGGATATGCTCACCCACCCGCGTTACGGCATGGGAAAACGCCTCGGGGCGGCAGACGTGGACAAATGGGCGCTGTATGCCATCGGGCAATACTGCGACCAGTCAGTGCCGGACGGTTTTGGTGGAACGGAGCCGCGCATCACCTGTAATGCCTACCTGGCCACGCAGCGTAAGGCGTGGGATGTGCTCAGTGATTTCTGCTCGGCGATGCGGTGTATGCCTGTCTGGAACGGGCAGACGCTGACATTTGTGCAGGACAGACCATCTGACAGGGTGTGGACCTATCACCGCAGTAACGTGGTTATGCCGGATGATGGCGCGCCGTTCCGCTACAGCTTCAGCGCCCTGAAGGACCGCCATAATGCCGTTGAGGTGAACTGGATCGACCCGAATAACGGCTGGGAAACGGCAACGGAACTCGTGGAGGACACGAAGGCTATTCTCCGCTACGGGCGCAACGTTACGAAGATGGATGCCTTTGGCTGCACCAGCCGGGGACAGGCGCACCGCGCCGGGCTGTGGCTGATAAAAACGGAGCTGCTGGAAACCCAGACGGTGGACTTCAGCGTGGGGGCTGAAGGGCTTCGCCATGTGCCGGGGGACGTCATTGAAATCTGCGATGATGACTATGCCGGGATCAGTACTGGCGGGCGTGTTCTGGCGGTGAACAGCCAGACCCGGACGCTGACGCTCGACCGTGAAATCACGCTGCCGTCTTCCGGAACCACGCTGATAAGCCTGGTTGATGGTGAAGGACATCCGGTCAGCGTGGAGGTCCGGTCCGTCACCGACGGCATGACGGTGAAAGTCAGCCGGGTTCCTGATGGGGTTGCAGAATACAGCGTGTGGGGACTGAAACTGCCGACACTGCGCCAGCGTCTGTTCCGCTGTGTGAGTATCCGGGAAAACGATGACGGTACGTATGCCATCACCGCCGTGCAGCATGTGCCGGAAAAAGAGGCCATCGTGGATAACGGGGCGCACTTTGACGGTGACCAGAGTGGCACGGTGAATGGCGTCACGCCGCCCGCGGTGCAACATCTGACAGCCGAAGTCACCGCAGACAGCGGGGAATATCTGGTGCTGGCGCGCTGGGAAACCCCGAAAGTGGTGAAGGGTGTGAGCTTCATGCTTCGTCTGACAGCGACAGCGGATGACGGCAGTGAGCGGCTGGTCACTACGGTAAGAACAACTGAAACCACATACCGGTTTACACAGCTGGCGCTGGGGCGCTACACGCTGACAGTAAGAGCCGCGAATGCCTGGGGGCAGCAGGGAAGCCCTGCGTCGGTTTCTTTCAGAATCGCTGCGCCTGCAGCACCGTCGCGTATTGAACTGACGCCGGGATATTTTCAGATAACCGCCACGCCGCATCTTGCCGTTTATGACCCGACGGTACAGTTTGAGTTCTGGTTCTCGGAAAAGCAGATTGCTGATATCAGGCAGGTTGAAACAACCGCCCGCTATCTTGGCACGGCGTTGTACTGGATTGCCGCCAGTATCAATATTAAGCCCGGCAGGGATTATTATTTCTATATCCGCAGCGTAAATACTGTCGGGAAATCAGCATTTGTGGAGGAAGCAGGTCGAGCCAGCGATGATGCTGAAGGTTATCTGGATTTTTTCAAAGGCCAGATAACGGAATCCCACTTAGGCCAGGAGTTACTGGAAAAAGTCGAACTGACAGAGGATAACGCCAGCAGGCTGGAGCAGTTCTCTAAAGAGTGGAAAGACGCCAACGATAAATGGAATGCCATGTGGGGCGTCAAAATAGAGCAGACCGAAGACGGCAGGCACTATGTTGCCGGCCTTGGCCTCAGCATGGAGGACACCCCGGAAGGAAAACTGAGCCAGTTTCTGGTGGCGGCAAACCGAATCGCGTTTATTGATCCGGCTAATGGCAACACCACGCCGATGTTTGTGGCGCAGGGCAACCAGATATTCATGAACGAAGTCTTCCTGAAATATCTGACGGCGCCCACCATTACCAGCGGCGGATATCCGCCAGCATTCTCACTGACGCCGGACGGAAGGCTGACCGCTAAAAATGCGGATATCAGCGGCAACATTAACGCCAGCTCCGGTACGCTGGACAATATCACAATCAATCAGAACTGCCGGATCCTGGGAAAACTGTCGGCGAATCAGATTGACGGGGATATTGTTAAAGCCGTCGCAAAAAGTTTTCCGCGTGCAGGCGTGGATCCACAACACCATAACAACGGCTGGCCGTCAGGCACGCTGACTCTGACGGTATTTGATGATCAGGCGTTTGACAGGCAGATCATCATTCCACCTGTTATGTTCTGCGGAGCATCCAGTAGCTACAGCATCAGCGACAGTGCGGACGGGTGGTGGACGACGACCTGTACTCTGGATATCCGTAAAAATGGTGTGCAGATATTTAATGACAGTGTGACGGACAGAACGTCGACCTACTCCGGGGTGATTGATATGCCCGCCGGAAGGGGACATGTCACGATGACTTTTTCGGTTTCTTCCAGAAGCAGTAATAAATGGAACCCTTCAGCCTGGATAAGCGACCTGGTTGTTATGGTGGTTAAAAAAGCATCCACAGGTATCACTCTTGCCTGAGTGTGCCCTTGCATCCTTCCCGTCCTTCAGCGAGGGGAATGATATCAGTTCAGTTATTAGCCCCGCACTGGCGGGGTTTTTTTATGGGGTAATTATGCCGGTACACATTTCGGGCGTACTTAAAGACGGTGCAGGAAAGCCCATAGAGAACTGCACTATTCAACTGAAAGCGAAACGGAACAGCACTACGGTGGTGGTGAATACAGTAGCCTCGGAAAATCCGGATGAGGCCGGGAGTTACGCTATGGACGTTGAGTATGGCCAGTACAGCGTCATCCTGCTTGTCGAAGGTTATCCTCCTGCTCATGCAGGGATGATAACTGTCTATGAGGACTCTAAGCCCGGCACACTGAATGACTTTCTTGGTGCACTTTCTGAGGATGATGTGCGTCCTGAGGCACTCCGCCGCTTTGAGCAAATGGTGGAAGAGGCAGCGCGAAATGCAGCATCAGCGTCACAGTATGCAGTTGATGCAAAGAAATCAGCCAGCGATGCCAGCGCATCTGCCGGGCAGGCTGCAACCCATGCAACTGATGCTGCAGATTCAGCTCGGGCAGCCAGCACCTCATCCGGACTTGCGTTGTCGTCAGCACAGTTAGCCTCTTCCAGTGCTGAAACGGCATCAATAAAGGCCACAGAAGCGTCAAAAAGTGCCACAACTGCAGAGTCATCCAAAAATGCAGCGGCCACCAGTGCCGCAGCTGCAAAAACGTCAGAAACGAATGCCGCGGCGTCACAACAATCAGCAGCTACATCTGCATCCACAGCGACCACGAAAGCGTCAGAAGCCGCCATCTCAGCCCGGGATGCGGCGGCCTCAAAAGAGGCAGCAAAATCATCAGAAACGAACGCATCATCAAGCGCCAGTAGTGCAGCTTCCTCGGCAACGGCGGCAGGAAATGCCGCGAAGGTGGCAAAAACGTCTGAAACTAACGCTAAGTCCTCTGAAACGGCAGCGGAACAGAGCGCCTCAGCTGCAGCAGGCTCAGAAACGGCGGCAGCGTTGTCGGCCAGCGAGGCATCCACGAAGGCGACAGAGGCGGCAGACAGCGCGGCGGAGGCTGCGCGGAGTAAAAGTGCGGCAGAGTCTGCAGCAACGCGTTCGGAGAATGCGGCAAAACGTGCAGAGGATATTGCATCCGCAGTGGGGCTTGAGGATGCGAGCACGACAAAAAAGGGAATAGTGCAACTCAGCAGTTCTACCGACAGTACATCTGAAACACTTGCAGTCACACCAAAGGCCGTCAAAATCGTTATGGATGAGACGAAGACGAAAGCACCCCTGGACAGCCCTGCCTTCACCGGGACGCCCACCACACCAACCCCACCGGACGATGCATCTGGTCTGGAAACGGCGAACGCGGCGTTTGTGCGCAAACTGATAGCTGCACTGGTTGGTTCATCTCCTGAAGCCTTGGACACACTGAACGAGCTGGCGGCAGCGCTGGGTAATGACCCGAACTTTGCGACAACGATGACGAATTTGCTGGCAGGTAAACAGCCGCTTAACGAAATACTGACGTCCTTATCAGGGCTGGCCGCTGCCGGTAATAAGTTGCCTTATTTCAATGACAGAAACACTATGGCACTGGCAAATCTGACGGCGGTCGGGCGGGTGTTAATTGGTCAGAACTCGAAAAATGAGGTGCTGAAATACCTGGGACTGGAAGGTGGCGAGCCCTTTCCGGCAGGTATCCCGCTCCCGTGGCCGTTACACACACCACCGGCAGGCTGGCTGAAATGTAACGGTGCGTCATTTTCTGCTGAAGCCTACCCGGCGCTGGCGAAAGTTTTCCCGACAGGACGATTACCGGATTTGCGGGGCGAGTTTATCCGTGGCTGGGATGATGGTCGTGGTGTTGATGCCGGACGTACACTGCTGAGTAGTCAGGAACATGCCATTGAATATCACTCACACCGGTTATTCATCAGCACCGGTCGTGCGGGTGACGACAGGTATATCAGTATCAGCGGAGGCACCAGTGGAGCATTTGCTGATTACATTGAGCAACCCAATGGCGGAGAAATCAGTGGGATTGATTCAACCGGAGAGTGGGAAACCCGACCCCGTAATATTGCATTTAACTATATTGTGAGGGCTGCATGATGAATAAGGCGGTATTAAACGGTGAGTTTATTGCCACAGAAGAAGGGTATATAACCGTTTATAACTATGACCGCGTCACGCGGGAATATCTGTCGGCATCGACGGAATACCTTGCTGTGGGGGTGGGTATTCCTGCCGGTTCGTGTCCGGATGCACCTGACGTCCCCCTGGCAGGATATGTCGTCTGCCGCACGGCAGATTTAAGTGCATGGGAATATGTGCCGGATCATCGGGGGGAAATTGTCTACGACACCGGGACAGGAGAATCAAAAAAAATCACTGTCCCAGGGGATTATCCTGAAAACACAACCACCATTCCCCCATCAACGCCATACGATAAATGGAATGGTGAGCAATGGGTGACGGATACGGAAGCTCAACGCTGCGCTGCAGTGGAAGTGGCAGAAACACAGCGGCAGTCACTGATTGATGCAGCAATGGCGTCGGTGGAGTTGATTCAGCTGAAGTTACGTGCAGGGCGGAGACTGTCGGGAAGTGATGCAGCCCGTCTTGATGCGGTGCTGGACTATATTGAGGCACTGGAAGCCACAGATACCGGCTCTGCACCGGATATCGAGTGGCCGACAATGCCTGCAGAGTAATAACGGTGTCAGCGTGAAATGTACTGGAATATTTAGACGATATAAGGTTACTTGATATAGAGGGTGGAAGTCGATCGGGACTGGGACGGTATGAATATTGATGTGAAAAATATTCGAGTGCTGAAGTAAAAGAAACCAGAGCTAATAACCGCAGTCACGTCGTATGCAAGAACGTCACTGCGACTGACTGGCGTTTGTTCGATATTGCGAGTATGGAATGACTGCCAGCCGGCGCAGATTGTACTTGCCCGGTATGACAATTCAATGTGTTTAATCTGAAATCAGCCACATATCAGCCTCTTCAAACATTTCCTGAACAGTACGGCTTATCTGCTCTTTCTCGTGCTTGCTAGCGTCGGTGCTGATCGCTGGCAGTGTCATCATCGGCTTAACCCGAACCTCAGCATCGGGGAAGATCCGGTGAACTCTCTTAGTCAATTCACCCAGAATGATATCTTTTGCACCGGGCAGACCATCAAAATTCCTTTTGTCATAAACGAGTTCCACGAACATGCTTTAACTCCTCTTTACTGTGTATAACGTCAGTATATACTGTATATATAAACAGTATCAATGTGAGTGAGTTTATTATGATGTTTTATTCACCAGCAGAGCTGCGACAGATAGTTGGGCTCCCCTTGTTCAGCGATCTTGTTCCCTGTGGTTTTCCATCTCCGGCGCATGACTACGTTGAAAAACGTATTGATTTAAATGAACTGTTAGTGAAACACCCCAGCGCTACATATTTTGTGAAATCGTCCGGCGATTCCATGAATGGGGCGGGGATCAGTAATGGTGATTTGTTGGTGGTCGATCGATCAAGAAAGCCTGCGCATGGAGATATCGTTATCGCTGCTGTAGACGGGGAGTTCACTGTTAAACGTCTGCAGTTGCACCCGAGCGTCATGCTTGTTCCTGAAAATAGTGCGTATGCGGCCATTATGATAAACAGCGAAGACACGCTGGATATCTTTGGCGTTGTGACGTTTATCGTTAAAGCGGCCAGCTGAACATGTTTGCTCTGGTTGATGTGAACTCGTTTTATGCCAGTTGTGAGACTGCGTTCCGGCCAGATCTCAAAGGAAGGCCGGTTGTGGTTCTCTCAAACAACGATGGCTGTGTTATTGCCCGTAACGCTGAAGCCAAAACGGTTGGTGTGAAAATGGGGGATCCGTATTTTAAGCAGAAGGACTTATTCCGTCGATACGGCGTGGTTTGTTTCAGCAGCAATTATGAACTGTATGCGGATATGTCCAGCAGGGTAATGTTCACGCTGGAGGCGTTGTCGCCACGCTGCGAAATTTATTCGATAGACGAGGCATTCTGTGATCTTGCTGGTGTAAGGAATTGTCGTGTTCTGGAGGATTTTGGGCGGGAATTAAAAGATGCTGTTTATCAAAATACAGGGCTGGCGGTTGGCGTTGGTATTGCCCAGACAAAGACTCTGGCGAAACTGGCGAATCATGCTGCCAAAAAATGGCAGAGACAAACGGGTGGGGTGGTGGATTTATCTAACCTGGATCGCCAGCGCAAACTGATGGCTGCACTTCCGGTTGATGAAGTATGGGGAGTAGGGCGCCGTATCAGCAAAAAGCTGGAGGCTATGGGGATTAAAACGGTTCTGGAGCTGGCTGATACCGATATTCGTTTTATCCGGAAGCACTTCAATGTTGTCCTCGAGAGAACGGTGCGCGAACTGCGCGGCGAACCCTGTTTTGAACTGGAGGAATTTGCCCCCGTAAAGCAGGAAATTGTCTGTTCCAGATCATTCGGGGAACGTATTACGGATTATGACGCTATGCGACAGGCCATCTGCAGTTATGCCTCGCGCGCAGCAGAAAAGTTACGTGGAGAGCATCAGTATTGCCGCTTCATATCTACTTTTGTTAAAACGTCACCCTTTGCGTTGAACGAACCGTACTACGGTAACAGCGCGTCGGTGAAGCTGCTCACCCCGACACAGGACAGCCGGGATATCATTGCAGCATCGACGAGGAGTCTGGATGCAATATGGAAAGACGGACACCGATATCAGAAAGCCGGGGTAATGCTGGGGGACTTCTTCAGTCAGGGCATCGCCCAGTTGAATCTGTTCGATGATAATGCGCCGCGCCGGGGTAGTGAGAAATTGATGGAAGTTCTGGATCATCTGAACGCTAAAGATGGAAGGGGCACACTCTACTTTGCTGGGCAGGGTATACAGCAGCAGTGGCAGATGAAGCGTGAAATGCTATCGCCGCGATACACAACACGCTATGCTGATCTATTAAGGGTTAAATAATAAGGTCAAATAATCGACCTCATTATGAAGTTACTAAAGACGGCTTAGGATCTCATTTAATTTATGGTTAAGGCTTTTTAATGCGCCGAATTTAAGACTTGGTCTGTGTGACGATAAAAATATACTCGTTAACATTTCCAGTTTCATTAGGTGAAATTTTTCTCCAGATAAGAAATCTTTAATGTTATTAAAGTTGTACAAATTTTGTAAATAAGACTCAAAAGATTCAATGTCTATTGGTTTCCATGTGGTCAATATGTGTTTTGCGAGAAAAGAGGTGCCAATAATTTCCAAGGGCTTATATTTTGAGTTATGATCAATGTTATCTATATGGTCACTAACGTTAACATGATACCATCCATCTTTTTCAATAATGTTACGCAACGTATTAATTTTTTCATTTGTATCATATAATTCATATTTCTTAATGAACAAGCTAATGTATGGATTACCATAAAGCGAAGAAGTTCCATAACGACGTAGGTTGTCAATCCCTCCTTTTTCATCTATAAATATAGATATATCATCAATGCTAAATTCATTTGCTTTTTGTTCGATAAAACTATGAGTGATGGAAGGTGATGCTGCAAGATATTCATATTTAGTTAGGAATAGGTAGTTGTTTACAACCAATAGCCATGTGGTAACTGTGACATTTTTATTTCTGGTTATGACTTCTAGTAAGTATTGTTGTAGTGAGGTTTCGTCAATATCGAATGTATGGGGGCGATCTGCGGTTGCTATGTAGTCAATAGTTATTTTCTTAGGTTCTGAAAATATATAATCTTGTACGGTCATTACAGATTCAAGTCCCATGCTATACTCACGTACGACGTTGGGTACTGCATATTTACGATATGAATCCCATAAGTTTTTCTCAGCGTAAGTCGCATCATCATCGATGGTGAATAAATAATTTTCTGGTTTTTTCTCTTTTAACTCATCAATGCTCTTTTTAAGTTGGAATTGTAGTATGATACTTGAAGTAATACATTCGATAATATCTTCAGAGCGAACAGCCCATATTTTATCTGGGTTTGAATTTATGTATTTGAAAAGTGGTTCGATTTTGTTAATACATCTGTTTATTATTCTAAGATTAGAAAGTTCTTGGCGTTCAATTATCTTAAGAAATAGTTTTTTATCATCATCAGGGAAAGAAATTAGATTTGGTGTGATTGTTTCTGATAAGTCTTGATGATTTAACTCAAATGAAATGGTATCTGAGATTATTTTTTCCTTATGTTTTATTTCAAAATTTGCTTCCTTCGTGGTGTTTCCTACAACTATAAAGTCTAATGATCGATTTTCTCTTTGAAAATATAAAGAGTGACAGTAATTCAATATATTGGATGTTAGTTCGTTGTCGTTCATACGTTCAATATCATCAAGAATAAACAATCCTGATAAATTGGATAATACCTTTCCTTTTACACTTGTGCCTATAGAATTAAAAAATGATCTTAAAACCCCTGACTCATCGGGTTCCCCCCTGAGTAAACTGACGCCATCAGCTAAAGAATTAAAATCATTTGCAAGGTTTTCAGCGCCTTCAAGATAGTAACATTCAATTATTTTTGACTTGAAATCAGCAAGGGATGTTATTCCCAATAATGAAATGTAAAAAATAGGCAGATCGGAATAATAAGATTTTAGCTTGTTATGAATGAAGTATGTTTTACCAGAACCCCAACGCCCGTCAATAAACAATAAACCTTCTCGTTCTTTATTGATTAGTGGAACTAACTTTGTAATAAATGATGAAATAGAATTTCCCATAATGTTACTTACTCCATGTTTTTAAGATTAAATGTTGAAAGGCATTTTAAGGAAGAATTGTATGATATTAAACTAAATTAAAGAAATGATTAGAGTTGGATCATCGTTTTTAGGATTTCCAACTGCGCGTGACACTGGGTGCCAGATAAACTTGTCAGCGGGCACAGTTCCGTCAGCAGTTATCTCTTCGGCTTCCTTCCCTCCTACATCTTGACGCATCCACTCCCTGGCCGCTTCCGGTAACAAAACCAGTGGCCTACGGTCATGAATATCTACTAGGCCTTTGTCGGTCGCAGCTGTCACTATCAGGAAACCTCCGGCTTCATCTCCACGTTTGAATGGTGTGCTGCCGATCGCCGCCATAAAAATCGGCTGACCGTCTGCCAGGTGAATAAAATAGGGTTGTTTCTTGTCACCTTCCTTCTTCCACTCAAACCAACCATCCGCAAATACGATAGCCCGGCCATGCTGCCACAGAGGCTTGAACATTCTGCTGGTGGCTGCAGTTTCAACGCGTGCATTAATCAGTGGCGGTTTATCCCACCACCCGGGGGCGTATCCCCAGATAACTGGGTCAAGATGGAGTTTCTCGTCACGTTCGCTCAGAAGCAGAACTTTGGTGCCTGGCGCGACGTTAAAACGTCCGATGGGGTCCGGGTCATATGGAATGTCGCGATCGGCTTCATCAGCCAAATAGGCAAGGTATTCTTCACGGGTTTGAGATTGTGCAAAACGTCCACACATAGAAACCTCCAGCTAGAGTCAGACTGAAAGTATAGGGTAGGTAGAAAAAGTGGTGCGCACCGGTAAAGATTTAAAAGGAATTTGTAAGGTAAATCGGAATGATGGTTTTGTTAATTGATGAATTCCGAAAGTGAAGAGGTTCCTTAATCATTGTGTTCAATAGCAATTCAGAGACAACATTTGACGGCATTATTCCCCGGAGCTTCCCTGCTCAGAAAGCAGGTATAAAAAACCAGCCGTAACAGGCTGGTTCTTAGAGGATTTTTTAGTCGGCACGAGAGGATTTGAACCTCCGCCCCCCCCGACACCCCATATTTGAGATAAGTTAGGCCTGTACCAACGCTTCAGTTTCTGTGAGTGAGATTTGATAGCGTTTTACTGCCTCAGCAAAGGCTTGCGCGGCATCTGCATTTGATACCATATATTCTTCAGTTACCCCTGTTTGAGAATGGAAAGTAATATTTCCATAAATGCAAATAGGGATTTGGTAGTTGTCTTTAAAACGACGGTCTGGCGAGCCATTCTTATTCGTTTTCGCCCATGTATACCCATCTATGCTTGAGTCACTGGGAACACCTTCTTCCTCATGGAATCTTCGATATTCTGAACTGATTTGTAATTCGCGTAAATCAATCAGAGCGAACGCCCCATCAGCTCGTGGTATGACTGCAACACCAGGATAAAGCAAAATATCGTCACCATTCACATTTTCAAACCGCATCGCGCGCCCTGTGAATTGAATGAGTTCCGTTGAACTGAAATCAAAGGTAACTGGGTGACGATTAACAGTACGGGTTGCTAATGTTCTTTCGGCAAACTGGTCTGTAGCTTTATCTGCAGTAATATCCCATTTTTTGACGCTAGATTTTAACATATCAAATGCACGAACCATCGCTGCATATGCGCGCTGTGAAGTATCACTGCTCTCGAATGTTATGGCTATTTTTGTGTTGTCTTCCCAGGATACTAGGCGAGATATCTCTGCTTGGGTTCGGGGGAGTACTGTCTCAAGTTCTGCGATACGTCGTTTGTAAAACCAACGGAATAGACTTGATTTGCGTCGAACCAGCTCGCTCTTTTGTTTTGATTCTTCAGCAAGAGCCTCTTGCAGATCTGCTTTTATCTCTGCCCTTTGTGCTCGCGCTTTAGCAATCAAATCCCGTAAAGGTAAAAGGGAGGTGCTCGTCAGGACGTCTACCGAAGCGCTGGATATTTCATTCATGCCAGCCATTGGCATATATATTTTAGCGTTCGATGGTGTGTTACTTGGGGATGCCTCGGGCATTCCCAAATGAGGTTCTGTAGAGGCTGGATTTAATGGATTAGTAACTGAGCGCCCATCATCATAGGGCAGGGTAGGTGTAGTATAAGATAAGCCTGTGCCTGGTAGTCCGACGGTCGCTCTGACTCCTTTTTTCCCAACATTGACAGTTGCGCCAGGCACGCCAATGCTTGCGCTTATTCCACGCTTGCCAATGTTGAGCCTAACGCCAGGAAACAGAGTAAAGGTTTGTCTGAAACGAAGAGACATAAAGTTATCCCTATGTAGTTTTGTTCACCAAAGTTCGAAATGTTTTTATATGAACATTGAGCTGATACAAAAGCTTATCCTTAGCTCACCTTCATACTGCCATGATACAGCGGTTTGCTTGCTGGTGAAGAAAAACCAAAAAGCCCGCATCAGCGGGCTTTCATGTCACTCTGGAGCCGCGGCTCCTTTGTGTATCCTTTTTTGCCCCCTCACCGTCAGGTCGGTGTCCTGCTGAGACTGCTAACTTCCTGTTATTGCAGGTGATGTACTATCACTGTCCTATCATGATTCGTGGAGCAGGCGGGAGTTGAACCCACTGCCGGTATGAAGAACATAGAACATGAATTATTGTTTCAAAATTGCCTCAGCCATTGCTCTCAGACGTTCAATTTGAACGTTTATTTCCGAAACAATTTCTTCAGGCTTCAGCCCCTTGTTAGATTGCACAAAATCTCTAATTTGCATCATTTGATGTGCACGAATTTCTAATTCGCTATAAATACTTAGCTCGTCAGGATCATCTGGCGATTGTTCACCTGTTTCAAATTCTACATAGGTATGTGGCGGATTGTGATAAACACGAGAAATAGGGGTTGGCCACCATTCCTCACCGGTCACTACGTCCGCATCGAATGGCACAGTTTTGTCAATTTCCATTAATTTCTGAATGAGAACAGAAGTTTTCAAGCGAACCTCCATTTAGCTCTAAAGTGGTTATCAAAATGCTACGTAAACTATACAAAATCAGTGAGTTATCGTGAAGGTAAAAAAACAAGTTTAGATACTTGTTAAGCATAAAATCGTTTTAATTCAATTGGATATAATAAATTGTTAAATCTACTGCTGCGCCACATGGGTTGGACTGAAGCGGCTGACTTAATTGTTAAAGGTATGGAAGGCGCAATCAACGCCAAGACCGTAACTTACGATTTCGAACGTCTGATGGACGGCGCTAAACTGCTGAAATGCTCAGAGTTTGGTGACGCGATCATCGAAAACATGTAATCCAGATCTTGGTTTGTATGAGAACGGGAGCCGAGAGGTTCCCGTTTTTTTACCTGCAAAATGCTTTCCTGGCGCTCATACTATTAAACTCATTTAAATAGCACTGAAGAACAAATTTTTATCTTTGCCATTACAATTTTATTTTTTGATAATAATTTCCATGGCTGTCAATATTTCTTTATTTAACTCTATTCGGGTATGAGAACTAACTATAATTGAGTGGTGTTTGTATCTTATTGATTATTAGATGGGAAATAATCATTTTAAAAATAAGAAAAATATCGGAAATTTTTATAAAGAAGAAGCGTTTTAAGATTTTTTATCCTAATTTTAAATTCATTTTTATCAGTGTGTTATAACAGTTGATTATTCTGAATATTAGTAATGTCCAAAAAAGAACATTTTCTCCGATTGATGTTTTTTTACCTTTCTGTTTTTCTCTTGGCAACATGCTTGAGAAATAAAACTCAAAGCATGATTCCTTATTATGTGTGTTACTTACTATTAGTTGATGATGAAAATGGTTATTAAAAAGCTAAGTTTAAAAACAGGTTTAGTGGCTGTTACATTATGTTTTGCTATGACGGTTTATGCAGGAGAAAGCGTAGTCACCGGCGGTTATGTACATACCCGGACAGATGGGCAGAACCTTAATGGTTTTAACGCTAAATATGGTTATACCCCAGATGAGAGTGATTTTGGTGTTATGACATCCTTAACCATTTCAGCAAATGACGATAATGATATAGATCGTGGTTATGGTTCTGCATTAGTCGGCGCAAGTTATAAAGTAAATGATGTGGTAAAACCTTATGTAATGGCGGGTATTGGGAGAGGTGCGATCAAAGCTAATGGTGAAACTGACACTTCTACAGGTTTTGCCTATGGCGCTGGTATTCAGTTTATCCCCATTGCAGGTTTCACTGTTGATGCAGGCTATGAAGGTTCTAAGGTCTTTGGCGCACAAGCTAATAGTATTGTAGTCGGCGCCGGCTGGAAATTCTAAGGTTATTTATATGAATAAATTAATGATAATATTGGGTGCGTTTTCTGCTGTTTCCTTGATGTCTGGTTGTGTATCAGAAGAACAACGCTTAGCAAAGTGCGAAGCGAAGGGAATTAGCCGTGATGTTTGTTATCACGAAGAAAAAGAATATTGGAATAATTACAGTGCTAATATGAGTCGACTGCAGGCCGCTAATACACAAGCGGATGCTTTCAAAGAGGCTATGAGTGATCACAAGAAACATAAGCATTATGATGACGATTAATATTTAAGAACACGCACATACGGTCTTGAGTGCTTATGTTCTTGATATTTTAATCATTTATTAATTATTCAAATGGTTATGCTCAGTCTTCACTCTCAAAAGCGTATTATCCTTCTGTATATAGTGATGAAATAATGCAGCGCCGGCATGGGCTGCAATTAGAAAGTAGCAGATATCGGCGAGCTGACTTCCCCCCAAAGCCAGAGTTTTTTATGATAACCATGGCCTTACTTTGGTTTGAGAAAAACGCTTCGTCTGCTGTGTGCAATTATTCTTTTGCTGAAAGTTTGTACGGAAATACATGCAGAGCGTTGGCTGCGATGGGATAAACGCCCAGGCCTTCTGTTCTGGCTTTGATTTCCTCGAAAGAGAGTGAAGGGGAGGGTTCTCGTCCGCCCCACAGATTAATGCCTTCAGGAACATCGTCCCGGCTGTACTCCTCGGCGATCTCGATGGTTCCGCCACTATTCAATTCGATGACAACGCTTTTTCCGTCAACAGGAATCAGGTGCCCGTCATTGTCAGTGATAAAGATTTTCATTTGATTACCTCTTATTAGTGCATTCCTATGATAGCAAAATTGGATGAGGTGCAACGCCGGTTTTGTACTGCAAATTTCAGTAATGATTTTATCAATAAATTAGTAAGTTACGTTGTTATTGAGGAAATGTGACTGGGCGCATGGCGGCTTTTGTTTCTGTCTACCATGCTCTGTAGATATAAATTAGAACACGTCAATGCTCATCGCAACGACCGATCGGCTTTCACCACAGGATATGAGAATGCGCAAAGCACTTTTACCGGTAACTGCTGCGGTGTGTCTTTTTTTAATCGGTGTTTTTATTCTTAATATGCAGCTTTGGTATTCATCTTCGATGGAAAACCTCGGGGGGGCCAGATATGCCGCGAAAAATATGGATAACATACTTGATGAAGCTTTCCAGGCAACCCGTACCGCTATGAACATCGCTGAAAAAAAATGCGATTTGGAGGGGCAATACCAACTTGGAACCGAAGCTGCGCTCCGACCCCATTTGCGAACGCTGATCATTATTCGACAGGGGAAGGTTTGGTGTACATCTTTGCCGGGTAATCGGATATTACTTAAGCATATTCCCGTTATAGCTGATACTAATTTACAACTGACTCCCGCAAGCAATACCGAGAATGAAATACCTGTTCTGCTGTATCAAACACGTTTTCACACAGGCCGTATCATCGTCACCATAAGTGGCGTGCATATCCGAGGGGCAATGAATGTCCCGTTAGCGGGAGTAACGTACTCGTTGCTTGTGGGTGACGCAGCACTCGGTTTATTGGGCGATGTAAAAACCGTTACAACAAGCGCACGTGCGTCTGGTCAAGTTAATTCCGCAAAGTATCCGTTCAGTATTATTTATAATAAACCGCCACTGTTTAGTGCAAAAAGACTGGTTACACAGGGTTCAGGGATTCTGGTTTTTATCCTGTTAATGTCTTTTGCAGCCGCTTATGCCATTGATAAGTATCTGAACAAGAACGATACCCCTGAAGAAACGTTGCGCAGGGCGATAGTAAAAGGAGAGATCGTGCCTTTTTATCAACCTATCGTAAATGGTCGCGAGGGGACGTTACGCGGTGTTGAAGTGCTGGCCCGATGGAAACATCCAAAAGCCGGGTATATTTCTCCTGCTTCCTTTATACCTGTAGCGGAAAAATCAGGCCTGATAGTGCCACTAACTCAAAGTCTGATGAGGCAGGTCGCGGCGAATATGAACGCCATTGCCAGCAAACTGCCATCCGGCTTCCATGTCGGCATTAACTTCAGCGCATCCCATATCACATCCCCTACATTCGTGCAGGAGTGCCTGCATTACAGGGATAGCTTTAACCGCGATGACCTCAATCTGGTAATCGAAGTTACTGAGCGCGAGCCGTTAGATGTGGATGAAGATCTTGTGCAGAGGCTCAATATCCTGCATGAGAATGGCTTTGTGATTGCGCTGGATGATTTTGGTACGGGCTATTCTGGGCTTTCTTATTTGCATGACCTGCACATTGATTACATTAAAATCGATCAGAGCTTTGTGGGAAGGGTAAATGAGCTTCCCGATTCAACCCGAATTTTGGATTGTGTTCTCGATTTGGCGCGCAAGCTGTCTTTAAGCATCGTTGCTGAAGGGGTTGAAACGAAGGCTCAGCTTGATTATCTCAACAAAAACAACATTGTTTTCCTGCAAGGGTACTATTTCTATAAACCAGTAACCTTCACTGAGTTCGTCATGATTCTGCTGTCAAAGCCTAAAGTGAAGGTTTTTGTCGAATAAATACAAGATAACCTAATTGATGAAAAGTGAGCATGAAATCTGCTTCGGTAGCAAAAATCCGACGATTATCTTTATCGTGAGGCAAATCTCGGATTCTGTTATTTAAAATCTATACCCTTATCGATGTGGTGGTTATTTGTGTTTTCATATACAGCAACTGGATAATGGTATGGCAGATATAACATTCGCGATGGAGCGTGATTCAAGTCACAAAGTGGCGAAAAATAAGTTGGATGTGCGAAGCAAAGTGAAGAACACAAATCGCAACCAGCTTGCGATTGCCGCAGTCTTGTTTTTAGGCGGTATCGTCGGGGTTATTGTTTTGGCATTATATCTAATGGTGCAGGAAGGGGTGTTTCTGTATTAATTGTTTAAATATTCTTATATGTTAAAATAAGTTGCTGATTATATCTTGTGTCTTCTTTCAATAATATTCTGCTGGTCGGGGTATTAGTGTGCCCCGACCAGCAGGATCTTATAAAATTAGAACTGATAATTTAAAGATACCCAGTAGTTACGACCAGGGTTTACGTATCCGGTAGTGGATTGTGCAGTCTGATAATAATCACCTGCGTAGGTGCTATTGCGGCCCACCTGGTACAATTTGACCTCACTAAAGTCTTTATCCAGCACGTTATTAACCGCCGTATTAAGCGTCAGATCTTTGGTCAGCTTATAAGACATCCCCATGTCGACAACGGTCCAGGCTTTTAAATCAGCGCCTTTATCGTCATAGACTGCCTTTTGTACCGCGCTAAGGTTGTCGTAATTTTCGGTAAAGCGTGGGGCTTTGCCGCGATAACGTGCGCTTAACCAGGCGTTCATATCTTCCGTTGCCTGCCAGTTCAGACGGGCGTTAGCCATATGTTTTGGGGTGTAACTTAATGGCGCGCCTTTATTTTCACCATCTTTTTGCTTGCTCTGAGTGTAGGTGTAGTTGAGAGATAAGGTCAGCACATCCGACCATAGAGGGAAGGTGCTGGCAAATTCAACGCCATCGGTCCTCGCCTTGCCGCTGTTGGTATAGCTGTTGGTATTATCATCGATAGAATATGAGACAATTTTATTTTTGTATTCGGTATAGAAGCCGGTAATGTTGGCGTTAAGCCCGGCGTCGTTCTCGTAATACAGCCCGGTTTCGTAGCTGATACTTTCCTCAGGTTTGAGGTCCGGGTTACCGACCGTATTCACCGTTCCCTGCGCGGTTACACCGCTGATCCCGTTATGCAACTGGCTTAGTGATGGTGCTTTATAACCTGTCGTTACGCCGCCTTTGAGCGTCCAGGCGTCGGAAACGTCCCAGACCATATAGGCACGCGGGCTGAGATGACCGCCAAAGACATCGTTATGCTCATAGCGTGTTCCTGCGGTTAAGGCCAGCGAGTCGAGAATATGCCATTCATCTTCCGCATAAGCTGCCCACGTTTTTTGATGGAACGTCTCGCCGGTATTGGCCAGTACCACACCATCTTTCATCCGTGCATCCCAGTATTCTCCGCCAAGGGTTAAGAGGTGCGAATCACCTAATGGCGTCAGCAGCACTGAGTCAAGAATGACGTTGGTGTTCTTCAGTTCACGCGCGTCACCGGCCCGGCCTGCGTTCTCTGGTGTGAGTGCGGAAGATACCAATTGCCGGCCTTTGTTTTCGGTTTCATTCCAGCCGAGGGAGGATTTCCAGGTGCCGAACGTTAAGGCTGTATCGTGGCCGAGGGTCACTTTGTTACGCTCATAGCGTAGCGTTTTATCATACCCCCCTGTCAGGTTGCCCAACTGCCCGTCATCGTTGTCATAGCGCTGTCTGGCGGAGTCGAGATCTAACCACAGCGTATTGTTCTCATTGGTTTTCCAGTCGAGGCGCGTGCCAATATTATAGTTTTCCGATTCGGTAGGATAAGGTACGCGGGTGGAGGCGGTATCGCTGAGGGAGGTGACGCTGGAACCCTGACGCTGGGTTGTGCTCCCCCGAACCTGCATATCCAGTACGCCCGCAATCAACGGGCCGCTTGACCAGAAGTTGGCGACCGTACTGTTACCCCATTTATTACTCTCTTGCAGGTTAACGCCGGTATTGATGGAAGTGCTCCATTTATCGGTGCTTTTTTTGGTGATGATATTCACCACGCCACCGATTGCGTCGGACCCATAAAGCGTCGACATCGGGCCGCGGATCACCTCAATATGATCGATCGCCGCCAGCGGGGGCATAAAGCTGGTATTCATGGCAGAGAAACCGTTTGGCGTTACGTCGCTGCTGCCGTTTTGACGAATACCGTCAATCAGGATCAAGGTATAGCTGGCAGGCATGCCACGGATGCTGATCTCCAGACCGCCGGTTTTACCGGTGCTGCTTTCAACATCTACCCCTTCAACAGAACGCAGGGCTTCACCTAAGTCATTATATTTATTGGTTTGTAACTCTTGCTGCGAAATAACAGAGACGCTGGCGGCGGCATTGGTGATTTTCTTTTCATAACCGGAAGCGGTTACCACCATGACATCTTCAGCAAATACCAGGGGGCTGGAAAATCCTAAACAGGACAGAACGACAGAGGCAACAGGTTTTAAACGCATAGTCAAACTTCCTTTGTTAAAAATTCAAAGGCAGTAAGATAATTGATGGAAATGATAATACAAATAATTATCATTACAAATTTACATAACTTGTCACTTCTGGTGTTTTTCTTGAATAAATATACATAAATTGTCATGAGTTTTAGATAAGGAATTAGCAGCAAGGGACAATAGTCCGCATAGGCAATTATTAGTTCGGGATTAATATTTCTGTGAATAAATGGCGAGGGATTAATCTATTTTCTGAGATTCACATCGTACTCATAACGGAGTATCAGAAAAAAGTATGATAATTTTAGAAAATCGTCATACTTTTCTGCGCCGCATCATTTTTTTCGTCATTTCTGTCCGCCATAATCCCTTCCCCAGGAGACTGCTTAACGACGGTAAATCGTTATGCGGCATAAAAATAACGTAAATCTGGATAACATAATGATCAAAGGCAAGCTGGCACTGCTTACGTGCGCATTGACTCTCGCATTAACCTCACCACTTCTTGCCGCGCAAAATGCGAGCGAAGGGCAGACGTTAAAACTGGCAATTGGACCAGAACCAACGGAAGGGTTTGACCCGATGCTGGGCTGGAGTCATGGCAGCTATTTGCTTTTGCATGCACCATTATTAAAACAAAATGCAGATATGAGCTGGGGAAACCTGCTGACGGAAAAAGTAGAGACCAGCACAGACGGCAAAACCTGGACGTTGACGTTAAAACCTGACCTTAAATTCTCTGATGGTTCCCCGCTAACCGCTGAAGATGTGGTGTTCACCTATAACAAAGCAGCAAAAAGCGGCGGCAAAATCGACATGGGAAACTTCACCCATGCCAGCCTGAAAGATAACCGTACGGTAGAAATTACGCTAAATAGCCCACAGAGCACCTTTGTGAATGTGCTGGGTTCTTTGGGTATTGTTCCGGCGAAACGGTATGACGAAAAAACATTTGCCAAAAATCCGATTGGCGCAGGTCCTTATCGGCTGGTGAGTTTTCAGCCGGGACAGCAGTTGATCGTGGAGGCTAATCCCTGGTATGCCGGTAAGAAAAATGATTTCAGTAAGCTGGTGTTTGTCTTCCTTGATGAAGATAACGCTTATGCCGCAGCGCGCAGTGGCCAACTGGGACTCGTACGTATCGCGCCGTCGATGGCGGTCGCTCCTCAGCAGACAAATTTGAAACTTTGGGTACGCGATAGCGTGGAAAACCGGGGCATTGTGTTCCCGATGGTTCCTGCAGGTAAAAAAGATGCCAATGGCTATCCGATTGGGAACGATATCACTGCCGATGTTGCCATCAGGCGCGCCATCAACTATGCCATCGACCGTAAGCAGCTTGCCGATCAGGTCATGGAGGGTCATGCGATTCCTGCGTATAGCGCAGTGCAGGGGCTGCCATGGCAGGGGCAATCCGTTGCGTTCAAAGATGGTGATAGCGAAAAAGCACGTACGATTCTGGAAGAAGCCGGCTGGAAGGTAGGTAAAGATGGCGTGCGAGTGAAAGACGGCAAAGAGGCTCGACTGACTTTATGGTACGCCAGCGGTGACAGTACGCGCCGGGATTTAGCCGAAGCTGTTCGCGCAATGCTGGAGCCGGTGGGCATTCAGGTATCACTACAGTCAGGAAGCTGGGAAACTGTTGAACGTCATATGCATGCGAACCCGACGTTATTTGGTTGGGGAAGCCTGGATCCGATGGAGCTTTTCCATCATTACAGTAATCAGGCCGCGGGCGTGGAATATTATAACCCAGGCTATTACAGCAATCCTGTTGTTGAACAGCACCTTAAACAGGCTATCGACGCCCCAGACTGGCAAAAGGCGTTGCCTTTCTGGCAACAGGTGGAGTGGGATGGTAAGCAAGGGGCTGGCGTGCAGGGCGATGCTGCCTGGGCATGGCTGCTGAATATTCAGCACACTTATCTGGCAAATCCGTGTATTGATTTAGGCAAAGGCGCACCGGAGATTCACGGTAGCTGGTCACTGCTCAATAATCTGGACGAATGGACCTGGACCTGCCGTTGATGAAGTCTGTTGTGGGCCATTTTCTACGGCTGATAGTGCTATTAGTGCTGGTTGCGGCTGGCACTTTTGTGCTGCTCAGCTTTTCTCCAGTCGATCCTATTCGCGCTTATATCGGCAACGATCTCCTGCATGTGCCGCCGGAGCAATATGCACGCATTGCTGCTCGCTGGGGATTGGACCAGCCGCTATGGGAGCGTTTTGGTCACTGGTTTGTTCGTGTATTGCAGGGCGATCTCGGCTATTCCATGTTGTTTAATGCGCCGGTTGCCAGCGTGATCAAGGAACGCTTTTCCACCTCGTTTGCGCTGCTTGGCGGCGCGTGGCTACTCTCCGGCATATTGGGAACGGCAATGGGATTTGTCGCGGGTCGCTACCTGAATCGATGGCCGGACAAAGCAATCTGTCGCATCAGCTATCTGCTTTCTTCGCTGCCGACCTTCTGGATTGGCATGTTGCTGCTGGCGTTATTTGCCGTGCGCTGGCCGGTATTTCCGGTCTGCTGCGCGTGGGAGCCGGGCAACAGCGGCGATATGGCGACGCTGACCGAGCGTCTGCGTCATCTGGTGCTTCCCGTTTGTGCGCTCAGTTTGCTGGGGCTGGGGCAAATTACGCTTCACACGCGGGAAAGCATCGCCAGCGTAATGAAAAGCGAATTTGTCCGTTTTGCGCGTTCCCAGGGAGATAAAGGCTGGTCATTGTTACGCCATCAGGTTCTGCGTCATGCAATTACGCCTGCGCTGTGTTTGCAGTTTGCCTCACTGGGAGAACTGTTGGGAGGTGCACTATTGGCCGAAAAAGTCTTTGCTTATCCAGGACTGGGGCAGGCCACTATTGATGCCGGGTTACGCGGCGATCTGCCGTTACTGATGGGGATTGTGTTGTTCAGTACCGTACTGGTGTTCATTGGCAATTCGCTGTCTACCTGGCTTGTCCGTATGTTGAACCGTGCTCTGGAGCGACCTGATGCTCTATAACCCGACGCCGACGCTAATTCGTCTTTTATTCTCTTTTAGCTGCCTGTTATTCATTGCGGTGTATGGTGCCGCAATGCTGGATAACCCGTTGAGCGTTAATCTGCTTGCTCGTCATCTTCCACCTGATGCCATGTACTGGTTTGGCACCGATAACCTCGGTCGCGATCTGTGGATCCGTTGTTTTCAGGGTGCACTAACCAGTCTGCAAATTGGTATTGGTGCGGCGTTGTGCAGTGGCTTAATTGCGTTAATGATGGCGGCGGTTTCGCGCATACATCCGCGTCTGGATGTGCTTATGCGTCTAATTACTGATGCCATGCTATCGATGCCGCATCTGCTGTTGCTTATTTTGATCTGTTTTACGCTGGGTGGTGGGAAAAACGGGGTAATCATGGCGGTTGCACTAACGCACTGGCCGCGTCTGGCGCTGATCCTGCGTGCTGAAGCGCAGCGCGTGGC
This sequence comes from Citrobacter sp. MGH110, assembly GCF_001037515.1. Lineage (NCBI taxonomy): Bacteria > Pseudomonadati > Pseudomonadota > Gammaproteobacteria > Enterobacterales > Enterobacteriaceae > Citrobacter > Citrobacter sp. MGH110. The sequence continues at coordinate 1,624,943 of NZ_KQ089830.1, read as the reverse complement.
CCACAGTGACTATCTGACGTTGACCTGGCGTCTGGGACACGGCCATTTTTACTGCTGGCGGCATCACTATCTACCGGCGTTGTTACCCCAGTGGTTAACCGGGACATTGCTGATGTTTCCCCATGCGGTGTTACACAGCGCGGCGTTAAGCTTCCTCGGTTTTGGACTGGCACCGCATGAACCGTCGCTGGGCCTGCTGCTGGCGGATGCGCTGAGGTTTATCAGTCATGGCGACTGGTGGTTAGTGCTGTTTCCAGGACTGATGCTGTTCAGTCTGGTGATGTTATTCGATCAGCTCGCAAGGGCGGTGCATCGTTTATGGTTACGAGGTGACGCATGTTGAGTTTAAGGCAGGTCTCGCTGGACGTGGCGCGTTATCGCTGGTACGGCGCGAAAAACTGGTCTTCGCTGTTGCAGGATATCTCTTTCGACGTAGCGCCTGGTCAGATGGTGGCGCTAGTTGGGGGAAGTGGGGAAGGTAAGAGCCTGTTGCTGCAATGTCTGCTCGATCTCTTACCAGACAATTTGCGTTTCAACGGCGTTATTACCCTGGAAGGTAAAGCGCTGGGCAGTGATGATATTCGCAAATGTCGTGGCAATACCTTCAGCTACGTCCCACAAGGTATTCAGGCACTTAACCCGCTGCTCTCGATTGAAAAGCATCTGCGCAGGGCATGCCAGCTTTCTGACCAGCAATGGAGTGCCGGAAAAATTGAACGATTGCTCCAGCGTAGCCGACTGGAAAGTCGCGTATTAGATGCTTTTCCGCGTCAGCTTTCAGGCGGTATGGCAAAGCGTGTTCTGGCTTGTCATGCGTCTCTGAGTCAGGCTCGTTATATTCTGGCGGATGAAATTACCGCCTGGCTTGATGCACCTCTCGCTAATCAACTGCTTGAACAGTTGCGTGAGCAATGTGAGCAAGGGGCTGGTGTTTTGTGGGTAACGCATGACCTCACGCTGGCGGCCCGCCATGCGGATCGTATTGTTGCACTGCATCAGGGAAGGGTGTCGGATAACGTCAGCCGGGAACAGCTGTTACGCGGAGAGATTAGCGAACACCTGCAACGACAATGGCGGGCGCTGCCTGAAAGAAATCAACTTTTTGGAGAGCGCGATGCTGTGCTGTCGTGATGTAACAATCCGTCAAGGGGAAAAGGTTCTGTGGCAAAATCTGACCTTTTCTCTACGCCCTGGAGAACGTATTGGGATTTGTGCGCCCAGTGGAACTGGCAAAACGACGCTGGGACGCGTGCTGGCGGGCTGGCAGAAACCAACTTCCGGTGACATTCTGATTGATGACCAACCGTTGCCGGTGCACCAGTATTGTCCGGTGCAACTGGTGCCACAGCATCCAGAATTAACTTTTAACCCCCGACGCAGCACTGGTGATGCGGTGCATGATGCATGGCGACCGGATGCTGCATTGCTTACCCGTCTTCACATCAATCCAGAGTGGTTAACCCGCCGTCCCGGACAACTTTCTGGTGGTGAATTGGCGCGAATTGCTTTACTTCGCGCGCTGGACCCGCGGACACGTTTTCTTATTGCCGATGAAATTACAGCCCAGCTTGATCCTTCTATTCAACGGGATATCTGGGCGCTGCTGCTTGAAGAATCTCAGCGTCGGCCATTGGGTATGCTCATTATCAGTCATCAGCAGGCGCTGCTTGATCAGATCTGCACGCGAGCGCTACTCTCTTAGGTCTCTTTCGCATTTCAGGCAAATAACTAACGTGATCGTAAAAACTATCGCTGTGGCTGCGCTAATGTACGGGGCGGGTGCTTTTGCAGCACATGCTTCCATTCAGGTGGGTTTTTCACCGGAAGGGTCGGCTCGGGCTTTAGTGCTGGATTCAATTAACCATGCGCAGCACAGCATCGATATGATGGCTTATTCATTTCAGTCTGCAGATATTGTTCAGGCCCTGGTAAACGCTGAAAAGAGAGGCGTAGTGGTTCGGGCTGTTATCGATAAGAAACGTAACCAGGGCAAGGTTAGCCAGAAGGCCATCGCGTTTGCTGCCGCGAATGGGGTTGATGTGCAACTGGATGGTCACTACCACATCCAGCATGACAAGGTAATGATTATTGATGGCGACACGCTGGAAACCGGTTCATTCAACTTTGCCAAATCCGCAGAATTTGCCAACTCTGAAAATGTGTTAGTTATTCGTGACGAACCTGCCGTTGTTGCGCAGTATCAGGCCCATTTTGACAGCCGTTGGAAAATCGCGCACCAGAGCGGTTAAATGCTTCACAACGCCGTTGATTTAAATGTGATGTTATATTATAACAATTCACTCGCAAATGATTTGAGGGTGAAATTTTGGCTATTCGTTTTAAGAAACTGACAATCGCTCTGGGGATGCTTTTAGTCAGTAGTTCGGTTCTGGCGCATGGTCATCATTCCCATGGTGCGCCAATGAGTGAAGCAGAACAAAAGGCGTCGGAAGGGGTATTTGATGACAACCAGGTGCAGAACAGGGCGCTGACCGACTGGGATGGCATGTGGCAATCTGTTTATCCGTATCTGGTCAGCGGCGAACTTGATCCAGTATTCAAAAAGAAAGCGGAGAAAGATAAAAGCAAAACGGCAGAACAAATCAAAGCGTATTACCGTACAGGCTATGCAACCAACGTAGACACTATCGGTATTGAAAATGGCGTGATGGAGTTTCATACCGGGAATCAGGTTGCATCATGTAAATACGACTACGCCGGATATAAGATCCTGAATTATAAATCAGGCAAGAAAGGTGTACGGTATCTGTTTGAGTGTAAAGCTGCTGACAGCAAAGCGCCTAAATATGTGCAATTTAGCGATCATATTATCGCGCCGCGTAAATCGAGCCACTTCCATATCTTTATGGGAAATACCTCGCAGGCAGCCTTGCTTGAAGAGATGGAAAACTGGCCTACCTACTACCCTTATCAGTTGAAGGGAGAAGAGGTTGTGGATGAGATGCTGCACCATTAATCCGGACTAACCTTATCTGTACACACCCGTCACCAGTGGCGGGTTTTTTAATTCATAACCTTCTCTTTCCATCACCCGATGCATTCGTTAGCATATTGTATCGCAGCAAGTGCATGTGTTTTTTCAGGAAGAGGTTAACGTGTTCGCAGAGTATGGAGTTCTGAATTACTGGACGTATCTGGTGGGAGCCATTTTTATCGTGTTGGTACCGGGGCCAAATACGATATTTGTGTTGAAGAACAGCGTCGGTCGGGGAGTGAAGGGTGGTTATCTCGCCGCAAGCGGTGTGTTTATCGGTGATGCCGTGTTGATGTTTTTGGCCTATGCCGGTGTTGCCGCATTGATCAAAACAACGCCCGTTTTGTTCAACATCGTTCGCTATCTTGGCGCGTTTTATCTGCTGTACCTCGGTGCGAAGATCCTGTATGCGACACTGAAATCGAAAGCAAGCGATGCTGCGGCCGAGGAAGTCCCGTTTGGCGCTATTTTTAAGCGAGCATTAATTCTGAGCCTGACGAATCCCAAAGCTATTTTGTTTTATGTTTCGTTCTTTGTGCAGTTTATTGATGTCAATGCACCGCACTCAGGGCTGTCATTCTTTATTTTGGCCATTACGCTTGAAGTAGTGAGCTTTTTCTATCTGAGCTTCCTTATTTTCTCCGGCGCGTTCGTGACACAGTATATTCGCACGAAGAAAAAACTGGCCAAAGTGGGTAATTCCCTAATCGGCCTGATTTTCGTTGGTTTTGCTGCTCGTCTGGCCACGCTTCAGTCGTGATGCTATCGGCCCGCTGGTTGCGGCGGGCCTTCAATATGACGCTTTGCTTTTCATTTATAATTGTAGGGTTATAACCAATAAATGGTATTTTAAATGTATATTTTGAGGCGTACCCTGTGTACAGCAGCGATTCAATAAGACTCGCTGGTTGTCGACTGGAAAAGGGAAGAAAAATGCTTCAAATTCCACAGAATCATATCCATACACGCTCTACACCATTCTGGAACAAAGAAACTGCGCCTGCCGGAATTTTCGAACGCCACCTTGATAAAGGAACTCGTGCCGGGGTTTATCCACGACTTTCTGTTATGCAGGGGGCGGTCAAATATCTCGGATACGCCGATGAACACAGTCCGGGGCCAGTAGAGGTGATGGTTATTGAAGCCGGTCAGTTTGGCGTTTTTCCGCCGGAAAAATGGCATAACATCGAAGTGATGACCGACGACACTTACTTTAATATCGATTTTTTCGTTGCCCCGGAAGTTCTGATGGAGAGTGCAAATCAACGAAAAGTCGTGCGCACCGGCAAGGAGTAAATCATGGGCAAAGCAACCTATACCGTAACCGTGACCAATAACAGCAACGGTGTTTCTGTGGATTATGAAACAGAAGCGCCTATGACATTACTGGTGCCGGATGTGGCAGCAGAAGTGGTCAAAGACTTGGTCAATACCGTTCGTTCGTACGATACCGAGAATGAGCATGAAGTCTGCGGATGGTAGGCGTTAAATACTCTTACTGATTGAATACACAGAATTTTAATGTACTAACCGCACAGCGTTTTGACGGCGCCGTGCGGTTTTTTTATTTGTGTTGAACGTAGTGATGTCCGAAAAAAGATTCCTTAAGAATACCTTAAGAAATTCGCATTGAATGCTAATTGTCGATCATTCACAGGAGTTATGATCGCAAAACAGTAACAATACAGAACATCGCGCTTATGAAACTGAATACCCAAATTACATTCCCCACACTTATTCTAGGACTGGTCATTGTGGCGATCCCGTTCACCGCGAACTGGAATCTTCCGCTGCTTAACGGCACTGTCGTCAGATGGATCGAAAATGGGCAGGCGCTATGGCTACTGTTTGGTGCCGTATTTACCCTTGGCTATATCCGGCCTTTATCACGCCCTGAAGGGGAGAAGCAATTTTGGCTTTGGGCAGCCGTGTGGTGGTTGGTATTGCTGGGGAGAAGCACCAGTTGGGGCCGTGACTATTTCCCGGAGCAGCCTAAACTTCTGTTCAGAGCTATCTCTGTTGTAATGATTTCCATGATTATTCTGCCGGTGCTGTTGTCGAAGCGCTTACGCCTGGATATTGTCCGACGCGTGCGTAATGAACCGCTACCGCTCTGGCTGCTGGCGATCACCGCCTGCGCATTTTTGATTTCCGATACGGTAGAGCATCATCGTCTGCTGGCTCCCATCTTCCTGCACAATGTCCAATATGGCGATATGATTGAAGAATTGTACGAACTGCCGTTTATGGCTGGCCTGTTTCTGATGAACTTCGGTTTTATGCAGCGGGATATGCAGGAGGAATCTGCCTCCATCCGCTTCAGTGAACCACACCTGGTAAAGTAATGAGATAAAACCTGAGTCTGGGTATCCAGACTCAGGTGGCGATGCTGGGGAATTACGCAATGGCCTCACATAAGCGCGATTTCATGTCGCTATACGATTGAGCGGCATACTTTTCAGCCCATCTCTGATCGCTAATGTGCTCGATATTTACGGCACAATATTTGGTTTCCGGCGTTTTCGAGATTGGATCGAGGTTATCCTGGGTCAACTCGTTGCATGCACCAATCCACCATTGATAGGTCATATACACCGTTCCGGAATTGATACGCTCGGATACATCCGCACGGCTGATGACCTTACCCCGACGCGAGCTGACCCACACCAGATCACGATGACGGATACCGAGTTTTTCGGCATCATGGGTATTGATTTGCACATATCCTGGTTCATCAGCCAACGCTTGTAACGCTGCGCAGTTACCGGTCATCGAGCGACAGGAGTAATGCCCAACTTCACGCACGGTACACAGTACCAGCGGATAATTGTCATCCGGAACTTCTGCGGGCGCTCGCCACGGTGCGGCAAACAGTTTGCCTTTGCCGTTGGCGGTATCAAACTGGCTGTGCGCGTAAAGGTACGGCGTACCAGGACTATCGAGATCGGGGCACGGCCACTGAACATGCCCCATTTCCCCCATTTTCTCATAGGTCACGCCGTAGAACAGCGGGCACAGCTCGCGCATCTCATCCCAGATTTGCTGGTTATTTTGATACTGCATTGGATAGCCCATTTCGCTGGCCAAAAGGCTGATGATCTCCCAGTCACGTTTCACATCAGCGGTGGGCTCAATCGCTTTCTCAAAACGCTGGAAGCCGCGATCGGCGCAGGTAAATACGCCGCCATGTTCGCCCCATGAGGTGGCGGGCAGGAGGACGTCGGCCATTTCCGCTGTCTTAGTCATGAAGATGTCTTGCACGACGATAAAATCGAGCGCGTTAAACCCTTCCCGAACCAGGCACAGGTCGGCCTCGGTTTGCAGCGGATCCTCTCCCATGATGTAGTAGGCTTTTATTTTGCCTTCGAGAGCCAGATGCGGAACTTCAGTGATGCGCGTTCCAACCTTGTCATCCATCTGATTAACGTCAATGCCCCATGCGCTGGCGAATTTTTCCCTGACGGCGGAATCGGTCACGTCCTGATACCCCGGGAACTGGTTAGGTAGTACCCCCATATCGCACGCACCCTGCACGTTATTTTGCCCGCGCACCGGACCAACGCCGACGTTAGGGCGACCCAGATTCCCGGTCAACAACGCCAGGCTCGACAAACCGCGAACCACATCAACGGCCTGACCAAACTGGGTGACGCCCATCCCCCACATTACGGTTGCCGATGGTGCTGCGGCAAATGTACGCATTGCCTGACGAACCTGCTGTGCGGGAACACCGGTCAAATGTTCAACGGCTTCAGGCGCATAGTCCTTAACGGTTTCCCAGTATGTTTCCAGCCCTTCCGCATGCTTTTGCACATACTCGCGATCGTAGAGTTGCTCTTCGATAAGAACATGACCAAAGGCATTAACCAGCGCCATGTTGCAACCGTTTTTCAACTGCAAATGTTGGTCAGCAATACGGGCGGTTTCAATACGACGTGGGTCGCAGACAATGATTTTTGCGCCGTTCTGGCGAGCTTTAATTACCCGGCGGGCTACGATTGGGTGCGAGTCGGCGCAGTTATAACCAAAGATCAGCAGGCATTTTGAGTTTTCAATGTCGCTGATGGAATTGCTCATGGCGCCATTGCCTAACGTTTCTTGTAACCCGGCAACGGAAGGACCGTGACAGACGCGGGCGCAACAATCGACATTATTGGTATGAAGTACGCCACGTGCGAATTTTTGCATCACGTAGTTAGTTTCATTTCCGGTTCCCCGGGAGGAGCCGGTGGTCATGATGGCGCGAGGACCATAGGCTTTTTTGATTTCAGACAGGCGTTTTGCGGTGTAACGAATGGCTTCATCCCAGCTAACGGGCGTGAATTTGCCACCTTTTTCATAACGGATCATCGGGCGAGTCAGACGGGGAGTCAGGAGGCGAGTGTCGTTAAGAAAGTCCCAACCATAATAGCCTTTCAGGCATAACTGATTTTGGTTCGTTACACCCTCTGCGGCTTCGGCGCGGATGATTTTGTTATTTTCGACAACAAGCTTGAGCTTGCACCCGGCCCCACAGTATGGGCAAACACTGGTGATTTTTTTCATCAATAACAGACCTGTTAAATGCTGAAATAGCGCGAATTGTAGACGCAGCCGCGCGATAAGCACCGCGGACTACGATTTGTCGTAGCGACAAGTTGTTTAAGCATAAAGTGTGCCAGAAGTGAAAACCCAGCAATAACGGGGCTGAGGGCAAAAGAGTTAAGCATAATGACTGACGATTCGACATTAATGACGAGGAGCGGCAAAAATTTAGCCTGCCGGTCAGCAGTCATAACCTTATGAAACATCGGAAAAAGATGAAAATATGAAGTGATGACGATCACAAATTTTAATTTTTCAGCGCTATGCTATGCTTTTATACAACGAGTGAATCGTTAATTTAAAAACATAAGCGAGGAAAATTATGGGCATTATTTCATGGGTGGTTTTCGGTCTTATCGCTGGGATTTTGGCAAAATGGATTATGCCGGGTAAAGATGGCGGCGGGTTCTTTATGACCATTATCTTAGGGGTTGTCGGTGCGGTAGTGGGTGGCTGGATCAGTACCTTCTTTGGTTTTGGTAAAGTTGATGGTTTCAACTTCGGCAGTTTCGTGGTAGCGGTTATCGGTGCGATTGTGGTGTTGTTTATCTACAGAAAAATCAAAAGCTAACTAAACATGCAGATAATAGAGGCCACTGATAAGTGGCCTCTATTTTGGTTACCACCACCCCAGTTCCGTGCCCAGAACCACGATGATCGCCACGCCAATCATAATAATCGTTGTTTTTTTCATCGTTATGCTCCCGGCGCAGCGTAGCCGCCAATAAAAAACCAGGATAAGAAAACGACAGCGGAAATGAAAATAATGACAGGGAAAATAATACCGAGTCGCATACGATTATCTACCAGAGTTATTTAAAGACGAGCCAGCATAGCAGGGCTTAATGTACGACAAAAGGGGTTTTATCCTGACGCTTTTTATCCTGATACATTGCGCTGTCTGCAAGATGAAGCGCACAGTTTACATCAGTCTCCAGCGGATCAATTTCCACCACACCCAGACTGGCACCAGGATAAAACAGATGAATGTCACCCAGCTGGTAGTCACCGCAAATCTGCTGTTGTAGCTGATTTTTCACCTGCTGCAGACGCATAAGTTGATCCAGTTCATCTTCCGCTGACAGGCGAACGACTAAAAATTCGTCACCGCCTAGTCGACCGAGAATGTCATTATCATTACATTTACGGAGCAGGCGCTGCCCAATCTGTATCAGGAACTGGTCACCAACCTCGTGGCCAAAGCGGTCATTAATCAGTTTGAAATCATCCAAATCGATATAGGCGACAACTATCTTCTGCCTGAGATGGCGGGCAAGCGAAAAAAGGGTTTCCACATTTTCAAATATTGCGCGCCGATTCGGTAAACCGGTCAGGGCATCGGTGTAGGAGTGAGCAATCAGCGCGGCGTTCGCTTCACGTAACTGAGCAACCAACGACTCTTTTTGAATCGACTGGGCGATCAGACCGGCAAACAGATGTAATACTTGTTCTCCACGTTGGCTCAATGCCTGCTGGCGGCGGCTGGTAGCGCAGAGTGTACCGTAAAACGTTCCGTCAGGAAGATGAACGGGAGTGCTCAGAAAGGTGGTGATGTCCAGTGCGCGAGCGGCGGTACATTCCGGCCAGCGTGCGGGCACGTTGTCACTGTACAGACAGTTTTCCTCAATAGCGCGTTTGCACAGCGTTTCATCCCACGGCACGGATAGCCCTTCGGGGATCTGCATTTGGCGGCTATTACGTGCATACAGAATATGCTGCAGACGGGCATCCAGATCGACCTTGGTCAGGTAGGTCGATTCCATCTCAGTCACCATCTCCAGCATCTCCAGAAGTTGCCGAACCAGACTTTCAACAGACTGCTCCGTGGCTAAGGATTGTGAGACTCTGGCAAGGATCATGTCCGACATGAGATGTAAATGCTCCTGAGTAATGACTGGGCTGACGTTGCCCGCATGATAGAACATCAAGGTGAAAGATGAAACACGCCATCCAGCTCAGAATGTAAACATAAAATGGATAGCTGGCAGGAAAACATGGAGATAGATGGAAAGTCGGGGTAACCTGCCAGGATAAGGTTTTTAACAGGAGTAAATATGAAACTGGCATCTATTGTTTTGCCCGGTTTGCTGGTGCTGGCGGGGTGTACCACGGAACCGGAAGCGCCTGTGCCACCGAAAGTTGGCATGGCGAATCCAGCATCGGTGTATTGCGAACAAAAGGGCGGCTCGTTGATTGCGGTGCAGACTCCGCAAGGTGTTAAGTCTGACTGCAAACTACCCAACGGGGAAGTGATTGATGAATGGTCACTCTGGCGTAGAGATCATCCGGCAACGGCCAAGTAATACGCGGTCAGCATTGACGTAGCCACTCAGCGAGCACCAGTGCGTGGTTTTGCTGGGTATTTTTCGCCGCATACAGTAGCGTTAAGGTTTGCTGCTGGGCAATCTCTGCGAGGCGCTTTCCTTCCTGCTGCTGTTGGGCCAGCTCTGCGCGATATTGCTCGGAAAAGTGTGAAAAATCGATCAGTTCTGCGTGGAATGCTTTGCGCAATTCAGAAGATGGCGTCAGCGTTTTATTCCATTCGTTGAAAGTAAGGTCAGTCTTTTTTATTCCGCGTGGCCACAACCGGTCGACCAACACGCGATAACCATCGCTTTTTTCTGCCGGGTCATACACGCGTTTACACTGAATCTTCATCTCTTCATCCGCTCCTTTCAGCTACCGCTCAGGTATTTATCATCAACTTTATTACGGTTAAATAAGATCGTAAAACGTGACCATTATAGCATTTTGCCCGCCCTGACTCCCAATTTAAGGGATTGTGATACCACTAAAAAGTCGGTAGGCTGAGGCTCCTTATGCTGTCCCTTATTGTCAGGACACAAGGAAAGCTTAATGGAAATTTCCCCAATTAAAGATACGCTTCGCATTGCGCTGGTGGGCGATTACAGCCCCGATATTGTGGCGCACCAGGCTATTCCCCTTGCTATCGATGATGCTGCCGCCGTCCTGGAATTGGTGGCTGATTACGACTGGCTAACCACATCTGATATCAACAGCAGTGAGGACTTGATTGGCTATGATGCCATCTGGGTCGTTCCAGGCAGTCCATATCGCCATCTTGAAGGGGCGCTGATAGCGATACGCTACGCGCGTGAAAACAGCATCCCGTTCCTGGGGACCTGCGGCGGCTTTCAACATGCGATTCTGGAGTACGCCCGCAACGTGCTGGGCTGGAGCGATGCCGCCCACGCCGAGACGGACACCACGGGTCGGATGGTGATAGCACCATTGACCTGCTCGCTGGTAGAAAAAACGGATGATATTGAGCTGCGGGCCAATACGCTGATTGCCAAAGCCTACGGGCGGGATGTTATCACCGAGGGATATCACTGCAACTATGGCGTATCGGAGGATTTTGCCGCCGAGCTTGAAAGCGGCGATCTTCGGGTGACCGGTTGGGATGAGGCTGGTGATATTCGTGCCATTGAGCTGGTGACGCATCCATTTTATGTTGGCACGCTCTTTCAGCATGAACGCGGAGCGCTGGCGGGAAAACCCGTACCGTTAGTTCAGGCGATGCTGCGCGCCGCGCGCGGATAAAAAAACGGGCAGGTTGTTCACGAACCTGCCCTGTGTATTATGCGCTCGCGATCTCCCGATTACGCCCCGCGCACAGACCAAATACCGCCATCAGCATCGCTAACACGGCGACCCCGCCAAGAGGAATCAGCCAGCTATCGTTGAGGTCGTGAATTTTCCCCATCAGCGGTGGCCCGCAGGCGGCCAGTAAATACCCAACAGATTGTGCCATGCCGGACAGGGCAGCAGCCTGATGCGCTGAGCTTGCGCGCAGGCCAATAAAGGTCAAGCCGAGGATCATCGTCGCGCCTGAGCCAAAGCCAAACAGGATGGTCCATAGCAATGCCTGGTCGGGCATTATGGCGAATCCCGCCGCGCCGACGGCGCACATTAATGAAACCAGAGCGGCGATGGCGCGCTGATCCTTAAATCTGTTCAGGACGAGAGGAATCAATAATCCCGGCGCGGCGGTCGCCAGCTGCAGTAAACCATGCAGCGAACCGGCCTGCGCCTCGCTGTAGCCGTGGCTGATCAAAATGGCGGGCAACCAGCCGATGATGACGTAGTAGATAAGCGAATTGATCCCCAGAAACAGCGTCACCTGCCAGGCGAGGCTGGAGCGCCAGATCGCGCGGGAATGCAGAGCGCGCGAGCTGCTCAAGCTGGCATTGGCCATCTGGCGGCATTGGGGTAACCAGATAATCAGTGCCAGTAGCGGAAAGGCCATCAGTACCATCAGCGCACCGCGCCAGCCAAACCCGTTCAACGCCAGCGGTACCACAATGGCGGAACCCAGTGCCGCTGCTGCGCCCATGGTCAGCGAGTATGCGCCAGTGAGTTTCGCCACATGCTGAGCAAAATCACGCTTAATCAGTCCGGGTAAAAGCACATTTCCCAATGCGATTCCGCAACCAATGATAGCGGTGCCGCTAAACAGGAACCCTGGTGAGGGCAGAGAACGTATCGCAATACCCGCGCAAATCAGTAGCATAGCGACAAACAGGCTGCGTTCGATACCCCAACGGCGCGCAACAGCGGCAGCCAGAGGTGAAACCAGTGCGAAAGCCAGCAGTGGCAGGGTGGTCAGAAGCCCCGTCTGGGCGGTGCTCAGACCGTAGTCGGCGCGAATTGCATCCAGCAACGGGGCTGCACCGGTAAAGGTGACGCGCAATGTGGTGGCAATCATCAGGATCCCCGCGATCAGCAACGCTGCGTTCTTGCCACGGGAGGAAGGTGTATTTGTCATTTTTTTCTCATATCGTCAGGCGAGGCGATACCTTAGCGTTTTTACTCAATGGATGAATCAAGCTAAAATGACAGTTTATCGCTTAAATCGGACATTTTTATGTTAGGACTGAGGCTGGATGGATACGAACCCGATCTTCACCACGATGCGGCGGTGGCGTTTTGTATTCAGGCCCGGGAAGATGAACTTTTCAGTCCGCTGCATCAGCACCGTAAAGGCCAGTTGATTCTGGCGTTGCATGGCGCGATCACCTGTGAGGTTGAGAATGCTATGTGGATGGTGCCCCCGCAATATGCGGTGTGGATCCCCGGTGAAATTCCACACAGCAACCACGTTACCGTTGGCGCACAATTGTGCTTTTTGTTTATTGAGCCGCAGGCCGTTGTGATGCCCGATCGTTGCTGCACGCTGAAAATTGCTCCGTTGTGCCGGGAGCTTATTCTGGCGCTGGCATCCAAAACGGATGCCCAACGGCTGGAGCCGGCAACCCAGCGGCTGACGCAAGTGCTGTTTGATGAACTGCCGCAGCAACCCCAGGAGCAAATGCAGTTGCCGGTTTCCGATCACCCGAAAATTCGCAGAATGGTCGCAACGATGGCGAGAGAGCCTGCACAATGGCAGACGTTGGGGCAATGGGCCAGCGTATTTGCGATGAGTGAACGTAACCTTGCTCGCCTGGTCGTCAAAGAAACGGGGTTAAGTTTTCGCCGCTGGCGTCACCAGCTCCAGCTGATTCTGGCGCTGCAGGCGTTAATTGATGGTCGCAATGTACAACAGGTCGCGCAAATGCTCGGGTACGATTCGACCACGGCATTTATCACTATGTTCAAAAAAGGCCAGGGACAGACGCCAGGCCGTTATCTGAACGGGCTGGCTACTGCTTCCCAACAATCAATGAGACCAGACCTGCCGCAATAAGCGGCCCCACTGGCACACCGCGAAACAGCGCCACGCCCAGTACCGTGCCCACCAGTAAACCAGCAACAAGCTGAGGCTGGCTACCCATTAGCGTAACGCCGCGTCCGCCAAGCCAGGAGACAAATACCCCAACGGCAATAGCAACCAGTGATTTCCAGTTCACAAAGGAGTGGATGAGCGTGGAGGGCGGTAGCGTTCCGCTGGCGATCGGCGCCATGACGCCAATGGTCAGAATTATAATCCCGACGGTCAGGCCCTGTTTTTCAATCCAGGGAAAGAAGGTATTCAGTGGGGTAACACGGACTATTATCAGCACCAGAATTGAAACAGCGACAGTGGTGTTGTGGCTGACAAAGCCCAGAGCTGCCAGTCCGAGCAGGATCAGCAGAGTGACATCAAACATCGTAGTTTCCTTGCCAAAAGAAAAAATAAGCCTGCTTACTGTACGCGTAAATGCGTGACGGAACAGGCTTTTTTTAATGATTATGATTTTTTTTGGGCTAACGCACGAAGCGATGTTTTTTACTGCTAACTTGTGCAGTTATTGTTCTCTGCGGAACGGGATTAATTCCGGTTGCGCGATGCGCAGGTAATCTGCGGTATCCATGATCACAGATTTTTCCAGCATTCCGGCATTGAACGCAATTTCATTAAAACGCTCAAACAACAGCGGGTCGGCGACCAGCTTGAGGTTCGGATGAAAACTGAACGGTGGGATAGCGCCAAATACGCAGCCAGTCAGTTCATCTACCTCCGCCGGGCTGGCAAGTGACGCTCTCAACCCGCCAATATGGCTGGCCAACAGGCTCAGGTCGGCCTGCTGATCGGCAGAGAGGATCGCCAGAACATGCTGATTGACGCCGTTGCCTTTTACTTTGCAGACCAGCGCTTTTGCACCCTGACCCAGTGCGGTACCGCGAATTTCAGAGACAGCTTCACATTTGCCTACGGCTTCATGGCTGACTACGCGGTAGGTCGCACCGTGTTCTGACAACAGGGAGATTAAACGCTGGTGCGTTGCGTTACCTTTGTTTACTTCCGTCATGACTTACTCCTGGTACAACAATGAAAATCCTGTCAGAAAAATAATTACGCATCGGTGCGTTTTTTCTGTTTGTTCAGGTAGAGCTGTGCATCAGATGCTTTGTAGGCATCATCAATGGTGTCGTTTGGCTGCATATTATAAATCCCGACAGAGAAGCTGATTGATCTATCTTGCGCAATAATTTGTAAGTTATAGCGAATCCTCTCCAGCAGGCGGGGCGTTAATTCACTGGGGTGATCGATGAGGATAATGCAAAACTCATCGCCGCCGAGGCGGATGGCATAGTCGCTTTTGCGAATGGACGTTTGAATAGCTTTGGCCAAAATGGTGATAATGCGATCGCCTTCCTTATGCCCCAACGTATCATTAATAACTTTTAGTTTGTCGCAATCAATGGCGATAAAGGTCACGAGCGTTCCTGTGTTCACCAACTGTTGCAAACGCTGCTCAAGCGCTGGCGTAAAAATTTTACGGTTGTAGAGCCCTGTCATCGCATCACTGACATTTTCCCGTGTGACGTTGTGATACAAGCGAAAATGCGTTCTGACCATATTCAGCAGCAATATCGTTGCCAGTAGATAGAAGGCGAATATCTTCCAGGACGAGACAATAAAGTACATAACATCAAGTGAGAGGGTGATTCGTATACCGCCAGGTATGTCCTTCTCATAGTGAACATAGCGGAATAGATCGGTTTCACTTTTATGAACGAGGATCTCTTTACCTGAACTGGTGTCAGAGACCGTTACGTTAAGATAACGCCAGACGAGAGGGCGGTCGCTGGTATAGAAAATATTCTGTAAATTCTCTTTATTAATATCCACCATCACCACGCCTTTTAGCTTATTGGCGTAGTAAACCGGTGTTAAAAAGCTCATCACCTTTTTCTCGGTCAGGTTATCTTCATAAATACTGGAGATCACCGTGCGGCCAGTAAAAATACCGTCAATATCATTCTGGTCGATTCCCAACGTACCTTTTTGCAAAAACGACCAGTTGTGTATCGCAAATTTCCGCGAGTCGATCACATCATAGAAATAAACGTAGTTATTTTTGAGATCGACGTAATATCGAAATTTATACTCCAGCGTCCCTAATCCCTGACCGTAATCTTTCTGCTGGCGATTAACATTGACCGCCCGGTCAAAAGAGGGCAGCAGAAAAATGTCATCAAGCTGTTCGCTACATTTTGTTGAGGTGGTCTGCAACGTACCGTGTAATGGCAGATAGTTGCGCTTAGTGAGATTGAGCCCATGAGTGCCGTTAACGCTGTCGAAAGCGTTGCAAAGTACTTTTTGCTGTTCGAGAGAAGCAGGCCCCTGAGGGGATGAAAATGTGCGCATCAGATGGGCTGCGATGCTCTGATTTGTGTACTTATCATAGAGAAACGAGGAGTCGGCTTTCTCATTGATATAGCGCATGTACGCATTCATTGCTTTATCACTAGCAATGAGCTCATAAACCAAAAAAGAAGATGTCAAAACAATTACGCTGACGGAGATAAAGATCCTGAGCGCTTTATGATGCAATTTCATAATGATTTACAGCCCTGTAAGTCTGATACTTCAGTCTATCACACGGCATACATCCGCTCTAACGCTACGGGAAAGGACATTTTGAAATAAAAATCATTCGCGTACTTCACCTTTAACTCTTAATGTTGTATTTATAATGCAACTTATGCAAAGGAGACAGGCCAATGAGCGCGACTGAAAAAGCGGGTCATACATTTTTAGCCAGCCTGGGCAAAACCCGTCTGCGTCCGGGCGGTGTTGAAGCAACAGAATGGTTGTTTAGCCAGTCACAGCTGACGCCCGGCAGCCAGGTACTTGAAGTGGCGTGCAACATGGCCACGACGGCGATAGAGTTAGTTCAACGCTATGGCTGTACCGTATACGCCATTGATATGGATAAAACCGCACTGTCAAATGCAAGGAATAACGTAGCGGCAAATGGTCTGGAAAATCATATTCATGTGATGGCTGCTAACGCCAACACTCTTCCTTTTGCGGATAACAGTTTCGATGTTGTGATTAACGAAGCCATGCTGACAATGTATGCCGATAAAGCGAAGGCGAAGTTAATTGCCGAATATTATCGCGTGTTGAAGCCCGGTGGGCGTCTGCTCACCCACGATATTATGTTCACCGCCCAAAAACTGGGCGCGGGCGATCAGGGCCAGCTTGTCGATGTGGTGAAATCAAACGTTAGCCCAATGACCAGACAAGGCTGGCGTGATTTGTTTCTTAACTGCGGGTTCGAACAGGTCCTGCAGCAGAATGGCAACATGTCGCTGATGTCGCCGCGCGGATTAGTTCGTGATGAAGGGCTTACGGGGGCGGTAAAAATTGTGTTTAACGGCTTACGCACGAGCGAAAATCGTCGTCGTTTCCTGAAAATGTTTCGCTTCTTCCGTTCGCAACGTCATCAACTCAATTACATTGCCTGCTGCTCTGTAAAGGGAAAATAAAAAGGATAAACGGATGAATATTGATAAGATGAAAAAACAGCACCCGTAAAAAATCAGCCAGAGAAGATAACCTCTGGCTGATTTGTTTAGGTGGTTAACTATTGCTGGTCGTACTTTGTTTATGAAACAGTTCGCGGAATACCGGGTAAATATCATCCTGGTCGCGAATATGTTGCATCGCAAAGTTATCAAAAGTTGATTGCAGATGTTCGTATTCACGCCACAAGGTTTGGTGAGCGCGGCGAGTGATTTCGATATAGCTGTAATAGCGGACCACTGGCAGCAGTTTTTTCGCCAAAATTTCATGACACAGCGGTGAATCATCAGCCCAGTTATCACCGTCCGATGCCTGTGCAGCATAGATGTTCCACTGGGCAGGGTTGTAGCGCTCTTTCACCACTTCATCCATTAACTTCAGCGCACTGGAGACAATGGTTCCCCCGGTTTCCTGAGAGTAGAAGAACTCATGCTCATCCACTTCTTTCGCCTGGGTATGGTGGCGAATATAAACCACCTCCACGTTCTTATAGGTCCGGCTTAAGAACAGATACAGCAGGATATAAAAACGTTTAGCCATATCTTTGGTCGACTGATCCATTGAACCAGAAACGTCCATCAGGCAGAACATTACCGCCTGGCTGGAAGGGTCGGGGCGTTTTTCATAATTCTTGTAGCGTAAATCAAAGGTGTCGATAAATGGCACGCGTTCGATTTTTGCCCGTAGTTCGGCAATCTCTTTGCGTAACCGTTCCTCTTCCAGCAACTGTGCTGGTTCGCTTTTCGCGATGGTTTCCAGATCCGCTTCGAGAGCATGCAGTTCGCGACGCTTACCCGCTGTCATCGCCGTGCGGCGCGCCAGTGAGTTTTGCAGGGATCGCACCACGCTGATGTTGGCTGGCACACCGTTAGAGGTAAAACCTGCCCGGTGCGTTTTGTACTCCGTTAGCTGACGCTGCTGATTCTGCTTCAGGTTAGGAAGTGCTAAATCTTCGAACAACAGATCGAGATATTCATCTTTAGAGATCTGAAAGACGAACTCATCCTGACCCTCACCATCCTGGCTGGCCTGGCCTTGTCCGCTTCCTGAACCGCCACCGCCGCCCTGTGGGCGTTCAATGCGGTCATTCTGCACAAAATGGTCGTTACCCGGATGCACGCGATGGCGCAGGCCACCACGTCCCTGATGAAACATAGGTTCGCTAATATCATCAGTCGGAATAGAGACAGATTCGCCGCTATCCACATCAGTCACCGAACGCTTGTTAATGGCCTCGGAGATCGACTGTTTAATTTGCGATTTATAACGGCGTAAGAAGCGCTGGCGGTTTACCGTGCTCTTGTTTTTGCCGTTAAGACGCCGGTCAATAAACCAGGTCATAAGCCCCCCGTACTGCCAACTGTTCGCCATGTCTGTAAGTGCCGGATGGCGCTGGCGCTATCCGGCCTACGGAACATTGTTTTGCAAGCCCGGTAAGCGCATGCGCACCGGGCACTTATGTTAAGACGATTTACGTACGCGCAAATACCATTCGCACAGTAAACGCACCTGTTTACGCGTGTAGCCTTTTTCCATCATACGGTCGACAAAATCGTCGTGTTTTTTCTGCTCGTCAGTCGAGGTTTTAGCATTGAACGAAATGACCGGCAGCAGCTCCTCGGTATTGGAGAACATTTTCTTCTCAATAACCGTGCGCAGTTTTTCGTAACTGGTCCAGTTTGGATTGCGACCGCTGTTATTCGCTCTGGCACGCAGAACAAAGTTGACGATCTCGTTACGAAAATCTTTCGGGTTACTGATACCCGCCGGCTTCTCAATTTTCTCCAGTTCTGAGTTTAGTGACTCGCGGTCAAACAGCTGACCGGTATCCGGGTCGCGATACTCCTGATCCTGAATCCAGAAATCCGCATAAGTGACATAACGGTCGAAAATGTTCTGTCCGTATTCGGAATAGGATTCGAGATAAGCCGTCTGGATCTCTTTGCCGATGAATTCAGCATATTTCGGGATCAAATAGCCTTTCAGGAACTCAAGATAACGCTCAGCTTGCTCCTGCGGGAACTGTTCACGTTCGATTTGCTGCTCCAGTACGTAAAACAGATGTACCGGGTTAGCTGCCACTTCGGCATGGTCAAAGTTAAAGACGCGAGAGAGGATCTTAAACGCGAAACGCGTGGACAGACCGTTCATTCCCTCATCAACCCCGGCGTAATCCCGATACTCCTGATAGGATTTCGCTTTCGGATCGGTATCTTTCAGGCTTTCGCCATCGTAAACGCGCATCTTCGAGTAAATGCTCGAGTTCTCAGGTTCTTTCAGGCGAGAAAGAATGGTAAAGCGAGAGAGCGTTTCCAGTGTGCCCGGTGCGCAAGGCGCATGGGTCAGCTCACTGTGGTTAAGCAGTTTTTCGTAAATTTTGATCTCTTCAGAGATACGCAGGCAATAAGGCACTTTGACGATGTAAACACGGTCAAGGAACGCCTCATTGTTTTTGTTATTACGGAACGTTACCCATTCGGACTCGTTCGAGTGGGCAAGAATAATCCCGTTAAACGGCAGGGCAGAGATACCTTCTGTCCCGTTGTAGTTTCCTTCCTGGGTGGCGGTCAGCAGAGGATGCAGCACTTTAATCGGTGCTTTAAACATCTCAACGAATTCCATAATCCCCTGGTTTGAACGACACAGTGCACCCGAATAACCGTAGGCATCAGGATCGTTCTGGGCGTGGTGTTCGAGTTTACGAATATCCACTTTCCCGACCAGCGCAGAAATATCCTGGTTGTTTTCATCACCAGGCTCCGTTTTGGCGATTGCGATCTGCTCCAGAATAGACGGCCAGACTTTGACGACGCGGAATTTTGTAATGTCCCCGCCAAAATCGTGCAGACGTTTCGCAGCCCAGGGCGACATGATCGTACCGAGATAGCGACGCGGGATCCCATACTCTTTTTCCAGGATCTGCGCGTCTTCCTGCGGATTAAACAGGCATAACGGATGATCGTTGACCGGGCTACGTTCGCCATTAGCACTCAGGACATAAATTGGTACTCTCTGCATCAGCGACTTCAGCCGCTCAGCAAGAGATGATTTCCCCCCTCCCACAGGCCCCAGCAGATACAGAATCTGCTTCTTCTCTTCCAGACCCTGAGCCGCATGTTTCAAATAAGAAACAATTTGCTCAATGGCGTCTTCCATGCCGTAAAACTCTTCAAAGGCGGGATAGCGTGCAATTACCCGATTCGAAAAGAGTCGAGAAAGTCGAGGTTCGTGGGCAGTGTCGACCATGACAGGCTCACCAATAGCCATTAATAGCCGCTCTGCCGCGTTGGCATAAGCACTGCGATCTTGCCGACAAGTGGTAAGAAACTCCTGCAGCGTGAACTCTTCGTCCTTGGCAGCTTCATAACGCTGGCGATAGTGATCGAATATATTCATGGTATGCCGTCCTTTCGTTTTTTAGCACATGTTAAGAGCCGTTCATATGAATAGTAGAGGCCCCTGAAGAGGTAAACTGAACGACGTCGTTGCTGAAGAAATAAGCAACTCTCATGCCATTTTAGTGGTCAGGAGATCAACGTATTCGGTGATACACCTTCTAAAATTAAGCGTAGATGGCATTTGCAAAACTTGCCTGTGTGCGCAAATGAATTTCAATGGCATATCAATAACTCATCAGCAAAAAAAGCACATCTTATGTAAAGAATTGGAGCGGGATTCATGCGGTGTTCACCGTCCTGCAAGCAAAATGTCATCACTCGCTGAGAAATTAGGGGGTTACATTCTGGGGCGAATACGTAAAATAGTTGGGCTGAAGCGTATTGGCGGTTACACTTTGACCGCTACACTTTTGAATAAGGAATTATGGATTGTGACCAAACTCAAACTTCTGGCACTTGGCGTCCTTGCCGCAACCGCAGTTAGCACCGCACAGGCGGAAAGTCAGTGGACTGTTGGCGCGGGTGTCGGCGTGATTAACAGCCCGTACAAACAGTATGACCGCGATGTTTACCCTGTTCCGGTTGTCACCTATGAAGGCGATAATGTCTGGTTCCACGGCTTGGGTGGCGGCTACTATCTGTGGAATGACACGGCAGATAAGCTTTCCATCATGGCGTACTATGATCCGACGCATTTCAAGCCAGGTGATAGCGATAGCCATGCTTTGCGCCAACTCGACAAGCGTAAAAGCAGCATGATGGCTGGCCTTTCGTATGTACATAACACCCAGTATGGTTTCCTGCGTACTGCACTGGCGGGTGATACTCTGGATAACAGCAACGGCTTTATCTGGGATCTGGCCTGGCTCTACCGTTACACTAATGGTGGGCTGACTCTGACGCCGGGTATCGGTGTGCAGTACAGCAGCGAAAACTACAACGACTATTATTATGGCGTGTCCAATCACGAGTCTCGCCGCAGTGGTCTGAAAAGCTACAACGCTGACGATGGATGGGATCCGTACCTGGAGTTGACCGCGAGCTATAACTTCATTGGAAACTGGAACGTATACGGAACTGGCCGTTATGTGCGCTTGAGTGATGAAGTGAAGGACAGTCCGATGGTCGATAAGTCCTGGTCTGGCATCTTCTCGGTGGGTCTAACTTACAAGTTCTGATGCTACTGCGCGTCAAGCACTAGCCCGCATCAGTGCGGGCTTTTTTGTGCGTGACGGAGATGAATATTGATCTAAAACATGAGATTTGATTTTTTGTGCTGTTTTGGCATTCTGTCAGGCGACAACGAATTTTTAACGTATTATTCCTGTCGCTGTTACTAAAAATAAACCTGCTATTTTATTAGCCTGTTATCTATTCATTTTTGAATGAAATATAGTCGTGAAGGTTTAGCAAGTCATTGTCATGAGGTAATGGTTTGTAGCTATACAATGCTTTGATAATACTAGGGTTTATGATCGAGGTAAGCGTTATTTTCTTATTGTTAAGCACAATGAAAATTATTGATAACTCTTTTAGCATGTTTATCTCATGGCGAAAGTTAACTTTCATGTGAAAAAAACAAAAATTAATCGATTGATTTTAATTTTACATCTTTAGGTATTTATCTGAAAAAAATTAAATTGACATTAAATATCCCATTGCAGATATTAAGTAAACTTTAAAGTATCGACAGCAACCCTTCATGGCATTAAATATAATTCGCCATGTGGATTTTTTGAGAATAAACCTAGTATATATAATGAAAAAGTTAATCATGATAGCTGTGATGGGCGGGATTCTGGCTGGTTGTTCCACCGAGGCTTCACGCATGAATGCTTGCGAAAGCAAGGGTGTGAGCCGTGATGCCTGTTATGTTGCTGAGCAAAACCGTCAGGCGACAATCAATGCTGCCGCTGAAAAACAGGCTATGGAAAATGCGCAAAACTTGTATGGCACAAATGATAAAAATTCCAGTCACCACCACAAACACGATAAATATTAAGGTTTAACTAATGAAGAAATTAATTATTATCGCTGCTCTGGTGGCTTCCTCTGCTGCGCCTGCGTATGCCATCAGTGAGGCTTATCGTCAACAATTACAGCATGAACATAAAACCATGGTCAGTGACACGAATGCCCCGGTACACGCCAGTAAAATCACGCCCGTGCATGTGAATAAACTTGGAGTGGACTTTAAACGTGGTGCTGATGGCATTGCTTATATTAATGGCAAACCTGCGGCAAATGATGAGAATAGTGCTGAAGCTCAGTCTTATAGCGCAGGTTTGATTTCCGTCATCGTCTATAAAAACGGAAAAATCAACGCTATGAAAGAGGGAAAATATTTGGGTCGGTTGAAATAACCACTTCGTAGATAAGATTTTGTATTTTTTCGGCCCGGGAACATTTGCTGTTCCCGGGCTTTTTATTTCGCTCGCCTTAACGATCGGTTTCCAATCCATAATGGTGCAATTTGTGCACCCTAACAGGACACATGCACGTTGTTTTGCTTTACTGTGGTGCATTAACACAGGAGGGTGCGATGACAGCGAAACAGGTGACGTTTACAAACCAGGTATCGCTTCCTGCTATTGGGCAGGGAACATGGTACATGGGCGAGGATCCATGCCGACGCCGGGATGAAGTGTCTGCGCTGCAGGCCGGACTGGATCTCGGCCTGCGATTGATTGATACCGCAGAAATGTACGCTGATGGTGCAGCGGAAGAGGTGGTGGGTGAAGCATTAACGGGACGGCGTGATAGCGCTTTTTTAGTCTCGAAAGTTTACCCATGGAATGCCGGTGGACAGAAAGCCATTGCCGCCTGCGAAGCGAGCCTGCGTCGACTGAAAACTGATTATCTGGATCTCTATTTGCTGCACTGGATGGGCGATTTTTCATTTGCAGAGACCATCGATGCCATGGAAACACTGATTGCGCAGGGGAAAATCCGCCGTTGGGGCGTCTCAAATCTCGATTATGATGATATGCAGGCGTTATGGCAGGTACCCGGTGGACGAGAGTGTGCAACTAACCAGGTGCTTTATCATTTAGCCTCGCGCGGTATTGAATATGATTTACTGCCGTGGTGCCAGCAGCAGCAGATGCCGGTCATGGCATACAGTCCGCTGGCTCAGGCGGGACGACTGCGTGGAGATTTGCTTTCTAACTCTGTGGTGAATGACATCGCGCGTGCGCACAATGTTAGCGCTGCGCAGATTTTGCTGGCATGGGTGATTCGTCAGTCGGGTGTAATAGCCATCCCGAAAGCCGCAAGCGTAGCGCATGTCGAACAAAATGCCGCCGCGCTGGGGATAATGCTCTCTGTAGATGAGTTGAAGCAGTTAGATAAGGCGTATCCGGCGCCCAAAGGTAAAACCGCGCTGGATATGGCCTGATTTGCCAAATGCCGATGATCCCACAGCTTATCAGGCCTACGGCTGTATGTAGTTTGTAGGCCGGATAAGGCGTTAGCCGCATCCGGCACGATGCGCGGAACTGTCTGATGGTGCTGTGCTTATCAGGCCTATGGCTGCATGTAGTGTGTAGGCCGGATAAGGCGTTGGCCGCATCCGGCACGGTGCGCGGAACTGCCTGATGGCGCTGTGCTAATCAGGTCTACGGTTGTATGTAGTTTGTAGGCCGGATAAGGCGTTGGCAGCATCCGGCACGGTGCGCGGAACTGCCTGATGCGCTGAGCTTATCAGGCCTACGGCTGCATGTAGTTTGTAGGCCGGATAAGGCGTTAGCCGCATCCGGCACGGTGCGCGGAACTGCCTGATGGCGCTGTGCTAATC